>NZ_JAEQAZ010000015.1:122500-196215 GCF_016654115.1 Streptomyces sp. MBT53
ACATATCTGGCGTTGATTTTTGGCACGCTGTTGAGTTCTCAAGGAACGGACGCTTCCTTTGTACTCACCCTCTCGGGCTTTCCTCCGGGCTTCCCTTCGGTGTTCCAAACTCTATCAGTGTTTTTCCGGCCCCCTGACCACCGTCCTGCAGGCATGCAGAAGGTGACCCCGGGATAGGATCTGACAAGTTGGGTGCTGCCAGGCCAAGCAAAGACGCTTGGTCGCATCGCTCGGCCTCAAGCAGGAGTACGACTGTACATGCGGCCGTGGAGCAGGTGCAAATCGATTAGAGGTGTGGTCTAGACCACTAATCCCGACCTCTCGGGCGGAACCGGTACTACATATGACATACCCTGCTGCTCAGCGTGCCGTCCGGGACAGGTAGTGACGGCCCCATCACATTTCCACCCCTGGGAGGCTTCCCATGACCAGCGTGACGTCCCCGCTCGCAGGACGCGCCATCGGACTGACCGAGGTGCCGGATCCCGTCTTCTCCGGGGCCATGGTCGGCCCCGGCACCGCCATCGACCCCGTACGTGAGCCTTCCGAGGCCGTCTCTCCCGTGGACGGGGTCATCGTCTCCCTCCACCCTCACGCCTTCGTCGTCGTGGACAGCGAGGGGCATGGTGTTCTGACCCATCTCGGTATCGACACCGTGCAGCTCAATGGCGAGGGTTTCGAACTGCTCGTCAGCAAGGGCGACACCGTGACCCGGGGCCAGAGTGTCGTGCGCTGGAACCCGGCCGCCGTGGAGGCCGCCGGCAAGTCCCCGGTGTGCCCGATCGTGGCCCTTGAGGCCGCTGCCGAGTCCCTCTCCGAGCTCCGCGAGGACGGCGATGTGAAGGCCGGCGACAGGCTCTTCTCCTGGGAGTGACGTCAGTGCCGTCGCAATGACGGTGTGCAGGACAACCACCGCGGCGGCGGGACCCGCCGCACTATCGGAGACGGGTGAGATGGAGACAACGCTGCGAGGCGTCGGTGTGAGCCACGGTGTGGCGATCGGCGAGGTTCGGCACATGGGGACGGCGGTTCTGGAACCGCCTGCCAAGCAGATTCCGGTGGAGGACGCGGAGCGTGAACAAGGGCGCGCCCGCCAGGCCGTGGACGCTGTGGCGGCCGACCTGATGGCACGCGGCAATCTGGCGGGGGGCGAAGCCCAGGCGGTACTCGAGGCCCAGGCCATGATGGCCCAGGACCCCGAGTTGATGACGGACGTGGATCGCCGTATCTCCGTCGGCAGCACGGCCGAGCGGGCCGTCTACGACGCCTTCGCCGCCTACCGTGCCCTGCTGGCTGGTGCCGGTGACTATCTGGCCGGTCGGGTGGCCGACCTCGATGATGTGCGGAACCGTATCGTCGCCCGGTTGCTCGGGGTGCCGATGCCGGGTGTGCCGGACAGCGACGAGCCGTACGTGCTGATCGCTCGTGACCTTGCTCCTGCCGATACGGCGCTCCTGGACCCAACCCTCGTGCTCGGTTTTGTCACCGAGGAGGGCGGGCCGACCAGTCACAGCGCGATCCTGGCGCGGGCGCTCGGTGTGCCCGCTGTGGTGGCGCTGCCGGGGGCCGGTGAGTTGGCCGAGGGGACGGTTGTCGCCGTGGACGGCAGCACCGGCGAGATCTTCGTGAACCCGAGTGATGAGAAGAAGGCCGAGTTGGAGGCCGCGGCTGCCGCGCGCAAGGCCGCTCTTTCCTCTTCGACGGGGCCGGGTGCCACCTCCGACGGGCACAAGGTGCCGTTGCTCGCCAACGTGGGCGGTCCCGCTGATGTGCCGGCCGCGCTGGAGGCGGGGGCCGAGGGTGTGGGGCTCTTCCGTACCGAGTTCCTTTTCCTGGACGACAGCAAGAACGCGCCGTCCGAGGAGAAGCAGGTCGAGGCCTACCGGCAGGTGCTCGAGGCGTTCCCCGAGGGGCGTGTCGTCGTGCGGGTGCTGGACGCCGGCGCGGACAAGCCGCTCGACTTCCTGACGCCCGCCGACGAGCCGAACCCGGCTCTGGGTGTGCGCGGGTTGCGTTCGTTGCTCGACCACCCCGACGTGCTGCGGACTCAGCTGACCGCGCTCGCGAAGGCCGCCGAGGGACTGCCTGTCTACCTTGAGGTCATGGCTCCGATGGTCGCGGACCGTGCGGACGCCAAGGCGTTCGCGGACGCGTGCCGGGAGGCCGGCCTGCGGGCGAAGTTCGGCGCGATGGTGGAGATTCCGTCGGCCGCGCTGCGGGCGCGCTCGATTCTGCAGGAGGTCGAGTTCCTGTCGCTGGGGACCAACGACCTCGCGCAGTACACGTTCGCCGCCGACCGACAGGTGGGCGCTGTGTCCCGTCTGCAGGATCCGTGGCAGCCCGCGCTGCTCGACCTGGTGGCGATGTCCGCCGAGGGGGCGAAGGCCGAGGGCAAGAGCTGTGGTGTCTGTGGCGAGGCCGCGTCCGACCCGTTGCTGGCTTGTGTGTTGACCGGTCTTGGGGTCACCTCCCTTTCCATGGGTGCGGCTTCGATTCCGTATGTGCGGTCGACGCTGGCCAAGTACACGCTGGCCCAGTGCGAGCGGGCCGCGCTGGCGGCCCGGGCCGCGGACAGTGCCGAGGAGGCACGTCAGGCGGCTCAGGCGGTGCTGTCCGGCGAGTAGTCGGGCAGGTAGCCGTCCGTCGGCTCTGGCTCAGGGGCGCCCCACCACCAGGTGGGGCGCCCCTGGCGTGTTCAGTGGTGGTGTCCTCCCGGGGGCTGTTCCAGGTCGCCGAGGTCGGGTGGCACGCAGTAGTCGACGCCTGATTCTGGAGAGATCAGGTCTCCGGATTCGACGTCGGTGCAGTAGGCGTCGAAGACCTCGCCGGCGGTCAGGGGTTCGAGGCCGTCGCCGCGCAGGCGCCAGCCGTAGATGCAGTCGGTGGTGTCGGGGCTGGTGGTGCGCATGACGAGGCCGCCGGGGCTTCGGGTGGCGATGCCGAGGGCGAGGATGCTGGTGAATTCGAGGGCTTCGACGTCGTCCAGGTGGGTGGCGCCGTCCTCGTCCTGGTCGGCGTGGAGGGCGGCGACGATGGTTTCCGGTGTTCCCGAGACGCTGCACACCAGATGTCGGTTTCCGGGTCGGGCCGTGTCGAGGATGCGGACGAGGAGGCCGGAGGCTCGGGTGAAGGCCGCGCGGCCGATGTCCTCGCCGCAGGTGGCGCAGGTGCCGAGGCGGGCCAGGAGTGTGGTCACGTACTCCCAGGTCGCCTGGCGGACGGCCTCGTCGACGAGGGCCGGGAGGAGGTCGGCGAGCGGTTGGCCGTCGTAGGGCAGGGTGGGGCCGGTGGTGGCGAGTTCGGCGGTGAAGCGGGTGCGGCTCGACGGGTTGTCGGGGTCCAGGCCGCTGTCGGCGCAGAACTCGGCGTATTCCTGGGGGTCGAAGAGGGCCACGGTGGTGTGGCTGCCTTGGGAGGCTCGGCTCCTGAGGAGTGCCTCCACCTGTTGGAGGTAGGCGGTGTGGTCGTCGAAGGCGAAGCTGCGGTAGCGCCGCATGGCGCGGAAGTCCTGCTCGTCGGTCAACAGGCCGATGGTGCCCGCGATTTCGCGGCGCAGAACGCGTCGCATGGTCTGGTGGTCGGTGTGCGCCATGTTTCCCCCTGTGCGCGATGGATCAATGCTCACTCACAGTAACCGGCGCCACTGACAACGAGGTCCGAGCCAGTGGTCGGCGGACCAGTCGGTGCTGGATTCCGCAGGTCAGAGCGATGACAGCACCGAAGACGGTCCAGCCGAGGGGGCCGGCGGCGATGGCCGCGGTGACCGCGAGTGGGCCGATGCTGCGCTGGGTCGACTGGGCCAGTCCGTGGACGCCGAGGTAGGCGCCTTGCGCGGTGCCGGGTGCGAGGGCGACGGAGAGTTCCCACGAGACGGTGGCGTGCACCATCTCCGCCACGGTGAAGGCGGCCGCAGAGGCGGTCAGGAGCACTGTCGCGGTGACGGCTCCGCCGGTGGCCGAGAGGGCGAGGGTGGTCCCGCCCAGGGCGAAGGCTGCGGAGAGCGGGATCAGCAGGTTGCAGGCGGCTGCCGTCGTGGTGCCGAAGCGGGCCAGGGGGACCAGGAAGGCCACGACCATCACGTTGTTGAGGACCATCAACAGGGGTGCCAGGCCGTGCGGCGCCTCGCTGGCGTGGGCGATCCACAGCGGCAGGCCGACCTTGAAGACGGCGTCGTCGAGGAAGAGGACGGTCTCGGTCGCGACGTAGGCGAGGTAGGTGCGGTCGCGCCAGGGGTTCGGGGGCTTGCTCGCGGGTGGCGTGTCCTTCGATGTCGCGCTGACGCGCTGTGGTGACGGGGGTTCGCCGCAGCGCACGGTGAGCGTCGCGACGGCGACGAAGGAGAGGGCGTCGCCGAGAAGGAGCCAGTGGTAGGCGGCGGTTGTGCCGAGGGCGAGTGCGCCCGCTGCGGCGAGACCGCCCAGGGCCCAGCCCGCGTTGGCGACGGTTCGGCTGATGGCCTGGTAGCGGATGCGGTCCGGTCCGGCGACGCGGGTGGCATAGAGCTTGGTGAGCACGTTGGCGGCGCGGTCGCCGAAGCCGCCGGCGGCCGAGAAGGCGATCAGGAGGACGTAGTTGTCCGTGGTGAGCAGGGCGAAGGAGGCGAGAGCGCGCAGGAGTTGGAGGGCGGTGAGGACACGGGTGAGCGGGAATCGGTCGGCGAGGCGACCGCCCAGGGGTGCGCCGGCGATGCCGATGGCTCCCGCGATCGCAGCGAGGGTTCCGACCTGGGCGACGGAGAGATGCGAGACGTAGGTGAAGTACAGGACGGACACGGAGGCCCACAGGCCGCTGCCGGTGCGGTCGACGAGGGCGATCGCGAGCATTCTGCGACTGTCGCGCCCTCCGGGTATGCGTTTCGGCCGTGCGGCTGCGCGACGGGTCGTGCTCACTGCTCCCCCTTGCATCTCATTATGTATTGATACATAGTTGATGACGTGGCAATACAATATGGGATCAGTGGTGCGACGGCCAAGGGGATTGCCGCGTCCGTCGAGCGGTCCGTGGCCGAGGGTTTGCTGGGGCCGGACGCCGCGCTGCCTCCGGTACGGCGGCTCGCGGACGAGCTCGGGGTGAGTCCGGGCACGGTCGCCACCGCGTACAAGGAGTTGCGGCAGCGGGGCATCGTCGTCACGCGCGGGCGGGGCGGGACCGTGGTGGCGCAGGCCCCCTCGGTGGCGTCCCGACGGCCGCCCCGGGTCCCGGAGGGGCTGCGGGATCTGGCCGGCGGGCACCCCGACCCGCTCTTCCTGCCCGCCTTGGTGCCGCCCTCGCGGCTGTCCCCGGGTGTGCGGTCGCACCGGTCGACGCCTCGGCTGGCGCGGTTGGAGGAGGCCGTACGGGACTGGCTGGGACGCGACGGTGTGCCCGTGGAGCAGGTGACCTTCGCGCACGGTGCGCTGGATCTGATCGGGCGCCTGCTGTCGGTGGAGTTGCGGCCCGGGGACGCGGTGGCCATGGAGGATCCCGGATATCACCATCTGCTGGATCTGGTCACGGCGTTGAGGCTGCGGAGCGTGCCGGTCGCCGTGGACGACGAGGGTCTGCGTCCCGATGCGCTGCGCGTGGCGCTGCGGGCGGGGGTGCGTGCCGTGGTGTGCAGCCCCCGGGCACAGAATCCGTACGGCGGCGGCTTCTCGGCCGCGCGTCGCGACGCCTTGGTCGAGGTGCTCCGGGAGGGGCCCGAGGTGCTCGTCGTGGAGAACGATCACGCGTCCGCCGTGGCGGGCGCTCCCCTGTGGTCGCTGGCTTCCGGTGGGTTGGCGCGCTGGGTGCATGTGCGGACGGTGAGCAAGTTCCTCGGTACCGATCTGAGGTGGGCCGCGGCGGCTTGCGATCGGACCACGCTGGCGCGCCACGACGGGCGGTTGCTGCTGACGTCCGGCTGGGTGAGTCATCTCCTCCAGGAGACCGTCCATGGGCTGATGACGGACGACGCCACGCGCGCGTTGGTCACGCGTGCTCAAGAGGCGTACGAACTGCGCCGGGAGACCCTCCGCAGGGAGCTGGCCGGGCGGGGGATCATGTCGCGCGGGGCGAGCGGGTTGAATCTCTGGGTGCCGGTGCGGGACGAGTCCGCCGTGGTCAACGGGCTGCGGTCGTACGGCTGGTGGGTCGCCGCGGGGGCGCGCTTCCGGCTGGCGTCCGAGCCGGGGGTACGGATCTCCGTCGCCGAACTCGAACCGGCCGACGCGGTGCGGCTGGCCTCGGACTTCGCCGCTGTGCTCGGCGAGGGCGAGTCCGAGGCCACCTATGGAGGGTGATCGGCCGCTACGGGAGGGCGATCAGGCGCGTTTGCGGGCGAGGTCCTCGTAGAAGCTCAGCAGGTCGAGGTTGTCGATGGAGCCCGGGTTGACCGCCTTCTCCAACGGGGTGCCCTGGAGGAGGCGTTTGACGGGTACCTCGATGCGCTTTCCGGTGAGGGTGTGCGGGACTCCGGGGACCTCGATGACCTCGTCGGGGACGTGGCGTGGGGAGAGTTGTTCGCGGATCGTCTGCTTGATGCGGCCCAGGAGGGCGTCGTCCAGGACGGCTCCGGGGGCGAGGTGCACGAAGAGGGGCATCCAGTAGCCGCCGTCGGGCTGTTCGATGCCGATGACGAGGGACTCCTTGATCTCCGGGAGCCGTTCGACCGCTTCGTAGATGTCGGCCGAACCCATGCGTACGCCTTGGCGGTTGAGCGTGGAGTCGGAGCGGCCGTGGATGACGACGGAGCCCCGGGAGGTGACGGTGATCCAGTCGCCGTGGCGCCACACTCCGGGGTAGGTGTCGAAGTAGCTGTCGTGGTAGCGGGTGCCTTCGGGGTCGTTCCAGAAGTAGATCGGCATGGACGGCATGGGGTTGGTGACGACGAGTTCGCCGACCTCGTCGACCAAGGGGGCGCCGTTCGGGTCCCAGGACTGGAGGTCGGTGCCGAGGCCGGGGGCCTGGAGTTCGCCGATGTACACCGGGAGGGTCGGTACGGCTCCCGCGAAGCAGGAGCAGACGTCCGTGCCGCCGCTGACCGAGGCGATCCACAGGTCGTCGCGGACCTCGTCGTGCAGCCAGCGGAAGCCGTCCGGGGGCAGCGGTGATCCGGTGGTGGCGACGCACCGCACCTGGGAGAGGTCGAAGTCGCGGGAGGGGTGCACGCCAGCCTTGCGGCAGGCCATGACGTACGCGGCCGAGGTGCCGTAGAGGGTCGCTCCGGTGCGTTCGGCGATGCGCCACTGGGCGGCCGTGTCGGGGTACCCGGGGCTGCCGTCGTAGAGGACGATCGTCGTGCCCGTCAGGAGGCCGGAGACGAGGAAGTTCCACATCATCCAGCCGGTGGACGTGTACCAGAAGAAGCGGTCCTCGGGGCCCAGGTCGCAGTGCAGGCCGAGTTGTTTGAGGTGTTCCACGAGGATGCCGCCCTGGGACTGGACGATGGCCTTGGGGAGGCCGGTCGTGCCCGAGGAGTAGAGCACCCAGAGGGGGTGCTCGAAGGGGACCTCTTCGAAGACGGGTTCCACGTCGGCCGAGGTGAGGGACGACCAGTCCAGGGCGCCTTCGGGGGCGTCGGTGCCCAGGAGGGGGATGTGGACCACCGCGCGGAGGGTGGGCAGTTCGCGGCGGAGTTCGGCGACCGTCTCGCGGCGGTCGTGCTCCTTGCCGCCGTAGCGGTAGCCGTCGACGGTGAACAGGACCACCGGTTCGACCTGTTGGAAGCGGTCCAGGACGCTGCGGGCGCCGAAGTCGGGGGCGCAGGACGTCCAGACGCCGCCCACGGCGGCTGTGGCGAGCAGGGCGACGACGGCATGCGGGACGTTCGGGAGGTAGCCGCTGACGCGGTCTCCGGGGCGTACGCCGAGGGTGCGCAGTTCGGCGGCCAGGGACCCGACCTGGCGGCGCAGCTCCGCCCAGGTGACCGGGCGCGGCTCGTGGGTCTCGTCGACGTACAGGAGGGCCGGTTCGTGCGCGCGGGTCGCGCTCGCGCGCAGGGCGTGCTCGGCGTAGTTGAGGGTCGCTCCGGGGAACCAGTGGGCGCCGGGCATCGAGCGTTCGCCGAGCACGCGCGCGTAGGGGGTCGAGAAGCGGACGTCGAACCACTCGGTGACGGCCTGCCAGAACGTGTCCAGTTCGGCGACGGACCAGCGGTGCAGTGCCGCGTAGCCGCCGTCGGCGGGGGCTCCGTGGTGTTCGGCCGCCCAGGCCTGGAACCTGGTGACCTGTGCCTGGGCGATGCGTTCCGGATCTGGCTGCCAGAGCGGCAGGGGGTTCGCGGTCGACATGGGGCGGCTCCCGGGACTGTGCGCGTCGTGTGCGTCGGGCGCGCACGTGCGGGGGTGTGCGCGTGACGCGGCTGACACGGACGATGCCATGTGATCGACTTCTGCACCAGGGCACGCCCCACATAGTCCGCGCCGTGAAGATGTGGTCCCACCACGGGTGAACGGAAGTTGAACGAAGCGGTTATCCGCGGCCCGTAATGGCAGGGTGAGCAGCATGGATGGTCGTGACCTGGTGCGTTCGGTGAAGGTGGTCGGTTCGACGGGGGCGGCGCAGGGGTTGCGTACCGTACGGGCGGCGTGGCGCAGGAAGCGTGCCGACGCCACCGGGTTGCCCGCGCGGGGGGCCGAGCGGGCGCGTGTGCCCGGGCCGGTGCGGGAGGCGGAGCCCGGGCCCGGTGGCGGAGTCGTCCGGTTCAGCCGTTCCGAACTGCGCATCACCGTCGCCGTGAACGGGGCGGTCTTCTGGGGCTGGGACGGGGCCGCTCCGGAGCCCTCGTACGCGCTGGCCGGGCGGTGCCCCGAGCCGGACCCCCGGGCCGTCCTGGAGCCGGACAAGGACGGCGGCTGGCGGGTCGTGGCGGAGCGGGTGACGGTCGCCGTGTCGCGGCACGGCGCGGTCGAGGTGCGTACGCCCGGTGGTGTGACGCTGCGCCGGGATCTGCCGCCGCGCTGGTGGGAGCCGGTGGGCGGCGGCACGGCTCGCTGGATGCAGCGGTCGGAGGTGGCCGCGGACGCCCGGTTCTTCGGGCTCGGCGGGCGCGCGTCGGGACCCCGGCTGCGCGACGGGACGTACCGGCTGTGGAACACCGACCCCGGGCGTGCCTTCGGGCCGGGTGACGATCCGCTGTACATCACGATGCCCGTGCAGTTGGTGGTGGCGGACGCGGCCACGCATCTGGTGTTCCACGACACCTCCTGGGACGGCACGGTGAGGCTGCGGGAGGGCGAGGAGGGTGCCGGTTCCGGGCACGACCGGGCGGGGGCGTCCGAGTTGCGGATGGACGGCGGTCCGCTGCGCTGCTGGGTGATCGTGGGCACTCCCGCGCGCGTGCTGCACGCCTGGGTCTCGCTGACCGGTGCTCCCGCGCTGCCGCCGGCGTGGGCGCTGGGGCACCATCACGCGCGGTGGGGCTTCGGCAGTGAGCAGGAGGTACGGCGGATCGTCGCCGGCTACCAGGAGCGTGATCTGCCGCTGGACGCCGTCCACCTGGACATCGACCACTACGACGAGCACCAGGTGTTCACCGTCGACCACGAGCGGTTCCCGAAACTGCCGGTGCTCGCCGAGGAGTTGCGGCGGGACGGCATCCGGCTGGTGTCGATCGTCGACCCGGCGGTGAAGGCCGAGCCCGGGAACGCCGTCTACGACAGCGGCACGACCGAGGACGCCTTCGTGCGGGACGCGTCGGGGCGGCTGGTGCGGGGTGTCGTATGGCCCGGGGAGGCGGTTTTCCCGGACTTCACGCACGCGCGTGTGCGTGAGTGGTGGGGCGGGCTCTACCAGGAGCGGCTCGCGCAGGGGTTCGCGGGTTTCTGGCACGACATGAACGAGCCCACGTCGTTCGCCGCCTTCGGGGAGTCGACGCTGCCGCGTTCGGCCCGGCACGACCTGGAGGGGCGGGGCGGTGACCATCGTGAGGCGCACAACGTGTACGCGCTGTGCATGGCCAGAGCGGCCTATGAGGCCTTGCGTGAATTGGCCCCCCAGGAGCGGCCGTTCCTCTTCTCGCGCTCCGGGTGGGCCGGGATGCAGGCCTACGGGGGCACCTGGTCCGGTGATGTGGCCACCGGCTGGCCGGGGCTGCGGGCCTCGCTGGCGCTGGTGATGGGGCTGGGGCTGTGCGGGGTGCCGTACTCGGGTCCGGACGTGGGCGGTTTCGACGGGAGTCCGTCGCCCGAGCTGTATCTGCGCTGGTTCCAACTGGGCGCGTATCTGCCGCTGTTCCGTACGCACGCGAGTCCCCGCGCGGGGCGTCGCGAGCCCTGGGAGTTCGGCGGCGACGTGCTGGAGCACGCGCGCGTGGCGCTCGTCGAGAGACGGCGGCTGCTGCCGTACTTCATGACGCTGGCGCATCTGGCGCGGCGGACCGGGGCGCCGTATGCGCGGCCCCTGTGGTGGGGTGCTCCGGAGGATCGTGCGCTACGGGACTGCGAGGACGCCTTCATGCTGGGCGACTGCCTCTTGGTGGCGCCGGTGCTCACCCCGGGGTCGGACCGGCGTGCGGTGCAGTTGCCGCGGGGGCGTTGGTACGACACGGAGACGGAGCGGGCGTACGAGGGGCCGGCCCAGGTTCTCGTCGACGCCCCGTTGTCGCGGATTCCGGTGTTCGCGCGCGCGGGTGCCGTGCTGCCGGTGCGCGGTGCGGACGGCGGCCTTGAGCTGGAGGTGTGGGCGCCCGCCCGGGGGCGGACCGGGGGCGGGCTGGTGGTGCCGGACGCGGGCGACGGCTGGGACGAGCCGGAGATCGAGCGGTACGTCGCCCGCTGGGAGGGCCGGCGGGTGGTCGTGGAGCGGGAGTCGGACGACGGCGTGAGCGCGCCGTCCTACCCGGTGCGGGTGCGCGGGCTGGGTGAGGGCTGACCTCAGATGTACCGGCCTTCGAACCAGGCCCTGACGGCCACGGAGTGGAGTGGGAAGGCGAGTTCCTCGGGCCTGCGCAGGAGGTGCCAGCCCTCCGTCTCGTCGGTGGCGGCGGACTGGGGCAGGGTTTCGACCGGGCGTTCGGGGAGGACTCCGAAGAGCAGGAGATGGCCGTCGGGCGAGCTGATGGCGTCGACGAGTCGTACGTCGCGGGTCGCGGCGTCGATGCCCGTCTCCTCCCTGAGTTCGCGGACGAGGGCCGCCCGCCAGTCCTCGCGGTGGTCGACGTAACCGCCCGGCAGGGCGACGCCTCCGCGCGCGGGGGCGACGGTTCGGGTGATGACGACCAGGGCGGTGCCCTTCGTGTCGTACACGGGCTGGAGTGCCACGGCGACGGGCAGCGGGTTGCGGTAGGCGACCGTGCCGCAGGCCGGGCAGGTGCGGGGCCAGCCGGAGACGCCCTCTCCGTAGGGCGATCCGCAGCTCGAACAGTGGGAGTCCGGCGCGGAGTTGGGGACGGAGCCTTGAGTTTCGGACACCCGGCGGACTGTATCCGATCAAGCGGAGGGCGTCTTTCCGGGGGCCGCGCGAGTAAACGGGAAACGGCCGGAACCACCCCCGTGGGCCCCGGCCGTCCCTCCCGGTATCACGACGCCGTAAGTGGCTCGATGGTTCACCGAAACGGCCTGCTCATTTTCCGTTGCCCGTGGCACACTTCTGACGTTCCGTCAGATCCAGTGCTGTGGAGGGACGTTGTCGCGGACACGCGCACCTGTGGTCACCGATTGGTTCACCGGGGACGGGGACGACTTCCGGCTGCTCGGCACGCGCTGTTCCGGGTGCGCCTCGGTCTTCTTCCCGCGTGAGGACGGCCATTGCCGCAATCCGACCTGCCCGGGCGGCGACCTGGAGGAGGTCCCGCTGTCGCGGCGCGGCCGTGTCTGGTCGTACACGGACAGCCGGTACCGGCCACCGTCACCGTATGTGAGCGATCCGGAACTTCCGTGGGAACCGTACGCGTTGATCGCTGTGGAGCTGGAGTCCGAGCGGATCGTGGTGCTGGGACAGGCGGTTCCCGGGACCACCGTCGCCGATCTGACGGTGGGCATGGAGGTGGAGGTCGTCCCCGGTGTGCTCGACGAGGACACGGAGACGACCTGGACGACCTGGCACTGGCGGCCTACGGGGGTGGGGGCATGACGGCGGACGTGGCGGTGCTCGGCGCGGGCATGCACCCCTGGGGCAAGTGGGGGCGGAGCTTCGTCGAGTACGGGACGGCGGCGGCCCGCGCGGCGCTCGCCGACGCCGGTCTGGAGTGGCGGGACGTCGGTTCGATCGTCGGCGCGGACACGGTGCGTGGCGGATACCCGGGGTATGTGGCGGGCGCGACGTTCGCGAAGGCGCTGGGCTGGCAGGGTGCCCGGGTGACGAGCGTGTACGCGGCCTGCGCGTCCGGGGCGCAGGCCGTCAACGCCGCCCGGGCGCAGATCCTTTCGGGGCTCGCGGACGTGGTGCTGGTCGTGGGCGCCGACGCCGCGCCCAAGGGGTTCTTCCGGCCGGCCGGCGGGGACCGGCACGACGATCCGGACTGGCTCCGCTTCCGGGTCCTCGGGGCGACGAACCCGACGTACTTCGGGCTGTACGCGCGCCGGCGGATGGCCCTCTACGGGGACACCCCGGAGGACTTCGCCCAGGTGAAGGTGAAGAACGCCGCCCTGGGAGTGCTGAATCCGTACGCGCGCTACCGCAAGCGGGTCTCCGCCGAGGAGGTCGCCGCCTCCGCGGTGGTCGCCGATCCGCTGCGGCTGCTCGACATCTGCGCCACCTCGGACGGCGGGGCCGCCCTGGTGCTGTCGAGCATGGAGTTCGCGCGCCGGCACGGGGCGGCGGACCCGGTGCGGATCCGCGCGGTGTCCACGGTGACGCCCCGCTACCCCAACACGGTGCTGGACCTCCCTGACATCGCCACGGACTCCGCGGCGGGCGCACCACCGCCGGACGAGACCTTCCGGGCGTCGATCGCCCGCGCGGCCTACGAGGAGGCCGGCATCGGCCCCGAGGATCTCTCCCTGGCCGAGGTGTACGACCTGTCCACCGCCCTGGAGTTGCAGTGGTACGAGGATCTCGGACTGTGCGCGGAGGGCGGGGGCGCCAAGCTGCTGCGGGAGGGCGCGACGGCCCTGGGCGGGCGCATACCGGTGAACGCGAGCGGCGGGCTGGCCTCCTTCGGGGAGGCCGTGCCGGCGCAGGCGATCGCCCAGGTCTGCGAGTTGACCTGGCAGCTGAGAGGCGACGCGGGTGACCGGCAGGTCGCGGGGGCGCGAGTGGGGATCACCGCGAACCAGGGGTTGTTCGGGCACGGATCGGCGGTGCTGGCGGTGCGGTGAGCGGTGGAGTGCCGCCCGAGCGGTGTGAACGGCCCGCCAGGTGCGTGAACGTCTTATGAACTGGGCCTGGGCGTACGCCGGTGGCGTCATCATGCTGCCGTGCGCTCCAGGACGGACACTCTCCGCTTCGCCTTCCAACCGGTGGTCAATCTGACCACCGGCGGAATCGCGGGCCTGGAAGTACTCCTCCGCCCGGAGACGGGCGACATCCTGGCCGAGGCCCGCCGCGATCCCGAACTCGACGGCAAGCTGGCCGTGTTGGCGGTCCGCGCCGCCGCCCGCAAGGAGACGCTGCTGCCGCTGCACATCAATGTGTTCGCCGGCACCCTCGCCGACCTCGGCGGGCTCACCGCACTGCACAGAGCGGTCCGCGAGGCGGGACGGCTGCCGTGGGAGGTGACGGTCGACATCGTCCCGCCCTTCACGCACGTGCCGCGACGGGCGCTCCTGGAGGCTGTGTCCGCGCTGCGCGGCCAGGGGTTCCGGATCAGTGCCGACGGCGTCGGCGACGGTGACATTCCCCTGCGGCTGCTCACGGATCTCGCGCCCGACCTGGTGAAGCTCGACGCCTCGCTGCTGGAGCGGCCCGCCGCGGTGCGCGCGATGCGGACCTTGTGCGAGCAGTTGGGCGCCCTGCTGTGCGTGGAGGGGGTGGAGACCGAGGCGCAGTGCGCGACCGCGCGATCGGCCGGCGCGCAGCTGGCTCAGGGCGAGCTGTTCGCGCCGGCGACCCGGGTTCCCGCAGCGGACGTATACGTTCCGCCCCGGCCGCCCGGCCTCGCGACGACACCGCCGTCCGGGCCGTGGGTGCGGGAGTTCGTCCGGCCGGCCGCGCTGTTGCCCGACACCGCGTCCGCCGACCAGGTCCGCGCGCTGCTGACCGGCTCGCCCGACGTCTCCGGAGTGGTGCTCGTGGACCGGGAAGGGGTGCCGGTCCGGTCGGTGCACCGGTCCCGCTTCCTGCTGTCGATGTCGGGGCGCTACGGGCACGCCCTGTACGCCGACCGGCCCGCCGCCAAGCTCGGGGACGTGCCGCGGACGATCGGCGTCGACGCGACCGCCTGGGAGGTCCTGGACGTCGTCGCGGTCGGCGACGCGGACCGTACGTCGGACGACGTGGCCGTCGTCGACCGGTACGGGCGGTGCGTGGGCGTCGTACGACTGGCGGATCTGGTGCGGGCGTTGGCCGAGACGCGGGTCGAGGAGGCCGCGGGGCTCAATCCGCTGACGAGGCTGCCCGGTTCGGACGCGATCACCGGTGAGGTGGACCGGCGGATCGCGGACGGGCGGGCGTTCGCGCTGAGTTGGCTGGATGTCGACCACTTCAAGCAGGTCAACGACGGGGCCGGTTTCGCGGCGGGCGACGAGTTGATCCGCTCGGTGGGGCAGGCGCTGCAGCGGGCCGCGACCGGGCACGCGCGCGTGGGGCACATCGGCGGGGACGACTTCCTGGTGCTCACCGATCCCGAAGGGCTGGAGCAGTTGGCCGCCGCCGTGCTGAACGTGCCCTGGGCGGCGGGCGGCAGGGCGGTGACGCTGTCCCTGGCCACCGTGCTGTGCGTGCCGGGCAGTGTGGCCGACCACCGGCAGGCCGCCGCGTGTCTGGCGCCGCTGAAGAAGGCGGCGAAGTCGCTGCACGGCACGAGTTGGGTGCTGAGCCAGGCAGGGCTCGGCGAGTACGAGATCCTGCGTGGCACGCCTGTGACGCCCGTACAGGCCGACCACGCGGCGGTGGAGTCGCACGGGCGCTGAGAGCGGCTCAGGAGCTTCCTACGGGGCTCCAGGGGCCGTCAGGGCGGGTGTCACCGTTGCCGTCCGCGACCTTGACGCTCCCTGGGCACCGGTGAACACTTCCCGGTGTCGGTCGACATCGCCGTACATTCTCGGCGTACCAGGCACTGCGCCGCGCGGGCTGCGCCTGCGCTCAGGCCCACTCCCCCAAGGGCGATCTCGGCTGCGACGGCACGCTCGTCACGGACGCCGGGCGGGGCTCGGGACCCTCCCTGCCTTCGGCTGAAGTCGCCAAGGGAACCGCACCCTGCACGGAGGACCGGGGCCGACCGTCCCGGGCCCGGGCCTAGGAGCCGCCATGAGCAATGGAGACATATTCCTCGGTGAGGTCATCGGCACCGCGATCCTGATCCTCTTCGGCGCCGGCGTGGTCGCCGCCGTCGTACTGAACTACTCCAAGGCACAGAACTCCGGTTGGATCGTCATCGCCTTCGGATGGGGTTTCGGCGTGATGGCCGGGGCCTACACGGCCGCGCCGCTGTCCGGTGGGCAGCTCAATCCGGCGGTCACGATCGGGATCGCCATCGACACCGGGAAGTGGGACAAGGTCCCGCTCTACATCGCGGGCCAGATGGTCGGCGCCATGCTCGGCGCGGTGCTGTGCTGGCTGGTCTACTTCGCGCAGTTCCAGGCCAACGCCGAGGAGGAGATGGCGCAGCCCACGCTCGGGATCTTCTCCACCTCGCCCACGATCCGCAATGTCGTGGCGAACCTGATGACGGAGATCATCGCGACCGTCGCGCTGGTCCTGCCGATCCTGGCCTTCGGACTCACCAAGGGACTGGGCGAGTCCGGCACCGCGGTGCTGGTCGTGTCGTTCCTGGTGGTCGGCATCGGTCTGTCGCTCGGCGGGCCCACCGGGTACGCCATCAACCCGGCCCGCGACCTGGGTCCCCGCATCGTCCACTCGCTGCTCCCGATCCCCAACAAGGGCACTTCGGACTGGAGTTACGCGTGGATTCCGGTGGTGGGGCCGCTGATCGGCGGGGCGCTCGCCGGAGTGATCTTCAACGCAGCCTTCTGACAACGGTCTTCGAGCAGTCATCCGAGAGCAGCTCTCCGAAGGATCCGAGGGAAACGACAAAGGGGTCGTCATGACGGACAAGTTCGTCGCCGCAATCGACCAGGGCACCACCTCCAGCCGCTGCATCGTCTTCAACCAGGACGGCGCGATCGTCGCCGTCGACCAGCGTGAGCACCGCCAGATCTTCCCCAAGCCGGGCTGGGTGGAGCACGACGCCACCGAGATCTGGTCCAAGGTGCAGGCGGTGGTCGCCGGGGCGCTCGCCAAGGCCGGTCTGCGCGCCGACCAGCTCAGCGCGCTCGGCATCACCAACCAGCGGGAGACGACGGTCCTCTGGGACCGCGCCACCGGCAAACCCGTGCACAACGCGATCGTGTGGCAGGACACCCGCACCGCGGCCCTGTGCAAGCAACTGGGCGGCTCGGACGGGCCCGACCGGTTCCGCGAGCAGACCGGGCTGCCGCTCGCCAGCTACTTCTCCGGGCCCAAGGCGGCCTGGCTGCTCGACAACGTGCCCGGCCTCAGGGACCGCGCCGAGCGGGGCGAGATCGCCTTCGGGACGATCGACTCCTGGCTGATCTGGAACCTCACCGGCGGCACCGACGGCGGCCGGCACGTCACGGACGTGACGAACGCCGGGCGCACCATGCTGATGAACCTGGAGACCCTCCAGTGGGACCCGTCCATCCTCGCCGCGATGAACGTGCCCGAGGCGATCCTCCCCGAGATCAGGTCCTCGGCCGAGGTCTACGGCACCGCGGTCGGCCAACTCGCGGGCGTGCCCGTGGCGTCGGCCCTGGGCGACCAGCAGGCCGCCGTCTTCGGACAGGCCTGCTACGACGTGGGCACCGCGAAGAACACCTACGGCACGGGCAGCTTCCTGCTGCTCAACACGGGGAACCGGCCGGTGCCTTCGAAGAACGGGCTCCTCACGACGATGGGCTACAAGATCGGTGACGAGGCGCCGGTCTACTGCCTGGAGGGATCAATAGCCATAACGGGCGCGCTCGTTCAGTGGTTCCGGGACCAGCTCGGCATCATCCGCAGCGCCGACGAGATCGAGAGCCTGGCCGCGAGCGTGGACGACAACGGGGGCGCGTACATCGTGCCCGCGTTCTCCGGGCTGTTCGCGCCCTACTGGCGCTCGGACGCGCGCGGTGTCGTCACCGGGCTGACGCGGTACGTCACCAAGGGGCACCTCGCGCGCGCGGTGCTGGAGGCGACGAGCTGGCAGACGCGGGAGGTCGTGGACGCCATGTTCCAGGACTCCGGGGTGCAGATCACCACCCTGAAGGTGGACGGCGGCATGACCAAGAACAACCTGCTGATGCAGCACCAGGCGGATGTGCTCGACGTACCGGTGATCCGCCCCAAGGTCTCCGAGACGACCTGCCTGGGCGCCGCCTACGCGGCCGGGCTCGCCACCGGTGTGTGGAACGGCCTGGACGAGCTGAAGTCGCACTGGCAGAAGGACGTCGAGTGGTCGCCGTCCATGGAGTCCTCGGTGCGGGACCGCGAGTACCACAACTGGCGCAAGGCCGTGGAGAAGAGCTTCGGCTGGCTGGAGGAGGGCGACAACTAGGCACACGCGCGTGCGTGTTGATCGTGCCTGTTGATGGGGCACGCGCGCGTGCGTCCTTCGACGAGCTGCGGCCCGTACCCCGGTCGGCGGAGGTACGGGCCGCTCCCGCGGCTCAGCTGGTGACGCTCTGGCGGCGCTTCGCGCCGTAGGCCATCGCGTGCTGGACGACCTCGATGAGGACCTCCTTGACCGACGACCGGTCGCGCGCGTCGCACAGCATGAGCGGTACGTCCTGGTCGAGGTCCAGGGCCTGCCGTACGGTCTCCACCGGGTAACGGGAGGCGCCCTCGAAGCAGTTGACGCCGACGACGAAGGGTATGGAGCGCCGCTCGAAGTAGTCGAGGGCGGCGAAGCAGTCCTCCAGGCGGCGGGTGTCGGCGAGGACGACGGCGCCGAGCGAGCCTTCGGAGAGCTCGTCCCACATGAACCAGAACCGCTCCTGACCGGGGGTGCCGAACAGGTAGAGCACCAGGTCCTCGCGCAGGGTGATGCGGCCGAAGTCCATGGCCACGGTGGTGGTGTGCTTGCCCTCCACACCACTGGTGTCGTCGACCGGACGCCCTGCCTCGGTGAGCAGTTCCTCCGTGCGCAGCGGCCTGATCTCGCTGACCGCGCCGACGAGGGTGGTCTTGCCCACGCCGAAGCCGCCGGCCACCAGGATCTTGAGCGTGACGGGCTCGACCGGAGGCTTGCCTCGCTCAGAACGCCCGAAGATCATCGATCTGTTCTCCTGCTTGATGGGGGGGCGGGTCGGGTTCCGCGCGGCTCACAGTGCCCGCAGGCCGCTGATGACGTCGCGGAGAATACTCTCGTCGACCAGTTCGGCCGGGGGTACGGGCCGTGAGACATGGACGAGTTCCTCGTCCACGAGGTCTCCGATGAGGACCCGTATCACGCCGATGGGCAGGTCGAGTTCGGCGGCGAGTTCGGCGACCGACTGCGGGGCGTCACGGCACAGACCGACGATGTCCACGTGCTCCGGGGACAGCGCCTGGTCCGCTTCGGAGTCGTCCGCGCGGGACTCCGCGACCACCACCGCGATCAGGTCGAGGCGGTGCTGTGCCGCACTGGTGGTACGGCCGCGCGTCATGGCGTACGGACGGACGACCGGTCCGGCCTCGTCGTCGAACCAGTGGCCTCTTCCCTGACCGTCTCTGCTCATGTCACTTCACTACCCGCCGGAGGACAGATCGGTGCGCGGGGCGGCACCGAGATGCACACCGACCCGCTTCACGAGCAGTGTCATCTCGTAGGCGACCTGTCCGACGTCCGAGTCCGCGTCGGCGAGGACGGCGAGGCAGCTGCCGTCACCGGCCGCCGTCACGAACAGGAAGGCCTCGTCGAGCTCTACGACCGTCTGCCGTACGCTGCCCGCCTCGAAGTGCCGGCCGACGCCCTTGGCGAGGCTGTGGAAGCCGGAGGCGACAGCCGCCAGGTGCTCGCTGTCCTCGCGGGTCAGATCCTGGGACACGCCGGTGGGCAGGCCGTCGCCGGAGAGCACGATCGCCTTGCGGATGCTGGCGACGCGCTCGACGAGGTCGTCGAGGAGCCAGTTCAGCCCGCGTTGGTCGTTCGTGTCGTGGCCGGTCGCCTTTGGTGCGGTCATCGACCGTCCCCCTTAGTTCCTTGTGCTGTGCCGCCTTGGACGTCGTCGCCCTCGGCGTTCTCCTCGCGGCCACGCTGCCAGCCGCGTTGGAGTGAGGCCATGCGGCTGCGTACCTCGTCGGCGTCGCGCTCCACGACCTCCGCCGGGGTCGTGGTGCGCCGTTCGGGGTCCTTCTTCAGCTGCGGGGCCAGGTTGGCCTGGCGGACGCGCCTGGGCAAGGCTCCCAGGTCGGGCCCGTTCGCGTCCGGTGAGGTGCCGGAGTCGGGAATGCTGGACGCGATCTCGGCGCGCCGCGTGCGTCGGGGCAGGGCGGGAGTCTCGGGCGGCTCGCCCGATCCGCGCCCCTGGGAGGCCGAAGACGCTGCGGGTACGTCGGTCCGGCGCCGTAGCGGCGTGTCACCGCGGCGCCGGGCAGGCAGCGGTGCCGGGGTCTCCGGGTCGGCTCCGCCCGGGCCCCGGGCCGTGGAGAGACCGTCGAAGGCGCCGTCCGCGGAATCCCCCGGGTCTCGTCGCGAGCGCTGCTCGACGACCGGGCGTCCGTGCGAGCTGACGAGCTTGGGCGTCCGGCGCCGGGGCAGCGGAAGCGGCTCGCTCCGTTGGGCGTCGGCATCCCCGCGCGGCCCGTCGTGGGCCTCCGAGACCTGCTGACGGGGCTCTACGGGGCGGACGGGGGCGAGGTCGTCCCGGAGGCCCGGGCGGCGCGGACGGAAGACCTCTCCGCGTTCACCGTCCTCGTCGTCGAGGCCGTTCGGGAAGCCCGCGAGGACGTCCAGGTCGACCGGGGCCTCCAGTTCGACCGGCCCGTCCAGGAGGGCGGGCGGCAGGCCGGGAAGCTTCGCGGGCACCTGGGAGAGCGCGGAGCGGTGGCTCTCCTCGTACTCGGCCTCCTTCGTCGGCTGGGGCCGGTCGAGGCGGAAGCCGATGCCGTTGGTGTCCGGGACCTCGTCGCTCAGCAGGGCGTCGGGGATGAACACGACGGCGGTGGTGCCGCCGTACGGGGAGGGCTGGAGGGAGACGCGGACGTTCTGCCGCTGGGCGAGGCGGCTGACCACGAACAGGCCGAGCCGGTCGGTGTCGGAGAGCTCGAACTCGGGTGTCTCGGCGAGCCGGAGGTTGGCGTCCAGGAGCGCGTCGGCCGCCATGCCGAGGCCGCGGTCGTGGATCTCCAGGGTGAAGCCGTTGGCGACCCGCTCCCCCAGGACCTGGACGGCGGTGTGCGGCGGGGAGAACACCGTGGCGTTCTCCAGGAGTTCGGCCACCAGGTGGGTGAGGTCCGCGACGGCGGGCCCGGTGACGGCGATCCGCGGCAGCCTGCGGACCTCGATGCGCTCGTAGTCCTCGACCTCGGCGACGGCCGCGCGGACGATGTCCATCAGCTGGACCGGCTTGCGCCACTGCCGGGAAGGGGCCGCCCCGGAGAGGATCACCAGGCCCTCGGCATGGCGGCGCATACGGGTCGTCAGGTGGTCGAGGCGGAACAGGTCGGCGAGTTCGTCGGTGTCCTCGGTCCTGCGCTCCATGGTGTCGAGCAGGGTGAGCTGCTTGTGCAGCAGGACCTGGCTGCGCCGGGCGAGGTTGACGAAGACATCGGAGACGCCGGAGCGCAACTCGGCCTGTTTCACGGCGGCTTCGACGGCGGCGCGCTGCAGGGTGTTGAGGGCCTGGCCGACCTCGCCGATCTCGTTGCGGTCGTACTCCAGGCGCGGGACCTCGGTCTCCACGTCGACGACTTCGCCGACGGACAGGCGGCGCATCACGCTGGGCAGCCGGACACCGGACGCCTCGTGGGCGTCCAGGCGGAGTTGACGCAGGTCGCGGATGAGGCCGCGGCCGATCCGCACGGACAGGAAGAGCGAGAGGAGCAGTGCGATCAGGCCGAGGACGCCGGCGACGGCCGCCTTCAGGATGACGCCCATCGCGACGGGCCGCACGCGGTCCTGGTAGCGGTCGTTGGCCTGGTCGTCGAGAGTGCCGAGCTTGTCCAGCACGGCACCGGCCGCGGTGTTCCAGGTCTGCGCGGTGACGTTGCGGGGCTCGCCGGACTCGGAGGAGGCGGCGGCCTGTTCGGCCACACGCAGCGGGGCGCTGGCCGCGTTCTTCCAGAAGCGGTCGAAGTGGTCGCGCTCCGAGGCGGGCAGCAGCGGCAGGTTGACGTCGTACATCAGGGTGCGCTGGGCCACGAGGTCGGAGACGGTGCGGGTCTCGGTCCGGGTGAGCTTGCCGACGATCAGGGAGGAGCCGAGCAACGCGTCCTCACGGGAGAGGAGTTCACGCGCGCGTGCCAGGTTGACGAGGGCGCGGTACTGCTTGTCCATCTCCACGTTGTCGACGACATGGAGGTTGGTCAGCAGCACGTAGCAGGGGTCGACCAGGCGGTTGTAGAGATCGAGGGCCTGGGCGCGGTCGACGGTGCCGTCCTCGACGCTGCGCCGCAGGGACGTGAGGCCGTCGAAGGCGTCCAGTACGGCGGAGACGCGGCTGTCGGTGGTCTGGCCCAGCGCGTCGCGGACGTCGGGGTTCCGGGCGTTCTTGCGGATCTTGGCGACAGCCGCGTCGGTCGCGGTGCGGCTGCGCTTCAGGTCGGTGAGGCCGTCGGCGGCGCGCGGGTCGGCGAGATAGACGAGCGACTGGCGCCGTTCCTGCTGGATGACGCGGACGGTGTCCTCGGTGGGATAGCCGATCTTCTCGACGACCGACGACACGTTGAACAGGTCTCCGGCCGCCCGGCCGGTGAGGACCGTGGCGAACGCCCAGATCGCGGTCAGGGACAAGAGCGGCACGAGAAGGAGCGCCACGATCTTCCGGCGGATGGACTTCCCGCGAAAGCGCATGGCCTCCCCCAGCTGGACCCCCGCCGGCCGGGGGTACACATGTGCGTCAACAAACGGCGCGAGCCTACTACTGACACACAGGTAACTCGAAGAGCTGTCCGGAGCGTGAACTTCCGCACCTGGGACCGGACATGGGGAGGTGTCAGGGCATTACGGGAGATTGCCGCCCCGAATCCGCGAGGTTCGCCGGACCTGACCGGATCGACCCGCTTGGCCAGTTGGCTGGAATTTTTCGTTCCTTGGGAATCTTCATGCGATGTTGTTCGTCTTTCTCTACGGGATATGGGTGCGGAACCGGCCACAGGAGCCGCATCCGCATCTGGGCGGCGTAAAACAGGGCAGGCCGGGCACCCACTGGGGAGTCGGAGTCTTCGGACTCCGGGGCGAGTGGTGTACCGGCGGTGGGGAGGACACGTTGATGGGCACGGCGGAGCGGCAAGAGGTGCTTGAGGACGGCGTGGCGGCGCGGTCGACGGGGGACGGCGAGGCTCCGGCGCGCTCGGGCGCACCGAAGGCGGCGGGGTTCGAGGGGCCGCGTGCGGCCCGCGCGACAGCCGAACAGCAGGAGTACTACAGGCCGTTGTGGATCGAGGAGCCCGCGCGTCGGCGTCGGCTGCCCGATCCGGTGCGTACGGCGGCGGTGCGGGCGGTGCTCATCATCGCCGTGACGCTGATCCAGGCGACGGTGGCCTTCCTGTGCACGATGGCCGGGTCCTGGCTGGCGTTCCCGATGGTGATCAGCAGCGTGGTCAGCACGGTGGTGGCCACCTGGGGCGTCCTGGACGTCTGGGTGACCCGCCAGATGTGGAACCAGCGCAACGGCGTGGTCTCGGAGCCCAGCAGCACGGCTCGGGCCCTCCGCCGTGAGCGGCGTCGGGCCCAGCGCCAGGCGAAGGCCACCCGGCGGGCTCAGGAGCGGATAGCCCGCAAGGGCGGCACCGGGCAGCTGTCCCAGTCCCACTCCTGAGGTTCGCCTACGGGGTGGTCGGCGCCGGTCGCTTGAACATCCGGGTCGCGGTGATCTCGCTGTGCACCGACTCCCCTTCTCCGGCGGGGGCCTGCTGCGGCAGGCCCGGCCGGAGGTGTTCCTCCACGCTGATGTATTTGAGGCCGGCCCGCAGGTCGGCGTCGTTGCGCAGCCGGATGACCAGCGGGAACTCGGCCAGTGCCGTCGTGTCGAACAGGCCGGTGGTGTACAGGAGTTGGACACCGAGCGCGTCGGACACGGCGCGCTGCAGCTCCAGCAGATAGGTGGCGTTGGCGCGACCGATGGGGTTGTCGAGGAAGAGCGTGCCGGCGTGCCGGTGCTTGTCGCGGCCCCGGTCGTTGGAGCGCAGCGCGGCCATCGTGCAGTACAGGGCGATGGCCGCGGTGAGCAGCTGGCCGCCGGAGAAGACGTCGCCCATCTGCCCGACGGGGACCCGCTCGGCGCGCAGTACGGCGTCCGGCTTGAGGATCTCGACGGCGACCCCCTTGGGCTCCAGGGCGGCACCGACTCCCCTCAGCAGCAGGGACATTCCGTCGCGCCGCATGTCGGAGTTCTTCTTCACGGCGGCCCGGGTGGCCTCGTCGACGACCTCGCCGAGCCGCTCGGTCAGCGTGGCCTGGTCGGGCTCCTCGAAGCGGATGCGCAGGAACTCCTGCCCGGACCACTCGCCGAGCCCCTCCGGCAGCCGGGACAGCCGCTGCGCGGACCGCAGGGTGGCGAGCGCCGACTCGACGAGCCCGCGGAGCCGGTCCACGATCGAGTCGCGGTTGCGCTCCAATTGCGCCAACTCGTCGGTGAGGACCCGGAGTCGGGGCGCGAAGGCGTCGGCCCACTTCTGCGCGTGCTCGGGCAGGGAGGACGCCGGCAGCTCACGGATCTGCTGCCGCGCGGGAGTCCGCACCTGCTCGTAGCGCGTGGAGTTGGCGTGCCGCACGAGCACATCGCTCGCCTCCCGTACGCCCCCCTCGGCGGCGGACAGGTCGGCGGCGCAGCCGCGCAGCGAGCGGCGGGCCTCGGCGGCGGAGTGCCGGGCCTCCTCCACGCTGCCCGGGTACGGCTCGGGTTCCTCCTGGTCCTCGTCCGAGGTGTGTTCGCGCAGCAGGTCACGCAGCATCGCGGCGGTCTCGTCGAAGCCGCCGGCCCCGTCCTCGGCGGCGCGGTGGGCGTCGAGGAGTTCGGCGTGCGCCTCGCGGGCCTGCCCCAACGCGTCGGCGCGGGAGGCGACTTCGGCCGTGGCGGTGCGCAGCAGTGCCTGGGCGTGCTCGGCGTCGCGCGGGACGAGTTCCTCGGCCAGCTCGGTGTGTGCCTCGCCGTCCTCGGGCGCGTGCCGTTCGGCCTCGCCGCGCAGCCGACCGAGCTGCTCGCTCGCGTTCGACACCCGGGTCTCCAGCAGTTGCACCAGTTCCTCGGCGCGGGCCGCGGCGGCCTGCCGGGACGGTCCGTCGGAGCCGTCGGGTGACTCCAACAGCTGGGCCGCGCGGGTGCGGACCTTGTTGCTGAGCCGGTCCAACTCGGCGATCGCAGCGCTCTCGTCGCTCTCCGCGCGCGCCTGCTCGGCCCGCAGGTCGGCGCCGACGCCGACCTTCTCGTAGAGCTGGGAGGCGGCGCGATAGGCCTCGCGCAGGGCGGGCAGCGACGGCTTCGGAGCGTCGGCGTCGTCCGCCGGTACGTCGTCGGGGGCGCCCGCGATCTCGGAGCGCTCGGCACGTAGCGCACGGGCCGTACGGCGGGCGTCGTCGGCGGCGCGCTGGGCGGCGCGGCGGTCCTCGTCGGCGGCGCGGGCACGCTCCAGGCAGGACTGGGCGCGGGCCTCCGACTCGGTTGCCTCGTCGGCGAGTTCGCGCAGTTTGACCTGCCAGCCGGCGCGTTCGCGCAGCCGGAAGGCGAGTCCGGCGAGGGCGTCGGCGGCACGCCGGGCCTTCTGCGCGGTCTCCTGCCGTTCGTCGCGGACCTGGGCGGCCTCGGCGGCGGCTTCGTCGGCCTCGGCGCGCACGGTCCGCGCCTCGGCGAGTTCGGCCTCGGCCTCTTCGGCGAACGCGCGCGTGTCCTGCGCGGTCCGCGCCAGTTCGACCAGCCGCCCGCTCGGACAGCCGGTGCGCCAGGAGGCGAGCCGTGCCGCCAGCTCCCGGTCCTTGCCGAGCCGGGCGGCGAGCGTGCGGATCTCCTCGTCCCGCTCGGTCGCCCGCGCGCGCAGCGCCTGCCGCTCCTCGTCGGCGGCCTGCTCGTCGTGCATGGCCGGGTTCGGCGGTACGAGGAAGACGTCACCGTCCCCCGCGTCGGGCGCCGGGGTCGGGGCCAGCAGGGCGGCGGCCGTACCGACCGCCACGGCGGACCGGGGCAGCAGGGCCGCGTCCGTGAGTGCCTCGCGGGCACGCGCGTGCGTGGCCGGGTCGGTGATGATCACGCCGTCGACCAGCTCGGGCCGGGCGGCGAGCACGCGCGCGTGGTCGACGGGGTCGACGGCCTGCGCGAGGTAGCGCCAGCCGGGCAGGGCCGGGATGCCGTGCTCGCCCAGGTACTCGACGGTGGCCAGCACGTCCGGGCCGGGCGGCAGCAGTCCACCGTCACCGAGCGCCCCGAGGATCCGGGAGTCGTCGGCGGCGGCGGTACGCAGGTCGAAGAGCTGTCGCTCGCCGGCGGCGACCCCGTCGTCGAGCAGTTCACGCAACTCGTCGGCGAAGCGGTCGAGTTCCTCGGGGGTGAGGGAGCCGTCGGCGAAGGGGCGGGAGGACTTGGTGATGCCGGAGGGGGTGTCGGCGGCGGAACTGCCGCTCGCCGCGGCCTCGTTGGCGCCACGCGGCACCGGCACACCACCGGAACCGCCGGCACTCGGCAGGCTGAGCAGTTCCGCCAGCCGCTCCTCCCCCGCCAGTCCCTCGGCGAGGCGCCGTTCCGCGTCGTAGGTCCGCTCGGCGGCGGCCGCCGCGTCGGACGCGCGGGCCGCCGTCAACTCCGCGCGGGACTCGGCGGAGGCCGCTTCGCGCGCGTGCTCGGCCGCTCGCCGCGAGGCCTCGCGCGCGGTGTCCCAGGCGGCCACGGCGGTCTTCTCGGCGTCGCTCGCCGCGAGGGCCGCGCGGGCCGGGTCGGCGTCGGGGGCGCTGTCGTCGAGCCAGCCAGCGCGTACCGCCTCGGCGGTCTCCTGCTCGACCTCGGACAGGCGCTGGCGCAGATGCCCGATCTCGCTGCGGGCGCGCTGTGCCTCGGTGGCGGCGGAGGTCGCGTCCCGGTGGGAGGACTCACCGACCTCCTGGAGCGCGGCGGAGCGCTCCTCGCCCTCGTTGGCGAGGTTCTCGGCGCTCTCCGCGGCCTCGTGCAGGGCTCGTACCAGATCGACGGCGGCCTTGGCGCGGGCGGCGAGCGCCGGTGCGGCGTCCCGCTCTGCCTCACGGATGGCGACGGCCACGCGCGCGGAGCGGTCGGCGGCCGCGCGGTGGCGCAGTACGGCCTCGGCGGCCTGCCAGGCGGAGTGCAGCGTGCGCGCGTCGGCGAGTTCGCGCTTCTGCGCGGCGGCGGACTTCTCCGTGGTGGCGAGCGCCAACGAGGCGTGCCGGTAGGCCAGTTCGGCGGCGACCAGCGCGCTGCGCTCGCGCGCCCCCTCGGAGTGCGTGACGGAGTACGCGGCGGCGGTGACGCGCTGGGCGAGGTCGGCGGCCCGCACCCGCTCCTGCGCGCCCCGCGCGGACAACCGCCGTGCCAGGGTGCGGGTACGGCGCTCGGCGCCGGCGTGGATGTCACGCGCGCGTGCCCGTCCCTCGGCGGCCTCGACGATCCGGCCGAGCAGGTCCACGGACCCTGCCGTGAAGTCCCGTTCGGCGATCAGTTCGGCGCGTCGCCCCAGCTTGTTGCCGAAGCCGCCGACCAGGTCGGCGAGCCCGTCGGTGTCCCGGGTGTCGGTGACCGCACGCAGCAGCAGGTCGGTGAAGTCGGAGTCCTTCTTGACCGCGAAGAGGCCGGCGGCCTCGCCCTCGTCGGCGTTCATCTCCCGCTGGTAGCGGAAGAGTTCGGGGTCGAGGCCCAGGTCGCCCAGGTGCTCGATCCACCGGTCGTGGATCTCCTCCCAGTGCACTTCGAGGTGGGGATATGCCTTGCCCGACTCGGTGATGGCGTCCCGGAACCCCTTCATGGTGCGTCGACGGCCCTGCGCGCCGGACGCGCCCTCGACGGGCGGCCGTACGGAAGTGGCCTCGGCGACGGGGAGGTTGTCCAGGCTGAGTCCGGGACCGGGCCGGAAAGAGTACCAGGCCTCGGCGAACTTCCGCGGGTCGTTGGAGACTTGACGCCCCCGCCACTCGCTGACCTTGCCGACCACCACGCACTCGCCGGTCAGTGTGTGCTGCCACTCCAGGGCGACATGGCCGCAGTCGTCCGCGAGGAGGAACTTGCGCAGCACACCGGAGCTGGCGCCGCCGAGTGTGTTGCGGTGGCCCGGCAGCATCACCGAGAAGATCAGCTTGAGCAGGACGGACTTGCCGCCGCCGTTCTCCAGGAAGAGCACACCGGCGGGCGCGGGGCGGCGCGGCGGACCGACGGGCTCGTCCTCGAAGAACTCCGCCTGGGTGGGCGCGGGATCGGGCACGGGCTTGCCCACGCCTCGCAGGTCAAGCACGGTGTCGGCGTAGCGCGCACCGGCGGGACCGATGGAGTAGAGGCGGACCCGGGACAGTTCGTACATGGCGGACTCTCGTCGTAAGTCTTCGGCAGGTGTGGGGGGTTCGTAGGTCTTCTGGTGGGGCTGGGGGGTCAGGAGTGGAACGGCAGCCCGGCGTCGGCCACCAGTTCCAGGTCCTCGGTGTCCTCGGCGGGCAGCAGGCTCGCGGTGCCGTCGGTGACCGGGACGACGCCCAGCTCCAGCAGCTCGGCCATGGCGGCGCTGCCGGCCATGTCACGCACCTGGAGCTGGTAGCGGGCGGTCGTGCGGTACGTGCCGCCGTTGTCGTCGCCCGTGCGCTGGAGGAAGCCGGAGTCGGTGAGGAACGCGGCGGCCTTGCCGACGATGCCGGTGGTCGAACCGGCGAGTCTGCGGGCGTCCTTGGTGGCACCGGTCGAGCTGCGTCTGACCCAGATCCGCCAGGCGGCCTCCAGGCCGGGCGCGTCGGTGGCCGGGTCGGTGTTCATGCCCTGCTCGTCGGCCCGCTCCTCCAGGCGCCGGCAGGCCTGCCGTACGAAGGCGTCGACCCCGTTGACCGTGACGCGCCCGATGTAGCCGTCGTCGGCGAGATCCTCGGGGCGCGGGAACGCCATCGCGGCGACGGAGAGATGCGCGAGCCCGTGCAGGAAGCGGTCCCCGGAGTCGGCGGCGGTGCGGCGCGCGTAGTCGCCCATGCGGACGGCGAACACGGAGTCCTCGGCGGCGGTCACGGCCATCCCCGCGCGCGGGGACACCTCCAGGACGACCAGCCCGAGTCCGGCGGCCACGGCGTCGGCGAGCCGCGCGAACGGCGGGTCCTCCCGGTACCGGCGCAGCAGCTCGGCGTACTCCTGGTCCCGCGCGGGCTGCAGTTTGGGCTGCAGCCCGAACGCGACGAGCCGCGCCGCGTCGGCGGCGTCGGCGGGCGTGATGACAGCGGTCACTGCCGGGGCTGCGACCGCCGGCTCACTCCATTCGACGTGCTCGCTCACGGTTGGGGCTCCTTGCTGAGGTGGTTCATGTGACGGTCGTTCACGTAACGGTGGTTCATTCCTCGGTCGTTCATGCCTTACGCCGCCTCACTCCGCCCCGCAGCCATCCCCACCGTGTCCAACAAGGCCATCCCCACGATGAGATCGGCCCCACCGAACTCGGGATCGTCCAGCTCAACCCCGTCGTCCACGGCGAACAGCAGCTTCGGCTCCCCCTGCCGGTACGCCGTGCCGACCGGCGGACTGGCCGCGTGCACAGCCAACAGGGCGACCAGATACGGCAGTTCGGGATCCTGCCGCCGAGCGTCCGCAAGCAGCCCCGACAACCTCCGAGGCGCGTCCGCCGGCAGATCGAGCAACTCCATAGCCGCCGCCAACTGCTCCTCGCTGAAGCGGCTGTCGTCCGGCGTGGCGATGAGATCCGGCTCCGGCATCTCAGCACCGAGGTGCTCCCGCTCCTGAGGCGGCGTCAGCAGTATCTCGACGAGGTCGCCCACCCGGACGGACACCGGCGTACGCAGCCCCGTCCCGCGCGCGAAGAACGCGTCCGTGACCCGGATCGCCTGTTCCAGGGGCAGCGGGAGCACGGGCGAGACGAGATGCCCGTAGAGGTCTATCCCCGAGGTCGTCATGGGCGTGGCGAAGGCCTGCCGGTCCTGCTCCGCGCGGAACAGCGGTCCGGCCTCCAGGAGGCGCGACTGGAGCTGTGTGTGGCGTCGGATGCAGTCCTTGACGATGTCGACCAACTCGGCGGCGCGGCGCTTCTGTTCGGGGTCCTCGGACTCGTCGCGGGCCTTGCGGATGTTGGTGAGGATCGCGTTCTCGTGGCGGTAGCGGTCGGCCACGTGGTCGAGGGCCTCGGCGATCATGTCGGGCACGGCGTTGAGCCAGTCCACCGCGCGGACGTTGCGCCGGGTGGCGTCCAGGGCGCGGCGGAGGGTCTCGGAGTACTGCACGGTCCGGTAGCGGGCCTGCTCGGCGGCGAGCTGGGCGTCGGCGAGCCGGCCGCGGCTGATGAGCACCTCCAGCTTGACCTCGGCGGCGATCTGCGCGCTGGTGACGTCGGTGTCGAGGGCGCCCACGAGGACGTTGACGGCCTCGTCGGTCGTGCGGAGGTAGACGCTGCCGCCGTAGCCGGGGACCTCTTCGATCAGCTTGAAGTCGTAGTCGCGGCGCACATAGGTGCCGTCCTGGGCGAACGTGCCGTAGACCGTGCGGAAGCCGCGGTCGACGCTGCCGACGTTGATCAGGTTCTCCAGGACCCAGCGGGCCACGCGCTCGTGCTCGGCGACGGGGCGCTGCGGGGCCTGGGCGGCGATGCGCGGGATGAGCCTGGCCACTATCTGGTCGTGGTCCGCGCCCGTGTCGAAGTCCATGTTCAGGGTGACCAGGTCGATGGCGGCGAGGGCCACCTCCGCCATGCCGTACACCGAGTACTCGCCCGCGAGGTTGGCCTTGCGCACGTCGAGGTCGTGCAGTGGCGCGGTGCAGGCGAGCGCGCGCAGTCGCCGCGCCAGTCCCTCGTCGGCGGCCGGGCCCGGTGCGGGGCGCGGCCCCGCGCTGAACTGGGGCGGAACACTGTCCGTCGATGCAGGCGAAGTCACGCTGCACAGACTAGATCCTCGGTCTGACAACGACCCAAACGACGCAGAAGCGACTACCGCCACAGCCGTGTGCTGGGTCCGCCGGGCGCCGCGCCGAGGTCCGTCGGACGCCGCGCCGTCTCGTTCGAGCCGCGCGCCCTCACCACGCCCCCCTCGTCAGCCGAGGGCCGTGCCGTCCTCGCCGACCCGCTGCCGGTAGGCGTCGACGACCCGTTCGAGCGAGTCGTCGAGGTAGACCGCGAGCAGTCTCTCGGCCTCGGCGGCGTCGCCCGCCTGGAGCGCCTGGAGGATCAGGCGGTTGCGCTGGAGGTAGGGCTCGTGGAGCGCCCTGGGGTCGTCCACGAGGTGGAAGGCGAGCCGGAGTTCGGCGAAGACGCTGCGCATCAGCTCGTCGGTGCGGGCGCTGCCGGCGAGGGAGACCAGTTCCCGGTGGAAGTGGATATTGGCCGTACCCACTCCTTTCCAGTCATCCTCGACGGACGCCAACTGCCCCTCGGTCACGGCCGCGGCGAGTTCTTCGAGGGTGTACGGCGGCTCGCCGAGGCCGCGGACGACGGCGCACTCGACGAGGCGGCGGGTGCGGTAGATGTCCTGGACGTCCTCGACGCTCAGGACCCGGACGAAGACGCCCCGGTTCAACTCGTGGACGAGCAGCCGCTCATGGGTGAGCAGCCGGAACGCCTCGCGGAGTGTGTTGCGCGACACACCGAGCGCCCCGCCGATGCTGTCCTCCGAGAGCCGGGCCCCCGGCGGGAAATAGCCCTCCGCGATACGGCTCCTGAGGATGTCCGAGACGCGTTCCGCGGTGCTCGTACGGCCCAGGAGGGCGCGGTCGTCGGCCAGTCCCGCCATCTGCTCTGCCATGCCCGGAATTCAACCGCAGATACAAGAACGAAACAACATGCCTCTTGAAGGATCGTTCAACGATCCTCTACTTTGCTTCACATGGCGCCACCCGCTCACCCCGGCGCCGACGGCTTCCGCACGGCCCGGCTCAGTCCCAGCACCCTCCGTCCTCCTTCTGCGAGGTGCACATGAGCACGACCCCTCCACCCCAGGCCCTGAACACCGGAACGCAGCCCGACACGGACGAACTGACCGCCGACGACGGCGCGTTGGCCTGGTTCCGAGCGCTCGGTCCGAACGGCCGCCGGGCCTTCGCCGGCGCTTTCGGCGGCTACGCGCTGGACTCCTACGACTACTTCACCCTGCCGCTGAGCATGGTCGCGCTGGCCGCGTACTTCGGCCTGGACAGCGGCCAGACGGGCCTGTTCACCACGGTCACGCTGGTCGTCTCCGCGGTCGGGGGCGCCCTGGCGGGTGTCTTCGCCGACCGGGTGGGCCGCGTCAAGGCCCTGATGATCACGGTGATCACCTACGCCGTCTTCACGGTGGCCTGCGGCTTCGCGCCCAACTACGAGACCCTGCTGGTGTTCCGCGCCCTCCAGGGTCTCGGTTTCGGCGGCGAGTGGGCGGTCGGCGCGATCCTGGTCGCCGAGTACGCGAGCGCCAAGCACCGCGGCCGTACGCTCGGCGCGGTCCAGAGCTCCTGGGCGGTGGGCTGGGCGCTGGCCGCGGTCGTCTACACGCTGGTCTTCTCGTTCCTCGGCGACGACCTGGCCTGGCGGGTGATGTTCTGGACCGGCGCGCTGCCCGCGCTGCTGGTGCTCTGGATGCGGCGCCGGGTGCACGACGCCCCGGAGGCGACGGCCGTGCGCGAACAGAACGCCCAGAAGGGCTCGTTCGCGGCGATCTTCAAGCCGGGCACGGCCGAGGCGCCGGGCCTGCTGCGCACGACGGTGTTCGCGGGCCTGCTCTCCACGGGTGTCCAGGGCGGCTACTACACCCTGGCCACCTGGGTGCCGACGTACCTCAAGACGGAGCGCGGCCTGTCCGTCGTCGGCACCGGCGGCTATCTGACCTTCCTGATCTCCGGCGCCTTCCTGGGCTACCTGACCGGCGGCTATCTCACCGACGTGCTCGGCCGCAAGCGCAACATTTGGCTCTTCGCCCTGCTCTCGGCGATCTGCATCCTGGTGTACACGCACATCCCCAACGGCGCGAACACCCTTCTCCTGGTGCTCGGTTTCCCGCTCGGGTTCTGCATGTCGGCGATCTTCAGCGGCTTCGGCTCGTACCTCAGCGAGCTGTACCCGACCGCGCTGCGCGGCACGGGACAGGGCTTCACGTACAACACCGGCCGCGCGGTCGGCGCCGTCTTCCCGACGCTGGTGGGCTTCCTGGCCGACAGTTGGGGTGTGGGCGGAGCGCTCGTCTTCGGGGCCATCGGTTACGGCATCGCGGCGCTGGCGCTCCTGGGACTGCCGGAGACCCGCGGAAAGGAACTGGCGTGAACCGTACGGAGGACCGTCCCCCGACCCTCGTCGACGAGCACGCGCACGCGTGGAGCCCGCGTACCGCCCGGGCACGCTTCCGGGCCGGGCTGACGGGCCCCACGGCCGGGATCGCGGCGGGCCACACCCAGGCCAACCTGATCTCGGTGCCCGCCGACTGGGCGTACGACATGCTGCTGTTCTGCCAGCGCAACCCGAAGCCGTGTCCGGTGCTCGACGTGACGGACGCCGGCTCCTGGGAGACCGTTCTGGCCGACGGCGCGGACCTGCGCACCGATCTGCCGCGCTACCGGGTGTGGCGGGACGGCGAGTTGACGGACGAGCCGACGGACGTGCGGGCGTACTGGCGCGACGATCTGGTGTCGTTCCTGATCGGGTGCAGCTTCACCTTCGAGTGGTCGCTCAGCGAGGCGGGCGTCCCGGTCCGGCACATCGAGCAGGGCCGCAACGTCCCGATGTACGTCACGAGCCGCCCGTGCCGCCCCGCCGGGCGGCTGCACGGCCCGATGGTCGTGTCGATGCGCCCGGTGCCCCCGGAGCACCTGGCGACGGCGATCCGGGTGACCGCGCTGCTCCCGGCGGTGCACGGCAGCCCCGTACACTGCGGCGATCCCTCGGGACTCGGCATCGACGACCTCGGCCGCCCGGACTTCGGTGATCCGGTGGACGCCGCGCCGGACGACATCCCGGTGTTCTGGGCCTGCGGAGTGACCCCGCAGGCCGCGGTGATGGCGTCCCGCCCGCCGTTCGCCATCACCCACGCGCCGGGCCAGATGTTCGTCACCGACGCCCGCGACGAGCAGTACCGCGTCGCCTGACCAGGAGAGATGATGATCGATCTGAACGCCGACCTCGGTGAGGGCTTCGGCCGCTGGCATCTCACCGACGACGAACAGCTGCTGTCCGTCGTCACCAGCGCCAACGTGGCCTGCGGTTTCCACGCCGGGGACCCGGTCACCATGCGGCGGGTGTGCGAGCTGGCGGCCGAGCGCGGGGTGCGGGTCGGCGCCCAGGTGTCCTACCGGGATCTGGCGGGCTTCGGGCGGCGCGCGATGGACGTGCCGTCCGCCGAGCTGGCGGCCGAAGTGGCGTACCAGATCGGCGCCTTGGAGGTGTTCGCCCGGGCGGCGGGCACGCGCGTGTCCTACGTCAAGCCGCACGGCGCGCTCTACAACCGGGTCGTGCACGACCCGGAGCAGGCCGCCGCGGTGATCGAGGGTGTGCTCCTGGCCGGCGACTCACTGCCCGTGCTCGGGCTGCCCGGCTCGGTCGTCCTCGACCTGGCCGCCAAGGCGGGCCTGCAGGCCGTCCCGGAGGCGTTCGCGGACCGTGCCTACACCGACGAGGGCACGCTCGTGCCGCGCGGCCGGGACGGCGCGGTGGTCACCGACCCCGAGGCCGTCGTGGAGCGCTCGCTGAGCCTGGCCCGCTCCGGGACGGTCGAAACGCTCTCCGGGGCGCGTATCGAGGTGCGGGCCCGCTCCCTGTGCCTGCACGGGGACACGCCCGGCGCGGTCGAACTGGCCCGCAGGGTGCGCGCACGGCTCCTGGAGTCGGGTGTCCCGGTGGAGGCCTTCGCGTGAGGACGCTGCGTGTCGGGGACGACGCACTGCTCGTCGAGGTCGCCTCCGGGGAGGAGGCCGAGGCCGTCCACGCGGAGCTGCTGCGCCGCCGCGCGGAGGGCCTCCTCACCGTCCGCGAGATCGTCCCCGCCGCCCGCACGGTCCTCCTCGACGGCCTCGCCGACCCGGCCCGGCTGGCCTCCGAACTGACCGCCTCCGACGTACCCCCCGCGCCCCCGCGCGCGGGCGAGGTGATCGACCTGCCGGTGCGCTACGACGGCCCGGACCTCGCCGACGTCGCCGCCCTGTGGGGGGTCCCCGAGGAGGAGGTGGGCCGTATCCACGCGGCCACCGAGTTCCGCGTCGCGTTCTGCGGATTCGCCCCCGGCTTCGGCTACCTCACCGGCCTCCCGGCCCGCTACGACGTCCCGCGCCGGGCCACCCCGCGCACGGCTGTGCACGCCGGTGCCGTGGGCCTGGCGGGCCCGTACACCGGCGTGTATCCCCGTGCCTCGCCCGGCGGTTGGCAGCTGATCGGTACGACGGACGCGGTCCTGTGGGACCACACGCGTGTGCCTGCCGCGCTGCTGTCGCCGGGCACGCGCGTGCGCTTCGTCCCGGTGGCGGACGTATGACGGACCGCGCACTCGCCGTCGTCCGGGCCGGGGCCCTGACCACCGTGCAGGACCTGGGGCGGCCCGGACACGCACACCTGGGGGTGCCGCGTTCCGGGGCGCTCGACGGGCCCGCGGCGGCGCTCGTCAACCGGCTGGTCGGCAATCCGCCCGAGGCGGCCGTCCTGGAGACGACCCTCAACGGCTGTGCCGTACGGCCTCGTTCAACGATTCTCGTGGCGGTCGGCGGCGCGCCCTGCCCGGTCACGGTCGACGGACGGCCCGTGGCCTGGGGAGCACCCGTGCACGTGCCCGCCGGGGCCCTCCTGGACATCGGAACGGCCTTCTCCGGAGTACGCGCCTACGTCGCCTTCGCCGGCGGTGTCGCCGTGGAGCCGGTGCTCGGCAGCCGTTCGACGGACCTGCTGTCCGGGCTCGGTCCGGCGCCGCTCACGAACGGCGCCATACTGCCGCTGGGTTCCCCGACCGGCCTCCACGCGCGCGTGGACTTCGCCCCGCAGCCGCGCCCCCCGGTCGAACTCGTCCTCCGGGTGACGCTCGGCCCCCGCGACGACTGGTTCACGCCGGAGGCCGTACGGACGTTCACGTCACGCGTGTACCAGGTGTCGTCGGCGAGCAACCGCATCGGGCTGCGCACCGAGGGCCCCACCCTGGAGCGTGCCCTGACCGGTGAACTCCCCAGCGAGGGCATGGTCCTGGGCGCCGTCCAGGTCCCCCCGGACGGCCGCCCCGTGGTCTTCCTCGCCGACCATCCCACCACCGGCGGCTACCCGGTGATCGCGGTCGTCCGCCCGACGGACCTCCCGGCCGCCGCGCAGGCGGTGCCCGGAACCCCGGTCCGTTTCGTGGCCGTACGACGCCGCTGAGGCCCCCTGTGCGCCCTATGCGACGTCGGGCTGCTTCTCCCCCACCGAGAGGGCGGCCAGCGCCGCCGACACCGCGTGGGACGCGCTCAGGTCGAGCCGGGCGCTGGTGCCCCGCGCGCGGTGGCGCATCTCGTCGGCGGCCAGCCTGAGGAGCTGCGGCAGCAGGTCGGTGCAGCGGCGGGCCACCCAGCCGGTGCCCGCGGTCGCCAGCCACCACAGGCTGGCCGACTTGGTGGGGGCGGGGAACTCGGGCTCGGGCGAGGGCGCGGCCCCCGTGGCCACACCCTCCTCGGCGAGCAACGCGTGGAACCGCAGGGCCAGTTGGCGGTGACCCCGCTCTCCGGGGTGCAGCCGGTCCGCGCTCCAGATCGCGCGGTCCATGATCCACTCGCCCTCCGCGGCATGCAGATGCACGGCGCCGTAGCGCTCGGAGAGCGCGTGCACCACCGTGTTCACCGCTCGCTGGCGCCGGGCGAGCGGGCGGGCCAGTGCGCCCGGAAGGCCGAGCATGGCGCCCGGGTCGGGCAGACAGGCCGTCAGGAGGACCGCGCCCTGTGCCGTGAAGGCCGCGTAGACCTCGTCGAGCCGGGCGGCCAGGGCCTGGATGTCGAAGGTGCAGCGCAGGGTGTCGTTGACGCCTATGACGACGGAGACGACGTCCGGGTTCAGGGCGAGCCCGGCCGGGGTCTGCCGTTCCAGCACGTCCCGCGACTGTGCCCCGCTGACCGCGAGGTTCGTGAACTCCACGGTGTCTTCGGGCTGCCCGGCCAGCCCGTCGGCGAGCAGGGCGGCCCAACCGCGCCATGCCTCGCCGACGGGATCGCCCACGCCCTCGGTGAGCGAGTCACCGAGGGCGACGAAACGGACCGTTCTCATGCCACGCCTCCGGGCACGAAGCGCCGTACCGGGACATCCGCGTCGTGCGCGGCGAGGAACGCGTCGACCGCCGTGTCCCAGCCGAAGCACTCCGCACGCGCGCGTGCGATCTCCCGCCGCTCCGGCTCGGAGCGCTCCAGCAGCATGTCCACGGCGTCCGCGAAGGCCCGCCCGTTGTCCGCGGCCGTGGCCCCGGCGGAACCGATGACCTCGGGGAGCGCGGACGAGGCGCTGGCCACCACGGGCGTGCCGCAGGCCATCGCCTCCAGGGCGGCGAGCCCGAAGGTCTCGGCCGGCCCGGGTGCCAGGCACACGTCGGCGGACGCCTGGAGCGCGCCGAGCAGCCGCCGGTCGGAGACGTGCCCGAGGAAGGTGACCGGCAACCCGCGTTCCCGCGCCCGCTGTTCGAGCCGGGCCCGCAGCGGTCCGTCCCCGGCGACCACGAGGGCCGCCCGCCGCCCGCGCCGTACCAGCGCCTCCAGGGCGTCGAGCGCCGTGCCGGGCTTCTTCTCCACGGACAGCCTGGTGCAGGTCACCAGGAGAACCTGGTCCACGCGCGCGTACTGCGCGCGCACCACCGGGTCCCGCAGCGCCGGGGTCCGTCCCACCAGGTCGACGCCCAGCGGGGCCCGTACGACGTTGCGGGCGCCGATGCGGACGAACTCCCGCTCGGCGAACTCGGTGGTGCACACCACGCGCGCGTAGGTGTGCGCCGTACGGACGTTGAGGGCGTCGGCGGTGCGCCGGGACATGTTCTCCGACAGGCCCCAGGTGCGCAGGACGCCGTCGGCGGTCTCGTGGGACACCATCACGGCGGGGATGCGGGCCCGCCTGGCCCATTTGCCGGTCCAGCGCAGGGTCGTGCGGTCGGAGACCTCCAGGCGGTCGGGGGCGAGTTGTTCCAGGAGGTTGGCCACGCGCCGCTTGTCGGCGAGGACGCGGTAGCCGCCGGTGCCGGGCAGCAGCGGCCCGGGCAGGGTGATGATCCGGCCCTGCTCGGTCTCGCAGTCGGTATGGCGCTCGCCGGGCACGATGAGGACCGGGTGGTGCCCGGCCTCCTTGAAGCCCTTGCCCAGCTCGCGCAGGGCGGTGCGCAGCCCCCCTGAGGAGGGGGCCACGAAGTTGGCGAGCCTGACGATCCGCAGCGCAGCGGTGTTCACGCCGCCACCACCACCTTGCGGGCGGCGAGGACGTCGCCGTAGTGCGCGATCAGCTGGTCGCCGACGGCCGCCCAGGTGCGGCCCTCGACCATGGCCCGCGCGGCGGTGCCGTACTCGGCGCGCAGCGCGGGATCGGCGGCCAGGGTCCGTACGGCGTTCGTCACGGCGGTCTCGTCGCGCGGCGGGAAGAGGAACCCGGTGCGCCCGTGGGCGACCAGGTCGAGCGGACCGCCGGCGGCGGGCGCGACGACGGGGACGCCGCTGGCCATGGCTTCCTGGACGGTCTGACAGAAGGTCTCAAAAGGTCCGGTGTGCACGAATATGTCCAACGAGGCGAAGATACGGGCGAGCTCGTCGCCCGTACGGCGTCCGAGGAAGACCGCGCCCGGCAGCGCCTCGGTGAGGTGCGGCTGGCTGGGTCCGTCGCCGACGACCACGACCTTGACGCCCTCAAGGCCGCAGACTCCGGCGAGGAGTTCGATCTGCTTCTCGGGGGCGAGCCGGCCGACGTAGCCGACGATCAGTTCGCCGTTCGGGGCAATTTCGCGCCGCAGTGCCTCGTCGCGGTACTCGGGGCGGAAGCGCTCGGTGTCGACCCCGCGCGGCCAGAGCCTGACCCGGGGCACGCCGTGTGCCTCCAGGTCGCCGAGGGCCGCGCTGGAGGGCGCGAGGGTGCGGTCGGCGGCGGCGTGGACGGACCGTATGCGCCGCCAGGCGGTGGACTCGCCGGCACCGACGTACGTGCGGGCGTATCCGGCCAGGTCGGTCTGGTAGACGGCCACGGCGGGGATGCCGAGCCGGGCGGCGGCGGCCATGCCGCGGACGCCGAGGATGAAGGGGCTGGCCAGGTGCACGATGTCGGCGCGGTGTTCGGTGATGGCCGCGGCGACGCGTCGGCTGGGGAGGGCGACGCGGACCTGGGGGTAGCCCGGGAGCGGTAGGGAGGGGATGCGGATGACTGGGCACGGCGACTGGGCGTCGGGCCCGGAACCGGCCGCGGTGGCCGGCGCGACGACGAGCGGATGATGACCGCGATCCACGAGGTGCCGGGCGGTCTGGAGCGCGCAGTGGGCCACGCCGTTCACATCGGGGGGAAAGGATTCGGTCACGATGACGACACGCATACCCGTGTTGTCGCCGCGCTGGACGTGCCCGCGTCAACGTGGATCTATGCGAACGGTGAACGTCCCATGAGCGTTGCGCTGCACACCCGAGCAGGTCAGACGGCGTCCATGCCCGTCTGACCCGCGAGTCACCCCGTGTTCACACTGCGGGGGCGTCGGGCCCGATCCGGCTCCGAACCGCTGTCTGGACCTCCGCTTCCTCGGCCGGGTCGGCGGCGAGCCTGCGGAGCTGTTCCACGACCCGGGCGTCACCGGTCTCGGCGTGCCGGGCGGCGATCTCCCGGGTGGTCTCCTCGCAGTCCCAGAGGCACTCGACGGCGAAGCCGGTCGGGAAGGAGGGGTCGGTGGCGGCCAGGGCCCGGGCGGCCCGGCCACGCAGATGGGACGAGGCGGTTTCCCGGTAGACATGGCGCAGGACGGGTGCGGCACAGGCGATGCCGAGGCGGCCTGCGCCGTCGACGAGGGTCCACAGGGTGGGGGCGTCGGGTCCTTCGCCCATGACGGCCTCCCTGAGGGCGCCGAGGACGAGGTCGCTGTCCTGGGCTCCGCCCCGGCAGGCGAGCATCCGGCCGGCGGCGGCGCCGAGCGGGTCGGGCCGTCGGGCCCAGCCGCGGGCCCGGTCGACGGCGGCGACGGAGCGCATCCGTTCGAAGGCGTCGACGGCAGCCTCCACGACGGGTGCCGTGCCGGTGGCCACGGCGCGCTCGATGAGCTGGAGGGCCTCGGGGTCGTTGCTGTCGGCGAGATACCGGAGGGCGGTGCAGCGGGCTCCCTCGCTGCCGTCCTTGGCCGCCTCGACGATCTCGGGCCGGTCCTCGGGGCCTGCCACCGCGCTGAGGCAGCGGGCGGCGGGGACGTGCAGCGCCGAGCCGCGTTCGATGCCCTGTTGGGCCCATTCGAACACCGCTTGCACGCTCCACCCCGGACGGGGCCCGGTTGGTCGCATCTGGCGTTGCCAGCGGTCGAAGCAGCCGGCTTCCTGAGCGGCACGCACGCGCGTGGCGATCGATTCCCGTGAGTCCTCGGCCCACAGCCGCCAGGGCCGGGGTTCGAAGGCGTCGCGCACGACGGTGGCCAGTTCGGCCTCGCCCTCGGGATCGGCCGGGAAACGCGCCAGCACGGGGGCGGCGAGGGCGCGCAGGCCCGCGTCGTCGTCCCTGAGCGCGAGTTCGTCGAGCGCCCAGGCCCAATTGGTCCCGGAGGCCGCGTACCGGCGCAGCAGTACGAGTGCGTCCCGCCTGCCGTAGGAGGCGAGGTGCCCGAGGACGGCGAGGGCGAGTCCCGTGCGGGACTCCTCGGTGTCGAGGACGTCCTCGGTGTCGAAGAGGTGGGCCTCGACGGCGTCCAGATCGCCGTTCAGATCGAGGTACAGACGGGCGTAGTACAGGGAGCGGTTCTCCACCTGCCAGTCGTGGCGGGGGTCGCGCAGAACGCAGTGGTTCAGCGCAGCCAGTGCCTCGGCACGGGGTGCGGTGAGCGCGTGCAGTGTGCCGTCGCCGCGGCCCCGCTGAAGCAGGCCGAGCAGCGTACCGCTGGGCGCTATGACCGGATCGAACATGGGAAACAGCCTCACATCAAGCGTCGACGCAACCGGGGGACGTGCACTACCTGGCCGCGTGACAACACGTCGGGGCGCCCGCCGTTTCCTGCTTGCTGTAGACCATTTTCCTCTGCCTCTCGTCGGTGGCCCAAGCGGACCCTCACGGCCCGCGCGGTGCGGCAACACCTGCCCGGCCATCGCGTCCGTGATTCACGACGTCATGATGACCCGGCAGTTCTCGCTGCCGCGACCGAAATTTCGGGCGGCCACGTGCTGCCTTCCCCCGTTTTCCCCCGTTTTCCTTGTCGTACCTGGTCACAAGGCCCGCCCCAGTGAATGACGGACCACATTTCAGTGCGCGCCGAACAGCTCCAGCAGCTCGGTCTTGGCGAACATCCGGGCCGTGTCGAGTGCCGACGGCGTGCCCGCGGCCGGATCGGCACCGGCCTCCAGCAGGACTTCGATCACTTCCTGCTCGCCCTTGAAGACGGCTCCGGCGAGCGGGGTCTGCCCCCGGTCGTTGATCCGGTCCGCCTCGGCCCCCCGCGCCAGCAGGGCCCGTACGGCGTCGGCGTGCCCGTGGTACGCGGCGAGCATCACCAGGGAGTCACCGCGGTCATTGGTGAGATTGGCCGGAACACCCGCGTCCACATACGCCACCAGCGCCTCGGTCCCGCCCTGGCGGGCCAGATCGAAGATCTTGGTCGCGAGCTCCACGACCTCGGGGTCGGGGGCTTCACTCATCGGCCTGACCGCCTCTCACTAGTACGGGTGAATCGCCAGCGTACTGGCTCCGCCGACACATGACCGGCCCTCTCCGAGGCAAAGATCACCGCAGGGCCCGACACAGGTGAAACCCCTGCTCAGACGGCCCGAATGCGCTCCGCCATCAGAGGGAAATCAGCCGAATTTCACCCACTTGCACCTTTTATCGTATGGATACATCCTGTGATCCTGGAAGAACTCATGGTGACTGTCCCCACGAACCAGGAGAGCTCAAATGATCCTGTCCATGTCAGGCGTCGTCCTTCTCGGCATCATCGTCTTCCTCTTCTTCAAGAAGGACGGACTCAAGGCCTCGCACGCCCTGGTGGCCGCACTCTTCGGCTTCTACATGGCCAGCACGGCCATCGCGCCGAGCATCAAGGCCGGCGGGGAGAGCCTGGCGAGCCTCCTCGGTGGCATCAAGTTCTGACGCAACCACCCGTACGCACCTCCAGGAGACAGCAGTGGCCCGGCGCCCCCTCCCCCGCATCCTGAGCAACGGCAGCGCACAGATCGCCCGCAGCCGGGAGCTGGCCCGGACGGCGGCCGACAGCGCCACCGACGTCCTCCATCCGCTGATCACGATCACTCGCGGTCTGCGCCGGCTGGCATCCGCCGGGCGGCGCAGATGGGCCGACACCCCCAAGGACAAACGCGGACCACTGCTGTTCCTGGTGGCCTCGGTGGTCCTGGTGGTGGCACTGGTGCCGTACGGCCCGCTGCTCGCCGTCATCGTCCTGATGGCGGCGGCAGCATGGCACGGCCGCGACCGCACCCCGCCGGCGCCCGAAGGGCCCGACGAGTCCCAGACCAAGCGTCTGCAGTCCCTCTACGAGGCGCTGGTGCCCTACTTCTCCATCGCCGAGGACCCGGCGCCCCTGTTCGCCCACGGCGGAGACTGGGAGAAGGCCTTCCCCGCCCACGAGTTCGACGGGGCGGGCCGCATCACCCACCTGGCCGTCCGCTACCCGGCCTACTTCACCGACGGCGAGGCCGACTCCCGCGCGCGGATCGAGCAGCTGCTCACCGCGAAGTCCGGACGCGGCCGTGAGTACCGCTTCGAATGGGACGAGGAGGGCAACCAGCTCACCGTCGGCGTCCTCGCCCCCCTCCCCACCGACATCGCCGCCCAGCGCTTCGTCACCGCCCCCGGCGAGACCGTCCTGGGCTTCACCGACCCGACCCACGTCCACCGCACGCTCCCGCTGACCCACGGCACGGAACAGCGCGATGTCCCTCCGGTCGTCTGGCGCACCGGCATCCGCTCCACCGAGCCGAACCTGCTGGTCATGGGCCAGCCCGGCAGCGGCACCTCCACCCTGCTGCGCTCCATCGCCCTCCAGGCCCTCCAGTACGGCGACGTCCTGATCGTCGAGGGCGGCGGCACCGGCGAGTACGCGTGCCTCACCGGCCGGGACGGCGTCCTCGCCGTCGAGTGCGGCCTCACCGGCACCCTGGCCAGTCTGGAGTGGGCCTCTCAGGAGACGGAACGCCGACTGATCGCGGCCAACCACGCCCGCCAGTCGGGCCACCCGGCACCGGACGACACCAGGCGCCCCCTGTGGATCATCCTGGACCGCCCGAGCGCCTTCGCCCACCTGGCCGCGGCCGACGGCCGCCAGGACCCGCAGTCCCTGCTCCAGGTACCCCTGCGGCACGGCCGCGCGGCCCATGTGACGGTGGTGGTGGCCGACCAGTTCGACAGCGCGGACGCCCTGAGCGACGCCGTACGACAGCACACACGCGCGCGTGTCGTCCTCGGCCCCGCCACCGCCGCCCAGTTGGAGGCGGTCCTCGGCGCTCCCCCGCCCACCACGCCGATCGCCCAGGTGCCGCCCGGCCGCGGCTACGCACGCCTGGGCAGCGGCCCGGTGCACCGGCTCCAGGTCCCGGCGACCCCAGACCCGTACGACGACGCGACGAGCGACGCGGACCGCCAGGCGGTGCTGGCCCTTCTCCCGCCGCGTACGACACCGGCGGACGCGGTGGAGACGGTGGCGACGGAAGCGGTGGTGGAGGCCGCGGTGGCGGAGACCTCATAGCGGCTCGGGGCCGGTGCGGTCGCCCGCGCCGGCCCCGGACACCTCTCGCGCCGGCTACGCCACGAACGTCCGCGGCGACTCGCTGCCGCCCCCGCCGACCCCGTTCTCCACCAGCCGGGCCGCCGCGGCCAGCCGTGCCGCCGCCTCCTCGGCCACCGCGCCGCCCACGGTGAACGGCAGCCGCACATACCCCTCGAAGGCCCCGTCGACGCCGAAGCGCGGCCCGGACGGGACGCGTACGCCCACCCGCTCCCCCATCTCGGCGAGCCGGGAACCCGACAGCCCACCCGTGCGGACCCACAGCGTGAGTCCGCCCCTGGGCACCTCGAACTCCCAGCCGGGCAGCTCCCGCCGTACCGCCGCGACCAGCGCGTCCCGGTTCTCCCGGGCCTGGCCCCGCCGGATGTCGACGGCCTGTTCCCAACCGCCCGTGCTGAACAGCCAGCTGACGGCGAGCTGTTCCAGCACCGGGGTGCCGAGGTCGGCGTAGGCGCGGGCCGAGACCAGGCTGCGGATCACATCCGGGGCCGCGCGCACCCAGCCGATGCGCATGCCGGCCCAGAAGGCCTTGCTGGCGGAGCCGACGGTGACGACGGTCGAGCCGGCCGGGTCGAACCCGCAGACGGGGCGCGGCATTTCGACGTCGTCGTCCAGCCACAGCTCGGTCATCGTCTCGTCGGCGACGAGCACGGTGCCTGCCGAGCGGGCCGCGTCCACGAGCTGCCGCCGCTGGTCGTCGTCGGCGAGGGCACCGGTCGGGTTGTGGAAGTCGGCGACGACGTACGCGAGCCGGGGCGCCGCGTCCCGCAGCACCTGCCGCCAGCGGTCCATGTCCCAGCCGGTGAGCCCCTCGGCCATCGCCACGGGCACCAGCCGGGCGCCCGCCTCCCGCATCAGCTGGAGGATGTTGGCGTAGGACGGCGACTCGACGGCGACCCGCTCGCCACGCCCCGCGAAGAGATGGCAGATGGCGTCGATGGCGCCCATCGCACCGGTGGTGACCATGATCTGCTCGGGCATGGTCGGGATCCCACGCAGGGTGTACCGCTCGGCGATCATCGCGCGCAGCGCGGGCAGCCCGGCCGGGTAGTCGCCGTGCGTGTGGGCGTACGGCGGCAGCTCCTCCAGGGCGCCCTGGACGGCCCGGGTGAGCCACGGCTCGGGCGCCGGCAGCGAGGCGCAGCCCAGGTCGATCACCGAACCGAGGGCCTCCGGGGGCAACGGCTCCAACCCGCGCGCGGGAAGCGGGTTTCCGGCCGGTACGGCGGTCCAGCTGCCGGCCCCGCGCCGGGACTCCAGGAATCCTTCGGCGCGCAGCGCCTCGTAGGCCGCGGCGACCGTGGTGCGGCTGACGGACAGGGCGAGCGCCAACTCCCGCTCGGCGGGCAGCCGGGCGGCCACCGGGACGCGCCCCTCCAGCACGAGCAGGCGGATGCCGTCCGCGAGGGCCCGGTAGGCGGGCGGCCGGCGGGTGCCGGGTCCGGCCGGCCGGTCCTGCTGGGAGTTGAGCAGCCGGGCCAGCTGCGCGGCGCCCATCGCCGAGGTCCACTGCGCCATGGAAACCAGTCCACCTTCCCGGAATTGGCCATGGATGACGGTTGTTCTCAAGCCACAGAGTGTCATGCGTCAGGCCACTACCACCACCAGGGGGCACCCCTTGTCCACGCGGAACCGTCTCGCCCGACGGTTGGTCCAGCTCTACGTCGGACTCGCGCTCTACGGCGCCAGCTCGGCGCTCCTCGTGGTCTCCGGCCTGGGCCTGGAGCCCTGGAACGTGCTGCACCAGGGCCTCGCCGAACTCACCGGCCTGACGATCGGTGTCGTCTCGATCATCGTGGGCGCGGCGGTGCTGCTCCTGTGGATCCCGCTGCGCCAGCGCCCCGGCCTCGGCACCGTCTCCAACGTGTTCGTGGTCGGCCTGGCCATGGACGGCACCCTCGCGCTGGTGCCGGACGCGCACGGCCTGGCCGTACGGATTCCGCTGCTGATCGCCGGCATCGTGCTCAACGGGGTCGCCACCGGCCTCTACATCTCCGCGAGCTTCGGACCGGGCCCGCGCGACGGCCTGATGACGGGACTGCACAAGCTCACCGGCCGCTCCATCCGGCTGATCCGCACGGGTATCGAGGTCGCCGTCGTGGCCACCGGCTTCGCGCTCGGCGGCACGGTGGGCGTCGGCACCCTGCTCTACGCCCTGGCGATCGGCCCGCTCGCCCAGCTCTTCCTTCGCGTCTTCGCCGCCCCCTCGGCATCCGGCGGCAGCACGGTCGTAGCCACCGGGTCACCGGAACGGGCGATACTGCCCGGGTGACCACGCTCATACGTCATCCGTACCTCGACCATCCCGGCCCCATCCCCTTCGCCCACCGGGGCGGCGCGGCGGACGGCCTGGAGAACACCGTGTTCCAGTTCCGGCGCGCGGTCGAGCTGGGCTACCGGTACATCGAGACCGACGTGCACGCCACCGCGGACGGGAAGCTCGTCGCCTTCCACGACGAGACCCTCGACCGGGTGACCGACGGCGCGGGCCGGATCGCGGACCTGTTCTGGTCCGACGTGAGCCACGCGCGCGTGGCGGGCAAGGAACCGGTGCCCCTCTTCGAGGAGCTGCTGGAGACCTTCCCCGAGGTGCGCTGGAACGTCGACATCAAGGCGGAGCCCGCGCTCCACCCTCTCCTGGACCTGCTGGAGCGCACCGACTCCTGGAACCGCGTCTGTGTCGGCTCCTTCTCCGAGAAGCGCGTGGTCCGCGCCCAGCACCTGGCCGGGCCGCGCCTGGCCACGTCGTTCGGCACGCGCGGGGTACTGAATCTGCGGCTGCGCTCGTGGGGCGCGCCCCTCCCGGTACGCCGCTCGGCGATCGCCGCACAGGTGCCCGAGGAGCAGTCGGGCGTCCCTGTCGTTGACCGCCGCTTCGTGAGCGCCGCCCACGCGCGCGGGGTGCAGGTCCACGTGTGGACCATCAACGAGGCCGATCGCATGCACCGGCTCCTGGACCTGGGAGTCGATGGCATCATGACCGATCACATCGACACACTGCGCGAGGTCATGGTGGAGCGGGGCGTCTGGGCCTAAGCCCCCCCGGGGCGACGCGTTCACGGGGAAGCGAGGGCACGGGTGGGTACCGACACCCTGCGGTCACCGGAGGCCGACGAGGCCGCCGAGCGGCGGCGCGAACAGCGCGGCTGGTACTTCTACGACTGGGCCTGCTCCGTCTACTCGACAAGCGTGCTCACCGTGTTCCTGGGCCCCTATCTGACCTCGGTCGCGAAGTCGGCGGCGGACCCGGACGGGTTCGTGCATCCCCTGGGGATACCGGTCCGCGCGGGCTCCTTCTTCGCCTACACCGTCTCCGCGTCCGTGATCGTGTCGATCCTCGTCATGCCCCTGGCGGGCGCGGCGGCGGACCGTACGGGCCGCAAGAAGCCCATCCTGGCGCTGGCCGCCTATGTGGGCGCGACCGCCACCACGGGCCTCTTCTTCCTGGACGGCGACCGCTATCTCCTGGGCGGCTTCCTGCTGATCGTCGCCAACTCCTCCGTGGCCGTCTCGATGGTCGTGTACAACTCCTACCTCCCGCAGATCGCCCCGCCCGAGGAACGCGACGCGGTCTCCTCCCGCGGCTGGGCCTTCGGCTACGCGGCCGGCTCCCTGGTCCTCGTCGCCAACCTGGTCCTGTTCACCGCCCACGACTCCTTCGGCCTGTCCGAGTCGATGGCCGTCCGCATCTGTCTCGCCTCGGCCGGTATCTGGTGGGGCGCCTTCACCCTCGTACCGCTGAAACGACTGCGCGACCGCGGCCGTACGACCTCCGAGGCGCCCACGGCGCAGGGCTGGCGGCAGCTGGCGGCGACCGTCCGGGACATGCGCGGCAAACCGCTCACCCTGTCCTTCCTGTTCGCCTACCTGATCTACAACGACGGCATCCAGACCGTGATCTCCCAGGCGTCCGTCTACGGCTCCGAGGAGCTGGGCCTGAGCCAGTCGACGCTCATCACGGCCGTGCTGATGGTCCAGGTGCTGGCGGTGGCGGGCGCGCTCGGGATGGGGCGACTCGCCCGGACCTACGGGGCCAAGCGGACGATTCTCGGCTCGCTGGTGGCGTGGACGGCGACGCTGGCCGCCGGGTACTTCCTGCCCGCCGGCGCGCCCGTCTGGTTCTTCGTGCTGGCCGCCGGGATCGGCCTGGTCCTGGGCGGCAGCCAGGCGCTGTCCCGGTCCCTGTTCTCGCATCTGGTGCCGCCCGGCAAGGAAGCCGAGTACTTCTCGGCGTACGAGATGAGCGATCGGGGCATGAGCTGGCTGGGCCCACTTCTGTTCGGGGTGACGTACCAGCTGACCGGAAGTTATCGGGACGCGATCATCTCCCTGGTGGCCTTCTTCATCGCGGGATTCGTGCTGCTCGCACGGGTTCCGGTGGCACGGGCGATCGGCGACGCGGGGAATCCTCTTCCCGAGAGGATTTAGCGCTGGAAGCGAAAGGGCGGTAGTGTACGCGTTTGGCCTGCCTGGCGTACCGTTACTGCGCGTCAAAGATGACGAATCGCTAGGTGACATCTGCTAGTAGATGTGACAAACCGGGCGCTGGTGGGTACAACAAGGGGCGGCTACGACGGCGACGCATGACCCCGTACGGGAATCTTTACCGCCGACCGGACGTTGACCGGATGACGACGACAGCGACACCTGTCCTGTGGGCGACAAGCCCGGGAGGCACGATTCATGAGTGAGCGAGCTCTTCGCGGCACGCGCCTCGTGGTGACCAGCTACGAGACGGACCGCGGTATCGACCTGGCACCACGCCAGGCCGTGGAGTACGCATGCGAGAAGGGACATCGCTTTGAGATGCCCTTCTCGGTCGAGGCGGAGATTCCGCCGGAGTGGGAGTGCAAGGTCTGCGGGGCCCAGGCACTCCTGGTCGACGGCGACGGCCCTGAGGAAAAGAAGGCCAAGCCCGCGCGTACCCACTGGGACATGCTGATGGAGCGGCGCACCCGCGAGGAACTCGAAGAGGTCCTCGAGGAGCGTCTTGCCGTTCTCCGTTCCGGCGCGATGAATATCGCGGTTCACCCGAGGGACAGCCGCAAGTCGGCCTAGTCCCGGAGGTGCGGAGCGGTTCTACCGCACACGCAAGTGGCACAAGCAAGTAAGCGCGGGCGCCGTACGAACCTGTACGGCGCCCGCGCTTTTGCCTGCCCGGATGTCAGCCGGTGAGCGGCGGACGCGGGCCCTGCGGGGCGTCGCCGCCCGGCTCGTCGCGGACGATGACCTCGCCCTGGACGACCTTGCCGTCCGGGCGGTGCATCCGGGCCTGCTGGAAGGCGTCCCCCAGGGTGCCCGGGGCGGCCTTGCGCAGCTTCCGCTCGACGGTGCGCTCCGCGTAGCGCCCCAGCGCCTGCTGGACCGGCGGGATCAGCAGGAGCAGCCCTGCCGCGTCCGAGATCAGACCCGGGATCATCAGCAGCAGGCCGCCCAGCATCATCAGGCCGCTGCCACCACCGCTGGCCGGGGCGGTGCCCTGCTGCACGGCCTGGCTCAGGTTCTGGAAGGCCCGCCGGCCCGCCCGCTTGATCACCACCGCGCCGAGCACGAACCCGGCGAGCAGCAGCAGGAAGACCGTGAGACCGCTCGACGCACCCGCCACCACGGTCAGCAGCCAGATCTCCAGCACCAGCCACGCGACGATGCCCAGCGGCAGGAACCTACGCAGCCGGGAACGCGGAGGTCGGGCGGCGGAGGAAGGGGTGGATGCGCCAGTCGTCATACGTCCAGTGTGCCTGGGCCCGGCTCAGTGCGGGATAAGGGGACGATCAACGAGGCCTGTGGGGTTGCCGGGCTACGGCTGTGAGGGCTTTCTCCCGGAGGTGCCCCGGCCGCGGAGCTTGCCGACCCGCTCCCCCACGCCCCACGTGGTGACCCGCCACAGGGCCTCGACGAGGATGTCGCGGCTCATCTTGGAGTCGCCGTGTTCGCGCTCCACGAAGGTGATGGGGACCTCGACGACGTGGTAGCCGGCCTTGACGGCGCGGCGGGCCAGGTCGACCTGGAAGCAGTAGCCCTGGGAGGCCACGTCGTCCAGGCCGAGGCCTTCGAGGGTCTCCTTGCGGAAGGCGCGGTAGCCGCCCGTGATGTCGCGCAGCGGCAGGTCGAGCGCCACGCGCGAGTAGAGGCTGCCGCCGCGGGAGATGAACTCGCGGGACTTGGGCCAGTTCACCACCCGGCCGCCGGGCACCCAGCGGGAGCCGAGCACCAGGTCCGCGCCCTTGAGCGCGGTGAGCAGCCGGGGCAGCTCCTCGGGCCGGTGGGAGCCGTCGGCGTCCATCTCGACGAGGACGCCGTAGCCGTTGTCGATGCCCCAGCGGAAGCCCGCGAGGTAGGCGGCGCCGAGGCCCTCCTTGCCCTTGCGGTGCAGCACCTGGACCTGTTCGTCCTCGGCCGCCAGCTCGTCGGCCAGCTTGCCCGTGCCGTCGGGGCTGTTGTCGTCGGCCACGAGGACATGAGCCTCGGGGACCGACTGCCGCACCCGCCCGACGATGGCCTTGATGTTCTCCGCCTCGTTGTAGGTCGGAATGATCACCAAGGCCGTGCCGAGCGGGCCGAACTTCCGCCCCTGGGCCTGTGCCGCGAGGGCTCCGTCGCCGTCGTTCACTGCTGCCCCTTCATGTCCGTACGCAGGCGTCCACCATAGTGGCCGCCGCCTGGGATGACGTGCCACGTCGTTCGTACGGTGGTGTCGATTCGACAAGAACGGGGTAAGACTGTGCCTTTTGGGCACTGGTGTGCTGCGGATGGGGGCCCGGCGCCCTTCGGGCCGACCTGGGACCCGCCGGCTGCGGGTCGACCAAAGCCGTTGTCTACTGAACGTCCGGGCCCCACCCGGGTCACACCAGCCGACCGGCCGGAACGTTCCCTCGCCGTGGCGCGGGCGCTGAGCCTGGCTCCCAGTGGCGGTGCCCCGGTGCGGCACACCGTCCCTGACCCAGCGGCGCTTCGGCGATTGTTCGGAGGTTCCCCGGTCGGGCGTCCGGTGGTGGACTCGGACGAACCTACCGGCCCCCTGCGCCCGCCTGTCAACAGCCGTCTGATCTGCGCTTTCTCCCTCAAATGGCTGGTCAGGGCAGAGGATGCGCAGGTCGCGCGACAGGGCGGCGGGCGTGGATCGGGGGCGCGCCACCCCGGGAGATCACTCGCCCGGCCGTACGAACACCGTCCGTCCGCCCACGACGGTGCGCAGGCAGACGGGAAGCTCGCCGCCCGGTGTCAGGTCGGGCAGTCCGGGTGTGCCGGAGCGCGGGTCGGTCGACCAGCGCGCGACCCGGTCGTCGGGCGCCTGCACGACCAGGGCGTCGGTCCGCCAGACGGCGTAGTCGGCGGGCGCGCCGGGGACCAGAACACCCGCGTCGTCCCGTCCTACGGCCCGCCAGCCGCCCCGCGTATGTGCGGTGAACGCGGCCCGCGCGGAGACGCGGTGTTCAGCCGTCCGGTGGAACGCGGCGGCACGGACCGTCCCCCAGGGGTCGATCGGGGTGACCGGGCTGTCGGAGCCGAAGGCGAGCGGGACACCGGCCCGCAGCAGGGCCGCGAAGGGGTTCAGGGCGCGGGCCCGCTCGGTGCCCAGGCGTTGGGCGTACATGCCCTCCTGGCCGCCCCACAGCGCGTCGAAGGCGGGTTGCACGGAGGCGGTCAGGCCCAGTTCGGCGAAGGCCGCGATGGTCTCCGGGGTGAGCAGCTCGGCGTGTTCGACGCGGTGCCGGGCGGCGCGGACGCGGGCCAGGCCGGCCTTCTCGGCGGCTGCGCGGACGCCCTCGACCACGGCGGTCACGGCGGCGTCCCCGATGGCGTGGAAGCCCGCCTGGAGGCCCGCCTCGGTGCAGGCCACGACATGGGCGGCGACGGCGTCCGCGTCGAGGTAGGCGATCCCGGTGTGCCCGGCGTCGGCGTACGGCTGGTGCAGACAGGCGGTGTGCGAGCCGATGGAACCGTCGACGAAGAGATCCCCGGCCGCCCCTACGGCGCCCAGTTCCCGCGCCTTGGCCACGTCCTGCTCGGCCCAGTAGCCGACGACCCGCGGCCCGGGTTCCTCGGCGGCGAGCCGCAGCAGGCCCGTGAAGTCGTCCTCGGAGGAGATGTCGGGTCCGGCGCACTCGTGGACCGAGCCGACGCCCAGGGAGGCCGCGTGGGCGAGGGCGGTGCGCTGGGCCTCGACGCGCTGCTCCGGGGTGATGGCGGCCAGCGCGGTGGCTCGTACGGCGTGATGGGCGTCGGCGGTCAGGGGGCCGTCCGGTGCCTCGAAGCCGGGGACGAGGTCGAGCAGGGCGGTGGTGACGACCGCTGAGTGGACGTCGATGCGGGAGAGGTAGAGCGGGCGTCCGCCGGTCGCCGTGTCGAGTTCGGCGCGGGTCGGCGGGCGGCCCCCGGGCCAGCGGGCGGCGTCCCAGCCGTGGCCGAGCAGGACGCGGTCGGCCGGGCGGGCGGCGGCGAAGTCCCGGACGAGGGACAGGGCCGTCTCCAGGGAGGGCGCGTCGGACAGGTCGAGGCCGGTGAGCGCGAGGCCGGTGGCGGTGGTGTGGACGTGTGCGTCGGTGAACGCCGGGGTGACAAGCGCGCCGTCCAGGTCGACGACCTCGTCGACACCGTCCGCGAACGCGTCGGCGGCGCCCTCGGAGCCGACCCAGGCGACCTGGCCGCGCTCCACGACCATCGCGGTCGCGAACGGGTCGGCGGGGCTGTGGACTTCGCCGCGGCGGAGCAGGACGGTGGCCGGTTCGGGGGTGCGCTCACTCATGGGGAACAGTCTCGCGCCTCGCCGGCGAGGCCTCGCACGCAGGTCGGTCAGATGCGCGGCGGGCGGGCCTCGTACGGCGTCGAGAGGACCACCGTGGTGCGGGTCGAGACGCCGGCCAGGCCGCGCAGCCGGGCGAGCAGTTCCTCCAGTTCGTGCGGGGTGGAGACCCGCACCTTGAGGATGTAGTTCTCGTCGCCCGCGACGCTGTGGCAGGCCTCGATCTCGGGGACGCCGGAGAGGCGGTCCGCGATGTCGTCGGGTGCGCTGGGGTCGAACGGTGTCACCGAGATGAAGGCGGTCATGGGCAGGCCCACCGCCTCCGGGTCGACGACCGCGGCGTACCCGCGGATGACGCCACGCTGTTCCAGCCGGCGCACCCGCTGGTGCACGGCCGACGTGGACAGGCCCGTGGCCTTGCCCAGGTCTGTGTAGCTCATCCGCCCGTCCTTGACGAGCAGCTGCACGATTTGTCGGTCCAGCTCCTCCATGGCGCAAGAACTTACATGGCCGCTGATCTCCTTCGATACCTCAGCAGCGCAGGTCATACCCGGTTCGTGATGTGGCGGAGTGCGGTCCGCGAGTCAGCTGGGGACAAATCCACCGCCCCGGGCATCTGCGGGCGGCATGTGACGAACGCCACAGCCCCCGAACGGTCTCCGTGATGTTCTCGTGATTACCGCGGAGACGGGACGGGAAGTGCTTGCTGTGGTCGAGGCCGCAGCGCCTTCACGGCCCAGCCCAGTAGGGGGAGAAACCCATGCAGAGTCTTCAGCGCCCTGGACGCACCGCGCCCAAGCGGCCGCAGCTCGTCGTCGAGTCCGAGCCGGAGGGCGTCGAATCCGACGGCTTCGAGGCCGACGAACTCGACGAGTACGACACCTTCGAGATGTACCGGGTGATCTGCCCGGACTGCGTGCAGCCCATCGCGCTCCTCGCGGACGAGGAGGTCCTGCCGGAGCACGCGCTGTGCGCCTCTCCGTGGAACCCGTTCGGGCTGACGGTCTGTGCCGGTACGGGTCGTGAGGCGGCCGACGCCCGCTCCGCCGACGAGACCATGGAGCTCCAGGAGCAGGACACCGCGCTGCTGTTGACGCTCCCTCAGGGGCTCGACTGGCGGACGCAGCCCTTCTCGCACGTCGGCGGCCCCAGCTCGCGTCCGATGCGGGTGCCCGACATGCGCCGCGCCGCCTGAGCGCTCTCGCTCAACCCCAGTAACTGCCCTGCACCATGGCCCGCAGGCTGCCGTGGTGCAGGATCAGTGTGTCCGGGTCCGCCGGGACGGCGCTCTCCCCGAAGTGCACCTGCCGGTAGGCGACGCGCAGCATCACGATCGCGTGCCGCAGGGCCGCGTACAGGGTGTAGAAGTCCATGTCGCGCGGGGTGTGGCCGGTGAGTTCGGCGTACCGGGCCTCCACCCGGTCCCGACGGAAGAACTCCGGCAGGCCCGGCTGGCCGAAGGCGGCCGTGAGGTCCTGGAAGAAGCGGTGCAGATAGACGGTCCAGCCGAGGTCCACCTCGCGCGGGGCCGGGGCCGCCATCTCCCAGTCGAGGACGGCGACGGGGTCGAACCCGTCGTAGACGACGTTCCCGATGCGTGCGTCGCCCCAGTTGAGGACCGTCCCGCCGGGGTCGGCCGGCCAGAGTTCGGTCAGTCGGTCGAAGGCGCTCTCGATGAGCGGTGAGCGGGCGAGTCCGTCAACCACCCATTCGTAGTAGGCGCGTTGCGACGCGACGTGCCGGCTCAGGGCGTCGCCCTCGCCAGCGAATGCGAGGAACTCGGCCTCGGGCGGCGGGACTTGGTCGTGCAGGCGGGCGATCAGTCCGACCGAGGCGGCCTCCAGGTGCTCCCGTTCCGCGTCGGTCGCCGCATGCAGCCAATTGCCCTCGTACGTATAGGGCATGACGTCCGGCGGTACGCGTCCCGCCACGCGTTCCATGACGAAGAACGGGGCGCCGAGCGGGCCCGGGTCCTCCTCCAGCCAGCGGACTTCCGGGACCGGAAGATCCGTGCGGTCGGCGACCAGGCGCATGGTGCGGAACTGGCGCGGCATGTCGTAGACCGGGAAGACGCTGTACGCCGCCGGGTCGGCCGCGAGTCTCAACGCGCAGGCACGCAGGGGTGGTTCGGGGTGTTCGATGTCGAAGAGCAGGGTCTCGCTGGACATGCCGTTCGACGCGGGGACCGTGATGTCGACGGCCTTGGCGCCGGGCAGGCGGGTGTCGAGCCAGGCGGTGAGGCGGTGGGCGAGCTCCTCGGGGTCGCGAGTGGTGGTGCGCGGGCGGGGTGCCGTGGCCATGTGTCAACTCCCCTACGGTGCAACCGAGTCGAAGCCGGTGAAGCCGCTCGGGTCGTGGCGGCCGAAGGAGCCGTGCTCGAAGATTCCGTGGCCCACGCGGCCGTCGAGGCGGAAGCGGGCCGCGTGGTCGGTGACTCCGTACGCGGCGAGCGGGGCAGGGCGGGTGAGGTCATAGGTGCGCGTGTCGGTCCAGTCCCGGCCGCGCCAGTTGCCGTGCTGCCAGTCGTCTGCGGGTGGATAGCCGGCGCCGACGGCCAGGGGCGAGGAGGTCAGGATCTCGACCTCCAGCTGCTGCGGTTTGCGGGTGTCCCCGAGGTGGATGAGAGCGCGCTCGGGGTGGCGGGTGCCGGAGCGGTAGGTGATCTCGGCCTGGGGCCAGCCGAGTTGGCGGTCGCGGTGGCCGGGGCGGACGACGGTCGCCTCGTTCAGGGTGCGGTGGCCGTCGGCGTCCTCCTGGAGGATCACCATGAGGAAGCGGTCCTCGAAGCGGACCGGGCACCAGATCCAGTGGAAGCCCTCGGTCGGGTGGTCCGCGGCGAGCCGGCCGCCCTCCTCGCCGGGGATGGGCCGCACGCCCCAACTGCGGTCGCGGGTACCGGTCCAGCCGTCGGCGGTGACCCGGAGCTCCTCGTCACCGGCGCGGATCACGCCCTCCACACCGCCCGCCTGGACGAAGCGGCGCCCTTCGAGGGTGAGCCGGTCGCCGCGGTACTGGACGTGGTGCGGTTCCCAGAGGGCCGGGAACTCTGCGGTCCAAGTGAGGTCGTACGACAGGGAGTTGTCCTCGCAGCGCAGGCGCAGTCGGCGCAGTGGCTCCTCGACCTCGATGCTCAGGGGGCCGACCGCGAGGTGCATGCGGTCGTCGCCGAGGGCGTCAGAGGCGCGGACGGCGTGCAGGGTGTCGCCGGTGCGGAGGGTGGCGTAGGCGTCGATCACGCCGACGTTGGGGTAGACGCCGAGGCCGAGGATGAGCAGGGCGCGGCCCTCGTGGTCGAGGACGTGGAAGATGCAGCGGTCGTAGGCGTTCCGGTCGCCGGTCGCGACGTGCTTCATCGACAGGGGGACCTGGTGCACGGGGTACTCGTCGAGGGGCACGGGACGGTCGTCTGCCACGGCTAACCTCCCCTGGGGACAGTGGAGGTGACGGTACGTCAGGTTGTGTGCGGTAGCCAGAGGCGAGCGCCGTACGCCGGTGAACTCACGCTCGAATACCCGCGCCGGTGACCTGTCAACGGGCCTTTACGTTGCCCCGGGTATGACCGCCACCTATGCGTCGGCCGAGCGCCGCCGCCGCATCTTCGTCCCCGCGCCCGCCCAGTCGGCGCCGCCGCCGCAGGACCCGCCCATCTACCGTGATCTCATGCGGACCTGGGCCGACCGGGGCCGCACCCTGCCGGGGCGGCACGACCCGGAGTGGGTGCGGCTGGCGGAACCGCCGGTCGGGCTCAGCCAGTTCGGTGGGCTTCAGGACCCGCCAGATGGCGGGCGATGACCATGCGCTGGATCTGGTTGGTGCCCTCGACGATCTGCAGGACCTTGGCCTCGCGCATGTAGCGTTCGACCGGGAAGTCCGCGGTGTAGCCGTATCCGCCGAGCACCTGGACGGCGTCGACGGTGGCCTTCATCGCGGTGTCGGTGCAGTGCAGCTTGGCCATGGCGGCCTGTTTGGCGAAGGGCCGGCCCGCGTCGCGCAGCCGGGCCGCCGCGAGGTAGAGCGCCCGGCCCGCCTCGATCTGGGTGGCCATGTCGGCGAGCATGAAGCGCAGCCCCTGGAAGTCGGAGATCGGCCGCCCGAACTGCTGCCGTCCGGTCGCGTACGCCACTGCCTCGTCCAGCGCCGACTGCGCCAGGCCGATCGCGCAGGCCGCGATGCCGAGCCGTCCGGAGTCCAGCGCGGACAGGGCGATCGCGAAGCCCTGGCCCTCCTCGCCGAGGCGCCGCTCGTCGGAGACCCGGACGCCGTCGAAGTGGACCTGGGCGGTGGGCGAGCCCTTCATGCCCATCTTCTTCTCCGGCACCGCGCCGCTCAGGCCGGGCGCGTCACCGGGCACCAGGAAGGCGCTGATCCCGCGCGGGCCGTCCTCGCCGGTGCGGGCCATGACCGTGTAGAAGTCGGCAATGCCGCCGTGGGTGATCCAGGCCTTGGTGCCGTCGATCACCCAGTCGTCCCCCTCCCTGACCGCCTTCGTGCGCAGAGAGGCCGCGTCGGAGCCGGAGGACGGCTCGGAGAGGCAGTAGGCGCCCAGCAGTCCGCCGCCGAGCATCGCGGGCAGGTGCTCGACCTGCTGCTGCTTGGTGCCGTAGTTGGCCAGCGCGTGGCAGGACAGGGAGTGGACGCTGACGCCGAGGCCGACGGTGAGGCGGGCCGCCGCGAGTTCTTCGAGCACCTGGAGGTAGACCTCGTACGGCTGGTCGCCGCCGCCGTACTCGGAGTCGTAGGGCAGGCCGAGCAGTCCGGACTCGGAGAGCAGGGTGAAGACCTCGCGCGGGAAGTGTCCGGCGTCCTCTTCCTCGGCCGCCCTCGGGGCGATCTCACGCTGCGCGATGTCGCGGACCAGCGAGATCAGATCCCGGGCCTCGTCCGTGGGCAGTTGCCGGTCCACCGGCTGCGGGGCGCGGTCGGGCATGGCGACGCTCTCCTCCCTGTCGGGACATCGGCGGATGTACGCCTGGGGTCGAGGCGCCTTCGCCGGATGTCGCACGGGTACGGCCGCTGCTCCCGCTCCCGGGTCTCGGAAGCGGCTGACCAGCGACTCTGCGCTGTGAGTATGCCCGATCGGAGGTCTCTCGTCACCAGTTAACGACCGCTCACTTCGAGGATAACCCGGTCGTCCGGAACTGGTCGGGAGCGCCTGTTCAGCCGTCCCGGCGGGCGGGGGCCGGCGCCGGATACGTCGGGTCCAGTTCCTCGATGGCGCGCAGGGTGCCGCCGAGGGTCTTCACGAGGAGCTCGCGCATCGTCTCGCGGGACAGGTCGGGGCCGCTGATCCACTCCAGGGTCGCGCCCTCGACGCTGCACACCCAGCCGAACAGGCCCATGCGCGCGAGGCGGGAGATGTCGCTGCGGCCGTAGGCCCCGGCGGCGATGGTCTCGACGATGGCGGCGCGGACGCCGTCGCGGATGGCGTGCACCTCGGTGTCGAAGCCGACGCCGCCGCTGACGATGGTGCGGTAGGCGGCCTGGTTGTGCTCGGCCCAGCGGAGATAGCTGTCCATCGTGCGCTGTACGCGGTCGAGTTGGGGCAGTTCGAAGCCGCTCGCCGCGAAGGTCACCAGGTCGGCCACGGAGTCGTTGATGATCGCCAGGTAGTAGCCGCGCTTGGACTGGAAGTAGTAGTAGATCAGCCCTTTGGCGACATGCGCCTGCCGCGCGATGTCGTCCATGGACAGCGCGTCGTAGGACGTGTCGGCGAACAACTTCCGGCCAATGGCGATGAGTTCGGCGCGGCGCGCCAGGGATCGCTCGGTGCCGCGCGCCCGGAGACGTACGACGTCACGCTGCTGACTGATTTCCAATTTCGACTCTGGCTCTCCAACTGGGCTTGGTCAACCGCAGTATGGCAGGTCAAGTATGCGTCAGGTCACAGCAGGCCGATTTGAGTCACGAGCATCGCGATCACCACGACGAGGGTCCAGCCCATGACGTGTTCGACGATCTTCGGGCCGTCGCCCTTGGGGCCGCCGGTGCGGGTGCGGGCGCGCGCGGCGCCGGCCGAATGTGCGGTCATCGTGGCTCACAGAGGTCGGATGTGCGGTGGACTCCCCCGTTCTGTCCACCTTGCCATCCATATCGCCTTCCGCACCGGAGACCTTGGTCACAGCCCCGGGGTCAGCGCACGCCCACCGCCGCGAGTGCGGTGCGCTGGCGGGCGGTCGGCCGCGCCGGGAAGTAGAGGTAACAGACGCCTCCGGTACCGGAGGAGACGTTGCCGGAGGCGTTGTACCGCTTGGTGCGCAGCCAGATGTTCTCGAACTCGCGGCGCTGGTAGACGCGGCGGACGGCCGGATCGCTGGGCGAGTTGGGGTCGTTGGCGATCACGTCACCGGCGGCGGTGAAGCCGATCACGGTCATCAGATGGCCGGAGGTGCCGTACCCGGCGCCGGTCAGCTCGCCGCTGAGGAACGACTGTGACGTTATGGCCGGGATGCCCGCCGCGATCAGCGTCTCCAGGTCGGTGAGCGAGCCGAGCCGGGTGACCACGCCCTGGAGATCCTGGTACGTGGCCGCGTAGGCGGCGTTGAACGGCCAGTTGCCGCAGCCCTTGTACTGGTAGTCGTAGGTGAAGCGGGCCGCGTTGTCGACCTGCGGGTCGGCGTAGGACGGGTCGACCCAGGCCAACTGCTCCGGCGTGAGCCGGCCGCCCCAGTACTCGATGATCATCTGCGAGGAGGTGGGGCTGCACCAGGCCTCGCCGCCGTTGTCGTACTCGGGGTACTGGCCGATGTGGATCTCCTGCGAGTACCGCGGGACGATCAGCTCCTGAGCCAGTCCGGGCACGGAGGCCGGGACGGTGAAGCGGTCGGGGACGTCCGAGCCCATCGCGCCCAGCCGCCACACGACGGGGGTGAGCTTGGTGCCGGGCGTGCGGTAGAGGGTCAGGCGCAGCCGGTACGAGGCCAGGCGCAGGCCCGTGGTCGCGTCGTCGATCGCGAAGGTGTCCGTCCAGACCGCGGACTTGCCGTCCTTCTGATCGTCGACGGAGGTCCGCTTGATGTCCTGGTCACCGGCGGCCCAGCGGCCCATCACGTACCAGGGGGTGTCCGTGCCGTCGGAGTACGTGCCGCGCAGTTCGACCTGGATCCAGGTGCCGGCGGGGGTGTACGCGTTCCAGGAGGCGATGGCCTCCGTCGCGGGGACGGCGAGCTTGTGGACGGGGGACGTCCAGGTCCCGTACTCCCAGGCGGCCGTCCTGCCGGTGTGCGGGTCCGTGTAGTCGACGCTGCCGAGGGCGGCGCCGACGGCGAGGCCGGGGCGGGAGCCCGGGACGGCCCGGGTGCCCCGGGCGGTACCGCGGCACCAGTCGTCGTAGGTGGTCCACGCGTGGTAGTCGACCAGGGTCGGGGCCTGGTCCGCGTCGGCTGCGCCGGTGTCGGCGGCAGCGGGGCCGGCCCCGCTCACCACGGCGGCGGCGACCGCGGCGGCCAGGACGGCTCGGCGGGACGGCTGTTCGGCTCTGCTCATGGGTGGAAGACCCCCGGGTGCTCCGAGTCGGGACAGATCCAATGGACGGACGTGCGCCCACTATGGGCACACACGGCTCCCCGCTGCCAGCACTTCGAACCTCGCCACACTCACCAATATTGGTATCGACCACTGGTATGACCTGGGGCGGGAGCGACCGCTCCCTAGACTGTCCCGGTGACCTGCGGCATCACCCACGACTTCCCGGGACCCCTCATGCACGACCTCGCCCACCTGCTCCGCCGGCTGCCCCCGTCCTGCGGTCCGGTCCGGCTCGTCGGTGTCGACGGGCACGCGGGGTCCGGGAAGTCCACGTTCGCCGGGCGGCTGGCCGCCGCCCTGGGCGGGGCACCCGTGCTGCACCTGGACGACCTCGCCACCCACGACGAACTGTTCGGCTGGACCGACCGGCTGCTGAACCAGGTGATCACCCCGCTCGGCCGCGCCGAGAACGCCCACTACGCCCCCTACGACTGGCACACCCGACGCTTCGGACCGCCGCGCGCGCTGCCGTCCGCGCCCGTGGTCCTGATCGAGGGCGTCGGCGCCGGACGCCGGGCGGTACGGCCGTTCCTCGCGGGGCTGCTGTGGATGGAACTGCCCCGGGAGGAGTCCTGGGCACGGGGACGACTGCGGGACGGAAGTGAACAACGGGACTTCTGGGACGGGTGGGTCGAGGCGGAACGCGAACACTTCACCGAGGACCCTTCGCGGCCCTACGCGGACTTCCTGGTACGGCAGTTGCCGAAGGGGTACGAGGTGCTGGCGGGGCCCTACGGGACGATTGGACCGGACCACGAAATCACCCACGGTGACGGACCGCCCGCAGTGTGCTGAACTTGTGAAGACCGTCATGCTCGAACTTGCCTGAGTGCCTCAACTCGGCTTGACCCAGGGGCCGTACAGGTCTTACGTTCTGAATGTGCGGCCGTTCGGAGCCGCCCAGAGTCGCGAAGCCCCCGGTTGTTCCCCCGTGATCGGGGGCTTCGTTCTGCTCTCAGCGCCGTTTCCGGCCGCTACGACCCGTGATTCGCTCACCCTGGGTCACCATTCTGAGTGCGCCCCATCTGCTCCCACCTCGCCAAACGGCCTGTGCGGCACCCTTCGAAGCGCGACTGCCCCGCAGGTACGATGCCCAGGGTGCGACCAACGGACGGCTGCTTCGCGCACCACGGCAACTCCCGTCCGCGGCACAGCGGTTCGACCCAGACTGCCGACGGGCGCCGGCCCGGCGGCGAATCAACGGGGGCACGGTTTGTGGGGGGACGTGATGGACTTCGGCACGCAGGGCCCCGAGGCCCCGGCCGACCTCGCGTGGCTGCGAGGCGTGGACGCCTACACGATGGGCGCTTATCCGCAGGCGGAGGAGGAGTTCCGCACCGCGGTACGGATGGATCCCGGGATGGCCGACGGCTGGCTCGGACTGCACGCGCTGCGCGTCGACACGACCACCGCGCTGCTGCGGATGTACCGGCACCGGGAACGCTTCGGGGAACAGCGCACCAGACACCGCCGTACGCTCAACTCCTGGTACTGGCTGGGCTGGTGGGTCCAGCCCGTGCTGGAGAGCCCGCGCGATCTGCTGCTCGCGCACGCCTCGCACTGGCTGGACGGCCGCCATGTGCCCGAACTGGACCGCGCGTTGGCCGGACTGCCGCCCGTCGACACCGACCACCAGGTCCGCTTCCTGCACGCCTGCCGCGCCTATCTGGTCAAGGACTGGGAGCAGCTGGTCCGGCACACCGATCCGCTGCTGAACGACCAACTCCTGGGCATCGAGGCCGGGTTGTTCGGCGGGATGGCCCGGGTACGGCTCGAGATGTACGGCCAGGCCGAGCCGCTGCTGTCCTCGGCGCTGATGCGCTGTCGCAGCGAACAGCCGCAGCGCAAGGAGTTGCGGTACTGGCTGGCGCGGGCCCACGAGGGCACCGGCCGCAGTGCCGCCGCGCTCCCCCTGTACCGGGCGGTGCACCGCGTCGACCCCGCGTTCATGGACACCTCGGCGCGGCTCGCCGCGATCACCGACTCCGACGGGTACGACGGCTCCGAGGACGTGACCGACCTCGCGGCGATCACGCTCTCCGGCGGGCAGGACGCGCTGGAGGGGCCGGACGGGCTCGATCCGCTGTTCGGCGCGGAGGGGCGCGATCTGAAGCTGTCGGAGCCCGGTCTGCCGGGGACCGGTCCACTGTCCTCGGCGGCCGACTCGGTGCGCGAGAAGACCTCGGTGCCCGTTCCGCCGCTGCCCACCGGGCCCACCGACCCCGTCTTATTGGAGGAGGCGCTCAACGAGCTTGAGCGCATGGTGGGGTTGGAGCCGGTCAAGCGACAGGTCAAGGCGCTGTCCGCCCAGTTGAACATGGCCCGGCTGCGGGCCGGGCAGGGGCTGCCGGTCCAGCCGCCGAAACGGCACTTCGTCTTCTCCGGTCCCTCGGGCACCGGCAAGACCACCGTGGCCCGCATACTCGGCCGCGTCTTCTACGCCCTGGGGCTACTCGGCGGCGACCATCTCGTCGAGGCGCAGCGGGCCGATCTCGTCGGCGAGTACCTCGGTCAAACAGCCGTGAAGGCCAACGAGTTGATCGACTCCGCGATCGGTGGCGTCCTCTTCGTCGACGAGGCCTACTCACTCTCCAACTCCGGGTACGGCAAGGGCGACGCGTACGGCGACGAGGCCTTGCAGGTGCTGTTGAAGCGGGCCGAGGACAACCGGGACCACCTCGTGGTGATACTGGCCGGCTACCCGGAGGGCATGGACCGGCTGCTGGCCGCGAACCCCGGGCTGTCGTCCCGCTTCACGACTCGCGTCGACTTCCCCTCGTACCGGCCTCTTGAACTCACCTCCATCGGTGAGGTGTTGGCCGCGGAGAACGGGGACGTGTGGGACGAGGAGGCGTTGGACGAGCTGCGGTCCATCGCCGGGCATGTGGTGGATCAGGGGTGGATCGACGAGCTGGGGAACGGGCGGTTCCTGCGGACGCTGTACGAGAAGAGCTGCGCGTATCGGGATCTGCGGTTGTCGGTGTACCCCGGGATGTTGACTCGGGACGATCTGTCGACCTTGCGGTTGCCGGATCTGATGCAGGCGTATGGAGAGGTGTTGTCCGGGCGGGGGCCTGCCGGGGGTTGAGCGGTACGCACTGGGTGGGGTGGATCTGTTGATTCGCGGCTGCGAGTGCGTTGTGGCTGGTCGCGCCCCGCGGCGGAGCCGCAAATAGACACAGCCCCGCGCCCCTGAAACGGGGCGCAGGGGGACCTGCGTCAGCTCGGTACCGTCTCTTTCACTTCCGCCGTTCGTGGCTGTGCGGGTACCTCTCGATGGGCCGGGTCGTTGACCTCACCCACCAACAGCTCCAGTACGTCCTCCATCGCCACCAGGCCCAGCACCTTGCCGGAGGCGTCCGCCACCTGGGCCAGGTGCGTGGCCGCGCGGCGCATGACCGTCAGGGCGTCGTCCAGGGGGAGTTCGGAGCGGAGGGTCGTCATGGGGCGCCAGATCTGTTGCGGGACCGCCCGTTCGGATTCCTCCAGATCCAGGACGTCCTTGACGTGCAGGTAGCCCATGAAGGCGCCTGTTTCCGCCGCGATCGGGAAGCGGGAGTAGCCGGTGCGGGCGGTGAGGGCGACGATCTCGCCCGGGGTGACCGAGGGGCTGACCGTGACCAGGTTCTCGCGGCGCAGCAGGACGTCGGTGACCGGGCGGGAGCCCAACTCCAGTGCGTCCTCCAGGCGTTCCTGTTCCTCGGGGTCGAGGAGGCCTGCCTGGCCGGAGTCCTCCACCAGGCGGTTGAGCTGTTCGCTGGTGAAGACGGCCTCGACCTCGTCCTTGGGCTCCACGTGGAAGAGCCGCAGGATGGCCTGGGCGACGGCGCCGAGGGCGATGGTGATCGGCTTGCAGACGCGGGCGAAGGCGACCAGGCCGGGGCTGAGCCACATCGCGGCCTTCTCCGGCGCGGCCATCGCGAGGTTCTTCGGGACCATCTCGCCGATGACGAGGTGGAAGAAGACGACCGCGGCGAGCGCGAGGACGTAGCCGAGGGGGTGGATCATGCCGTCGGGCAGGTGCATCCACTCGAAGACCGGCTCCAGGACGTGGGCGACCGTCGGCTCGGCGACCGCGCCGAGCGTCAACGAGCAGACGGTGATGCCGAATTGGGCCGCGGCCATCATCTGCGGCAGGCGCTCCAGACCGTAGAGGACCTGGCGGGCGCGGGCCGTGCCGAGGGGTTCGATCTGGCTGCGGCGGACGGAGACGAGGGCGAACTCGGCGCCGACGAAGAAGCCGTTGGCGAGCACCAGCAGGACGGCGAAGAGGAGTTGGAGGACGGTCATCGGGCCGCCTCCATGGCGTTCACGGCGGGAGCCGTGCGGACCAGGCGGACCCGTTCGGCGCGGTAGTGGCCGACCTGGCGCACCGAGAGCCGCCAGCCGGGGAGTTCGGCCTTGTCGCCGGGGGCCGGGATGCGGCCGAGGAGATCGGCGACGAGTCCGGCGACGGTCTCGTACGGTCCTTCGGGCACGTCGAGGCCTATGCGTTGGAGGATGTCGACGCGGCAGCTGCCGTCGGCGTCCCAGGCGGGTCTGCCGTCCTCGGACGGCGCCGCTGCGAGTTCGGGTACGTCCTGGCCGTCGTGCTCGTCGCGGACCTCGCCGACGAGTTCCTCGACGATGTCCTCCAGGGTGACCACACCCGCCGTACCGCCGTACTCGTCGACGACGACGGCGATCGGCTGCTCGCTGCGCAGCCGGGCCAGGAGGGGCTGGACGGGCAGGGTCTCGGGGACCAGCACCGGCGACTTGGCGATGCTGGTGACGGGGGTGCGGAGTCTGGCGTGCGAGGGCACGGCCAAGGCGTCCTTGAGGTGGACCATGCCGACGATCTCGTCGATCTTCTCGCGGTAGACCGGGAAGCGGGAGAGACCGGTGGCGCGGGTCAGGTTGACGACGTCCTCGGCGGTCGCCGACGACTGCAGCGCGCTGACCTTCACGCGCGGGGTCATGACGTGCTGTGCGGTCAGCTCGCCCAGCGACAGGGTCCGTACGAAGAGATCGGCCGTGTCCTGTTCCAGGGCGCCGGCCTGTGCGGAGTGGCGGGCCAGGGAGACGAGTTCGCCGGGGGTGCGGGCCGAGGCCAGCTCCTCGGTGGGCTCGACGCCCAGGGCGCGGACGAGCCGGTTGGCGACCGCGTTGAGCGCGGCGATCACCGGGCGGAACAGCCGGGCGAACGCGTGCTGCGGTGCGGCGACGAAGCGCGCGACCTGGAGGGGCCGCGACACGGCCCAGTTCTTGGGCACGAGCTCGCCGATCACCATCTGCACGGCGGAGGCGAGCAGCATGCCGACGACCACGGCGACACCGGAGACGGCGCCCTCGGGGATGCCGATCGCGCTGAACGGGTCGTGCAGCAGCTGGGCCAGGGCCGGTTCGGCGAGCATGCCGACGACCAGGGAGGTGATGGTGATGCCGAGCTGGGTGCCGGAGAGCTGGAAGGACAGCTCCTTGAGCGACTCGACGACCGTGGCGGCCCGTCGGTCGCCCTCGGCGGCGGCCTTCTCGGCCTCGGGGCGCTCCACGGTGACGAGCCCGAACTCGGCGGCAACGAAGAAGCCGTTGGCCAGAATCAGCAGGATCGCCGCTCCGAGGAGCAGCAAGGGGATGGTCATGCCGCCGCCTCGATATGTCGGGAGGGGGCGGCGCAGGTACTACAGGACGATCCGTCCATCGCTGGAGGGAGTCACTCCTCGGGTAGCAGGGGGCCTCTGAAGACCGGGGGGAGCATCAGTGGCGGAGGCGCGACGAAAAACGCCACCGCCAACAGATTAATCAAGACATGGCCATCTACGGCAGATCCCTTGTCGAGTGGGCCTCGGTGAGCGCCCGCAGCGTGCGCGCGTCGGCGATGGCCCGCTCCTTGGCGATGCCGGGCTGGATGCCGAGCACGGGGAGGCTGGTGCCGTCGTTGAGGTTGAGGAACACCCAGGGGTCGCCGGGGCGCAGGTTCACCTGGAGGATCTCGGCCCACTCCAGATGGCGCCTGCTGACGATGTTCACGACGGTCACTCCGGACTCGTCGGCGACGACCTTCACCCGGGCCAGCACGGCCAGCACGCCGAAGAGCAGGGCACCGGTGAAGACGAAGCTGAGCTTCTCCCCCGGGGTGAGCTGTTCCAGGAGCATCGCGACGGTCGTGATGACGACGAAGATCGCGACGCCGGCGGTGAGCAGTACGGCCCGGGTGCGGCCCGGCCGGAACGTGACCGGCAGGGCGGGGAGTTCAGACATGGTCGGCGTGTTCCTCGACGTACTTCTCGACGTGTTCCTCAGAGACGGCAGGCGTGGATGGCCGTCGTCAGGATGGCCCGGGCGCCGATGTCGTACAGGTCGTCCATGATCCGCTGCGCCTCCTTGGCGGGGACCATCGCGCGGACGGCGACCCAGCCCTCGTTGTGCAGCGGGGAGACGGTCGGGGACTCCAGACCGGGGGTGAGCGCGACGGCCTTCTCCAACTGCTCGACCCGGCAGTCGTAGTCCATCATCACGTACGTCCGCGCGACCAGGACGCCCTGGAGGCGGCGCAGGAACTGCTGGACCTTGGGCTCCTCGACCTCGGCGCCCTTGCGGCGGATGACGACGGCCTCGGACTTCATGATGGGCTCGCCGAAGACCTCGAGGCCCGCGTTGCGCAGGCTGGTGCCGGTCTCGACGACGTCCGCGATGACCTCGGCGACGCCCAGTTCGATGGCCGTTTCCACTGCGCCGTCGAGGTGGACGACGGAGGCGTCGATGCCGTTGTCGGCGAGGTGGCCGGCGACGATTCCCTCGTACGAGGTGGCGACCGTCTTGCCCTTGAGGTCCGCCATGCTGCTCGCCGCGCCGGGCTTGGAGGCGAAGCGGAACGTGGAGCGGGCGAAGCCGAGCGGGAGGATCTCCTCGGCGGAGGCGGCGGAGTCGATGAGCAGGTCGCGGCCGGTGATGCCGATGTCGAGGCGGCCGGAGGAGACGTAGATCGCGATGTCGCGGGGGCGGAGGTAGAAGAACTCGACCTCGTTGACCGGGTCGACGATCCGCAGTTCCTTGGACTCCCGGCGCTGCTGGTAGCCGGCCTCATGCAGCATGTCCGCCGCAGGTCCTGACAGGGAACCCTTGTTGGGGACGGCGATGCGCAGCATGAGGTCGGCTTCCTTCGCGTGAAATGGGGTGAAGTGTCGCAAACGGTTCTGAAGGTGTTTTTACAGGTGGGCGTAGACGTCGTCCAGCGAGATTCCGCGGGCGACCATCATCACCTGGACGTGGTAGAGCAGCTGCGAGATCTCCTCGGCGGCCGCCTCCTTGCCCTCGTACTCGGCGGCCATCCAGACCTCGGCGGCCTCTTCGACGACCTTCTTGCCGATGGCATGGACGCCCTTGCCGACCAGCTCTGCGGTGCGGGAAGTGGCGGGGTCGCCCGTGGCGGCCTTCTGCTGGAGCTCGGTGAAGAGCTCCTCGAACGTCTTATTGGACATGGTGCTGCCCACCCTATTGCAAACAATCGTGGGCTTAACGCCACGGTTCAGATACTGAGCGGAGGGTGGCCGCCGTCGCCACGGCCGCCGTCACCGCCTCGTGCCCCTTGTCCTCGTTCGAGCCCTCAAGACCCGCCCGGTCGAGGGCCTGCTCCTCGGTGTCGCAGGTCAGGACGCCCATGCCGACGGGGACGCCGGTCTCGACCGAGACCTGGGTGAGGCCCTGGACGACGCCCTGGCACACGTACTCGAAGTGCGGGGTGCCGCCCCGGATGACGACACCGAGGGCGACGATCGCGTCGTAGCCCCGGCCCGCCAACACCTTTGCCACGACCGGGAGTTCCCAGCTGCCGGGGACCCGGAGCAGGGTCGGCTCGTCGATCCCCAGGTCGTGCAGGGCGCGCAGGGCGCCGTCCACCAGACCGTCCATCACCTTTTCGTGCCACTGTGCCGCGATGACGGCGACCCGCAGGTCTCCGACGTTGCGTACGGACAGTTCCGGTGCGCCCTTGCCGCTCACGTTCTCTTGTCTCCTAGAGGTCTGGTCTGGTTACTGGTTGCCGCAGGTGGACACGGGTGCCGGGTCCAGCCAGGGCAGGTCGTGGCCCATGCGGTCCCGCTTGGTGCGCAGGTAGCGGAGGTTGTGCTCGCCCGCCTGTATCGGCATCGGCTCACGGCCGGTGACCTTGAGGCCGTGCCGGACGAGCGCGTCGGTCTTGTCGGGGTTGTTGGTCATCAGGCGCAGGCTGCGGACGCCGAGATCCTCCAGGATCTGCGCGCCGGCGCCGTAGTCCCGGGCGTCGGCGGGCAGGCCGAGTTCGAGGTTGGCGTCGAGGGTGTCCCGGCCGCGCTCCTGGAGTTCGTACGCCCGGAGCTTGGAGAGCAGGCCGATGCCGCGCCCCTCATGGCCTCGCAGGTAGACCACCACTCCCCTGCCCTCCGCCTGGATGCGCTCCAGGGAGGCCTCCAACTGGGGGCCGCAGTCGCAGCGCAGGGAGTGGAAGACGTCGCCGGTGAGGCACTCGGAGTGGACGCGGACCAGGACGTCCTCGCCGTCGCCGATCTCGCCGTGGACGAGGGCGACGTGCTCGACGCCGTCTACGGTGGAGCGGTAGCCGTAGGCCGTGAACTGGCCGTGGCGGGTGGGGAGTTGGACCTCGGCCTCGCGGCGGACGGTGGGTTCGGCGGTCTGCCGGTAGGCGATCAGGTCCTCGATGGAGATGATCGTGAGGCCGTGCTTGCGGGCGAAGGGGATCAGTTCGGGGAGGCGGAGCATACGGCCGTCCTCGCCCGCGATCTCGACGATCGCGCCGGCCGGGCGCAGGCCCGCGAGGCGGGCGAGGTCCACGGCGGCCTCGGTGTGGCCGTTGCGCGTCAGCACGCCGCCGGACCGGGCGCGCAGCGGGAAGATGTGGCCGGGGCGGACGAAGTCGTCGGCCTCGGTGGTGCCGCTCGCGAGGAGCCGGAGCGTGGTCGCGCGGTCGGCGGCCGAGATGCCGGTGGTCACACCGTGAGCGGCCGAGGCGTCGACCGACACCGTGAACGCGGTCTTCATCGACTCGGTGTTGTCCTCGACCATCTGCGGGAGCCGGAGCCGGTCCAGCTCGTCGCCCTCCATGGGGGCGCAGATGAGGCCGCGGCACTCGCTCATCATGAAGGCGACGATCTCGGGCGTCGCCTTCTCGGCGGCGATGACGAGGTCGCCCTCGTTCTCGCGGTCCTCGTCGTCGACGACCACGACCGGGCGACCGGCCGCGATGTCGGCGATGGCCTGCTCGACCGGGTCGAGCGAGAAGTCCTCGAAACCGTCGGTGCTGTACAGGATCGGTGCCGCTGTCATGCCGGCGCTCCTTCCAGGACGGGCTGCGGGGCCTTGCGGGAGCGCAGCCACCAGTCGCGCATGCCCCACAGGACGAGTGCGCCGTAGATGACGTAGACGAAGCCGGAGAAGGCGAAGCCGTTGGCGAAGTTGAGGGGGACGCCGACGAGGTCGACGAGGAGCCAGGCGAACCAGAACTCGACCATGCCGCGGGCCTGGGCGTACATCGCGACGATCGTGCCGACGAAGATGTAGGCGTCGGGCCACGGGTCCCAGGAGAGGGAGGGGTACGCCTTGAAGAGGGCGGCCACCGCGACCGTCCCTACGGCGGCGGAGCCGACCAGGATCGCGCGCTCGCGCCAGGTGGCGAAGCGGGGGGTGATGTGGCCGTCGGCGGAGCCGCCCTTGCCGCGGTTCCACTGCCACCAGCCGTAGACCGCGACGACCATGACCACGATCTGCTTGCCGGCGCTGCCGGACAGGTGGGCGGTGGCGAAGGCGGCGAACAGGATCACGCCGGAGACGAACTGCGTGGGCCAGCTCCAGATCGAGCGCCGCCAGCCGAAGGCCAGGGCGATCAGGCCGACGACGTTCCCGATCATGTCCGACCACTTGATGTGCTGGCCGAACAGGACGAAGGCCTCGGAGTTGAGCCAGTTCACGGGGTCACCTCGCGGTCGCCCATGAGCCGCTCGACGTACTTGGCGATGACGTCCACTTCGAGGTTGACCGGGTCGCCGGGCTGCTTGAGGCCGAGCGTGGTCAGGTCGAGGGTCGTGGGGATGAGGCTGACCGTGAAGTAGTCGGGGCCCGCGTCGACGACCGTGAGGCTGATGCCGTCGACGGTGATGGAGCCCTTCTCGACGACATAACGCGTGAGGTCGGCCGGGAGGGAGATCTTGACGAGCTCCCAGTTCTCGGACGGCTTGCGCTCCAACACCGCGCCGGTGCCGTCGACATGGCCCTGCACGATGTGTCCGCCGAGGCGGGCGCCGAGGGCCATGGGGCGTTCGAGGTTGACGCGGGAGCCGACGGCGAGGACACCGAGGCTGGAGCGGTTCAGGGTCTCGGCCATGACGTCGGCGGTGAACTCGTCACCCTCGTGCTCGACGACGGTGAGACAGACGCCGTTCACGGCGATGGAGTCGCCGTGCTTCGCGCCCTCGGTGACGATCGGGCCGCGCAGACGAAAGCGGGAGGCGTCGTCGAGACTCTCGACGGCGGTGACCTCACCCAGCTCTTCGACGATTCCGGTGAACACTTCCCGGGTCCTCCTGCCACATCGGGGCACGGACTCCGGGGCCTGTCGAAGACGACAGAATGAAACGAACGGAAACACCGAGGACGACGCCGGACAGAACCCGTCCACGCAGGACGAGCCGATACGGCGGCGCGCACGAATGCCCGCCCGCCGCGCACTGCCTCCCATCCGGACTTTAACCGTCGGTCCAGGAATTCCACCTGGTCAACCGGCCGCTGAACTACACGGACGGGTCGCGGACTATAACCGCCGGTTCGGACTTTCACCGACCCCGGAGTGCGCTGCTTCTGGTACACGGCAAGTGTGCCACGCCTGGCAAGGGTCCATCCAGGTGAAGTGTGTGGGGTGGCTCACAGAGGGTGTCGATGGACTTCTCAAGCGGCCCTCACCTGCTGGATCATCTGGTCTAGTCCTTTTCTGGATCTCGGACTCCAGATCTCGGACTCCAGCAGGATCCCCATGATCCGGTCCGGCGGTGGTGACGACGGCCCTTGCCCACCGCCGGGCCTCTCAGCCGAACAGGCCCGGATTCCTCAGCCGAACAGGTCGTCCTGCGCTCCGTCCTGCGCGGTCAGCAGCGCGCCGCGCAGGACGGCTCCGTCGCCGAGCACGCTCGGGCGCACCTCTGCGGGCAGGGGGGACATGAGGGCGATCCGTTCGGCCACGCGTACGGCGAGTTCGTCGCCGCCGGCCTGCCCGACCCCGCCGCCCAGGACCACGCACCCGGGGTCCAGCAGCGCGACGACGGACGCGACACCGAGGGCGAGGCGCTCGGCGAGGGCGTCCAGGAAGCGGACGGCGCGGACATCGGTCACGGTGGCGACCGCCCACCGCACGACCTCCGTCGCGGTCGCCTCCTCCCCCGCACCTTCGGTGCCCAACACTCCGCATTCCCGGGCCAGTTCGAGCACTGCGGCGGCCCCGGCCAGCGAGTGGAAGCCCCCTTCGCAGTCCGTCGCCGACGGGAGTCCCCGGGTGCCCGGCACCGGCAGGAAGCCCAGCTCGCCCGCGCCGCCCGACGCCCCTCTGCGCAGTGCGCCGTCCAGCATCACCGCGGCGCCGATGCCCATGTCCAGCCAGAGGAGGACGAAGGTGTCCCGGTCCCGGACCGCGCCGTCGCGCATCTCCGCCAGAGCCGCGAGGTTGGTCTCGTTCTCGACGACGACACGGGCGTCGGGCAGCCGTTCCTGGAGGGCACCCACCAGGCTGCGGTGCCAGGCGGGCAGGCCGGTGGTGTTGCGGAGTTCACCCGTGGCCGGGTCGATCAGACCGGGGGCGCCGATGCCGACGGTGTGCAGACTGCCCCACTCACGCACGGACTCGGGTCTCCGAACTCCCGTCACCTCAGGCCCGGTTGACCCGGTCCCCGCCTCCTTCACGGCCCGCTCCACCAGCGCGACGGCCTGCTCCACCGCCGGGCCCGTCCCCGCGTCGGCGTCGATCGGCACGGACGCCTCGGCGAGGACCCGGCCGACCAGGTCGGAGACGAGCACGGAGACGCTCTCCAGCCGGACGTCCAGCGCGGCCAGATGGGCGCGGTCGCCGACGATGCCGTACAACCGGGCGTTCGGGCCCCGCCGTTGGGCCCCCGACTCGCCGACCATCTCGATCAGTCCGGAGGCCGTGAGGCGTTCGACGAGGTCGGCGACGGTGGGCCGGGACAGTCCGGTGAGCTGCTTCAACTGCCCTGCCGTCAGCGGGCCTTCGCGCTGCAGGAGACGCAGGGCGAGCCGGTCGTTGATGGCCCGGGCGGTGCTCGGGGATGCGGGCATGCCGGGAATCCTCCCAGATCGAGGGGGCGCGACGGGCGGCTCGTAGTTCTCTATCTATCAGGCAGGGTTCCTGATAGTTTACGCGACGCGAGTGGGGACGGGGATCGACATCGGGGTCGGGATCCGAACAGCAGGAGGGGCCGGACAATGAGCGAAGTGGTCTACGACCGACGCGAGGTGAAGCGCGCCCGGTACGCCGTGGCGGCCGTCTTCACCGTGCACGGCGCGGTCACCGGCTCGTTCGCGACCCGGGTGCCGTGGATCCAGGAGCACGCCCATGTCGCCGCCGGCTGGCTCGGATTCGCGCTCGCCTTCGGCGCGTTCGGTGCCTCCTGTTCGATGCCGCTGGCCGGTTGGATCACGCACCGCTTCGGCAGCCGTACGGCGCTGCGCGGGCTGATCTCGCTGTGGACGATGTCCCTGGTGCTGCCGTCCCTCGCGCCGAACCTGGTCACCCTGTGCCTGGCGATGTTCACCTACGGGGCGAGCGCGGGCATGGCCGACGTCGCCATGAACGCGCTGGGAGTGGAGATCGAGCGTCTCCTCGACAAGTCGATCATGTCGAGTCTGCACGGCATGTGGAGCGCGGGCGCGCTGATCGGCTCGGCGGGCGGCACACTGGCCGCGCACCTCGGTTCGGACGCGCGCGTGCACCATCTCATCGCGGCCGTGATCCTCACCGTGCTCGGCGTGACCGCCTGCCGCTGGGTGCTCGACATCCAGCCGGGGGTGGAGGCGGAGGCGCCGCCGCGGTTCACGCTGCCGCCCCGGTCCGCGCTGCTCATCGGCGCGGTGGGCTTCTGCGCGGTGTTCGCGGAGGGTGCCAGCCTGGACTGGTCGGCGGTGTACCTGCACGACCAGTTGGGCACGTCGGCCGGGCTCGCGGCGGCCTCGACGACCGGTTTCATGCTGACGATGGCGGTGGCCCGGCTGGTGGGCGACGCGGTGGTGAACCGCTTCGGCTCGGTGCGTACGGTCCGCGCGGGCGGGCTCCTGGCCGTGTGCGGTGGGCTGTTGATCGTCGTCGCGGACAGCCCGGCGCTGGCGATGGGCGGGTTCGCGCTGCTCGGTCTGGGCATCGCCGTGGTCGTACCGCTGTGCTTCGCGGCGGCGGGTCACAGCGGGCCCAACCCGAGCCAGGCCATCGCGGGCGTGGCCACCATCACCTACACCTCGGGGCTCATCGCGCCGAGCCTGATCGGCGGGGTCGCGCAGGCGACGAGCCTTGTGGTGTCGTTCTGCCTGGTCACGGCGTTGGCGGGTGGGCTCGCGGTCTTCGCGGGGGTGCTGCGCGCCGGGGACCGGGACCGCCCGAAGGTCAGCGCTCCGAGCGCAGCAGTGCCCGACCGGCAGCTCTGAAGTCCTCGCTCCAGGGCGCGGGGCGCAGCGTTTCGGCGTCCAGCCGGACCAGCACACGGGTGCCGGTCGCGTACGTCACCGAGCCGTCGGCGGAGCAGAGCCGGAACCCGTACGTCAGGCCGGTGTTACCGAGCCGGTCCAGCCACAGGTGGACGCCGTAGCCGCCGGGCTTGGTGACCGGCGCCTCGTAGCTGATGACCAGTTCCTTCACGACGTTGCAGGCGTCGCCGGCGCTCGCCCAGTCGCCGTCGAACCGGACGCCGTGCTCCTGCCACAGCTCGGTCCAGGCCCGCTCGACAAGGAGCGGGTAGCGGGCGTTGTGCAGCATGCCGAGGGCGTCGAGGTCGTCGAAGTGAACGGCCACGGGGATGAGCCGGCCGTGGGCGAGGACGGTGGCGGACGGGCTTTCGACGGTCACGGCGGGGCTCCCGAGCGGTGCTGAGTGGGGCGGTGGAGACTGTGGGGACGCCCCATTCTAAGCAACCGCTCAGGAACCCCTGTTCGAGAGGGCCCAGGTCGGGCGGGCCGGTGCGGGCGAGGACGGGTGGGCGA
>NZ_JAEQAZ010000160.1 GCF_016654115.1 Streptomyces sp. MBT53
CCACCAAGCCCGCCAACCGCACCCCGTCCCCCCGGAAGTGGGCCCGCTGGACCCGCCGTACCGCCATCGCGCTTGTCCTCCTCCTGCTTCTTCCCACTCTCGCCGCCGAGGTCGCCCTCCGTGTGAACTACGCCGGTGACCCCGTGGCCGGTACCTACACCAGGAACCAGGACGCGATCTGGCTGGGGCATGCCTGGGTGGACGGGCGGAAGACCGATGCGGATGTTGCCGCGCTGGCGCGTCGGTTGAAGGGGACCGGTATTCGTGATCTGTACGTCCATTCGGGGCCCCTGGAGCACGACGGCACCCTCCCTGAGGCGGACTACCCCAGGGCTACCTGGCTGATCGAGTCCGTCCACCGTGCGCTGCCCGGCGTACGCGTGCAGGCCTGGCTGGGGGACAAGCTCGCCACCGAGAGTCCGGACGGTCTGCGGCTGGAGCGCGCGAAGACCCGTACCGCGATCGTCGCCTCCACCCGTCAGATCCTCGACGCCGGTTTCGAGGGCGCCCACTTCGACCTGGAACCCCTGCACTCCGGCGACCGCGACTACCTCGACCTGCTCGACCGGCTGCACGACGTCACCGAGTCCCGGAACGCCCAACTCTCCGTCGCCGCCCACCAGATCGACCCGCTCCCCGCCTTCCACTCCTTCTGGGGCACCCTCACCGACCACCCCAAGTGGTGGTCGCAGGCTTACTTCGGCCAGGTGGCCCGTCGCGTCGACCAGATCGCCGTCATGTCGTACGACACCATGCAGCCCCTGCAGAGCCTCTACGGCGGCTATGTCGCCCAGCAGACCTCGCTCGCCCTGGAGGTCACCCCGGACTCCACCGATCTCCTCATGGGCCTGCCCTTCTTCCACGAGAACCGGTTCGGCCACCGGGGTGCCGCCGAGACCGTTCCCGCCGCCGTCCGGGGCGTACGCCTCGGCCTGTCCCGTACGGACGCGGACCGCGCGAACTTCGGTGTGGCCCTGTACGTGGACTTCGCGGCGACGGAGGCGGACTGGACGGCGTACCGGGAGGGTTGGGTGCGCTGAGCCCACGCCCAACTCCCCCGAGTGCGAACAGATCTGACAGGGAGTCAGGGGTGGCGTACCCGGCCCGCCAGGGCCGTCCTGAGGGCGCGCAGGGCGTAGTGCGTGCGGGACTTGACCGTGCCCGGCGGGATGTCGAGCAGTTCGGCGATCTCCGCTATGGGGCAGCCCCGGTAGTAGGTCAGGGCGAGGATCTGCCGTTGCTGGGCGGTCAGCCGGGGCAGTGCGTCCAGGACCAGCTGGGTGTCGAGGATGCGGTCGGCGGCGTCCTGCACGGGCAGGTCGAGGTCGTCGACGCTGTCGGTCTCCCGGGGGCGGACGCGGCAGGCCCGGTGGTGGTCGATGACGAGGTTGCGTACGACCGTGAAGAGCCAGGGGCGCAGTTCGGCGGGCCGGCCGTCGATGTGGTCGTAGCGGGTCCAGGTGCGCAGGGTGGCCTCCTGGACGACGTCCTCGGCCGTGTGCCAGTCGCCGTCGAGGAGGCGGGCGGCGTAGCGCAGCAGGGCTGAGCCGTGATGGTGGTAGACGGCGCGGACGAAGTCCTCTTTGTCCGCGCGGGCGGTGGATTTCATGGAGTGGGGCACCTTGTCGGGTGTCGAGCGGTGGCTGGGGGCGTGGGTGGGGGCCCGCACACCACGGCATGCACGCGTCGGTCTTCCGACGCCTTCGGGAGGCCGAGCATCGTCGCGCCGACTGCTCACTTCCCAGACCATTCGCCGCTCACTTGACCGGCCCCGGTGCATAGGGACACGGCCCTCGTACGGCCTCACGTGCCCCGCACATGTGCCGCTGCCGCACCGCGTATTCCAGTCGGCGTTCCAGGCTTCGGGGGAATTCGCAGGTCAGGCGCCATTCCGGTGTTCCAGCGTCCCGTAATCGGCTGTCGGTCTCGCGTCCGGGACGACCGCGCCCACAGTCTTGGGCCGTCCGACCCGGCAGCACTCGCCGTACCCGGGCATCCACAGAGCCGGCACAGAACCGGCATCCACAGAAAAGGCAGTCCGTCATGCGTATCTTCAGCCGCCGCACCGCTCGTACCCTCGCCCCCTCCGCGCTCGTCGCCGTCCTCGCCGCGGCCGGTGTGCAGGCGGCGGCGCAGTCCGCCGACGCCGCTCCCCAGCGGGCCGCGGCGATCACGGCCTGCACCACGGCCCACATGAAGGTGACCGTCAGCCCGGTGACCCGGCCCATCAACCACCTGCTGCTGAAGGCCACCAACACCGGCACCAAGCCGTGCTACGCCTACGGCGCCCCGTACCTGAGGGCCGGCGCCGATGCCCAGGCCGCGGTGTTCTGGGACGAGGACTCCGTCCCGCAGGCGGTGGTCACCGTGAAGCCCGGCAAGTCCGCCTACGCGGGGATCACCACCTCCACGCCCGACGGCAACAGCGGCCACAAGGTCAGGACGCTCGGCGTGCTCTTCGCCAACCGGGCGCTCAACGGCTCGGTCGGCCCGGAGAAGACCCTGAAGCTGTCGCACAACGGGGTCTACTTCAACAGCGCCGCCACTGTCACCTTCTGGCAGAGCAGCATCGACAAGGCGCTCTACTGAGCCACTGAGCCGTGGCCGCCGCCGTCCCTGCTCGCCTCCGTCCCTGCTCCCCGTCGTTTCTGACCAGTCAATCGGTCTGGGAAGTGAGCAGTTCCGCTGCCGAATCTGGACGCCTTGCCCTGTTCGAGAAAGAGGAACGACGATGCGTACGTTGGTAGTGGGCGCGGGCCCGACGGGCCTGGTCACCGCGATGCTGCTCGCGGCGGAGGGTGTGGAGGTCACGGTGGTCGACCGTGACCCCGTGCCGCCGGAGGCCGACGCCGAGGCGGTCTGGCAGGGGTGGCGGCGGCCCGGGGTCAACCAGTTCCGGCAGACGCACTGTCTGCTGCCGGGCGGGCTGCGTCTGCTGCGGGACGAGCTTCCGGGCGTCGTCGACCGGCTGCTCGCCCTGGGCGGGCGCCCGGGCCACAACATGATCGCCGGCACCTGGGGCCTGGCGGGCCTCGGTGGACGGCGCCCGGAGGACGTCCGGTACGAGACCGTGGCGGTCCGGCGCCCGGTCCTGGAGGCGGCCCTGCTGGCGGAGGCGGAACGGACGCCCGGCGTCACCGTACGACGCGGGGTGCGGGTGACCGACTGCTCACCGGCGACGCCCGTACCGCCGTGTCCCCGCAGGTGACCGGTGTGCTCACGCGGGACGGCGAGTCCCTGACCGCGGATCTCGTGGTCGACGCGGGCGGCCGCAACTTGCCGGTCGCCGAACTGCTCGCCGGGATCGGCGCGGCCCCCGACGAGCAGCGGGCCGAGACCGGATTCCGCTACTACACCAGGTTCTTCCGCTCGGCCGACGGCGCACCGGGACCGCAGGCGCCGTGGCCACTGTGCCACCACGACAGCGTCAGCGTGCTCTCCGCCCCGGGCGACAACGGCACCTGGTCGGTGACGCTGGTGACCTCGGGGCGCGACCAGGAACTGCGCGCCCTGACGGACGCCGACGCCTGGCAGCGGGCGCTGAAGCTGTACCCGTGGTTCGCGCCGCTGGGGGAGGCGGAGCCGCTCACCGACGTGCAGGCGATGGGCGGCACCGAGAGCCGGCGGCTTCGCGCGGGGGTCGACGGCCGGCCCCTGGTCGCCGGGATCGTCCCGGTCGGCGATGCCTGGGCCACCGTCAATCCGCAGTTCGGCACCGGCATGACCATGGGATTCCGGCACGCGGCACTGCTGCGCGACGCCGTGCGCGCGGTGGGCCTCGACGATCCGGTGGACCTCGCCCTGAGGTTCGACCGGGTCACCGAGACCTTCCTCGCGCCGGTCTGGGACACCTTCGCGCTCTGGGACCGGCACCGGCTGGCCGAGATCGACGCCGAGATCCGGGGCGGGACGTACACGACGGCGGACGAGGCCTGGAATCTGCAGGTCGCCGTCGAGGCCGTCCGCTGGATGGATCCCGAGGTGCTCCGCGGACTCGCCGAGGTGGCCTGCCTCCTGGCCACTCCGGAGGAGGCCCTGCTCAAGACCGGCCTGGTGGAGAAGGTGCTCGCGCTCGCACCGGGCACTCCCCGCTACGCCGAACCCGGCCCCACCCGCCGCGCACTGCTCAGCGCCGTGCAAGGCGCCTGACGACGTAGCCGACGTAATCTACGGCCCGCATCCACGGAATCTACGGGCCCGCATCCACGGATCCATTTCCACGGCCCACCGGGGGCGCGGACGCCGACCCCGTGGTGGCCGCGGCCTGGGCGCACGCCCGCGCCAACGAACCCCTGCGCGCCGGGGAGCACCTGGCCCTGGCCCGGTTCACCGTCGACCCCGCGCACTACCAGCGGCCCGGCCCGGCCACGACCCTCACGCAGTGGCGGGCGATGGGCGAGATCTTCCGCGCCGACCGGCTCGCCTGGTCGTTCGTCGTGATGCGCGACGACGGCTTCTGGGACGGGCACCTGGGCCATTTCGACATGCTCCCGACCGACACCGACCCGGTGGTGGGCGGGCATTCCTACCGTCTCTTCGCCCACGACTGGCGTGCCCAGCCCGTCGTCCCCTGGCTGGCGGCGAAGGCGGACGTCGCGCTGTCCGGCACCGGCTGCCCCGAACCGGAACCGGCCGCCGCCGCGGGCACGGCACCGCGGCCGACGGAGCCGACCGAACTCGTCGTCCTGTCCCGCCCGGAGTTCGACGCGGCGGTACGGGACGCCCTGCGTGCCCTGCGCCACCCCGCGCGGCCCGCCGACAACCCCCTCAACCGCAGCCGGGTCGTCGTGGCCGACGGCGGCACTCTCGCCGACGTCCTCGCCCGCGCCATGGACGCCCTGCTGCTGGAGCGCGGCGGCGACAAACGCCACCGTGCCCTCACCACCACCTACTTGAAGGCCGCGCCGACGCAGGAGGCCGCGGCCGAGCGCCTGGGCCTGCCGTTCAGCACCTACCGCCGCCACCTCACCTCGGCGGTCGAACGCGTCAGCGACATCCTGTGGCGCCACGAACTCGACGGAGAACCTCTCACCCGCCCCTGAACACGTACGACGGTCACGCGGCCTCCCTTCCTCCCGTCCGTCCGAAGCGCGTACCGACACCATCCCCCCGAGAACTGCTCACTTCCCAGACCGGATGACTGCTCGATGTAAAACGGGTGCTGTTCACAGCCAGGGGTGCGATGATCCGTCGAGCCTTGAGGGGGGTGGGCCATGCTGTGGACGGTGCTCGGTGGGCTGGCGTGTGTGCTGGCGGCGATACCCGGAACGATGGCGCTGACGACCGGTTGGCTCCCGTCGGGGCTGCGGGACAGTGTCGTACGACCGTGGCTGTGGGGATGCGGCGGACTGCTGACGGCCGCGGGCCTGGGGACGGAATGGTCCCTGCTGTGGCTTGGGTCCATCGACTTCTTCGGACCCCTGGGCCTCGCCCTGATCGTCCTCGGCTTCGTGTGCCAGTCCCGCGCCCGCCGGCATCCCACGCTCCGGTAACCGGAAGGTCCTACGAAGAACGCCTCCTGATCTTCGACCCCAGCCACACCAGCGGGTCGTACTTGCGGTCAACTGCCCGTTCCTTCAAGGGAATCAGGGCGTTGTCCGTGATGTGGATGCCCTCGGGGCAGACCTCGGTGCAGCACTTGGTGATGTTGCAGTAGCCGAGGCCGTGTTCGTCCTGGGCGGTCTTCTTGCGGTCGAGGCCGCTCTCGGCCGCCGCGTCCAGCGGGTGCATGTCCAACTCCGCGACCCGCATGAGGAATCGGGGGCCCGCGAACGCCGTCTTGTTCTCCTCGTGGTCACGGACGACATGGCAGGTGTCCTGGCACAGGAAGCACTCGATGCACTTGCGGAACTCCTGCGAGCGGTCGACGTCCTCCTGCATCATCCGGTACTCGCCGGGCGCGACGCCCTGCGGCGGCACGAACGCCGGAACCTCCCTGGCCTTCTGGTAGTTGAAGCCCACGTCCGTGACCAGGTCGCGGACCACCGGGAAGGCGCGCAGCGGGGTGACCGTGATGGTCTCCTCACGCGTGAACACCGACATGCGGGTCATGCACATCAGCCGGGGCCGGCCGTTGATCTCCGCCGAGCACGAACCGCACTTGCCCGCCTTGCAGTTCCAGCGCACGGCGAGGTCGGAGGCCTGGGTGGCCTGGATGCGGTGGATGATGTCGAGGATCACCTCGCCGTCGTTGACCTCGACCTTGAAGTCCTCCAGGCCGCCGCCCTTGACGTCCCCCCGCCACACCTTGAAGCGGGCCTCGTAGCTGTTCACTCGTAGAGCTCCTCTTCGGCGAGGTACTTGACCAGCTCTTCCTTCTCGAAGAGGGCGAGCAGGTCGGCGCGGATGGGGTCGGTCGTCTCACGGGTCAGGGCGATCTGCGCCGCCACCGGGTCCGTCGCCCCCAACCCGCCTGTCGGGTCGGTGAGTTGGCAGATCAGGTTGATGCGGCGCCAGTCGCGGTTCATGCCGGGGTGGTCCTCGCGGGTGTGCCCGCCGCGCGACTCGGTGCGCTCCAGGGCGGCCCGCGCCACGCATTCGCTGACCAGCAGCATGTTGCGGAGGTCGAGCGCGAGGTGCCAGCCCGGGTTGAACTGCCGGTGGCCCTCGACTCCCGCCCGGCGGGCCCGTACTCGAAGATCCGCCAGTTTTTCCAGCGCCTGCTCCATCTCGCCCTCGCGGCGGATGATGCCGACGAGGTCGTTCATGGTCTGCTGGAGTTCCTGGTGGAGGGTGTACGGGTTCTCCGGCGGGCGCCCGTTCTCCTTGCCGGGTTCCGGCCCTTCGGCGGAGAAGGGACGCAGCGCCTCCGCTGCCGCCAAGTCGACCTCTGTGTCGTCGACCTGCGGGCGGCTGTCCGCCAGGTCGGCCGCGTGATCCGCCGCGTGCCAGCCCGCCCTGCGGCCGAACACCAGGAGATCGGAAAGGGAGTTGCCGCCCAGCCGGTTGGAGCCGTGCATGCCGCCGGCCACCTCGCCGGCCGCGAACAGCCCCGGTACCCCGCGTGCCGCCGCCGTGTCCGACTCGACCGCGATGCCGCCCATCACGTAGTGGCAGGTCGGCCCGACCTCCATCGCCTCCGCCGTGATGTCGACGTCGGCCAGCTCCTTGAACTGGTGGTACATGGAGGGGAGTCGGCGCCGGATGACCTCGGCGGGCATACGCGTCGACACGTCCAGGAAGACTCCGCCGTGCGGTGAGCCGCGGCCCGCCTTCACCTCGGAGTTGATGGCGCGGGCGACCTCGTCGCGGGGGAGCAGCTCGGGGGGACGGCGGTTGTGGTCCGGGTCCTCGTACCAGCGGTCGCCCTCGGCCTCCGACTCGGCGTACTTCTCCTTGAAGACGTCGGGGATGTAGTCGAACATGAACCGCTTGTTCTCGGAGTTGCGCAGCACCCCGCCGTCGCCGCGCACCGACTCGGTGACGAGGATGCCCTTCACGGACGGCGGCCAGACCATGCCGGTCGGGTGGAACTGCACGAACTCCATGTTGAGCAGGGGCGCGCCCGCCAGCAGTGCCAGCGCGTGGCCGTCGCCCGTGTACTCCCACGAGTTGGACGTCACCTTGAAGGACTTGCCGATGCCGCCGGTCGCGATCACCACGGAGGGCGCTTCCAGGACCAGGAAGCGGCCCGTCTCGCGCTCGTAGGCGAAGACCCCGGAGACGCGGCTCCCGTCCTTCAACACCCTTGTGACCGTGCACTCCTGATAGACCTTCAGACGCGACTCGTACTCGCCGGTCTCCTTGTGGTCCTCCTGCTGGAGCGACACGATCTTCTGCTGGAGCGTGCGGATCAGTTCGAGTCCCGTACGGTCGCCGACGTGGGCGAGGCGCGGGTACTCGTGGCCGCCGAAGTTGCGCTGGGAGATCCGGCCGTCCTGGGTGCGGTCGAAGAGGGCGCCCCAGGTCTCCAACTCCCAGACCCGGTCCGGGGCTTCCTTCGCGTGCAGCTCCGACATGCGCCACTGGTTGAGGAACTTGCCGCCGCGCAGGGTGTCGCGGAAGTGGACCTGCCAGTTGTCGCCGGAGTTGACGTTGCCCATCGCCGCGGCGATGCCGCCCTCGGCCATCACCGTGTGGGCCTTGCCGAACAGCGACTTGCAGATCACCGCCGTACGGGCTCCGCGCTCGCGCGCCTCGATGGCGGCCCGCAGACCGGCGCCACCGGCACCGACCACGACGACGTCCCACTCCTGTCGCTCGACCACGGACATCAGAAGAACCTCGGATCATCGAAAGCGCCGGAGGCGACCAGGTACACGTAGAAGTCCGCGAGCGCCACGCTGATCAACGACGCCCAGGCGAGCTGCATATGACGGTTGTTCAGCTTCCCGACGAACTTCCACGCCTTGTAGCGCACGGGATGCTTGGAGAAGTGCTTGAGCTTGCCGCCGACGATGTGCCGGCAGGAGTGGCAGGAGAGCGTGTACGCCCAGATCAGCACGATGTTGGCCACGAAGACGAGGGTGCCCAGGCCCATGTGGCCCCAGTGGTAGTGCTCGTCGCGGAAGGTCAGCACGGTGTCGTAGGTGAGCGTGCCCGCCACCAGGAGGGCCGCGTAGAAGAAGTACCGGTGGACGTTCTGGAGGATGAGAGGGAAGCGGGTCTCACCCGTGTACTTCTTGTGCGGCTCGGCCACCGCGCAGGCCGGGGGAGAGGCCCAGAAGCCGCGGTAGTAGGCCTTGCGGTAGTAGTAGCAGGTCAGGCGGAAGCCGAGCGGGAAGATCAGGATGATGATGGCGGGCGAGATGCCCCACCAGCTCCCGAAGAGGTCGGCGTTCGGGCCCGCGTGCATGGTGCTGCACCGCTCGGCCAGACAGGGCGAGTAGAACGGCGAGACATAGGGCGCCGAGTAGTAGTTGCTGTCCGCGAAGGCCCGCCAGGTCGAGTAGACGACGAAGGCGAGCAGTCCGGCGGCGGTGACGGCCGGGGCCAGCCACCAGCGGTCGGTCCGCAGATGTGGGGCGTCGATGGCGGCGCGCGTACCGGTGCGTACGCCGCCGCTGTTCGGATGGGGTTCCGTACCAGTGGCCAACTCAGGACTCCGGTCGGTTCAGGGTGCGTGGCGGTCGTGGGCGCCGAGTCCTTCGTCGTCCGAGTCCGTCCACAGGGTGTTGTCGTAGGGGGTGTCGGGGATGGAGACGAGATCGGGGCGCCGGGGGCGCTCGATCCCTGGTGCGGCGTCGCGCAGCAGCGCCACGCTCTCGCGCAGCCGGTCGGCGTCGGCCTTGACCCTGCGCATCTCCAGGCCGCCGCTGCCGAATTGGTTCTCCAGCCGTCCCACCGACCTGAACAGGTCGTCGAGACAGCGCTGGACTGACGTCAGTTCGTCGTGCACGGACATGACGTGACCTCGCTTCCGTGGGCGTCGGCCCTGGACGGCAACGTTCATGCGCCTGCGAGTGTTGCGCGCCACACCTGCCGGTGGGAAGCGGTGTGCACGGATTGGCCGGGGTGCGTTGGTGTGTACGGGGGCAGATTCGAACATTGCGCCGCACGGGTGGGCTTCCCGGCGCCCCTCGCCGTGTCGTCCCCTGAGGCCGAACCGTTTCCTCTTCAGTGGCCGCATAGATCTGATCAGCTCCATATACCACCAAAAGCGATCAGAAGCCCGCGGCTTACCGGAGGTAGCAGTGATGTCCCACGACGGCGTCAGACTGCGCGCGGTCATGCGCTCGGTCGCCTTCCTCACCGCGGGCGCGCTCGCGGTGCCCACCCTCTCGGCGTGCAGCTCGGACGACGAGTCGGGCAAGCCGCTGGCCGGACAGGACATCGCGCCCGTCGCGCGTGACCTGGTCGCCGACGGCGGCACCCTGCGCTGGGCCGTCGACGACGTGCCCGAGACCCTCAACGCCTTCCAGTCGGACGCCGACGACGCCACCACCCGCGTCGCCCAGGCCGTCCTGCCCGCCATGTTCCGGCTCGACGCGCAGGGCCGCCCGCAGCGCGACGCCGACTACCTGGAGTCCGCGAAGGTCGTCGACACCTCGCCCAAGCAGGTCGTCCTCTACAAGCTCGACCAGCAGGCCGTGTGGAGCGACGGCCGGGAGATCGGCGCCGCCGACTTCGCCGCCCAGTGGCGCGCCCTGTCCGGCAAGGACTCCGCGTACTGGACCGCCCGCAACGCCGGCTACGACCGCATCGAGAAGATCGAGCGGGGTGCCAACAGCCTCGAGGTCAAGGTCACCTTCAGCAGGCCCTACGCCGACTGGAAGTCACTGTTCTCGCCGCTGTACCCCAAGGACGTCATGGGCACCCCGGACGCCTTCAACGACGGGGCGCGCCGCAAGCTGAAGGTCACCGCCGGCGCGTTCTCGTTGCAGAAGGTCGACCGCAAGGACAAGGAGATCGTCCTCGCCCGCAACCCGCACTGGTGGGGCAGGCCCGCGAAGCTCTCCCAGATCGTGCTGGCCGCCGTACCGCTGGACAAGCGGGCCGCCGCGCTCGCCGACGGCACGGTCGACCTCGCCGCCGTCGACCCCGCCGACGCGAGCCGGATCGCGCTCGCGGGCCGTGCCAAGGGAACCGGCACCCCGCTCCAGGGTGCGAGCGCGAGCGCCACGGACGACACGGAGAGCAAGGACGAGAACAAGGGCGAGAGCCCCAAGGAGAAGAAGCTCAGCAAGAAGGAGCGCAAGGCGCTCGCCAAGTACCTGCGCCAGCAGGACGAGTTGAGGGCCTTCACCGTCCGCCGCTCCTTCGAGCCCGCCTACACCCAGCTCGCCCTCAACGGCTCCGAGGGCCCCCTCGCCGACGAACGCGTCCGGCGCGCCGTGGCCCGCGCGCTCGACCGGGAGGCCCTCGCCAAGGTCGTCCTCACCCCGCTGGGCCTGCCCGCCGTGCCGGTCGGCAGCCACCTCGCGCTCGCCGGACAGGCCGCGTACGCCGACAACAGCGGCGCGCTCGGCGACCACGACACCGCGGAGGCGCAGGCGCTGCTCACCGACGCCGGCTGGGTGGCCGGCGGACCGGTCAAGGAGAAGGGCGAGAAGGCGGCCGGCGCCGAGGGCAGGAAGAGCAAGAAGGCCGACGACGACGCCGCCTCGGAGGGCGGCTCCGACGGCCAGTACATCGTCGGCGAGGACAACAAGGACCCGCAGGACCACACCAAGAAGCACGGGCACGGCGACGAGGGCTCCAAGCACCTCGCCGACGGCAAGCAGTACGACGGCCGCAAGGTGAAGCAGGGCGGGGCGCCCGGCGCGTACGCCCCGAAGGGCACGGCGGCCCCGGCCGGTGCGAAGACCGGCACGCTCGCCAAGGACGGCAAGCCGCTCACCCTGCGCTTCGTGCTCCCCTCCGGCACCGGCTCGGAGTCGCTGAGCGCGGTCGCCGACAGCATCTCCCGCATGCTGGAGAAGGTCGGCATCCGCACCGAGATCACCAAGGTGTCCGACGACAGCTACTTCAAGGACCACATCGCGTCCGGCCAGTACGACCTCGCCCTCTACTCCTGGCCCGCGTCCGCCTACCCCGCCACCGACGCCCGCCCGATCTTCGCCAAGCCGGTCCCGGCCGCGGACGGCTCCCTGAACGTCGAGCAGAACTACACCCGCGTCGGCACCGACCAGGTCGACCAGCTCTTCGACCAGGCCGCCTCCACCCTCGACGAGGACGAGTCCGCCGCCCTCGTCCGCAAGGCCGACGCCCGCATCTGGGCGGCGGCCGGCTCCATCCCCCTCTACCAGCGCCCCCAGCTCACGGCCGCCCGCAGGACGATCGTCAACGCGGGCTCCTTCGGCTTCCAGACCCCGGTCTACGAGGACATGGGGTTCCTGAAGAAGGGGGCCCACCCCTCGGCGAGCCCGTCCAAGGGCTAGCATCACCGCAGATGACGAGCACGGCCGCCGTCCCGCAGGTAGTCGCGGGGCGGCGGTTGTCGTACGGGGGTGGGCTGTGCGGAGCTGGAGTGCGGCGCTGACCGCGGTGGTGCTGCTGGGCACGGCCGGCTGCGGAGCCGTGGCCACGGACGACGGCCGGGCCGCCGCCGGGGCGGCCACGATCTGTACGCACGGGACCTACACCTGGTCCGGCATCCGGCACGTGGAACGGCTGACCGGACTGCCCGACCGGATCACCTACGCCGACGGCGGGTACCAGGGCGTCATCGAACCCGTCTCCGACACCGTCTACCGCCCGACCGTGACCCACCCGCCCGAGGGCGTCACCCCGGCCCGCGTGATCGAGGCGCTGGGCGCCCACCTCAAGACGGAGGACCCGCTCGCCGGACCGTCCGAGACGGCCGGGCAGGAGAAGACGGACTTCTTCGACGAGCTCACCGGCCCCCGGCAGCGCTACTACACCTGGGAGTCGGTCGACCTGATTGAGGCCGACTTCACTTACGCCTGCGGACTGAACCAGCCGGTACACGGTCACGTGCAGACCTGGGACACCTACGGCGGCGGGTTCCTGCCCTGCTCCGAGCCCTCCGAGGGCGTCCCGGCCAGGGTCGCCGCCGTGAAGCTCTGCCCCGCCGGATCCCCGGCCGTGACGGGCGTCTGACCGCTCCCGCCCCCACCCGCACTGCCCTGCGGAGGCCCCGTCCCCGTACGCCACGTACGATGGGGTAAGGCCGTGGCGTGTCCAGCCCGGCAGGGTCCGCGTAACACAGACGTACGCGCAGGCCTTCCTCACTCTCCGGGAGTACGCCGCAATATGGCCACGCGCCACGACATCCGCAACGTCGCAATCGTCGCCCACGTCGACCACGGGAAGACGACCCTCGTCGACGCCATGCTGAAGCAGGCCGGTGCCTTCGCTGCGCACGCCGCCGAATCGCTCGACGACCGCATGATGGACTCGAACGATCTGGAGCGTGAGAAGGGCATCACGATCCTGGCCAAGAACACGGCCGTGAAGTACCACCCGAAGGATGGCAGCGATGTCATCACCATCAACATCATCGACACCCCGGGCCACGCCGACTTCGGTGGCGAGGTCGAGCGCGGTCTGTCGATGGTGGACGCGGTGGTGCTGCTCGTCGACGCCTCCGAGGGCCCGCTGCCGCAGACCCGCTTCGTGCTGCGCAAGGCGCTCCAGCAGCGCCTGCCCGTCATCCTCTGCATCAACAAGACGGACCGCCCCGACTCCCGGATCGACGAGGTCGTCAACGAGACCTACGACCTCTTCCTGGACCTCGACGCGGACGAGGAGCAGATCGAGTTCCCGATCGTCTACGCGTGTGCGCGTGACGGTGTCGCCTCGCTGACCAAGCCGGAGAACGGCACGGTCCCGCAGGACAGCGACAGCCTGGAGCCCTTCTTCTCCACGATCCTGTCCCACGTCCCGGCCCCCGAGTTCGACGAGGCGGCCCCGCTCCAGGCGCACGTCACCAACCTGGACGCCGACAACTTCCTCGGCCGTATCGCGCTGCTCCGCGTCGAGCAGGGCGAGCTGCGCAAGGGCCAGACCGTCACGTGGATCAAGCGCGACGGCACCATGTCCAACGTGCGCATCACCGAGCTGCTGATGACCGAGGCGCTCACCCGCAAGCCGGCCGAGATGGCGGGCCCCGGTGACATCTGCGCCGTGGCCGGTATCCCGGACATCATGATCGGCGAGACCCTCGCCGACCCGGAGAACCCGATCGCGCTGCCGCTCATCACGGTCGACGAGCCGGCGATCTCCATGACCATCGGTACGAACACCTCGCCGCTGGTCGGCCGCGGCGGCACCGGCAAGGGCGCCTCCGCGAAGGCGGCCGTCAAGGACCGCAAGGTGACGGCCCGTCAGGTCAAGGACCGTCTGGACCGCGAGCTGATCGGTAACGTCTCGCTGCGCGTCCTCGACACCGAGCGTCCCGACGCCTGGGAGGTGCAGGGCCGCGGTGAGCTGGCGCTGGCCATCCTGGTCGAGCAGATGCGCCGTGAGGGCTTCGAGCTGACCATCGGCAAGCCGCAGGTCGTCACGCAGATCATCGACGGCAAGGTGCACGAGCCGGTCGAGCGCATGACGATCGACGTGCCCGAGGAGCACATGGGCGCGGTCACGCAGCTCATGGGCGTCCGCAAGGGTCGGATGGACAACATGTCCAACCACGGCTCGGGCTGGGTCCGTCTGGAGTTCGTCGTCCCCTCGCGCGGTCTCATCGGCTTCCGTACCGAGTTCCTCACCGGGACGCGCGGCACGGGCATCGCCCACTCCATCCACGAGGGCCACGAGCCGTGGTTCGGTGTGCTGACGACCCGTAACAACGGCTCGCTGGTCGCCGACCGCGCCGGTGCCGTCACCGCGTTCGCGATGACGAACCTCCAGGAGCGCGGTGTGCTGTTCACCGACCCCGGCACCGAGGTGTACGAGGGCATGATCGTCGGCGAGAACTCGCGCGCCGACGACATGGACGTGAACATCACCAAGGAGAAGAAGCTCACCAACATGCGCTCGGCCGCCGCCGACTCCTTCGAGGCGATCGTGCCGCCGCGCAAGCTCTCCCTGGAGCAGTCCCTGGAGTTCTGCCGCGACGACGAGTGCGTCGAGGTGACCCCGGAGGCCGTCCGCATCCGCAAGGTCGTCCTGGACCAGAAGGAGCGCGGCCGCTCCGCGAGCCGCGCCAAGCACGGCTGACGCACCGCCACGGCCCGACCGAGCCCGGGCACCCCCTTGTCGGGGGTGCCCGGGCTCGGTGCGTTCGCCGCGCCCGGCGCACGCGCGCGACGGGCTACAGGGTTTTCCCTATGATTTCGCCGTGGTGACCCCCGGGCCTGTGCCCAAGGTTGTCTCTAGGTAAAGTCGTCCGAATGCGGACCGGCGTTTCCGGCCGTCCGACGCTCTTCCGGCCTGTGACGTGGAGGTTGATCCTCCGTCGCCGGAAGCAAGCGAATTTCCCCCTCCGTTCGTCCGCAATGCGGAGAGCCGTGTCCGAAAGTTGTGTAACAAGTCCGTTTCGCAGGCATCTTTCGCCAAACCCTTTGTCCGGATTTTGGAAGATGTGAGCGTCAGCTGTGACTGAATTGAGATTTAAAGACAGTGGTCGGCACCTGGCACATGGCAGATAGTTAGCCGCGTAACGCTCGGGTCAATGGGTCATCGCGCCGTGGGGACGGCGCCGACTCGCGAGCACCAGGGGGTGTCTGACCCTCCGTCAGGGGTGACGGGGGAAAGGCGTCAACCCCCTCCTGTTGGTGAACACGTGGAGTCATGAGGAGGAGCCCCATGCGTGGTGTCACGAACGCCAGGTGGGACACGCCGTCCGTCAGTAGCAACTTCGGCCGCCCATACGGAGATTGGCTCTGAGGAGTCGGCCGGCTGCCTAGTGCAGCCGCTCAACTACGCGCGTCCGGCTGCGGGATCTCCCGCCGCCCGGGACGTCTCGAACCTCTCTCCTGGAACCGACCGGCGATCGCGCACACCCTGCGCGGATCGCCCGCTCGGCACACCCACACCTGTGAAATGGGCGAACAGTGACAAGTCCTATCGACATTGAGGGCGGCGGAACCTCGGTCGTCGTCGACGGCGAACCAGGGCCGAAGACCGAACCCGAGGCCAAGAAGCTGGAGGGCCGGTCGCCCGGCCAGCTGATGTGGATCCGCTTCAAGCGCGACCGCACCGGCGTCGTCTCCGCCTACGTGGTGGGCTTCTTCTTCCTCGTCGGACTCCTCGCTCCGCTGATCTCGAAGCTGTACGGCAAGGACCCGTACACCGTGTACGCGGACGAACGCCCCGAGCTCTTCGACAGCGCGGGTGTGCCGCTGCAGCCCAACGGCGGGATCAGCAGCCAGTTCTGGTTCGGCCTCGAACCGGGCAACGGCTACGACGTGTTCACCAAGCTGATCTACGGCATCCGCACCTCGCTGATGATCTCCGTCTGCGTGACGGTCGCGACCGTGCTCACCGGCATCCTGCTCGGTGTCGCGTCCGGCTATCTCGGCGGCAAGCCCGACTACTTCATCAGCCGGGTCATCGACTTCCTGCTCGCCTTCCCGGCCCAGCTCTTCTTCATCGCCAGCATGCCGGTCGTGGTCTCCCTCTTCGTGAGCCCGACCGACGAGACACCGACCTACGTCCGGGTCGTGGCCCTCATCGCGGTGCAGTGGTTCCTGGGCTGGATGAGCCTCGCCCGGATCCTGCGCGGCACCAGTCTGGCGCTGCGCGAACGGGAGTTCATCGAGGCGGCCAGGGTCAGCGGAGCCTCGTCCTGGCGGATCATCAGCAAGGAGATCCTGCCGAACGTGGTCACGCCGATCCTCGTGCAGTCCACGTACATGCTTCCCGGCTTCGTGACCGCCGAGGCCGGACTGTCCTTCCTGGGCGTGGGCATCGTCGAACCGACGCCGGACTGGGGACAGATGTTCTCCAAGGCGTCCACCGAACTCGTGATGTCGAACGACATCACCTACATGTTCTTCCCGGGTGTCTCGATGATCATCTTCATCGTGGCCTTCAACCTGCTCGGGGACTCGGTCAGGGACGCCTTCGATCCCAAGACGGCACGCTGACCGTCCGTTGGTGGGCGTCCGCGCCCGGATACCGCACGGCAACACAGCACAGCAATCCAGCACGGCGATCCAGCACGGGAATTCCTTTGTGCACTGGTGACACACAGATGGGTGGAAACTGAGTGATGAGTAGGGGCGGACGCCACGTATACGCCGCGCTCTCCGTGCTCGCGGCCGGGGCTCTTGTGCTCACCGGTTGCAGCAAGGGCGGCAGCGACGCGAGCGACAACAACAAGCAGGACAAGGAGAACGCGGCAAGACAGCAGAAGTCGATCAAGTTCGGCAACGCCGCCGACTCCACCGGACCGGCCGCGGCCGTGCCGGGCGCCAAGGCGGGCGGCACGATGGAGGTGCTCCAGCGTGACAGCTACGCCCACCTCGACCCGGCCCAGATCTACGTCTCCGACGAGGGCTCGCTGGCGACCCTGATCCACCGGGGCCTGACGGGCTACAAGGCGAGCGACAACGGCAAGACGCACGAGGTCGTCGGTGACCTCGCCACCGACTCCGGCACCCCCTCGGACGGCGGCAAGACCTGGAAGTACACCCTCAAGGACGGCATAAAGTTCGCGGACGGCACGCCGATCACGTCGGCCGACTTCCGCCAGACCTTCGAGCGGCTCTTCGCGTCCTACATCAACCAGGGCCCGACCTACCTCCAGCAGTGGCTGGCCGACACCTCCGGCGTCGACTACCGCAAGCTCCTGCCGGACGGCCCGTACAAGGGCAAGCACCTGCCGAGCACCGTCCTGGACACCCCGGACGCCAAGACCGTCATCTTCCACTTCAAGTCCCCGCACGCCGACCTGCCGTACGCCCTCGCCATGGCGGGCTACGCCGTCGTGTCGGCCAAGGGTGACACCCAGGTCAAGTACGACAAGGCACCGGTCACGAGCGGCCCGTACAAGATCCAGTCGTTCAAGTCCGGCAAGTCGATGGTGCTCGTGAAGAACACCAACTGGGACCCGAAGACGGACCCGATCCGCAACCAGTACGTGGACCAGTTCAACTTCACGTTCAACCAGCAGTACGAGACGTCGACGAAGGCGCTCCTCGCCGACAGCGGCGCCGACCAGGCCGGCCTCAGCTTCAACAACCAGGTCGACGCGGGCAACCTGTCCAGCGTGCTCAAGGACCCGAAGCTGAAGTCCCGCACCATCTCCGGCTACCAGCCGTACGTGGGCCAGATGAACATCAACCTGAGCCACGCGGCCCTGAAGGACAAGACGGTCCGCGAGGCCATCGCCTACGCGCTGCCGGTCACGCCGTTCCTCCGCGCCTACGGCGGCACCGACGCCATGGAGACCGCCGGCGGCACGATCAGCCCGACCGTCTCCGGCTACAACGCCGCGTTCGACCCGTGGGGCAAGAAGAAGAACCCCGCAGGTGACCCGGCCAAGGCCAAGGCGCTGCTGAAGAAGGCCGGCAAGCTCAACATGAAGCTGACCTTCGGCTACATCAACACCCCCGAGGGCCAGCAGTACTCCACCGCCATGGCGGCGGGCCTGAAGAAGGCCGGCTTCGACGTCCAGCGCCAGGAGATCCCGGCCGAGACCTACTACGACCAGGTCAGCAAGCTCAACAACAACTACGACATCTTCCACAGCGCGTGGGGTGCCGACTGGCCGTCCGCCTCGACCGTCATCCCGCCGCTCTACGACGGACGCGTCATCGCCGACGGTGCGCAGAACTACCCGCAGGTCAACGACCCCAAGGTGAACGCCGACATCGACGCGGCGAACAAGATCACCGACCCGGTCAAGGCCGCGGCGGCCTGGGAGAAGATCGACGAGTACCTCGTGAAGGACGTCGTCGCCTTCGTCCCGACCGCGTACTACAAGCAGACCCAGATCGCCGGCTCCAAGGTCGGCGGCCTCGTCTACGACGACGTCATCGGCGGCGTCGACCCGCGTCGCCTGTTCGTCAAGTAACCGCCGTCCGTCCGGCACCCGGTGCTCCCGTCGCCTCCGGGGCGACGCACCGGGTGCCGGGCGGCCCGCCGACGTCAGAGAGCTGCCCCTGTCATGCTGCGCTTCCTCGTCCGCCGGTTCCTCGGCGCCGTCGTCATCCTGTTCCTGCTGAGCATCGTCACGTTCCTGCTGTTCTTCGGGATGCCACGGGACCCAGGACTGCTGATGTGCGGCAAGACCTGCAATCCGACCAGCCTCGCGAACATCCACCATGTGCTCGGTCTCGACAAGCCGATCACCACGCAGTACTGGATCTTCCTCAAGAACCTCGTCATGGGCAGCAACGGCTTCGCCCAAGGCCCCTGCCCCGCCCCGTGCTTCGGGTACTCGTACCACACCAACGACCCGGTCTGGGGCACGCTGACCGACCGGCTGCCGACCACCGTCTCGCTCACCCTCGGTGGCGCGTTCTTCTTCCTGGTCATCGGTCTCGGTACCGGTCTGCTCGCCGCCTGGAAGCGCGGCACGCTCATCGACAAGACGGCCACGGCCGGGGCGATGGTGCTCAGTTCGATGCAGATCTACTTCCTGGGACCACTGGCACTGGCGCTGCTCGTCTACCAGACCCACATCTTCGACAAACCGGCGTACAACGACTTCACCGCGAACCCGGTCACCTGGTTCACGGGGCTGATCATCCCCTGGGTGGTGCTGTCCACGATCTTCGCCGCGCAGTACACGCGTATGGCGCGCTCGGCGATGATCGAACAGCTCCAGGAGGAGCACGTCCGTACCGCCAAGGCGAAGGGGATGTCCCGCAGATACGTCTTCTTCCGCTACGCCTGGCGCGGGTCCCTGATCCCCATCGTCACCATCTTCGGCATCGACCTGGGTGCGCTGCTCGGCGGCGCCATCATCACCGAGTACACCTTCAGCCTGCCGGGCCTCGGCCAACTCGCCGTACAGGCCGTGTTCTACAGCGATCTGCCGCTGCTGCTGGGCGTGATGATCTTCTCCGCCACCATGATCCTTCTCTTCAACATCATCGTCGACGCCTGCTACGCCTTCATCGACCCGCGCGTGCGGCTGGCCTAGGAGCACTCGTGACCACATTGACCAAGGAAGCCGGTGCTCCCTCGCCGGCCGACGCGGGTGCCCTTCTCTCGGTGCGGGACCTCTACGTCAGCTTCAAGACCGAGGACGGCATCGTGCGCGCCGTCGACGGTCTCTCCTTCGACGTCCAACGCGGCAAGACCCTCGGCATCGTGGGGGAGTCGGGCTCCGGCAAGTCCGTCACCAACCTGACGATCCTCGGCCTGCACAACCCGATGTTCACCACCGTCGAGGGCGAAATCCTCCTGGACGGCCAGGAGTTGACGACCGCCCGCGAGCCCGACCTGGAGAAGATCCGCGGCAACAAGGCCGCCATGATCTTCCAGGACCCGCTCACCGCGCTCTCCCCGTACTACACGGTGGGCCGCCAGATCGCCGAGCCGTACATGAAACACATGGGCGCCTCCAAACGGACCGCGTGGGACCGCGCCGTGGAGATGCTCGGCAAGGTCGGCATCCCCAACCCGAAGGAACGGGCGAAGGACTACCCCCACCAGTTCTCCGGCGGTATGCGCCAGCGCGCGATGATCGCCATGGCCCTGGTCTGCGACCCCGACCTGCTGATCGCGGACGAACCCACGACCGCCCTCGACGTCACCGTCCAGGCCCAGATCCTCGACCTGCTGAAGGATCTGCAGCAGGAGTTCGGCTCGGGGATCGTCTTCATCACGCACGACCTCGGCGTGATCGCCGACATGGCCGACGACATCATGGTGATGTACGCGGGCGGCGCGGTGGAGTACGGCACCACGAACGAGGTGCTCCGCTCGCCCCAACACCCCTACACCTGGGGCCTGTTGAACTCCATGCCGCGGCTGGACTCGGACCTGAGCGAGCCCCTGGCGCCCATCCCGGGCACCCCGCCGTCCCTCCTGAACCCGCCCTCGGGCTGCCGCTTCCACCCCCGCTGCACCTTCCAGGACCGGGTCGGCGGCGCCCGCTGCGTGAACGAACGCCCTCTACTCGCCCCCGACCGCTCCTCGGCATGCCACCTCACGGCGGACCAGAAGCGGACCATCTTCATCGAAGAGATCAAGCCCCGACTGGGCTAGGAGGAGACGTCATGACAGAGGACCTCGTCCTGCCCGCACCGCGCGACGCGGTACCGGAAGCCCCCAGTGACCCGTTGCTGGTGGTGGAGGGCCTGACCAAACACTTCCCGATCAAGGGCGGCTTCCCGATCCGCCGTACGGTCGGCGCCGTGCAGGCCGTCGACGGCCTCGACCTGACCGTGCACGTGGGCGAGAGCTTCGGCCTGGTCGGTGAGTCGGGCTGCGGCAAGTCGACCACGGGCCGGCTGATCACCCGGCTGCTGGAGCCGACCCAGGGCAAGATCTCGTACCGCGGCCAGGACATCAGCCATGCCAGCCGAAAACAGCTGGCGCCGATCCGCTCCGAGATCCAGATGATCTTCCAGGACCCGTACTCCTCGCTGAACCCGCGGCAGACGGTCGGGAAGATCATCTCGGGCCCGATGGAGATCAACAACATCAACCCGTCCGGTGGCCGCGAGGGCCGCGTCCGCGAGCTGTTGGAGATCGTCGGTCTCAACCCCGAGCACTACAACCGCTTCCCGCACGAGTTCTCCGGCGGCCACGTCGACGCATCGGTGTCGCCCGCGCGTTGGCCCTCGAACCGAAGCTGATCGTCGCCGACGAGCCGGTCTCGGCCCTGGACGTCTCCATCCAGGCGCAGGTGGTGAACCTCCTCCAGGAGGTCCAGAAGGAACTCGGCATCGCCTTCCTCTTCATCGCCCACGACCTCGCGGTCGTACGCCACTTCTCGCACCGGGTCGCGGTGATGTACCTCGGCAAGATCATCGAGGTCGGCGACCGCGACTCCATCTACACCCGCCCCCGGCACCCCTACACCCACGCCCTGCTGTCCGCCGTCCCCGAGGTGAACCTCGGCGACGAGGACACGGCGGGCCGTGAACGCATCCGCCTCGCCGGTGACGTCCCCTCCCCGATCTCTCCCCCCTCCGGCTGCCGTTTCCGCACGCGTTGCTGGAAGGCGCAGGACAAGTGCGCGGCCGAGGAACCGCCACTGATCCAGATCGAGGGCAACCGTGCCGCCCACCTGACGGCCTGCCACTTCCCGGAGGAGCCGACGATCGAGGCCCGGGACGAGGACATCGTCCTGGACCCGGCGCTGGCCGCGCTGGAGGACTCGGCGGACGAGTAGCAGAGGCGCCGTCGGGCCGCTCGCCGCTCCGCCGGTGGCCCAACGGCGCTGTCACGGCGCCCAGTTGTGCCGGTCCGCGGGTTCGGCCACGGTGACGATCTCGGGGGCGGCGACGGTCAAGGGCCCCCGCCCCCAGTCGCCGTACCGCTCGACGACGACGAACCCGGCCCCGCGGAGGAAGCGGTCCAGGGCGTCGGCCCCGAGGAACCGCAGGGTGGTCCGGTCGACCTGCGGCCGTGCCCAGCGGGCACCCTCGAAGGTCTCGGTGAACGTCACCCGCTCCCCACCCGCCGCCACGGACTCGACCTCGTGCCATACCCGTACGACCCCACCGTCCCCGTCGGGGATCTCCCGCACCCGGTCCGGCGTCCACCGCTCCCAGGCCCGCGCCCCCGGATTCCGCGTCTCGAACACGAACCGCCCGCCGGGGGCGAGCGCGGCGCGTACGGCGGCCAGCGCCAGGCGCAACTCCTCGTCGCCGAGCAATACTTGGAAGGCGTGCCCGGTCATCACGGCGAGTTCGAACTCGCCGTGCCACTCCCGCGACCGCAGATCCCCGAGCACCCACTCGACCCCGGGTTCATGCGCCCGCGCCCGCACCAGCATCGCGGCGGCGGGATCGAGCCCCATGAGCCGCCCCCGGTGCCCTTCCCGCCGGGCCCGCCCGAGCAGGCGCCCCGTGCCGCACCCGATGTCGAGCACAGTGCCGGCAGACATCACCTGCCCGAGACAGAAGTCGTCGCCGGGCCCCCAAGGGTTGAGGCTGTCGTACAGCGCGGCGAGCGAAGGATCCGTGAACGAACGATCGACCACTGCGGCAGCTTGCCACACGGGAAGCGGCCGGACGGCGGACCCGTTCATTTCTTGCGGACTTCCGAACTCCCGCCGACCCCAGGGGCCCAGCGTTTTAGCCGTTCGACATCGGCGCCGCCCTCCGGGATGCTCGGCGCGATGACAAATGCCTTGAACCCCAGCATCCGTACCCTCACCTTCGACTGCACCGGCGACCCCTATGAACTCGGCCTGTTCTGGAGCGAGTTGCTGGGGCGGCCGTTGGCCGACGACGACAAGCCCGGGGATCCGGAGGCGGTGATCGTCGACCCGGGCGGCGGGCCGACGCTGCTCTTCGTGCGCGTACCCGAGGCCAAGGCCGCGAAGAACCGCGTCCACCTGGATCTGCAGCCGCACGGACGGACCCGCGCGCAGGAAGTCGAGCGGGCACTGGAACTCGGTGCCACGAAGGTCGCCGACCACACCCGTCCGGACGGCGGCGGCTGGGTCGTCCTCGCCGATCCCGAGGGCAATGAATTCTGTGTGGAGCGGGGCGAGTTGGGCTGAGCCCCCGGGTACGGCGAAGGCCCGCGCCTGGGTGGGCGCGGGCCTTCGTCCCCTGGAACCGGACGTTCATGGGCTCGGGTCAATGGGCCGGAGAAAGTCCGTTCCTGAAGGGGGCGGCTGACTAAAGGGGTGTGTCAGGCCGCCGCCTCGGGGTCTTTGGCGAGACGGGGTGCCGGAACCGTGTCCGCCGTCTCGGGGTAGTGGCACGCGGTCAGGTGGCCGGGCTTGTTGCCCTCGACCTGCACCAGCGGGGGAGCCTCCGTCGCGCACTTCTCCGTCGCCTTCCAGCAGCGGGTACGGAAACGGCAGCCGGTCGGCGGGTTGATCGGCGACGGCACATCGCCGACCAGCCGGATGCGGTCCCGGGCCGGCGTCTCGTCCACCGTGGCCTCGGGCACGGCCGACAACAGGGCCCGCGTATAGGGGTGGCGCGGGTTGCCGTACAGGTCGTCGCGGTCGGCGATCTCCACGATCTTGCCGAGGTACATTACCGCGACCCGCTGTGAGAAGTGCCGGACGATCGCCAGGTCGTGGGCGATGAACACGAACGCGATGCCGAGTTCCTTCTGCACCTTCTGGAGCAGGTTGACGACCTGTGCCTGGATGGAGACGTCCAGCGCGGAGACCGGTTCGTCGGCGACGATCAGCTTCGGTTCGAGGGCCAACGCGCGGGCGACACCGATGCGTTGGCGCTGGCCGCCGGAGAACTCGTGCGGGAAGCGGTTGTAGTGCTCGGGGTTGAGACCGACGATCTCCAACAGCTCCCGGACCCGGGCCTCGCGGCCACCGGGCGGGGTGATGTCGTTGATCTCCATCGGGCCGGACACGATCTTCCCGACCGTCTGGCGCGGGTTCAGGGAGGCGTACGGGTCCTGGAAGATCATCTGGATCTCGGACCGGATCGGCGCCAGCTGCTTGCGGCCCGCGTGGGTGATGTCCTGGCCGCGGTAGGTGATGTTGCCGGCGGTCGGCTCCAGCAGGCGGGTGATCAGCCGGCCCGTGGTCGATTTGCCGCAGCCGGACTCGCCGACCAGGCCCAGGCTCTCGCCCTCGCCGACCTGGAAGTCGAGCCCGTCGACGGCCTGCACGGCGCCGACCGTACGACGGATCGGGAAGCCGCCCTTGATCGGGAAGTGTTTGGTCAGCCCGCTGACGTCCAGGAGGGGGGTTGTGTCGCTCATGATGGGAAGTCCCGTTTCTAGTACGTCAGTTGTGCTGGGCTACGGCGGTGAGGTCGGCGAAGAGCTCCTGGCGCTGCTCGGTGGTGAGGTGGCAGGCGGAGCCCCGGCCGTCGACCACGTCCAGCACGGGCTGTTCGCTGGCGCAGCGTCCGCCGGGGACCTTCTCGGCGAAGGCGCACCGCGGGTGGAAGCGGCAGCCGGACGGCGGGTTGAGCAGCGAGGGCGGCGAGCCGGGGATCGGCATCAACGGCACGTCGACCGGTCCTTCGAGGCTCGGCATGGAGCTGAGCAGACCGAGCGTGTAGGGGTGCTGCGGGTCCGTCAGCACCTCCTTCTTGGTGCCGCGCTCCACGCACCGGCCGCCGTACATCACCAGGACGTCGTCGGCGATGTCGGCGATGACGCCGAGGTCGTGGGTGATGAACACGATGGCGGTGCCGAACTCCTGCTGGAGGTCCTTCAGCAGGTCCATGATCTGGGCCTGGACCGTCACGTCGAGGGCCGTCGTCGGCTCGTCGGCGATCAGCAGCTCCGGGTCGCAGACCAGCGCCATGGCGATCATCGCGCGCTGGCGCATACCGCCGGAGAAGAGGTGCGGGTAGTCGTCCACCCGGACCTCGGGCTGGGGGATCCCGACCCGCTTCAGCATCTCGATCGCGCGCTCCCGGCTCTCCTTCTTGGAGGCGCCGGTGTGCTTGCGGTACGTCTCCGAGATCTGCTTGCCGACCGTGTGGTACGGCGACAGGGAGGCCAGCGCGTCCTGGAAGATCATGGCCATCTTGTTGCCGCGCAGCCGCTCCAGCTCCCGCTCGGAGGCGGTGAGCAGCTCCTTGTCGTCGAGCAGGATCTCGCCCTCGATCGCCGTGCGGTCGCGGTCGTGGAGGCCCAGGATCGTCAGGTTGGTGACGGACTTGCCGGAGCCCGACTCACCGACGATGCCGAGCGTCCTGCCCTTGGCGAGATCGAAGGAGAGCCCGTCGACGGCCTTGACGATGCCGTCCTCGGTGGAGAAATGGACCTTCAGATCCCTGACGGAGAGGAAGGGCTGCTGATCGGTGCTCGTCACGGGGACGCTCCTGGGGGGTGATGCGGGGGGTAGGGGTTACGGGCGGAGGGTCAGGCGAGCCGGATCCGCGGGTCGATGAAGGCGTAGGCGGCGTCGACGATGATGTTGAAGAACACGATCGCCGCCGCGGAGAGGACGGTGACGCCGAGCAGCATGGGCAGGTCGCTCTGGATGACGGAGATCACCGCGAGACGGCCGATGCCCTGGAGGCTGAAGACCTGCTCGGTGATGATCGCGCCGCCGATCAGGGTGCCCAGGTCGATGCCGAACACCGTGACGATCGGGCCCATCGCGCCGCGCCAGGCGAAGCGCAGGAACACGTTGGCGCGGGAGAGGCCCTTGGCGCGGGCGGTGCGGACGTAGTCCTCGCTGAGCTGCTCGACGAGCTGGGAGCGGGCCATACGCGTGTAGTTGGCGGTGAAGATGATCGACAGCACCAGCCAGGGCAGCAGCAGACCCGAGAACCAGGCGGCGGGGTTGTCGGTCAGCGGCGTGTACGAGGGCTGGTCGAGGATGCCGGTCTTGAAGACCAGGAAGTACAGCGCGATGTAGCCGACGAAGTAGATCTGCAGCGAGGAGCCGAGCAGCGAGGCCGAGGTCGCGAACTTGTCCAGGAACTTGCCCTGCTTGAGCGCCGCGATCATGCCGGTGCCGACACCGAAGATCAGGAAGATGACGGCCGAGCCGAAGGCGAGCGAGAGGGTCAGCGGCAGCCGGTCCATGATCGTGCCGAAGACGGGCTCGTTGTTGGCGAAGGAGTAGCCGAGGCACGGCGCGTTGCAGTGTCCGAAGCCGCTGTACTCACGCCCGACGAAGATGCCCTTGAGCCAGTACCAGTACTGGACCGGTATCGGATGGTCGATGCCCAGGTTGTGCCGGATCTGCGCCAGCGAGGCCGGCGTGCAGTTCTTGCCGCAGGACATCATGGCCGGGTCACGCGGGACGGCGTAGAAGAGCCAGAACGTGATGGCGCTGATGATCAGCAGAATGACCAGCGCGCCGATCGTACGGCGGACAAGGAAGCGGAACATGGGGTCAGGACTTTCCGGACGAGGCGCCGTTGCCGGGGCGTGAGGGGTGTGGAGCCGGTGGGGGGCGGCCCGGTGGAGCCGCCCCCTGGTGCCGCGTGGCGCCTATGCCTTGGCGTAGAGCCTCGTGAGCGCGATGCCGGTGTTGCCGGCGTCGTAGACGAAGCCGCCGACCTTCGTACCGTGCATCCAGTTGCGGATGGCGTGGTAGTCGGGGACACAGGCCGCGAGTTCCATGATCTGCTTGTCGATCGCGCCCCAGGCCTTGTTGGCCGCGTCGGCGTCGGTGATCAGGGAGGCCGCCGCGATGGCCTTGTCGACGCTCGTGTCCTTCAGCTGGGCGTAGTTGCTGCGGCCGTCGCCGATGTTGTCGCCGTCCCAGCAGGGGTAGAAGACCGAGTAGCCGCCCGGCCAGTCCGGGCTCCAGCCGGCCGCGAACAGGTCGTACTGGTTGTCGATCTTGCCGATCTGGGTGTAGAAGGTCGACTTGTCGATCTGCTTGTTGACGACCGTGAAGCCGGCCGCCTCCAGCGCGTTCTTGATCGCGACGGCCTGCTTCACCGCGTTGTCCGACGTCTGGTACGCGATGACCAGCTTCTGTCCGACCTTGCCGGCCTCCTTCAGGAGGGCCTTGGCCTTGACCGGGTCGCCGCCGGGCTTCGTGGTCTTGCCGTACAGGTCGAAGTCCGTGTAACCGGGGGTCACCGGGGAGAAGATCGTGGTGGCGATCTCGCTGGTGGACGCGCCGCCGCGGATGGTCTGCAGCTGCTGGTTCGGCCAGGCGTAGTTGATGGCCTGGCGGACCTTGACGTCCGTGATGCGGGTGGTGTTGATCGGCCAGTAGTAGGTGACCGTGTCGACCGCGGTGAGCACCTGCTGCTTGAGCTTGGTGTTGGTGAGGACCGTGGCGATCCGCTCGGGGGCGACCTCGTTGAAGATCGACATCGTGTACTGGTCGTTGCCCTTGTCCGCGATGTAGCGGTCGGTCGAGGCCAGCAGCTCGAAGCCGAACTGGAAGAGGTACTTGTCCGGGTAGGCGTTGCGGATCGGGTCCGTCGCCGCGTCCCAGTGCTCGTTGCGGGTGTACGTCATGGACTTGCCGACGTCGCGCGCGGAGATCTTGTACGGGCCGCAGGAGAACGGCTGCTTGTCGTACTTCTCCTTGGTGTCCTTCGACTTCTTCACGAAGGAGTACGCGCGCTCGGCGAGCGTGAAGTTGAAGTCACCGCGGGCCTGGTTGAGGCGGAAGGTGATGGTCTTGCCGTCGATCTCTATGGAGTCGAGGTTCTTGCCCTCGTAGGGACCCTTGTACTTGTCGCCGCCGACCAGGAACTGCTGGACGTAGCGCGGGCCCTCGGTGACGAAGGAGGCGAAGAGGCGCTCGAAGGTGTGGCGGACGTCGTCCATGGACAGCTCGGAGCCGTCCTCCCACTTGATGCCGTCCTTGATGGTGAACGACCAGGTCTTGCCGCCGTCCTTGGCGGTGCCCGCGTCCGTGGCCACGTCGCCGACCAGCGTGGCGCCGCCCTTGGAGTCGAGCTTGTAACCGGTCAGGCCACGCATGATCGGCGTGGTGATGAGGATCTCGGTGGAGACGTAGATCTGCGCCGGGTCCAGGTGGTCCATGTCGAACTGGTCGAGCCCGTAGATCGTCCCGCCCTTGACCGCGCCGGCGACCTCGGGGGCCGGGCCCGTCGAGTCGGCCTTCGTGCCGACCGCGATCTTGCTCTGCTTGGCCTTGCTGACCGAGGGGACCTTGCTCTTCGAGGTCGAGGTGCCGCCGCCACAGGCGGTCAGCACCGAGCTCGACGCGGCCACCACACCGGTGGCGATCATGAAGTTTCTACGGGAAAAAGACACAGTAGCCCTGCCTTATGGGTGGGACGGGACCAGCCGGACGACATTGACCGGACCGGAGATGAGAGATGGGTCAGCGCTTGGACTTCGGGTCGAGCGCGTCGCGCGCCGAGTCGCCGAGCAGGTTGAACGCCAGGACGAAGATCACCATGGCCAGGCCCGGGAAGAGCATGAAGGTGAAGTCCTGGGTGTAGAACTGGGCGCCCCGCTGGATCATGACGCCCCAGTCGGGGGTCGGGTCGATCATGCCGACGCCGAGGAAGGCGAAGCCCGCCTCCGCGGTCACATAGGCCGGGAGCATGAGCGTGGACTGGATGAGGATCGGGGTCCACAGGTTGGGCAGGAGTTCCTTGAACACGATGCGCATCGGTGACGCCCCGGTCACCTTGGCCGACTCGACGAACTCCCGCTCGCGCAGGCCGAGTACCTGGCCGCGCAGCAGACGGGCGATCGACGCCCAGCCGAAGAAGGACATCATCAGGATGAGCGCGGTGGCCCGCAGCCAGGTCGGGATGTTGTCGTCCGCGGCGACGAACAGCCCGAACACCACCGGCATGAAGGCGATGATGAACAGCGTCGAGGGGATCGACAGCACGATGTCGATGATCCGGCCGACGAAGTAGTCCGTCTTGCCGCCCAGATAGCCCGCGGTGACGCCGATCACGACGCCGACGACGGTCGTGATCAGGGTGGCGGCCAGGGCGATGCCCAGCGAGGTCCGGATGCCGTAGATCAGGAACGTGAAGACGTCACGGCCGAGCTGCGGTTCGATGCCGAACCAGAACTGCGAACTCATGCCGCCGTTCGGGCCCGCCGGGTACGAGAAGGCGTCGAGCAGGCTCGGGTCCTGGCTCGCGTACGTCGTGTACGGATCTTTCCCGTACAGCTTCGAGATCAGCGGCGCGGCCAGCGCGATCGCGAAGAAGAAGATCACGATGATCGCCGATATGACGCCCGTACGGTCGCGCTTGAAGCGGCGCCACGCGAGCTGTCCCGGAGACCTGCTCTCGGCGGCCTTCGAGTCGGGAGAAGTGATCGACTTCTCGTCGCTCTCGTCGGTCACCTCGAGCGGGGCCGCGGATGGGGTTGGGGGGGTCATGATGCTCCTGGCCCAAGGGCGGGTCCGATAAGACTCCGCAGGGCACTCCCTACGGGCTACGCCGGACTTTTTCAACGCAATTCATGCAGGGTCAATAAAATCTAGGGCGACTTGTGCTTCTCTTTACCTATTTTACGTCCCCTTGATCGTTCCGTAGCTACGCGGGTAGCGCGCCGTGATCGGTCCGTGTTTTATGTCGGGCCAAACGCGCGAAACGTGCAATGGGTTCGATATGCGGACGTCCCTGTATCGGAATGCGTACATCGGGGCGTCGTGATCCAACGGTTCTGCATCGCTTCGCGGTGACCCATTGTGCGCTATGCCGCGGATCGTCCGAACGGGGGTCGGAGGTACCCCGAAAGGGTGGGCCCAAAGGCGATGTTCTCCTTTTTGTGCCGATATTGGCCGGTAACGGATCGATCTGGACCGGCTTGCCTGAGGAGGCACTCGATGCGTGGAGCCACGCACGCCAAATGGGCCGCTTGCGCGGCGGCGGTAGCCCTCGCTGCGACCGCCTGTGGGAGCAGCGGCGGGGGCGGCAGCAGCAGCGGCGGCGGTGACGGCAGCGCGGTGCTCAGTGCCTCCTGGGGGGACCCGCAGAACCCGCTGGAGCCGGCCAACACCAACGAGGTGCAGGGCGGCAAGGTCCTCGACATGGTCTTCCGCGGCCTGAAGCGGTACGACCCGAAGACCGGCAAGGCCGAGGACATGCTCGCCGACAAGATCGAGACCACGGATTCGCAGAACTTCACGGTCACCGTGAAGAGCGGCTGGAAGTTCAGCAACGGGGAGGCCGTCACCGCGAAGTCCTTCGTCGACGCGTGGAACTACGGCGCGAGCCTCAAGAACAACCAGAAGAACGCGTACTTCTTCGGGTACATCGACGGCTACGACAAGGTCCACCCCGACAGCGGCTCGCAGTCCGCGACCACCCTCTCCGGGCTCAAGGTGACCGGCACCGACACCTTCACGATCAAGCTCACCCAGAAGTTCTCCACGTTCCCGGACACCCTCGGCTACGCGGCCTACTCCCCGCTGCCGTCGACGTTCTTCTCCGACCACGCGGCCTGGCTGAAGAAGCCGGTCGGCAACGGGCCGTACACGATCTCCTCCTACACCAAGGGCTCGCAGATGGAGCTCAAGAAGTGGGACGGCTACACCGGCGCCGACAAGGCGCAGAACGGTGGCGTGACCCTCAAGGTCTACACCGACAACAACACCGCCTACACCGACCTGATGGCCGGCAACCTCGACCTCGTCGACGACATCCCGGCCTCGCAGCTCAAGAACGTCAAGAGCGACCTCGGCGGCCGGTACATCAACACGCCCGCCGGGATCATCCAGACCCTCGCGTTCCCGTACTACGACAAGAACTGGAACAAGAGCGGCTCGGACAAGGTCCGCCAGGGCCTGTCCATGGCGATCAACCGGGACCAGATCACCACCACGATCTTCCAGAAGACCCGCACCCCCGCCACCGACTGGACCTCACCGGTGCTCGGCACCGCGGGCGGCTTCCAGGACGGGCTGTGCGGTGACGCCTGCAAGTACAACCCGACCGAGGCCAAGAAGCTGGTCCAGGAGGGCGGCGGGCTGCCCGGCGGCCAGGTCAAGATCACGTACAACGCGGACACGGGCTCGCACAAGGAGTGGGTGGACGCCGTGTGCAACTCCATCAACAACGCGCTCGGCAACGACAAGGCGTGCGTCGGCAACCCGGTCGGCACCTTCGCCGACTTCCGCAACCAGATCGGCCAGCACAAGATGACCGGGCCGTTCCGGGCCGGCTGGCAGATGGACTACCCGCTGATCCAGAACTTCCTCCAGCCGCTCTACTACACCAACGCCTCCTCCAACGACGGCCAGTGGTCCAACAAGGACTTCGACAAGCTCGTGAACCAGGCCAACGCGGAGACCGACACGGCCAAGGCGATCAAGCTCTTCCAGCAGGCCGAGGGGGTCGTCCGGGACAACATGGCCGCCATCCCGCTCTGGTACCAGAACGGCAGCGCGGGCTACTCGGACCGGCTCTCGAACGTGGCGCTCAACCCGTTCAGCGTCCCCGTGTACAACGAGATCAAGGTCGGCTGAGCCCGCATGGGACGGTACGTCGTCCGGCGTCTGCTGCAGATGGTCCCGGTCTTCATCGGCGCCACCCTGCTGATCTTCCTGATGGTCAACGTGATGGGCGACCCCATCGCGGGCCTGTGCGGAGACCGGCAGTGCGACCCGGCGACGGCCGCCCAGCTCAAGCGGGAGTTCGGCCTCGACAAGCCCGTGTGGCAGCAGTACCTGACCTACATGGGGAACGTCTTCACCGGCGACTTCGGTACGGCGTTCAACGGCCAGAAGGTCACCGAGCTGATGTCGACCGCGTTCCCCGTCACCATCCGGCTGACCGTCGTGGCGATCGTCATCGAGGTCGTCGTCGGCATCGCGCTCGGGGTCGTCACCGGCCTCAGGCGCGGCCGCCCGATCGACACGAGCGTGCTGCTGCTCACCCTCATCGTGATCTCCATCCCGACCTTCGTCACCGGTCTGCTGCTGCAACTGCTGCTGGGGGTGGAGTGGGGCTGGATCAAGCCGTCGGTGTCCACGGACGCGACGTTCAGCGAACTGATCGTGCCCGGGCTGGTCCTGGCCTCGGTCTCACTCGCGTACGTGACCCGGCTGACCCGGACGTCCATCGCCGAGAACCGCCGCTCCGACTACGTCCGTACAGCGGTCGCGAAGGGCCTGCCCAGACGCCGGGTGATCATCCGCCACCTGCTCCGCAACTCGCTCATCCCCGTGGTCACCTTCATCGGCACCGACATCGGCGCCCTGATGGGCGGCGCGATCGTCACCGAGCGGATCTTCAACATCCACGGCGTCGGCTTCCAGCTCTACCAGGGGATCGTCCGGCAGAACACGCAGACCGTGGTCGGCTTCGTGACGATCCTCGTCCTCGTCTTCCTGGTCGCGAATCTCCTCGTCGACCTCCTCTACGCCGTACTCGACCCGAGGATCCGCTATGCCTGAGCAGCCGTTCGAGCCGGATCGCGCCATCGCCGGCACCGGGGCGGGCGGGGCGATGGACCTCGCCACGAGCGAGGCGGAGACGCTGGAGAAAACACCTGGCGGCCCGGAGGGCACAGGCCCCCAGGAGAAGCCCCGCTCCCTCTGGTCCGACGCCTGGCGGGACCTGCGCCGCAACCCGGTCTTCATCATCTCCGCGCTCGTCATCCTCTTCCTGATCGTCATCTCCCTCTGGCCGTCCCTGATCGCCTCCGGCAACCCCCTCAAGTGCAACCTCGCAAAGGCCCAGGAGGGCTCCCAGCCGGGCCACCCCTTCGGCTACGACGGCCAGGGCTGCGACGTCTACACGCGCACGGTCTACGGCACCCGTACGTCGGTCACGGTCGGCGTCCTCGCCACGCTCGGGGTCGCGATCTTCGGCTCGGTGCTGGGCGGACTGGCCGGCTTCTTCGGCGGAATCTGGGACTCGATCCTGTCCCGCCTCACCGACATCTTCTTCGCGATCCCGGTGGTCCTCGGCGGCCTGGTCCTGCTGTCCGTGGTCACCAGCAACACGGTCTGGCCGGTCATCGGCTTCATGGTGCTGCTCGGCTGGCCGCAGATCTCCCGCATCGCCCGCGGCTCGGTCATCACGGCCAAACAGAACGACTACGTCCAGGCCGCGCGGGCGCTCGGCGCCTCCAACTCCCGCCTCCTGCTCCGCCACATCACCCCGAACGCGGTGGCCCCGGTGATCGTCGTGGCCACCATCGCGCTCGGCACGTACATCTCCCTGGAGGCGACCCTGTCCTACCTCGGCGTGGGCCTGAAGCCCCCCACGGTCAGCTGGGGCATCGACATCTCCTCGGCCTCCGCCTACATCCGCAACGCCCCCCACATGCTCCTCTGGCCGGCCGGAGCCCTGGCGATCACCGTCCTCGCGTTCATCATGCTCGGCGACGCGGTACGCGACGCCCTTGACCCGAAGTTGAGGTGAGGTGCCGTCATGCTGCTCGAAGTGCGGGATCTGCACGTGGAGTTCAGGACCAGGGACGGGGTCGCCAAGGCCGTCAACGGGGTCGACTACAGCGTGGACGAGGGGGAGACCCTCGCCGTGCTGGGGGAGTCGGGGTCCGGGAAGTCCGTGACCGCGCAGGCCGTGATGGGGATCCTCGACGTGCCGCCGGGGAAGATCACCGGCGGGGAGATCCTGTTCCGGGGGAAGGATCTCCTCAAGTTCAAGGAGGAGGAGCGGCGCAAGGTTCGCGGTGCCGAGATGGCGATGATCTTCCAGGACGCGCTGTCGTCGCTCAACCCCGTGCTCTCCGTGGGGGATCAGCTCGGTGAGATGTTCGTCGTGCACAGGGGGATGTCGCGGAAGGACGCCCGCGCCAAGGCCGTCGAGCTGATGGAGCGGGTGCGGATCCCGGCCGCCAAGGAACGCGTCCGGGACTACCCCCACCAGTTCTCCGGCGGTATGCGCCAGCGCATCATGATCGCGATGGCGCTCGCCCTCGAACCCGCGCTCATCATCGCCGACGAACCCACCACCGCCCTCGACGTCACCGTCCAGGCCCAAGTCATGGATCTCCTCGCGGAGTTGCAGCGCGAGCTCAACATGGGGCTCATCCTCATCACCCACGACCTCGGAGTCGTCGCGGACGTCGCCGACAAGATCGCCGTCATGTACGCGGGACGCATCGTCGAGTCGGCCCCCGTCCACGACATCTACAAGTCCCCGGCGCATCCGTACACCCGCGGCCTGTTGGACTCCATCCCGCGCCTGGACCAGAAGGGCCAGGAGCTCTACGCCATCAAGGGCCTGCCGCCGAACCTGATGCACATCCCGCCCGGCTGCGCCTTCAACCCCCGCTGTCCGATGGCCCAGGACGTGTGCCGGACCGACGAACCACCCCTGCACGAGGTGGACGAACACCGGGGCAGCGCCTGCCACTTCTGGAGGGAGTGCCTCAATGGTCGAGTCAACGGTTGAGCCGATCCTGGAAGTGACCGGACTGGTCAAGCACTACCCGTTGACCCAGGGCATCCTCTTCAAGAAGCAGGTCGGTGCCGTCAAGGCTGTCGACGGTGTCGACTTCACGCTGGGCAGGGGCGAGACCCTCGGCATCGTCGGCGAGTCCGGCTGCGGCAAATCAACTGTTGCCAAGATGCTGGTCAATCTTGAGCGGCCGACCGAGGGGTCGATCAAGTTCAAGGGCGAGGACATCAGCAAGATGTCCGGCCGCGCCCTGAAGGCCGCCCGCCGCAACATCCAGATGGTGTTCCAGGACCCGTACACCTCCCTCAACCCCCGGATGACGGTCGGCGACATCATCGGGGAGCCGTACGAGATCCACCCCGAGGTGGCGCCAAAGGGCGACCGGCGCAAGAGAGTTCAGGATCTGCTGGACGTGGTCGGGCTCAACCCCGAGTACATCAACCGCTATCCGCATCAGTTCTCCGGCGGCCAGCGCCAACGCATCGGCATCGCACGGGGGTTGGCGCTGCGACCCGAGGTCATCGTCGCCGACGAACCCGTCTCCGCGCTCGACGTCTCCGTACAGGCCCAGGTCATCAACCTCCTCGACCGCCTCCAGGACGAGTTCGACCTCTCCTACGTCTTCATCGCCCACGACCTGTCGATCGTCCGGCACATCTCGGACCGGGTCGGGGTGATGTACCTCGGCCGGATCGTGGAGATCGGCAGGGACGAGGAGATCTACGACCACCCGACGCACCCGTACACCCAGGCGCTGCTGTCCGCCGTCCCCGTGCCCGACCCGGACGCGCGGGAGCACCGGGAGCGGATCATCCTGTCCGGCGACGTGCCGTCCCCGACGAACGTCCCGTCCGGCTGCCGCTTCCGCACCCGCTGCTGGAAGGCGCAGGAGCGCTGCTCGCTGGAGGTGCCGCTGCTCGCCGTACCGGCCGAGTTCCGGCTCGCGAGCGGGCCCGCCGCGCACGACTCGGCCTGTCACTTCGCGGAGGAGAAGACGGTCGTACCGAAGGACGAGACCCCGGACGATCTTGGGAATGCGGCGGAATAAGGGTGCAAACAGGTATCAACCGCGTTAACACGCAGGCAACTCGGCCGACCCGATCTCGATATACGGACGAGTCAACCTGAACAACGTACGGCCGTGCGGGTGCCGTAAACGGACCGGGGCGCGCCATGTCGCCCCGGTCCGTTGCCCGTTGTCAGCGGGGGAGCCCCAACGAACGCCGCAGGAAGTCCAGTTGGAGCAGGAGCAGGTTCTCCGCCACCGTCTCCTGCGGGGTCATGTGCGTCACCCCGGACAGGGGGAGCACCTCGTGCGGGCGGCCGGCCGCGAGCAGGGCCGAGGACAGGCGCAGGGAGTGGGCGACCACCACGTTGTCGTCCGCGAGGCCGTGGACGATCAGCATCGGGCGGTGCGGCTCGGCCGCGTCCACCAGGCCCGCGTCGTCGATCACGGAGTTGCGCCGGTAGACCTCGGGCTGCTCGGCCGGGTGCCCGATGTACCGCTCCTGGTAGTGGGTGTCGTACAGCCGCAGATCGGTGACCGGTGCGCCGACGACCGCCGCGTGGAAGACGTCGGGGCGGCGCAGCGCGGCGAGGGCGGCCAGGTAGCCGCCGAACGACCAGCCCCGGATCGCGACCCGGTCGAGGTCGAGCGGGAAGTCGGCCGCGAGCGCGTGGAGCGCGTCGATCTGGTCCTCCAGGACGACCGCCGCGAGGTCGTCCCTGATCGCCTTCTCCCAGGCCGGTGAGCGGCCCGGTGTGCCCCGCCCGTCGGCGACGAGCACCGCGAAACCCTGGTCGGCGAACCACTGCGAGGTGAGGTGCGCGTTGTGCGCGGCGACCACGCGCTGACCGTGCGGACCGCCGTACGGGTCCAGCAGCACCGGGAGCGGACTGGTGCCGTCGTAGTCCCGTGGCATAAGCAGGGCGCACGGGACGCGCCGTGCGCCCCCCTCGGTGAACGTGATGCGCGGGGACATTCCGGGATCTTCGGCGTACGACGCGATCGTCACCGTCTTCTTGCCCTCGCGCAGCACCTGGACCTGCGTGCCCGGCCGGTCCGGCACCGCCGACAGCAGCACGGTCACGCCCCCGGCGCGCACCGCCGAGTGCACGCCGGGCTCCTGCGAGACGCGCTCCAAACCGAGTTCGTTGACCCGGTAGACGTGCACCTCGCCGATCTCCGGGGCGGCCGCGTCCTCGCCCGCCGAGGCCGCGACCAGCACATTGTCGTCCGAGACGTCCAGCACCGCGCGGACGTGCAACTGCGGTCCGGTGAGCGGGCGTTCGCCGACCGCGAGCACCCGGGCGCCTCCCTCGTCGGCGATCCGTACGAGCCGTCCGGAGGGGCTCCAGCACGGCAGGCCGGGGAAAAGATCAAGCCAAACTGGATCTTCGTCGGCGTGCACCATCCGGGTCGTCCCGGTGTCCGGGTCCACGGCCAGGAACAGCTGACTGCGCTGGTCCCGGGCCTGCACGAGCAGCAGTGGCGCACCCGCCGCTGACCAGTGCACTCGCGCCAGATACGGGTACCGTGCCCGGTCCCAGACGACCTCCGTGCGCACCCCGTTCAACGCGATCACATACAGCCGTACCTCCGCGTTGGCCGTCCCCGCCGCCGGATACGCGACCCGCCGCGGCTCGCGCTCCGGGTGGGCCGGGTCGGCGATCCACCAGCGCCGCACCGGCGTGTCGTCCGCGCGGGCGACCAGCAGCCGGTCCGAGTCCGGCGACCACCAGAAGCCGCGGGTACGGCTCATCTCCTCGGCCGCGATGAACTCGGCAAGTCCATAGGTGACTTGATCCGACTCCGGCTCGGCGAGCGCCCGGTCGCCCTCGCCCTCGGCGCCCACGACCCGCAGGGCGCCGCCTGCGACGTAGGCGATGTGCCGTCCGTCGGGGGCCGGGCGGGGGTCGATCACCGGCCCGGGGACGGTGAGTTCACGTGCCGTGCCGGCCCGCAGCTCGGCCGTGAAAAGCCGCCCTGACAAGGCGAAAGACGCCAACTCGACCTCGCTGTCGGTGGCGTAGCCGACGATCCCCGCACCGCCCTCGCGGGCCCGCTCGCGACGCGCCTGCTCCTCGGTCGAGAGGTGCTCCGAGGCGCCGCCCAGGAGGGCGCCCGGGTCGGCCGCGACTCGCTCCTCGCCGCCCGCCGGATCGAGGACCCACAGCGAGTTCGCGCGGTCCGTGCCGGAGGAGGAGCGCAGGAACACGATCCGGGAACCATCGGGCGCCACGCTGAAAGCGCGCGGCGCGCCGAGCGTGAACCGCTGGGTGCGGGCGTGCCGTCGGGGGAAGGAGTCGGTCTCGGTGGTCATGCCCCGACCATATTGGCCATGCGCCCCCTTGTGCGGCTGTGCGCCGAGCGATGCGCGAGCGCGGATAGTTATGATCACTGGCGTTGCGTGGGTATGAACCTGCTGGCTGCTGTATGGATTTGCTCTACGGATCCGAGCCATGGATCCATTGCCCCCATAGTCCGACCCCCCGAGTCCCTGGGATCATTGGAGGTGAGCCGCCGTGGCACTCTCGATTTCGGCGGTGGTGCTGCTGGCGATCGTCGTCTTCCTTCTGGTCAAGAAATCAGGGCTGAAGGGCGGGCACGCGGTCGTCTGTGTCCTCCTCGGGTTCTATCTGGCCTCCTCGACCATCGCGCCCACGATCAGCGATCTCACGACGAACATCGCGAGCATGATCGGCAGCATCAAGTTCTGACGGGTGCCGGCGCCCCGGGTTCCGAGGCGCCGGATGTTGTCCTGGCCCGTCCGGTTCTGCTGCCTCGGCGTGCTCGGCTCCGTAAGCTTGACGGACCGAGGACGAGCAAAGGCTGGGGCAGCGGCGCGTGGACAGACACAGCGGTGACGATCGGCTTCGAGAACTGGCGAAGGCATCGCCCAACTTCGGGCGCCTGTACGGGTATCAGCCTCTCCTGGCGATCTACGGATCCCAGGCGGAGCTCACCGTCCTGACCAACCCGAACGCCGCCTACGTCAGCGCGGGCCAGTTCGGCGAGGTGCTCGCCGAGGAGTTCGTCACCCGTACGGGAACCCGCCTCGAAGGCACTCGACAGATCGATCGCCTCAACGCGCTGACCCGACAGGGCGTCCTTGTCGGCTGGAGCCGTGACGCCTTCGACAAGCTGCGCCGGGGTCGCAACGACGCCGCGCACAACCACCTCTTCGACACGACGAAGGCGCTCGAAGCGCTGGAGTTGTGCTGGAAGTTGGGCGACCTCTTCGACCGGGCCATGGGCGGTACCCGGACCGTGGCCGCGTTCGTTCCGCCGACACTCCCGGTCGAGGTGACCTCGGCCGAGCCTGAGGAGATCGCGGAGCTTGAAGAGGCGTTGGCGGGGCATCGTCGCGCGCTGGCCGAGTCGCGTGTGAAGCTGTCCGAGACCAGCGATCGTCTGGAGGCCGAGCGGCGGGCGCGCGCCGAGACCGAGGCGCTCATCGCCAGTGCGGAACAGACCAAGGCTGCCTACGCCGCGCAGAACGAGGAACTCCGGACGCAGGTCGCGGAGTTGCGGGCGGCTCACCAGCAGCAGTACGACCGTGACCGCCTCCAGCCGCGCAAGGTGGCCTCCGCCGCACGCGAGGCCATCGTCGAGCGCGCGCAGCGCCCCGCGCCGCTCAACGAGGTGCAGGCACGAGCGAAGATCGACGCGATGCTGTCCAAAGCGGGCTGGCGGATCCAGGACAAGGCGGACACCAACCCGCTCGCGGGCAAAGGCGTCGCCGTTCGGGAGTTCACGGTGGCCACGGGCCGGGCCGACTACGTCCTCTACGTCGACGGGAAGATCGTCGGTGTCATCGAGGCCAAGCGGGAGGGAACACCGCTCGCCGGGGCCCTCGCCCAGAACGAGCGGTACGCGGCGGGTGTGCTCAAGGAACACGCGATGGCCGTGTGGCGTCGTGAGGAGCCCTTCGCGTTCCGGTACGCCACCACGGGCACGGAGACCTACTTCCTCAACCGCGTTGATCCGGAAGCCCGTTCGCGCGAGGTCTTCGCCTTCCACCGCCCCGAAACCCTCGCCGCCTGGATGAAGAAGGCCGACGAGAATCCGACGGCCCCCACGTTCCGCGCGGCCCTGCGCACGAGCATGCCGCTCCTGGAGACGCACGGCCTGCGCATGGCCCAGGTCGACGCCGTGACGGGCCTGGAGGGGTCCCTGGCCGCCGACCGGCCGCGCGCCCTGATCCAGATGGCCACGGGAGCGGGCAAGACCTTCACGGCCGTCACGGAGACGTACCGCCTGCTGCGCCATGCGGGCGCCCGCCGGGTCCTCTTCCTCGTCGACCGCAACAACCTCGGACGCCAGGCCCACGCGGAGTTCGACAAGTACCGCACTCCCGACGAGAACCGGAAGCTCACCGACCTCTACAACGTCGACATGCTGGGCCGCAGCGGGCTCCAGGACACGTCGGCGGTCGTCATTTCCACCATCCAGCGGATGTACGCGCTCCTCAAGGGCGAGGAACCGCAGGACGGTCCGGACGCGAACCAGGCGGAGGCCGGGGACCAGGAGGACGCGCGCGCCTCGACCCTGGACGAGACCTACGCGGCGGACGAGCCGATCACGGTCGAGTACAACCCGGACGTGCCGATCGAGGCGTTCGACGTCATCGTGATCGACGAGTGCCACCGCTCGATCTACGGCCTGTGGCGCGGCGTCCTGGAGTACTTCGACGCTCACTTGGTCGGTCTGACGGCCACCCCCACCCGTCAGACCCAGGGCTTCTTCGACCACAACATGGTGTCGCAGTACACGTACGAGCAGGCCGTGGCCGACGGCGTCAACGTCGACTTCGACATCGTGCGCCTCAACACCACGATCCGCGAGGACGGCGGCGCGAAGATCGAGAAGGGTACGACCGTCCGTATCCGGGACCGCCAGACGCGCGCCCAGCGCTACGAGCAACTGGACGAGGACTTCGAGTACACCGTGTCCCAACTCGGGCGCACGGTGATCACCGAGGACGAGATCCGGGCCGTCCTGACGACGTACCGCAACCACTGGAAGCGCTGGTTCCCGGGCCGCGCCGAGCTTCCCAAGACCCTCGTCTTCGCGGCCGGCGACGACCATGCCGAGGAAGTGTTGAAGCAGGTCAAGGAAGTCTTCGGCCGGGGCGACGAGTTCGCGAAGAAGATCACTTACAGGTCGCGGCAGAACGGCGACGACCCCGATGCCCTGATCAACGACCTGCGCAACTCGCACCGACTGCGGGTCGCCGTCACCGTCGACATGATCGCCACGGGCACGGACGTGAAGCCGCTGGAGTGCGTGATCTTCCTGCGGTCCATCAAGAGCCCGGTGCTCTTCGAGCAGATGAAGGGCCGGGGCGCTCGCTCCATCGACGCGGACGAGCTGAAGGCGGTGACCCCGGAAGCGGCGCCCGACCTGACGAAGGACCGTTTCGTCCTGATCGACGCGGTAGGCGTGACCGACTCGCCTCTGGTGGACGCCCGGCCGCTGATTCCGGCGGGGGAGAAGGGCGTCTCGCTGGCGAAGCTGCTCGACAAGACGGGAACGCGGTCGTTGACGGCGGACGAGGCGGAGACCTTGGCGCGTCGACTGGCCCGCATCGATCGGCAGTTGGGGGCGGAGGAGCGCGGGCTGCTGGCTCAGACGTCCGGGGGTGTGAGCCTGGCGGATCTGGCGCGCGGGATCACGGACGCGGTGGATGTGGACACGCAGGATCGCGCGCGGCACGAGGGTGGCCCCGAACTGGCCAAGAAGCTCGTACACGACGCGATCGCCCCGCTGACCTCCCGGCCGGAGTTGCGGAAGTTGATCCTGGAGATCAGACACCAACAGGACCTGACCTACGACGAGACGACCGAGGTCCGTGTCACCGAGATGCGGGAAATACCGCGAACGGAGCGCGCGGCCAAGGAACTTGCCGAGTGGAACTCCCTGCTGACGCAGGAGCAGCGGGACGAGAACGTGGCGATCCGCGTGGCGTTGGGCAGTGGTGCGCGGGTGAGTCCGCGTGAGGCGAGGGACGCGCTGAGGGAGCTGACGGGCCGGATTCGGGCGACGAACCGTTCCTGGACGACGGGTGTCCTGTGGGACCACTACGAGCAGCTCGGCCGTGCGGCAGCCGCTCCGGGCAAGGAGGCCGGTCTCGGCGACCTGGTGCGCCTCATCCGCTTCGAGCTCGGCGCCGACGACGAGCTGGTTCCGTACCGTACGGTGGTCGAGGAGCGCTTCGAGGGCTGGTTGTTGCGGCAGCGGCAGGCAGGTGTGCAGTTCACGGATGATCAGCTGTGGTGGCTGGAGCGCATAAAGGACGCCATTGTCGTCGACGTCGGCATCGAGCCGGGAGACTTCGCTGTCGCGCCGTTCACGGAACGGGGTGGCGGTCGGGGCTTCATGCAGGCGTTCGGGGACAAGGACAAGGCGTTGGAATTGTTGGATGAGCTGAATCAGGAATTGGGTTGAGTGTGGAATTGGGTGGCCTGCCGAACTCCTGGTCTTGGGTGTCTCTGAAAGATGTACTGAGCGAGCCTCTCATTAATGGGCGCTCTGTGAAGACGATGGGGGGTGGGTTTCCTGTCCTGCGTCTCACGGCCATTAAGGATGGGCGGATCGATCTCGCTGAGTCAAAAGAGGGAGCCTGGACCCACGAGCAGGCTCAGCCCTTTCTGGTTCACGAAGCAGACTTTCTGCTCAGTCGTGGCAATGGGTCCAAGCGTCTGGTTGGGCGTGGAGGCCTGGTTGGGAACGTGGGCAGCCCGATCGCGTTCCCAGACACGATGATTCGAGTCCGGCTGAATGCTGGACTTATTTCATCCTCGTACTTCTGTCTTCTGTGGGACTCTCCCCATGTGCGCACGCAGATCGAGGCGAAGGCGCGGACGACCGCGGGTATTTACAAGGTGAACCAGGCGCTGCTTGAGGCAGTGGGTTTGCCGCTGCCGCCCCTCGCGGAGCAGCACCGCATCGTTGAGGCGCTCGAAGAGCAGCTATCTCGACTGGACGCAGCCGAGAAGAACGTTCGCGAGGTTCTGAAGCGGATGAGCCGTCTGCTGGATCAAGCAACCGACTTCACGGGCTATGTGTCCCTCAGGCCTGACGAACCTGCTGCACAGGCACCCCCCGTGGCCAACTCGGTTGATGGAGAGCTTCCTCGCATTCCATCAGACTGGCGATGGATGCGTCTCGGGGATTTGGCTGAGGTGGTAGGTGGCGTGACGAAGGACAAGAAGAAGCAGTCTGATCCGGATATTCCCGAAGTGCCGTACCTTCGTGTTGCGAACGTCCAGCGCGGCCATCTCGAACTCGACCACATCACTATGATCCGTGTTCCCCAGAAAAAGGCGGATCAGTTGCGGCTGAAAGCCGGAGATGTGCTCATGAATGAGGGAGGTGACCGCGACAAGCTCGGCAGGGGTTGGGTTTGGGAAGGGCAGATTCCGGGCGCTATCCATCAGAACCACGTTTTCAGGGCCAGGATTCATGGGGATCTACTCAAGCCGGAACTCCTGTCATGGTTTGCGAATGGCGCGGCGAAATGGTTTGAAGTCAACGGTAAGCAGAGCACGAACCTCGCTTCCATCAGCCTGACCAAGATCAAAGACCTTCCGGTCCCTGTGCCTCCACAGGCGGAGCAACAGAGCATTGTGGAGCGGATCGAAGAGCGCCTCGCACAGCTCAGGCATGCGCGACAAACGAGTGAGCAAGTGCTGAGGCGGGGCAAGGCGTTGCGTAACGCTCTCTTGCGTAAGGCGTTCGGAGGAGGGCTCGTGCACCAAGACGAACATGACGAACCCGCCGCGGAAATGCTCGCCCGCATCACCGCCGAGCGCGCTGCCCAGTCAACCGCCAGGCGTGCCCGCCGGGCCACGGTCAAGCCCCCGCATCAGGCCGCCGCACCCGAACCAACCC
>NZ_JAEQAZ010000161.1 GCF_016654115.1 Streptomyces sp. MBT53
GCTGGAGGCGAACAACTGGGCATACGTCGGCCTGGAGGCCCTGGGGGCCGACGCCGCCCAGTTGTTCGCCTCCAGCGCCGCCCGGCTCCTGCTGCCGGCCGGGGACCCGGCCACCCACCACGCCCTGATCCTCGACGGCTACCAGGAGGGACTGCGCGCAGCGGGCGTACACGGTCCCGCGCTACGGGAAGTCGGGCGCTGGTACGACCTGGCGATCTCGCTGCGCTGGGGCGTCACCCAGTTCTTCTGGGCACGACACCTCACGGACGCCCGGCGGCTGCGCGTCCTGGAGGAGCGCTGGTGGCGGCGGCCCTACGGACGGGCGGCTCCCGAGCTGGCGCGCCTCGACGCGTTCCTCGACGACCTCGCCTCCCCCTGGACAGGCGTTCGGTGAGCACATTCGTCCTGGTGCACGGCGCCTGGACCGGAGCACACGTGTGGCGCCCGCTGCGCCTGCTGCTCGCCGCGGACGGCCACGAGGTGTTCGCCCCGGCCCTGACCGGACTGGGCGAACGGGTCCATCTCGCGTCCCCCGAAACCGATCTCGAGACGCATGTCCAGGACGTGGTGAACCTGCTGCGCTACCAGGACCTGCGCGAGGTGGTCCTGGTCGGCCACAGCTACGGCGGCGCGGTGGTCTGCACGGCTGCCGACCGCGAGCCGGACCGGATCGCCCGTCTGGTGCTGCTGGACGCCCTGCTCGTGCCCGACGGACGGTCCGTGCAGGATGTGCGCCGGCACACCGCCCCGTACGGCGCCTGGATCCCGCCGCCGCGCTTTGCGCACCTGCCCGTCGAGCAGTTGGCCCGTCTGCTCCCGGCCGCCCGGCTGTCGCTCCAGCCGGCGAACACCTTCCGGCAGCCGGTGCGGCTGACTGCGCCCTTGGAGGGGCGGCCGTTCCAGCGCTGGTACGTGCGGGCGGCACGACGCGACCCGTCGCCGCCCTACGACGACGCGGCACGCTACACACGCGCCCATCAGGCCTGGCACTACCGCGAAGTGGCCCGCGGACACGACACGATGCTGAGCAGCCCGGAGGAAACCGCGCAGCTGCTCTGCTCGCTCGCCGGGACGGTATGACACCACCTTCTCCCGGACCGGTGCCCCGTCGGCCCGGCCCGGAAGGGGAGGCCGTCAGGATGCCGCGAGGACACCGCCGACGGAGGCGGGCAGCGCGAAGTCGACCGTCGGGACGAACACGTCACCGATGGCGTGGACCACGCTGTTGGTGCCCGACCCGGACCGTGTCGCCTCATCGGTCCCGGCGACGGCGGACACGTCGTCCGGCGCGGACGGTGCGCCGCCTGCCGCCGGCAGCACGGTGCCCGCCAGCTCGGCGGGGACGAGCCTGACGCAGGCCCAGTTGTTCAGGCCGTCCCAGTCGATCGCCGTCGCCTGCTCGTCGGGCACGGCCCGCAGCGGATGGTCCGCGCTGTAGGCCTCACGCGCGGAGGCCACGACCGCCTCGACCTCGGCCGGGTCCTCGGGAAACAGCCGCTCGGCGGTCGCCCGCGCGTGAGCGACCGTCACTTCGCAGCGCACGGCGGCATCCGGCCGGACCACCGACGGCACCGGTTCCGGCACCACGTCGGGGGTGAGCTCGGCTGCCCGCTCGGCCTGCTCGCCGGTCAACGCGCACCAGGCGTCGAGCCGGCCGAGGCAGGTGGCGAAGAAGGGCAGCAGCCCGCCGGCGTCCAGAGTGCGGTGGATGTAGGCCACGTCGAGTTCACGGCCGAGGGCAAGCAGGAGATCGTTGATCATCTTCGCGGTGATGAAGAAGTCCCCTGCCGCGTTGGCAACCACCGCGCACACGTCGTCCTCGAAGGCGACCGGACCGGCCGGGGTGCCCAGACCCGCCTCGGTCCGGCTCAACGGCATGAGCGCGCAGTGGCGGATCGAGTAGGGGCCGGCGTGGATGTCGATGGACAGCCGGTCACGGTTGGGCGTGGTCAGCCGGATCTGCCCGTACAGCTCCTGCGTGCGGATGTCCCGTTTGAACCACGGCAGTTCGATGTCGAGGTAGATGTAGCCGTCCTCGCGCAGCCGACGGGCCAACCGCCAGGCGTCGTCCATCGTGCGCACCAGGACGTCGAGATCGCCGACATCGCGGATGGCGCCCTCGGGGTAGAGGGGACGGAACGAGAAGCCCTTCATCGTCCACCACTCGATGCCCTCCTGCGCGGCGAACCCGGCGACCAGTTCACCCACGGCCGGTGCGCTGCGCCAGCGATCCCGCATCACGGAGGCACGCTCGACAACGCGCTCCGCCAATTCCGCGAGCAGGGCCCTGTCCTCGTCGTCGGCGTCGGCGGCCAGACGCTCGGCCGTGGCCTTCGCCATGCTGCTGATCTTGTGCCGGAACAGCAGCTCGGCCGCCTCCCGGGCGCCGGTCTCGCGCAGTGCGGCCAGCAGCTCGTGCGCCGCGTACCGGGGCTGCAACAGCCCGAAGGACAGGAGGCGTTCGGGCGCCTCGGCCGTTGTTGTGGTCTGCACGTCTCTCTCTTTCCACGGAAGGTCAGGACAGTCCGAGCCGAGCCAGGGTCTTGTGCACGCCCTCGACACAGGCGGGAACGTCTTCGTCGGAAACTCCTGTGAACGACAGCCGTACGGCGCCGCGCTCCTGGCCGAAGGCAGAGCCCAGCCCCACGGACAGCCCCTGCCGGGCCAGTTCGGTGCTCAGTTCGTCCTCGGTGACGTGATCAGGCACCAGCAGCAGGAGCGAGGGCCCGGCACCGTGCCGGACAGTTCGGACGCCGTCCGGCAGGCCCGGCCGTGCGGTGAAGGCAGCGGCACGCGCGGAGGGATCCAGCAGCCCGGTCCGCACCGGCGCCGCCACCCCGCCGCGTCCGATCATCGAGGCCCAGGCGAGCTGCCAGGCGGTGGGCGGGCCTCCCGCGGCGGGCCGATCCGGTCCCACCCCGCCGGGCGAGACGCGCCAGCCCACGGCGCAACCGCCGCCCGAGACCTTGTGCAGGCTGCCGACCAGCTCGGCGCGGACCGGCCGGGGGGCGTCGGGGGCGCACCAGTGGTACGCCTGGTTGACGACGACGCGGTGGTCCTCGGCGAGTTCGTCGAGACGCCGTGCCTCCGCCGGCGTCAGGGTGCGGCCGTCGGGGTTGCGCGCAGGGGAGGTGACCCAGATCAGGCACCGGCCGGGAAGCCGCTCCCCGCCCAGGATGTCCTCCCAGTCCCGGAGTTCGACCCGTACCCCGTGCTGGGCAGCCAGACGGGGCACGCTCAGGAAGGTGGGCCGCTCGACGACGACGGCGTCCACACCCGCGAGCAGCGCGGGCACCTGGCCCCGGATCCCGGAGGTGACGGCGAGCCGGTCCACCGGCGCCGCCAGGTGCGCGGCCAGGGCCTCGCGCAGGGCGGGGATTCCGGTGCGCGGGGCCGTGTCCCAGGCTTCGGGCGCGCGCAGGGCAGCGGTCACGCACTCTTCCCACAGTGCGCGGACCGCACCGTCCCATGCGGGCGCCGGGCCCGTCAGATCAAGCACATCGACCCCTGCCTCTCATTTCCCCTGAACGCAGCCAGGATTAAATCTCCGACATGACACCGAACTCAAGACCTGTCGAAGAAAATCTCGGAATCCAGAGCACACCTTGACGGCCACTTCGGACCGTGCTGGGATTTCCACGGAAAACAATCGGAACCGAAATCGAAAGAAACGGGGGCGGTCCAATGATCGACCGTGAGACCTGCATGTCCCGGCTGGCGGAACTGGATTTACTGCCGGACGACACGGTGGCCGTGCTCTGCGTCGGATCCGTCGCCCGCGGCTGGAGCAATGACACGAGCGACCTCAACTTCTACGTGGTGTCGCTCTCCCCGTGGCAGCGGGAGGGCATGGCCTTCAAGACGGCCCCGCTGGACCATCCGGTCGTTCCCGTGCACGTCCTGCGCGTCGACGGCAGGACGTGGAAACTCAAGCACTGGACGGTCGGACAGGCCGACCAGATGCTGGCGAAGGTCGGCCACGACCGGTTCGACGGACACTCCGGGCAGCCGGCCGACCTCGTGGCACCGGTGCTGGCGGAGATCGAGGAACTCTTCGTGGAGCGCCTGGAGAGCGCTGTTCCCGTCCTCGGCGACGAATGGCTGGCCGCGTACCGGGAGACTGCCCGGCGCAGCGCTTTCCGGGACTTTCTCACCGAGCGGTCCGCCGCGGCCTTCCACGGGCACGCCGAAGCCGCGAAGGACAGAATGTCCGCCGACGACACGGCAGGCGCCGTCCTGTGTGCCCGGCAAGCATTCGGGTTCGCGGTCGATGCTTTTCTGGACAGCCGAGGAAATCATGGAAACTTCACTCCGAAATGGCGGGCTCGCCGTTTTATGGAGACCGGTTCGGAATCCCTCTCCTTCGAGGACTACTGGGCCTTCGAAACCATGCACGGCTTCGATTCCGTCGCACCGGAGTCATGGGTGAGGCGCGTTCTCGCGGCCGGGGAGGAACTCCTGGCCGAGACCCGGGGCACGCGCAGCGGAAGCCTTCAGCCGACCTGAGCCCGGGCGGCCGGCTCACGCCCGCCCGGCACCAGTGCGGCCACGTCGTCCCAGAGGTCCTGGAAGACGGCGTCGGCCGCCTGGCCGGCGTCGACCACCCGGAACGACGGGAACTCCGGAAGGGCGTGGAACGCGGAGCGGAACCGGGACAGATGCTCCACGGTGTTCCGGTCCACCCCGCGCCGTTCGACGCGTTCGGCGGCGACCCGGGGATCGACGTCGAGATAGAGCACCACATCCGGCTCCGGGAGGGCGGCGTACAGCCTGCGCAGCAGCGGCTCGTTGCCGGTCCCGAACGTGTTGGCCAGGGCGAACCACGCGTGCTTGTAGCGGTCGGTGACCACGAAGTGCCCCGGCCGACCCAGCTCCGGCTCCAGCTCCAGCAGCTCGCGCCACTTCATCACGCTCGGCAGCAACTGCCCGAAGTCCGGGCCGAACAACTCGAAGCGGTGCGCCAGGCCCTCCTCCTGGGCCAGCCGCTCCAGGGCCTGCCGGACGGGCCGAAAGGTGCGGTTCGGGAACCAGGTCACCGAGTGTCCGCGCGCACGCAGCTCCTCGACCAGCCGCAGGGCGGCCGTGGTCTTGCCCACCCCGTCCGTTCCCTCGACCGCGATCAGTGTGGCCCGCTTCTCGATGCTTCCCGGTCCCCGCTCGGCGGTGGGACGTGGGCTCGGCTCACTCATGTGTCTCCCCGTACGGTGTGGGCGGCCCGGGGCGGTATCCGTCCGGACACCGCCCCGGGCCGCCGTGCCGACGAACCTCTAGTGGGCTGCCATCCAGTAGCGGGCCAGGTGCCGGGCCGGATCCTCGAACGTGCCCCGGCGGTGGATCAGGCGGACGTTGTCCCAGAGCAGAATGGCGTCGTCGGGGATCAGCACCGGCACTATGTGCTGCGCGATCCACCGGTCGGACAACTCGGCCAGCCGTACCCCGAACTCACCGAGCGGGCGCCGCTCTCCTCGCTCCCCGAGCAGCCGGGGATCGGAGTTGCCCACCAGCAGGCTCTGCCGCCAGCGGATGATCTCCTGCCCGTCGGCCGTCACCTCGATGATCGGGCGGGTCACGCCGTCCTTGGTGTTCCGGTCGATCCAGGGCACGGCACGCTCGTACAGCGCGGCGTGGTCCTCCTCGTCGAGCGAGGCGATGAAGGGCCGCATGTCGACGAGTTCGGTGTGGCCGGCACCGCACCGGGCCTGTCGGCGGCAGTGCAGCGCCATCCGGAGCGGCGGCGGCTCCCAGCTCGGAGCGTCGATGTGCCAGGGGATCCCGTTGACACTCTTGGAGAAGGTGCGCTTGCGGTACTCGTCCGACGCCTTCACGTCGTACCGGATCTCCCCGTTGTACTGGGGAATGAGTGTCCCGAACTCCTTGAGGACCACCTCGGCCTCGTCGGCGGAGGTGATGCCCTCGATCAGTGTGTAGCCCTGTTCGATGAGCTGCCGTTCATGCTTGTCGGGTTCGAAGGTCATGCGTAGCGACTCCTTCCGGGTGGACCGCTCGCTCACCAGCCGCGGCGAGGGCCTCTCAGGGACCGGCGCACCAAGTGTTCGGGATGCGTCGCGATTGTCTTCTCGCAGAACTCGACGACCTGCTCGACCCAGTCGGCGGGCCGGTCGATGTCCAGACCCGCCATGGTCTCCAGCCGCCAGTACTCCTCGTACGTCATCAGCGCTGTCCTTGCCTCCTCGAAGCGACGCGAGCGCAGTTCGGGCGCGTAACTGCCGTAGCAGCCCGCCAGTTCCAGCACGCTGTCCACCACATGTCCGAAGGCCTTGCGGGCGGACAGCACGGCACTGTGCACGTCACCCGATGCCAGTTGCCCCAGCGCGTCCTCGACCGCTCCCTCAGCGTCCCCGAGGGAGCGGGTCACGACGAACTCCCTGAAGGCGCCCGCAGCCGCGATGACGCGCTGCCCCGAGATCCACCGGGAGCCACTCACCACGCAACCGGTCAGCAGATCCTCGACCAGCAGTTCCTCGGCCTCCACGAGAAGCGGCGCCGCTCGGGGAACCTCGAAGCGCTCCCGGGTCACCTTGGCCAGCACCGCCTCGACCTGGGCGGCGGTCCAGCACGTGAGCCGGACGGTGCGGTCGGCGACCCGGACCCGCAATGCCGCGACCGAACCCGGGTCAAGGGGCACGGACTGCGGCCACGCACCGGGCAGACCCCAGGACTGCTCGGTGACGATCCGGACCCTGACCTCGGCAACCACGTCGGACCAGCCGCGCGCGGCGGGGCCGCCGCAGAACACCGCCGCCGCCTCCGGCATCGGCAGGCCGCTCTCGTGCAGGGCGGCGAGGATCTCGGACACCTCGGACACGTCATCCACTCCTGGAGGCACGGGCCGCGGCTTCAGAGAACGATCTCGAAGGAGATCTGCCGACAGAGATCGACGACCGACTCGATCCACGGAACGGGGTTGTCGACGTCAAATCCCTGGAGCGTCTCCAGCCGCCAGTAGAGGTCGAAGGGGAGGACCTTCGAGTCGACCAGGCGGACCCGCTTGGCCTGCCACTTGCCGTCCCTGCCGACCTCGCCGTGGTGGGCGAGCAGTGCGTCGACGGCGTTGTGGAAGGCGAGGCGGGCCGACAGCAGGGCCGACTCGACATCGCCCGACTCCAGCAGGCCCGCGACGTCCTCAAGATAGGTGTCGAGGACGTTCAGCAGCGTCGAGGCGGCCAGCGACCGCATCCCGGACGCCGCGATCCGCCGACGCCGCTCCTCGACCCAGTCCGTACCGCTCAGCACCACCGCATAGGACATCCGCTCAAGGATGTTCAGCTCTTTCTGGATGGGCGAGGTGATGAGGTCGGCGCTCTTCGGACTGCCCGCACCGGGGTCCCACGCCACCTTGTCGATCAGCTGGTCGATCTGCCCGTCCAGCCAGTACTCGATGGTCCAACGCATACCGTCGACGTAGATCACGGCCATCGGGACGATGTCCGGTTCCAGCGCCACGGGCACCTTCGTGGTGATCTCGCCCGTCCACGGTTCGTCGGAGATGACATAGACGTCCAGGTCGCTGGTGGCATGGCCCCAGCCCCGGGCGATCGAACCCGAGATGTAGACCGCCCGGTGCCCCTCGGGCAGCAGGCCCCGTGCGACCAGTTCCGGAAGACACCTGTCGTAATCGATCTGGATCACCTGGACCGTTCCTCCTGCCCTGTCAGCACGGGGCGGCTGCCGCCGGACGGCCAGGCTAGAGAAGGGCGACGGCAGGCGACCACGGATTCGGCAGCGTCCGAATCGCCATGCTTTCCGGCACGATCGCGCCGCTTGAGGGCTTTCACCGCCCCCACGATCCCGATCCGCCCGCAGCGGGGCCGGGCCCGAGCCACGGCCATACGGTCGCTCGAGAACAGGTAACCTGCCCCGCCCCCGAGATGACACCCTGCCCCCCTGTCGCGTGTCCAGTACTGAGCGATGACCGACGACTCGTCAGCGGCCTCCCGCTCGCCGGCCGGGAGCGAGGTGATGGCGGGGCGGGATGCTCGACGGCCGACGGCCCGGAGAGGTGATGCAAGGCGCGTCGACGGTGTGCTGCGGGCCGTTGACGGGCGTGCGCTCGGGGCCGGGTGGCGCCGGGCACGGGCGAGAGGCGGTCCGCATGGCGGGGGTGCGCGGTGAACAGGCGTCGCTCGCAGGTGAGTCGGCCGACTCCTGGGCCGTGGGCGGTGGGCGGGATGCGGGCGGCTGTCCGTTCCTACGGTTCGGCTCGGAGCCTGCGCACTACGGACAGGGTCAGGGACAGGGGCCGCCCGCTCGTGGTCGGCTCAGGGCCGACGAGGGCGACGCGGTGCCGCGGACCGCAGCAGACCAGAAGGACGTCACAGCATTCCTCCGGTGCGTCCAGGCACACGCCGTGAATCCGGAACGGGAGCGCCGACCGCGCGCGTCCGCGCAGGCAACCGCGGGACGCGACATCCCCCGCCCCGGACCCGCAGCGTTCCCACCTCGGCCAAGGGGCCCCGACCGCGGCGACGGTGGTACCGCCGCGAGGGAGGGCCGGATCCGGAAGCCGATGCCACAAACCGCAGCAACGACGAACCCGGCCCCCGCCGTTCACGACCCCACTGAGACCTCGACCTCGGGCCCCACCACCCCTCCCCGATCCGCTAACCTGTTGGGACCGCCATGAGTGGCGGTCCCAACCCTTGTAGAGGCCGGGACGAATGCTCACGCAGAGTATTCATCCACGTTTTCCGCAAGGCCCCGCCTTCGTAGCTCAGGGGATAGAGCACCGCTCTCCTAAAGCGGGTGTCGCAGGTTCGAATCCTGCCGGGGGCACACCTGTAGTACTCGGAACATCAGGACGGCCCCGAACCCGCGACAGGGTTCGGGGCCGCGCGGTTCCCCGGGATAGCCGGCCGATCTTCGCGTCACGGCGTTCCCTCCAGCCCCTCGGCGGTTCGTCGTCCGTCCTGGCGTTCCTCGCGTCGGCGGCGGTTCTCTCAGGAGGGCAGCGACCACCGCGGCCCGTTCGGATTGCCGAGCCGGACCGCCTGCTCGGTACGGAAGACCGTCACGCCGAGCGCCGCTGCGCTCGGTGAGCCGTACTCCTCCCCGGTGGCGACAGCCGACTCGACCGCGTCCCGGAGGCGGTGCGGGCCGCCCCCGCGGACCTGCCGGCCACTACGCCCGCGCGTTTCCGGGCGGGCGTGGTGGCCGGCAGGTCCGAGCACGGGGAGGCGCGCTGTCTGGAATGGCTCGGCCAGGCCGCCGAGGCACGCGGCGATCATGCCGAGTCGGTCCGCCACCACGAAGCCGCCCGTGAGCTCTTCCGGCGTCTGAGCCCCGAGGACGCCCAGCTGCTGGACGACCGGCTGCGGCAGCCGTGAGCTCCGCCGCAGCCGGTCGCCCCACGGGGTCGGCGCGGCGGCAGCGGGGCGACGCGCCGCGGCGCGCGGGACGGTCGCCGGGACACCAGCCAGGCGTGCGCGAGGTCGGACTCGGCCCGCCGCGCTTCCTCCCAGGGCACCGTGGTGATGCCCAGGCTCCGCAGGAACTCGGTGACCCCGTTGCCGAAGGCATGCGGCGGGGCGGTGAGGACCAGCTGGATGCGCAGGTCGGTCTCCAGGGGTTCGAAGATCTCACGCGGCCGTTGGGCGAAGGTCACTGTGTGCAGGACCCCATCGCTCGTCGTTGGGTTCGACGGACGGCTGGAGGGTTCCCCGTGCCTGCGGCGGTTTCCTTGCACGCCTCTTGCAACACCCCTGCCCCGGTGCGTGGGTGGGCTGTCGTGGTGCGGTTACGGCACCCGCGCCGCATCCGCCTCCTCGGCCGCCGCCCCCTCCCCCGCCTCGCCAAGCGCGTTGTTCCGGAGCACCGAGGACCAGAACGACCACCCGATCAGCAGGACGCCGACCAGGCCGGTGATGACCTCGTTGATCTGGTACTGGATGGTGACCATGAGGATCACGGCGAGGGCGCCGATCGCGTAGTGGGCGCCGTGCTCCAGGTAGACGTAGTCGTCGAGCGTGCCCTGGCGGACCAGGTACACCGTCAGCGAGCGGACGTACATCGCGCCGATGCCCAGGCCCAGCGCCATCAGCACGATGTCGTTCGTGATGGCGAACGCGCCGATCACTCCGTCGAAGGAGAAGGACGCGTCCAGGACTTCCAGGTACAGGAACATGAAGAACGCCGCCTGGCCCGCCAGCACCACCGCCGAGCGGTCGCTCTCCCGCTCGCGTTCCTCCTCCGCTTCCAGGCGGTCCTCGAAGAAGCCCGAGAGGCCGCCGACGATCATGTACGTGATCAGGCCCGCGATGCCGGAGACCAGGACCGTCTGGGCCTTGTCCGCGTGGGCGCCGCCGTGCTGGTGGGCGTGGGTCGCGAAGGTGAAGGAGGTGATCAGGAGGACGATCAGGGCTAGGCAGACCGAGAGCATGTCGACCTTGCCGAGCCTGGCGAGCGGGCGTTCCAGCCAGCCCAGCCACTTGATGTCGCGGTCCTCGAAGATGAAGTCGAGGAAGATCATCAGGAGGAACATGCCGCCGAACGCCGCGATCGCCGGGTGGGCGTCGGTGACCAGCTGTTCGTAGCGGTCCTTGTCGGTCAGGGCGAGGTTCACCGCGTCGACGGGGTTCTTCTTCGCCGTGACGGCGACGATGACCACCGGGAACGCCAGGCGCATGCCGAACACCGCGATCAGGACGCCCACCGTGAGGAAGATCTTCTGCCAGAAGGCGGACATCTTCTTCAGGATCCCGGCGTTGACCACCGCGTTGTCGAAGGACAGCGAGATCTCCAGGACGGCCAGGATCGCGATGACGCCGAACGCCGTCCAGCCGCCGTACCAGACTCCCAGGGCCAGGCCGAGCGCGGTGACCGCGAACGACCAGCGGAAGGTCTTCAGAAGCACGGGTTGCCCCTTCCTGTTGTCGCGCGGTCGCCCGCGGGCCGGGTGTCCGTCAACAGCCCCGACCATCATCGGCGTTGTCTACCACGGCCGCCTGTCGTACGGGTGACGGGGCGGGCCGGGAGCACGGAAAAGGGGCCCTCGACCGACCAGGTCGAGGGCCCCTCCCGAGCCGATGGTGCCGCATCGTCACTTCTTGAGCGCCGCCCGGCCGGACGTGCGCAGCGCGCCCACCGTCTTGAGGAGTCGGTCGGCCGGGTCGCGCAGGGACTGGTGGGCCAGGACCGTGTTGCGCAGGCCGCGGACCGGGCGGCGCCACAGGCGGTGGGCCGTCGCCACCGGGTGGGGGCGGGTGGCGAAACCTTCCCCCACGCGCAGCTCGCGGGTCTTGAGCCAGTCCTTCCACTCCTTGTCGCCGCGCCCCAGGTCCATGAGACGCACGCCGTGCCGGCCCGCCTCCTCGGCCATCCTGAGGTGCATGATCAACCCCGGGGAGTAGTACCGGAGTTCGGGGTCGTACGCCGTGAACCAGGCCGCGAACAGCGTGCGGGACGTCGGTCCGAAGTGGGCCGCGACCGGGCGGTCCCCGGCGTAGAGGACGGACAGGACGCCGGTGAAGTGCTCCTCGCGGACCCGGAACAGGTGGTCCACCAGATCTACGATCCAGGGGCGGGCGAAGCGGTCCATGCGGCCGGTTCTGCGGTACTGGGCGGACTTCCACCGCATCAGCGTGTGCAGCACCTCGGGGTTGCGGTCGTCGTAGACGAAGCGCATCTCGCCGAGGTCGCGGCCGAGCCGACGTTCCTTCTTCAGGGTCGTCTTGGCGATGCCGGGGTACGCGCCGCGCAGCCACTCGGCGTAGGGGACCTCTCCGTCGCCGTCCTTGAGGTCGATCACCGGGGAGGCGAAGGTGCCGGTGACATGGCGGCCGAACGGCTGCTGTTCCTCGACCAGATGGTCGAACTCGAAGACCGACAGGCCGCAGGCGCGCAGGAGTTGCTGGACGTCCCAGGTGACACCCGGCCGGTGCACCAGGGCCTGGCAGTCGGAGAGGCCCAGGCCGATGGCCCGGCCGACGCCGACGGGGTTGCGCTCGTACGGGAAGAAGCCGACCGGCTCCCCGCCCTCGTGCAGCACCGCCACCTGCGCACTGCCGCGGTGACGGCCGACGCCGTCCGCGAACTCCGGTGCCAGGAAAGGGTTCGCGTAGTCCGGCGACTCGTCCATCGCCTTGTGCCAGGCCTGGCGGAGCGAGGTGCTCAACTCCTCCGGTCTGTGGATCGTGATGTCCGCCTTGCCATTGGATCGCATGGATCGCATGGGCGACCGTCCCCCCACATTTCCCCCACGACGCGTCGTCCGCGCCCTTGCCTACTCGTCCCACGGTACGACGAGACACGAAGAGTTCGGCAGGTCTCAAACGTCGCGAAACAGTACGGACGCTGTCAAGGATGCCTGTGGTCACGGAAAAGTACGGATCGCCCGGGCGGGAACGATCAGGACACGCCGGCGGAGACGGTCACCGGCCGGTCCTGCCGAGCGCATACCGCCAACACCCCTGTCACCGCTGCCGATACGGCCGCCATCAAGGTCATCGCCGTTGCGGGAGAGGTCAGTTGGGCCGCCGTGCCCGCGAGGGCCGCGCCGACGCCCTGCATGGTGAGCATGCCGGCGGAGCGCAACCCGAGGGCGTGGCCCGCGAGTTCGTCGGGCGTGAGCTCCATCAGACGTTCCTGGAGGACGAGGCTGGCGCCGTAGCCGACGGAGCCGACGCCCACGGCGATCGCCGCCCACGGCAGGCCCGGGCGCAGCGCGAAGAGCAGGTACGGCGCGGCCAGCAGGAGACGCAGCGGGATGTCCAGGCGGCGGCGCAGGGCGGGCGGTACGAAGCGGCCCAGGGTCAGGTCGCCGACGAACATGCCCAGCGCCGCGCTCGCGAACAGCGTGCCCGCGGACCCGGAGTCGTAGGGGACGTAGAGGGATTCGCAGCCGACGATCAGGCCGTTGGGGACCCACATGCCGAGGAAGGCCAGGCGGCGGGGGCGTGAGGACCACAGGAGGGCGTTCGTGCGCCAGGTGGCGGCGACGGACGGGCGGCCCGCGGTGCGTGGCGGGCGGGCGGTCAGGCCCAGGCGCAGCAGCAGGGCCGTGGTGGCGTACAGGCCCGCCGACAGGAGCAGGCAGGCGCGCGGGGACAGGAGGGCCAGCAGGACGCCGCCCGTCGCGAAACCGGTGACCTGCATCAGCCCGGAGGCCATGTTGAACACCGAACGCCCCAGTACGAAGCCGTTCTTGGGCAGGATCTCGTTCAGCAGGCCCCCGCTCACTCCCCCGCCCAGCGAGGCGATCAGGCCCTGCAGGAACACGACGGCGAAGACCGCGCCGATCGGCAGACCGGGCAGCGCCAGGAGCGCCGTACAGCCGGCGAAGGCTGTGTTGATGCCGGTCAGTGTGGCCCGCGGGGGCAGCCGGTCGGCGCCGGAGAGGAAGAAGGTCGCGCCGATCATCTGGGCGAGCTGTGGCCCGAACATGCTGACCGCCGACAGTAAGGGCGAGTCCGTGGCCCGGTAGACGAGGGTGGCGAGGGACAGGCCGCTGATGGTCAGGGCCGCGTTCTGGGTGGCGAAGGAGAGGAAGAACGGGGTGTATTCGGGGGTGCGGAAGAGCTCGCGGTAGCTGCGCATGCGCGGAGTCTGCGGGGGTGCGGGCGCGGGTCGTATTCTTTCGCGCGGACGCGAAACAGCGGGGGTGCGGATGGGGTGGTGGCAGCTCAACGCCGACACCCTCGCCAGGAGCCGGTTCGTGCTGTCGTCGTTCGCCGAGACCTTCGCCTCGCTGAAACTGCTGCACGCCGGGGTGGGCGCGCACCCCGGTGAGCAGGAGTGGCTGCGGGACCATCTGCCGGGCTACCGGCGGCAGTTGGCGGCCGAACCGGTCACCGGGGCGCTGGTGCGGGCGGCGCTCGGGCCGTCCTGGATCGCCGACTTCTTCTGCCCGACCCAGACGGACCGCGAGCCCTTCGCGGAGACCGTCGCCCGCGTGCGTACGACCCCGCCCGCCGCCGCGCGCGCGAACCTCACGGTCTCCCTCGCCGGTCCGCTCCCCGCCGCCCTGGAGCGCGACGACCTGCCCGAGCGGGCGGCCCGGCTCCTGGAGTACGTGTGGGAGGAGACCGTACGACCGTCCTGGGAGCGGCGTCGGCGCGTCCTGGAGGCCGATGTGGTCGCGCGGACCGCACAGGTGAGCCAGGGCGGCTGGGCGGCCGTGCTGGACGCGCTCCAGCCGGGGCGGACCCGGTGGCTCGGGGAGAACCGGCTCCAGATCAACCTGTACGCGAACCCGCCCCGCGAGATCTCCGGCGCGGAGCTGCTCTTCATGCCGGTCACGCCCGGCGCCGGGTGGGCGTCCTGGGAGGAACCGGACCGGTACGCGATGATCTACCCGTGCGCGGGCGTCCTCGCCGACCGCGGCGGGCGGCCGGTGCCGGCGGCCCTCGGCGCGCTGCTGGGGACCGCCCGCGCCGGGGTGCTGGTGCTGCTCTCCTCGCCGATGAGCACCAGCCAGCTGACCGCCGTGACCGGGCAGGGGCTCGGTTCGGTGGGCCGGCATCTGAAGGTGCTGCTGGACGCGGGGCTGGTGGAGCGGCGGCGGGCGGGGCGTTCGGTGCTGTATTCGCGGACGGCGGCGGGGGAGGTCGTGGTGGAGGCCGCGGGTGCGTGAGTGGCGGAGGCGCATGGGCCGCTCGCGAGAACGACATTTACCGGAGTTAGCATCCGGTTATGACGACTACAGAGAACACGGGTCCCCTCGCCGTCGAGATCGGGTCGCTCAAGGGCGGCTCGGCGGACCTCTCCCAGTACGCCGGCCAGGCCGTCCTCGTGGTGAACGTGGCCTCCAAGTGCGGGCTGACCCCCCAGTACACGGGCCTTGAGCGACTCCAGGAGCGGTACGCGGCACAGGGCTTCACCGTGCTGGGCGTGCCCTGCAACCAGTTCCTCGGGCAGGAGCCCGGCAGCGCCGAGGAGATCGCCGAGTTCTGCTCGGCGACCTACGGCGTGACCTTCCCTCTGACCGAGAAGGTCGAGGTCAACGGCGACGGCCGGCACGAGCTGTACGACCGCCTCGTCGGCTTCGCGGACGGCGAGGGCCACACCGGCGACATCCGCTGGAACTTCGAGAAGTTCCTCATCGGCCGCGACGGCACGGTCGTCGCCCGCTTCTCCCCGCAGACCGAGCCGGAGTCGGCGGAGGTCGTGGCGGCGGTGGAGGGTTCCCTCGCCTGAGAAGGTGTTGACCTTGCCCCTGGGGCAGGGCTGAGCGTCCTGGTCACCGGGCGGACGGATTCCGCCCGGTGACGGAGGATGGTTGAGGTGGACGACGAACTGCTGACCATCGGTGCGTTCGCGGCCCGGGCGCGGCTTTCGGCCAAAGCACTACGGCTGTACGACCGCCTCGGGCTGCTGTCACCGGCTCGCGTCGACGCGGTCAGCGGCTACCGCTACTACCGCGCCGACCAGGTCCAGCGGGCCCGACTCGTGGCACTGCTACGGCAGTTGGACATGCCGCTGGCCCAAGTCGCCGCGCTGGTCGAGGCGGAGGGGCCGGACGCGGCCGAACTCCTCGCCGTGTACTGGGCGGACGTCGAGACCCGGATCGCCGGGCAGCGCACGCTCGCCGAGTACCTCCGTGCACGCCTTTCGGGGAGGAGCTCCGAGATGTACGGAAAGTTCGTGGTCGAGACGGTCGAGGTACCGGAACAGGTGCTGATCACCGAGACCAGGCACACCCTCGCGGACGAGTTGCCGGCCTGGATCGGGGCCTCGCTGGGGCGCCTGGAGGCGGCGGCCGAGGAGTGCGGGGGCGTGAGCGGTGCGCCGTTCGTCGTCTACCACTCCGAGGTGTCGACGGAGAGCGACGGGCCGGCCGAGTCCTGCGTACCGGTCGCGGACGAGGCGGCGGCGCGGGCGTGGGTCGCGCGACAGGGCCGGACCCGGCAGACGGCGGTCCGGGTCGAACCGGCCCGGCGGCTTGCGTACACCCGCATCACCAAGGCGCAGGTCGCACATCCGCAGATCCTGGCCGCGTTCGAGGCGGTGGAGCAGTGGGTGACCGCGGAGGGCCTGCGGTACGCCGGTCCGTGCCGCGAGGTGTACTTCGCGAAGTGGTCGACCGCGGGGCCGGGGGACGCGGTGTGCGACGTGGCGTTTCCGGTGGAAGGGGCCCGGTAGCCGCGCCCCTCCCCCTACCACCACCAGTTCAAGTCACCGCGTACGGCACACGCACGTCGTCGAATCACCCACGGCGATCAGCGACATGGCCTGAAACAGGGCGTTGGTGAGCCAGAAGCCCCAGGACAGGTCGTTGCCGCAGCGCAACTCGTACAGGGCGAGGCCGAACCTGAACTCGTCCGAGATGAACGTGCGTTGGTGGACGGGGCTCATCACCGGGACACAGTCGTCGAACTGCCGGCTGAGCCAGCGCAGCGCCTCCTCGGGCGTGGCGGGTGCGGCCCGGATGAGGCGTGCCGGCTTCATGAGCCAATCCCGTAGGGCGAACGGCACGATGTCCGATGCCGTCGCCCTGCGGGCCACATTGTCGCCGAGCCGTTTTCCGTCGCCACGCCATGAGTAGGCGTGCCAGTGCAGGGAGCGTTCACGCCAGACGGTGGGCTCGCTGTGCCGCCAGGCGTCGTAGGGGCATGACGCACGCTCCGGGGAGGCGGCCGCACCCGAGGAGGGGTACGGCCGCACGGCACCCGAGTCAGGCACTGAGGTCGAACTCGCCGCCCTTGGCACCGCTCAGGAAGTCCTCCCACTCCTTCGGGGTGAACTGCATGACGGACTCGGTCTTCGTGTCGCGGATCGCGACGATTCCCGGAATGTTGGTGGCCACCTCTACGCAGCCTTCGGTGCATGGACCGCCGCAGGCCGCCGCGGTACGGAACTCGAACTTGCTCATGCCGACCCCCTGTTGTCGGGCTGGATCTCCGGCCAGCCCATGGTGTGGATGAACCCACCGGCGTGTGACACCCGGTCGGTGATCTGGGCGTACTCCGTCGCGAGCGTCGAGATCATCTCGGGCGAGACGGTGAGCAGGACGGACGCGTCGGTGGTCGTCAGCTTCTCGATGGCACGGGCCAGAGCCGGGCGTTCACGCGCCTTGGTCGGGTCGCTCTGGCCCGTCGCGTCGTGCAACGAGTCGACGACCCGCCAACCGCGTCTGTCCGCGTAGGCGTCGCAGGCCCACAGGAGTGGTTGCGGGTTCGAGTGCACGGTGGTGCAGAGGTAGACGACGGCTGTCCGGGCTGCGGGTCTTGATTGGTTCACGGTTCCCCCACGGCGACGAGCGCGAGCTTGACGATGACTGGGAGTGTGCCGCCCTTTCTGCAGAGCTTGCAAGCAGATCTTCAAGATCTGAAAACTTTCACTCCCTAGTGGGATGCGAGAGAGGGCCCGCAAATGCCAGACTTCGGCCAGGAGGTCTGCTGCATGAGTGAAGGAACATCTGCCCGTAGGCGACGAGTTGGCGCGCAGCTCCGCCATTGGCGTACGAGCGAGGGGCTGACGCTTCAGGAGGTCGCGGACCGGCTTGAGGTCAGCCTGGCGACGGCGAGCCGCTGGGAGACGGGAGGTACGAAGGTGTCGCTCGACACGTACTCCAGGCTCGCGGACCTGTACGGGGTGAACGACGAGAGCCGGCTCTACTTCGAGCGGTTGTGCCGTGACGCGGACGACGCCGGATGGTGGACCCGCTACGGCGATGCGATCTCGCACGGGTTTCGCGACTTCATCGAGCTGGAGTCACAGGCGGCAGGAGAGTTCGTCTACCACGCGCTGATCGTTCCGGGATTGCTGCAAACCGCCGAGTACCGACGTGCGTTGGTGATTGCTCTGGGCACTCCGGAGGCGACGCCCCACAGGGCGGACAACATCGCGGACATGAACTCGGCTCGACAGTCGATCCTGACCCGGATGTCGGCACCGTTCGAACTGCATGCGGTGATCCAAGAGGCCGTCCTGCTCAACGAGTTCGAGGGCCGACCACACATCATGCGGGACCAGCACAGACGACTGAGAGAGTTGGCCGCGCGGCCGAACATCACCCTGCAGATCGTGCCGTTGCGTCGGTCGGCCCACCCCGGCTCCACCGGCGACTTCACGATCCTGACGTACGACGGAGGTGGGGCGACCGTCTACAACGAACTCCTCACCTCCAGCGTCATGACGAACGACCTCGCAGAGGTGGGCACCTACCAAGCCGCAAGGAAGGCGTTGGTAGCGGATGTCGCGCTGCCGGTGGAGGACTCCCTGCGCCTGCTCGACCGACTGATCGGAGAGTCCGAGAGGTGAACATGGCCGAGCCCCCTCGGCCAGGACGGCGGGCCGGTCGAGAGGGCTCTTTCGGTGGTACCTATGAAATTGAGAGTGATCATCCGTCACGCGAGGCCGGCAGGCCCCCGGCCGATCTCAGCCACGAACGCATTCCACGAGTCGACAGGGAACGCCAACGTGGGGCCATCGGGGGTCTTGGAGTCCCGGACGACCGACGCCGCGAGAGCTGGGGACTTGACCTCGACGCACGCGCCGTTGCCAGTGGAGTACGAGGACTTGATCCAGCCGTCCACGACGCCTTGCTGAATTGCCATTTTTGCTCCGGTCATGCCAGTCGATGAGTTTCTGTCACCATGCGTCACGTCCGACCACGAACGCCCCGGACGTACAACACAGTTCGCGCCAAAGCCTGTTACTCGATGGCGCGATCGACGCTACTCGCCAACATCGTCAGGCAAAGCAGCCATTCACCCATCCGGGTGGCATATCCCCCTGGCGTCTTACATCCCACCCGGCGGAAGGTGTATGGTGCGCCACCTTCCGCCCGAGGGGCCCTTCAGCGCGCGTATTCCTTCGCGATGTCCGCGATGAACTGACGGGACTGGTCCACGTTCAGGGCCTGCGCCCTCAAGTGCTCGTACATCACGCTGTACTTCTGGACGTCGTTCGCCTTCTCCAGGTACAGATCGCTGGTGACACCCTCGATGTAGACGACGCTGGAGTCCGCAGCGTCGACGAACTCCAGCACCGCGTACTGCCCGTTGAGACCGGGATGGGCACCCATCTCGAACGGGATCACCTGCACGGTCACGTGCGGCAGTTGGGACTGTTCGACGAGGTACTCCAACTGGTCCCGCATCACGGAGCGGGTGCCGACCACCCTGCGCAGCACGGACTCGTCCATCACGGTCCACAGCCTCAGCGGGTTCTCGGGGGCAGAGATCCGCTCCTGCCTGCGCAGCCGCACCTGGACCCGCTTCTCGACCTCGGCGGAGGCGGTCTCGGGCAACGCCCCGGTGATCAGCGCCTCGGCATATTGCCGCGTCTGCAACAGCCCCGGGACGACCTGGGGGTCGTACGCGCGCAGACTCGCCGCGTCCGTCTCCAGGCCGATGTAGACGCTGTACGGGATGTCGCCGAAGGAGTGCCACCAGCCCTGCTGGCGCGAGTCCTTGGCCATCTGCATCAGCGAGTCGACGATCCGGACGTCCTCGACCTCGTAGACCCCGCACAGGTCGCGGACGTCACGCTGGCTGATGCTGCGCCGGCCGTTCTCCAGCCGGCTGATCTTCGACTGCGACACCAGCAGCCGCTCGGCGACCTCTTCGGCCGTCATGCCCTTGAGCTCGCGGAGCCGACGCAACTCCTGGCCCAACCGGCGTCGCCTGACGGTGGGATTGACACTTGACGCCACGGGAACGTGCACCTCCGGCTGCATTCCTCTGCTTGCCACTGCTTACTGCTACTTGCCGCTACTTGCTGCTCACTGCTTGCCACTTTGCGTATCTGCTGTTGAGCAGACTGCCACCAAGGTGGTTTCTACCGCTGGGAAACGGTGGATATGCGGCAGGTACGAGCCAGGTTCCGGTTGCCCACGGCGTCCGTAGATGCGGCCGAGCGGGGTGGAGTGACGTTACGTCTACTCCACCCCGCTCGGACCAGCGGCTCCCGAACCGGGTCTTGGGGACTGGCGGTGCGGCGGTACTGCAGGTACTGCGTCTACTGCCTGTACTGCGGTCGTGCGGTCCTGTCGTGACTGATGCGGGCGTGTGCCGTGGGACTGCGGCTCAGTGAGCCACGGCGCGCGCCATGGTGCCGCGGTGCGGCTGCATCGGAACACCACGAGCCGGTTCCGGTGGCCTTGTTCCGGGCGCGGCCTGACGGCCGGCCGGGGCCGGGCTACGGCGTGGCTGTGCGGCCACACCGTTCTGGACGTCCATCACGGCGTGCGCCACGAGTCCGCCCATGGGGTCGTGCCTGATCAGGTCCCGCAGCCGGGAGCGGGACGAGCGTCCCTCATTACCCGGATACAGGTGCTTGCCCAGACCCACCGCGTGCGCCAGTGCGGCGAGCGCGGCGGTCCGCGGGTCCGGCGGTACGCCGGTGCGGATCGCGGAATCGAGTCGCGCCCTGATCTCACGGCTGATCTCGTTGTCCGTCGCCTGATAGCGAGTCGTGGGCAACACCCCGCACATCTGTCCCGCCACGGCATGCACCATGCCGCACCGCTCCAGATGCGAGAGGTAGGTCTGGCGAAGTCCCAGTCGGGGCCCGCCAATCCAGTTCACTGCACGTACCGGAGCGCCACGCCTTCGCAGCAACTCCAACGCGCAGTCCAAAGTCGGATCTCCGGTCGGCCGTGGGACTACCACGGCGATACGATCCCCGTCTGGGGCTATCCGTCCGGCCAGCGCCAGCTCCACTAGCTGTGCTCCGGCCAGACCGAGGTCGAGCGACTGCGGCTGCGCAGTGGTACCCGTGGCCGGGTCCAATGCCAGCAGTAGAAGCTCTTCCGGAAGAGTTCTGCGGCTCCTGCCCATCCATGCCTCCCCGCGTGGATGAATGACAGGGTGACCCCTCTCACATTGGTCTGTCGAGAGTGCGTGACCGCTTCGTAGTGGAACCGGTAGGTATGTCGTTCTCGTCTACCGCAGGGGTTAAGCCCGCACACAGGACACTGGTACATCGTTCGGACAACGGTGTTTGATGCGTTGTCCGGGCTGCGGGTAGGAGATTTACCGGCTGTTTTCAGCTGTTTCTGTAGCTGTCTCGGCTATCTCGGTCGGTTCGGTTGACGCACGGTGGGCGTGCGGCTCATGGAGGAGGCATCGGTGGCGGGCGAGTCCCCCGACAGGTCGAAGCAGCGCGAGTCGTCGGCAGAACCGACGCCGGGGAGCGCGAGTCCGGTTCCCGAGGCGAGGTCCGAACGCGACCCGCGCCTGGCGGTGGCCCGCGAGGCCACGTCGACGTCGTCGCAGCGCGGGGGTGTGGACACGGCGACGAAGGTCTTCTCGATCCGTGAACTGCGGCCGGAGACGGCCGAGGACGGGGCGGGGGGCGGCGGGGCCGACGGGGCCGACGGCGCGGGTGATGTCGGTGGGTCGTCGGGTGCGGCCGGTGTGGCTGGTGGGTCCGGTGTGGCTGGTGCGGCCGATGGAGCTGGTGGGTCCGGTAAGGCCGGCGGGTCCCGTGGGGCGGCCGGTGCGGGCGGAGCCGGTGGCTCCGACGGTTCCGAGGCCGCCGACGGTTCTGAGTCGGCCGGGGGTTCCGCGTCGGCCGGGGGTTCCCAGTCGGCCGGGGGTTCCGAGTCGGCCGGGGGTGGCGAGTCCACCGACGGTCCCGAGTCCGCGGTGGGTGGCGAGTCCGCCGGAGGTTCCGAGGCCGCCGACGGTCCCGAGTCCGCCGTACGTGGCGATGGTCCCAAGGGCGGCGAGTCCGCCGAGGGCGGCGAAGGCTCCGACGGCGGCGAAGGCTCCAAGGGGGCCGAGGGTTCGGCGCGTGACGAGGACGCTGAAGCTGCCGAGGCCGCCGGAGCCGCCGATCCGCAGAACCCTTCCGCCAAGGGCGGCCCCGCGGGCGATGCCCGGCTGCGGGCGGCTGTGGCGGCTTGGGTGTCGGGAGCCGACGAGCAGGACGGTGCGGCTGCGGAGGAACCTGCCGGCGCCGACGACGCGGGCGCGGCAGGCGGGGCAGGCGCGGCTTCTACGGCCGAGGACGCGGCGAAGTCCGCCGAGAGCGCGGAGACCGTGGTCGTGGCGACCCGCACCGCGAAGGGCCGCCCCGAGGACGCCGAGGCCGCTACAGAGGCCCAGGACGGCTCCGTGAGCGCGGTGGCGGCCGAGGCGGCCGACGCCGGGCTGGATGCCGAGACCGAGGACGACCCACAGGACGCGGTTCCTGAGACCGCGGAAGCCGACAAGGCCGAGGCCGAGGCTGCGGCCGACGAGATCACGGACGCCCGCCCTGAGGACACCGGCACCCCCGAGGACGCGGTTCGCGACGCGGCCGAGACGTCGGAGGCCGCCGGGGACGCGGACGAGGAACCGCAGGACGCGGCGCCCGACACGTCCGAGGTCGAGCCGCATGACGCCGTGCCCGACGCGTCCGAGGACGAGCCGGAGGACACCGCGCCGGGCGCGTCCGCAGACGAGCCGGAAGACGCGGCCCCTAGCGCGCCCGCAGACGAACCGGAGGACACCGCACCCGGGGCCTCCGATGGCGGGCCGGAAGACGCGGCACCCCGCGCCTCCGCAGCCGAGCCCGAAGACACCCCACCCAGCGCGTCCGCGGCCGAACCGGAAGACACCGCACCCGACGCACCCGAAGACGCGGCAGGCGAGCCGCAAGACGCCACCCCGGCCTCCGAAACCCCAGGCCCCGGCCCCGTTTTCCCACCC
>NZ_JAEQAZ010000162.1 GCF_016654115.1 Streptomyces sp. MBT53
CCGCGGCGCCGCGGGCACCTGCTCGGACACCTTCGGTACGGCGGACAGGAGCGCGGTGTCGCCGACGATCCGGACGCCCGTGGCGGCGATGGTGCCGGCCATCTCGGCGCCGATCTCGCCCGCCGCCTCGACGGCCCACCGGGGCGTGGTGATCTTCACGTCCTGCGGGGTCGGGCTGCACGAATTCTTCATATGCATGACCGCGCCGTTGCGCACGAGCTTGGAATACAGCTCGTCGGGGAGCCCATTGCCGCGGAATTCCACATTGAGCTTTCGCAGCATTTCGGTCTCGGCGAGGGTGAGAGAGCGGTTCGCGGCGTCCGGAACCGGCCGCAGCAGATTCGCGGGCAGCCCGAGCAGCGCCTCGAAGGTGCGCAGCAGCCCGTCCCGGTCGCCGTCGTCGACCACGACGACCGTGACCCGCTCGGGGCCCACGGCCCGGGTCCAGCGCTCCACCAGCCGGTCGTGCCGGTGCCGCCGCCAGAAACTGGGGTTGGGCTGCTCGTAGGGCGCCTTGCGGAGCATGTGCTCCAGCCAGTTGTCATAGCCCATGCGCAGGCCGTTCTGCACGTACTGCTGCCACTGCGAGGGCATGATCCTCGCCAGCGGGCGCAGGGTGATCAGGATGTGCACGCGCTCGCCGCCGAGCTGCTCCACGATCCGGGCGATGGTCTCGTCGTCCTCGGCGTCGGCGAAGAACTCGCTGCTGATCACCGAGGTGCGGTCGCCGGTGGCGCGCACGGCGTCGAGGAGGCGGGTCCAGTGTTTGTCGGTGGGCACGACGTCGCCCATCATCGCGGGCCGGGCGCAGGCGGCGAGGGCCGCTTCCATCGGGTGTCTGCTGTGCGCGGGGAAGTCGACACCGTGCTCGGGCATCGCGTCCTTCGCGGCGAACAGCGCGCCCTGGATGGCGGTGGTCCCGGTCTTGTGCGGTCCGATGTGCAGCAGCCGGGTCCCGGAGGGCAGCGCTTCCTTAATACAGTCCGTCTCCATGGTTAACGGAAGGTAAGAGTTGTTCCTGAGTTTGACCTGAGAGGAGCCTGGGACACAGATGAGTCCCAGGCTCCGGTCACACAGGGTTCACGAAACTCAGACCACCCGGACCCCGGGATCGCCCGCCTCGACGCGGAGCGAGGCGTAGGTGCTCGGGGTGGCCGTGGGCTTCACGACGGTGTCCACGACCCGCACCTTCGCGTCGATGCCGTCGCGCCGGACGTCGAACAGGTGGTAGCCGCGGTGGGCGTCGATCACCTTCCAGTGCGGGTTGTCCGCCATCAGCGGGTCCCACTGGGCGTGGAAGGCGGCCTGGTCCTGGTCGCCGTTGCTGGAGATGGACGTGCCGACGAACTCGGCGCCGACGACGGCCGAGTCCGGGTCGGCGAAGTCCTCCTTGAGGTCGCTGATCATCGTCAGGTGCCGGTCGCCGCTGAGCACCACGGGGTTGCGGACGCTCCTGAAGTCCTCCAGCAGGGCGTTGCGTTCGACCTGGTAGCCGTCCCAGGCGTCGTAGAACCACTGCTTGCCCGCGCCGAGCAGGGTGTCCGTCTCGGCCATCATGATCTGCGAGGCGACGACGTTCCAGCGGGCGGGCGAGTTGCGCAGCCCGTGCAGCAGCCACTCCTTCTGCGCGGCGCCCATCATCGTCATCGACGGGTCCTCGGCGCCCGCCTGCGTGGTCGCCTGGTCGCTGCGGAACTGCCGGGTGTCCAGGACGTTGAGCCGCATCAGGCGGCCGAATTCGAGGCGCCGGTACATCTGGATGTGCGGCCCGTCCGGCACGGCGCTCGCGCGCACCGGCATGTGCTCGTAGTACGCCTGGAAGGCCGCCGTCAGCCGCGCCACGAACGCGTCGTGCGACTGCTTGTCGGGATCCTGCGGGACCTCCCCCGCCCAGTCGTTGTCGACCTCGTGGTCGTCGAAGGTCACCACCCAGGGCGTGTTGGCGTGCATCGCCAGCAGGTCCGGGTCGCTGCGGTACTGCGCGTACCGGTTGCGGTACTGCACCAGGCTGTACGGCTCCCCGGTCCCCTCGTGCCGGCGCGGCCCCGCGTTCGAGGGCGCCGACTCGTAGATGTAGTCGCCGACGAAGAGCACGAAGTCGGGGTCCTGGGCGAGCATGTCGGCGTACGGCGTGAAGTAGCCGTTCTGCCAGTTCTGGCAGGAGGCGAGCGCGACGCGGAGCCGGCCGCCGGAGCTGTTCGCGTGCGGGGCGGTGCGGGTGCGGCCGGTGGCCGAGAGCTGGCCGCTCGTGCGGAAGCGGTACCAGTAGTCGCGGCCCGGGCGCAGTCCCCGTACATCCACGTGAACGCTGTGCCCGTACTCGGGCCGGGCGGGTGCCACTCCGCGGCGCACGTGCTTTCTGAAACGGTCGTCCTCCGCGATCTCCCACTCCACGGGGACCACTTGGTCGGGCATCCCGCCGCCGTGCAGCGGGTCCGGGGCGAGCCGCGTCCACAGCACGATGCCGTCGGGCAGCGGGTCGCCGGAGGAGATGCCGAGGCTGAACACACCGTCGGGCAGCGGGGTTTCGGCTGCCCGGGCGGAGGTCGGCAGCCACAACTGGGCGGAGGCGGCGGCCCCGAGCACCGCCGCGCCGGCCGCGAGAAAACGTCGTCGATCGGGTGATACGGCTCCGGTCATCGTGAACTCCCTTGCGACGTTGGCCTCTTGGGTCACTTGGAAGCCTCACAGTGCGCGGAGTCCCGCCTGCTGAACAGTAGGTATCGCGTCCATGACAAATCGGCACACAGCAAGAGACCCGTTGCTCCGGGAGCAACGGGTCTCAGCCAGGTTCGGTTACGCCTGACGGTCCGTCAGAGTGAGTGCCACGCCGACGGTTCAGAAGGGCTTGAACTCCTCGAACTCCTGCGTCGCCTCGTCCCGTTCGGCCTGCTTGTCCCGACGGCGCTGCGTCGCGGGCCGCGGCTCGTCGAGCCGGTGGTCCTCACCACGCCGGCCCAGCATCTCCGCGCCGGCCATGACGGTCGGCTCCCAGTCGAAGACGACCGCGTTGTCCTCGGGACCGATCGCGACGCCGTCGCCGGAGCGGGCGCCCGCCTTCATCAACGAGGCCTCCACACCGAGGCGGTTGAGCCGGTCGGCGAGATAGCCGACGGCCTCGTCGTTGTTGAAGTCGGTCTGCCGCACCCAGCGTTCGGGCTTCTCGCCCCGCACGCGGAAGAGACCGTCCTCCTCCTGTACGACGGTGAAGCCGCTGTCGTCGACCGCCTTCGGGCGGATGACGATCCGGGTCGCCTCCTCCTGAGGCTTCGCCGCCCGCGACGCGGCGACGAACTCCGCGATGGCGAAGGACAGTTCACGCAGTCCCGTGTGGGCGACGGCCGACACCTCGAAGACGCGGTAGCCGCGCGCCTCCAGGTCGGGGCGCACCATCTCGGCGAGATCCTTGCCGTCCGGTACGTCGATCTTGTTCAGGACGACCATGCGGGGCCGGTTGCCGAGACCGCCGTACTGCTTCAGCTCCTCCTCGATCATGTCGAGGTCGGAGATCGGGTCGCGCTCGGACTCCAGCGTCGCGGTGTCCAGGACGTGCACGAGGACGCTGCACCGCTCGACGTGGCGCAGGAACTCGAGGCCCAGGCCCTTGCCCTGGCTGGCGCCGGGGATGAGTCCGGGAACGTCGGCGATCGTGTAGACCGTCTCGCCGGCCGTGACGACGCCCAGGTTCGGGACGAGGGTCGTGAAGGGGTAGTCGGCGATCTTCGGCTTGGCCGCGCTCAGCACGGAGATCAGCGAGGACTTGCCGGCGCTCGGGTAGCCCACGAGAGCCACGTCGGCGACCGTCTTCAGCTCCAGGACGATGTCCTGGAGGTCACCGGGGACACCGAGCAGCGCGAAGCCGGGGGCCTTGCGGCGGGCGCTCGCGAGAGCCGCGTTGCCGAGGCCGCCCCGGCCGCCCTGCGCGGCGATGTACGAGGTGCCGTGGCCGACCAGGTCGGCGAGCACGTTGCCCGCGCCGTCGAGCACGACCGTGCCGTCCGGCACCGGCAGGACCAGGTCCTGGCCGTCCTTGCCTGAGCGGTTGCCGCCCTCGCCGGGCTTGCCGTTGGTGGCCTTGCGGTGCGGGGAGTGGTGGTAGTCGAGCAGCGTGGTCACGGACTGGTCGACGATGAGGATGACGTCACCGCCCCTTCCGCCGTTGCCGCCGTCCGGGCCGCCGAGCGGCTTGAACTTCTCACGGTGGACGGAGGCACAGCCGTGGCCTCCGTTACCCGCGGCGACATGCAGCTCGACGCGGTCCACGAAGGTGGTCATGGGATGTGCCTCCAGTTACATACGGGGTGTGTCTTTGTACTAACACGCGAAAGGCGGACCCGCTTCCCACCAGGGGAAGTGAGGTCCGCCTCGCGAAAGCTTCCGATCAGGCGACCGGAACGATGTTCACGACCTTGCGGCCACGGTGCGTACCGAACTCCACCGCACCGGCGTTCAGCGCGAACAGCGTGTCGTCGCCGCCACGGCCGACGCCCGAACCGGGGTGGAAGTGGGTGCCGCGCTGGCGGACCAGGATCTCACCCGCGTTGACGACCTGACCGCCGAAGCGCTTCACGCCGAGCCGCTGGGCATTGGAGTCGCGACCGTTCCGGGTGGACGATGCGCCCTTCTTGTGTGCCATCTCTCCTCAGTCCCTTACTTCGCAGCCGCGGGGATCTCAGTGACCTTGATCGCCGTGTACTGCTGGCGGTGGCCCTGACGACGGCGGTAACCGGTCTTGTTCTTGTAGCGAAGGATGTCGATCTTGACGCCCTTGTGGTGGTCCACGACCTCGGCCTGAACCTTGATGCCGGCCAGGACCCACGGGTCGCTGGTCACAGCGTCGCCGTCGACAACGAGCAGCGTAGAGAGCTCTACGGTGTCGCCAACCTTGGCAGTGGAAATCTTGTCAACCTCAACGATGTCGCCGACAGCAACCTTGTGCTGGCGACCACCGCTGCGCACGATGGCGTACACGCGGATCTCACTCTCTCGCTCGGGAACGGCACCCCCGCAGTCCAGCCGCCCTGCAGAGCAGACGGCCTCTCCCGGTGGAACACACCCGGGAGGAAGAGGTTTACGGGGATGTGGCGTGTCACCAGTGGACACGCCGACAGTCAAGGTTACGGGGCCGCGGCCGAACGGGTCAAACCGGGCCCGTGGGGAGTGCGGCCGGTCACACGGACCGGCCGCACCCGCCCGGGGTTCAGCCCTCGTCGGTGGAGGCGATGACGGAGGACGGGCTCGTCTGCTCCGCCGCCGCGGTCTTCTTCGACGTGGTCTTGGCGGCCTTCTTGGCCGTCGTCTTCTTCGCGGCCGTCTTCTTGGCCGCGGTCTTGGTCGCCGCCGCCTTCTTTGCGACCGCCTTCTTCGCCGGGGCCTTCTTGGCGGCCTTGCGCGCGGCCGTCTTCTTGGCCGGAGCCTCGGCCTCGGCGTCCGCTTCCACGGCGGCCGGGGCCTCCTCCGCCGTCACGGCCGACGGTACGACCACGACGGCCGCCTCCTCGGACGCGGTGGGCGCGGTGGCCTTGCGCACGGCACGACGCCGCGGGCGGGCCGGGGCCGCGCTCTCGGCGGGCGCCTCGGGCTGCTCGACCGCGGCCGGAGCCGGGGCGGGCGTCTCGACGACGACCGGCGCGGCGGCCTCGGTGACCGTCACCACGGCGGCCTCCTCGGACCCCGCCGGAGACCCGGCGGGCGCGGTCGCCTTACGGGTCGCACGACGGCGCGTACGGCCCTTGGGCGCGGCGTCGTCGACGACCTCGGCGACAGGGGCTTCGGCAGCCACCGGAGCCTCGACCACCGGGTCCTCCACGGCGACGGGCTCGGCCTGCGCGACGACGGCCGGCTCGGCCTCCTCACGCGCCTCGTGGACCTCACGCGGCTGCCGCGCGTCACGCGAATCCCGCGACTCCGCCCTCGGCGCACCGGCCGGAGCCGACGCCCGCCGGCTCGTCCGGCGCCGCGAACGCCCACGGGTGGCCGCGGCCTCCGCCTCGGCGGCACTGCTGTACAGGTCCTCGTCGGGCCGGAACTCGGTCTCCGCGAACGGCACCGGCATGGCGACCTCGGCCGCCACCTCCGCCTCGGTCTCGACCTCGTCCGACTCGTGGTCGTGGTCGTGCGTCTCGTGACCGTCGTGCGTGTCGTGGGCGTCCTGCCCGTCGCCACCACGCCCGCGCCGCTTGCGCTTGCCGCCGCCACCGACCGAGGTCGGCTGCTCCATGTGCACGATGACACCGCGGCCGTTGCAGTGGACGCAGGTCTCGGAGAAGGACTCCAGGAGGCCCTGTCCGACGCGCTTGCGGGTCATCTGCACGAGGCCCAGCGAGGTGACCTCGGCGACCTGGTGCTTCGTACGGTCACGGCCCAGGCACTCCAGGAGCCGCCGCAGGACGAGGTCCCGGTTGGACTCCAGGACCATGTCGATGAAGTCGATGACGACGATGCCGCCCAGGTCGCGCAGCCGCAGCTGGCGCACGATCTCCTCGGCCGCCTCCAGGTTGTTCCTGGTCACGGTCTCTTCGAGGTTGCCGCCCTGACCGGTGAACTTGCCGGTGTTGACGTCGATCACGATCATCGCTTCGGTCTTGTCGATGACCAGCGAACCGCCGCTCGGCAGCCAGACCTTGCGGTCCAGCGCCTTCATCAGCTGCTCGTCGATGCGGTACGTCGCGAACACGTCGACCTCGGACGTCCACTTCGACAGCCGGTCGGCGAGGTCGGGGGCGACGTGCGAGACATAGCCGTGGATGGTGTCCCACGCCTCGTCACCGCTGACGATGACCTTGGTGAAGTCCTCGTTGAAGATGTCGCGCACGACGCGGACGGTCATGTCCGGCTCGCCGTACAGCAGCGTCGGGGCGTTCGAACTCCCGCCGCTCTTCGACTTCTTCTGGATGTCCTCCCACTGCGCCTGCAGCCGCTCGACGTCACGGCTCAGCTCGTCCTCGCTCGCGCCCTCGGCGGCGGTGCGCACGATGACGCCCGCGTCCTCGGGGACGATCTTCTTGAGGATGGTCTTCAGCCGGGCCCGCTCGGTGTCGGGCAGCTTGCGGCTGATGCCGGTCATCGAGCCCTCGGGGACGTACACGAGGTAACGCCCCGGGAGGGAGACCTGGCTGGTCAGACGCGCGCCCTTGTGGCCGATCGGGTCCTTGGTGACCTGTACGAGGACCGACTGGCCGGACTTGAGGGCGGACTCGATGCGGCGCGGCCCGTTGGCCATGCCGAGCGCCTCGAAGTTGACCTCACCGGCGTACAGGACGGCGTTGCGTCCCTTGCCGATGTCGATGAACGCGGCCTCCATGGAGGGCAGCACGTTCTGGACCTTGCCCAGGTAGACGTTGCCGACGTACGAGGTCGACTGCTCCTTGTTGACGTAGTGCTCGACGAGCACGCCGTCCTCCAGGACGCCGATCTGCGTGCGCTCACCGCTCTGCCGCACGACCATCACACGCTCGACGGCCTCACGGCGGGCCAGGAACTCCGCCTCGGTGATGATCGGGACGCGCCGGCGCCCCTGCTCGCGGCCTTCGCGGCGGCGCTGCTTCTTGGCCTCGAGGCGCGTCGAGCCCTTGATGGACTGCACCTCGTCGCTGGGGTGCTCGTCCTTCTTGGCGCGCGGCTCGCGGACCTTGACGACGGTGCGCTCGGGGTCGTCCGAGGACGAGACCGACTCGCTCTCGCCTCCCGAGTCACCGGCGCGACGACGCCGACGGCGCCGGCGACGGCTGCTGCTCGATCCGGAACCGCCCTGGTCCTCGTCCGCCTCCTCGGCGTCCTCCTCGACCTGCTCGGCGGTGTCCTCGGCGTCTTCGGCGGCCTGCTCGGCGGCGTACTCCTCGCCGTCCTCGGCCTCGTCCTCACCGGTGGCGGACTCGCCACGGCGACGGCGACGGCCGCCACGGCGACGGCGGCGGCGCGAACCGGTCTCCTCGGTCTCGTCACCGTCGGCGGAGTCCTCGGCGGCCTCGTCGGCCTCCTCCGGCTCCTCCTCGGCGACGACGGTCTCGACGACGGCCGCAGCGACGGGCTCGGCCTCGAAGGCGGCCCCCCGGCGACGGCGCCGACGACGCCCACCGGTCTCTTCCTCCACGACTTCCACGGCCACGGGCTCGGCGACGACGGCGATCTCTTCCTCGTCGTCCTCCACCGCCTCGGCAGCGGCGGCGGCAGCCCGCTCCGGCGTCTGGAACATCGGCTCGGTGAAGACGGGCGCCCGGAACACGGCCACGGCGGGTCGCGCGGGCCGACGCGGCCCCTCGTCCTCTTCAGCGGCGTTGCCGTTCTTGGGCGCGGGCGCGGAGAACCCGCCGGCCGCGGTCCGCACGACCCGGCGCCGACGACGCGGCCCGGAGTCCTCGGCGGGAGCGTCGGCGGTGGTGTTCGGCTCCGCGGCGTCCGCGGCGGTCTCGTCGTTCACAGGGGCCTCCTCGCCCACGGGCGTCCCGGCAGGCGCGGACACACGGCGCGTGGCGCGACGACGGCTCCTGCGCGGCGCGGCATCCTCGTCGAACGCAGCGGGCGCGGCACCTTCGGTCACTTCGGTCACTTCGGTTGCGACGGCGGCGGCAGCAGGCGCTGGGGTCGCTTCAGCCGCTTCGGTGCTCTCGTGGGCTTCGGCCGCCTGCGGCGCACCGGCGGGCGCGGAGGCGCGCCGGGTCGCACGACGGCGCGTACGCCCCGCGGGCGCCGCCTCTTCCACCGGAGCTTCCACAGCCACGGCTTCCTCGACGACGGCCGGAGCGACAGGCGCCTCCGCCTGCTCCACCACAGCCTCGGGCGCGGTCACCTTGCGCGTGGCACGACGACGGGTCCGGCGCGGAGCCGCGTCCTCGTCGGAAACGACAGGGGCGACAGGCGCGGCAGGCGCGGCCTCTTCCGCCACGGTGGTCTCTTCGGGTGCGGTGGCGGCACCAGCCGGCACCACGATCTCGGCCGCCTCGGGCACCGCACTCGCCTCGGGCGCACCGGCGGGCGCGGACACCCGCCGGGTCGCACGACGGCGCGTACGCCCCGCGGGCGCGCCCTCTTCCACGGCCTCTACGGCCGCTACGACGACGGGCGCCTCCGGGGTCACTTCGGTCACCTCGGCCTCAACGGACCCGGTGACCTCGACGACGCTCTCGTCGGTTTCGTTCTTCTCGTCGCTCACCTCGGCCGGTATGGCCGGAGCGCTGCTTTCGACCGCGCCCTCGGGGGCGGTCGGCGGTCCCGCCGGGCGAGACGCGGCGCGGCGCCTACGGCGCGGCGGCAGCGTGTCGCTGGGGGTGTTCGGTTCGGAACCCTCGATGGGTTCGGTCGGTTCGAGCATGCGGGCGTTTCTCCCGTCAGGCTCCCGGGCGCCGCGCCTGGTCCGGCTTGGATGCCGGTGACGTCCGCGGCTCGCGCGTTGCGCGGTGCCGCCGTCCGGGGCGCGGGCGCCGCACGGGAGCTCTCTGTGTCCTGTCTCGCCGGTTCCGTACGCCCAGTTGCGGACGGCCTGGCGAAAGTCTTGTGGTCGGTGCGCTGCCCGACCCAGGTGGCTCCCGAGTCCGAGGGCGGCGCTACGACGTCCGTCCCTACGCGGAACCTTCCCTACGCCGGCGCCTTCGCGGCGGCAGCTTCGGCGACCGTGGGATTCCCGGTCACTGCTGCCTCGCGGTCGGGCGCGAGCGGGTCGGTCACCGTGCCGGTCTCTTCATCGAACAGCCCCTGCGCCAGCCTGGTCACCGCTGCGGCGACCGGCGGCGCCAGGTCGGCCACGGCGCGAAGACCGGACAGGACGTCGTCGGGTCGAACGGCAGGCGTCACGTGCCGAACAACCAGCCGCAGTATCGCACAGGCCTGGTCGGTAGGCCTATCAGCCTGTGGACTAAGCGTCTCAGAAGACGCTTCGAGGCTCGCCACGGCGGAGCGGGCGTCGAAGGTGCGCATGCCGTTCTTGGCCATGCGCTGGACCTCGACGCTCTCGGCCGCGTTGAACGCGGCCACCGCGCGCTCGGCGTCCTCGGGAGCCACCCCGTCGAGCCGCAGCTCCCACACGGAAGCCGTGAGCCGGTCGGCGAGCCCGGAGGTCCGGGCCTCGACCGCGTCGACGATGTCGAGGCCGATGGGCATCGACTCGTCGAGCAGCTCGCGCAGCTTGTCGGGGTCGCGCTCGGCGGTGAGCGCGATCTCCAGGTATTCCGCCTCACTGCCCGTGCCGGTGGGTGCGGCATTGGCGTACGACACCTTCGGGTGCGGTGTGAACCCGGCCGAGTACGCCATCGGCACCTCGGCGCGGCGCAGCGCACGCTCGAAGGCGCGCTGGAAGTCTCGGTGGCTGGTGAACCGGAGGCGGCCGCGCTTGGTGTAGCGCAGTCGGATGCGCTGCACCGCGGGTGCGGGCGGCGGGCCTTCGGGCTGTCGCTTGCCCAGTGTCCTAGTCCTTCGTGAGAACGGTCGTACTTCTACCAAGAGTACGTGTCTCGTCGCCCATCGGTTCCCGCCGTTCCACCGGCTGCGGCTGCCCGGGCTCGCCGAAGACCATCCGCCGGAAGTCGACCCGCGCCTGCCGGGCGGACTCGCGCGCCGCGGTCAGCGCCTGCCGGGTGACGCGGCCCACGGCCCGCGCGGCCTCGGCGGCGGGCCGCAGCACCAGGTCCCGTACGACGTGTCCGACCGGGGTGAGGACGGTCCGGTACACCCAGCTCACCGGCGCCACGAAGATCCACCGGAAGAGGGTCGCGAGTGCCCGTCCCACGGCGAGCGAGATGTGCCCGGCGATCCGCCAGGCGTGCCCGAGGGCGTCCCACACTTCCCGCCCCACGACGGCCAGGACCCGCCCGACCGGTGCCAGGACCCAGCGCCAGAGCGCGATCGCGGGCAGCACGAGCAGGATCCGGGCCGTCCAGTAGAGGACGACACCGACACCGGTACCGACAGCCCTCGCCAGCCACATCAGCCCCCGCCCGCACCAGGCGACCGCGCGCCCGACCGGGGCGAGCACCCAGGCGTACAGCCACCCGGCGGGTACGACGAGCAGATACCGCCCGAGCCAGGCCAGGCCGGCGGCCACCCCGTCGACGACCCACACGCACGCGTGACCGACGGGAGTGAGCACGCGCGCGTACACCCACGCCAGGCCGTTCCCGATCCGCCGGGCGCTCCAGCCGAGAGCGTGCCCGACCGGGGTCAGCACATACCGGTACAGCCAGACCAGAGGCACGAGGACGAGCACATTCACGAGCCATCCGACCGCCTTGGCGCCGGGTACGACGACGTACCGCCACAACGCGACCAACGGCCACACGAACAACGCCCGCCCCACCGGCCGCAGCACGGTCCGCCACAGGAACCGCCCGCCGACCACCAGCGCGTCCCACACCACCCTCACCGGCACGACCAGCACGAGCACGACGATCCGCACGGGAACACGGATCGCGACGACGAGACACCCCTCGGGCGACTGCGGCGCGGGCTGCGCGGCCGGTTTCTCGAACTTCACAGGGACGTCCATATCAGTCAAGACGCCTCAACACCCCATACGGATGCGGTACGACGCCCTCCTCATGGGTCACGGATACGTGTCCGCGCGGGAGACCGAGTTCCCGGGCACGGCCGAGCACCGCCTCCACGAGCCGCCCGCCGACCCCACTGACGACGACCATGCAGCCGCCCAGTCGACGAGGTGTCGTACGAACTCCTCGCGGGTGGCGACGGGTCGGTGCCCGCTCTCCAGAACCCGCCGCCCCTTCAGTCCCGCGACGGCGTCCAGCTCGGGAGTTCAGCGGTCGTCGGCAGGTGGCGTCAGCAGTGCGTCGACGATCTCCCGCAGGGGCGCGGCCAGTTGACCGGCGGTCGCGTCACGCAGGGGCCGCAGACCTACGGCGGACCGTACGACGGCGACGCCGACGCCGAGGGCGACCAGGAGCTGCGCCCGCAGCAGCCGTTTGTCGTCGTCCTCACCCGCCGGTTCCCCGCCGGACGCCGCGAGGATCTGCCGGCCGAAGTCGTCGAGGGCCTTGCGGCGCAGCGCGTCCACGCGTTCGTCGCCGGAGCCGCGCAGCAGCATCAGCACCGGGTGTTCGCCGAACTCCGGCCAGGCGCCGGCGGAGAGTTGGTGACTGAGCGCCTCGGCGAGAGCTTCCCGGTCCTGCGGGAAGTGCTCATCACGCCCCAGAAATCGGGGAGTTGACGCGAGCGCAGCCTTGAACAGCCCTTCCTTCGACTCGAAGTACCGCTTGATGAGCGCCAGGTTGACCCCGACGTCGGCGGCCACGTCGCGCAGTGTCGTGCGGTCGTACCCGAGCCGGGTGAACCGGCTGCTCGCGGCCTCCAGGAGCGCCTGCCGGGTCGCCGCCGCGTCCCGCCGCCGGGGTCCGTCGGCCTCGCTCGTCTCCACCGGCAGCCTCCTCAGGCAGGTCAAGTAATCACTCGTTGACATGACTACAGGGCATGGTTACGTTAAGCAAGTAATCACGTGATGACTTAGCCAGCCCAGTTCAGACGTGCCCTCCCGTCCGGCCCTCCCGTCCGGCTCTCCCGTCCGAAAGGACAACGGTGTCCAAGCAAGCCCTCCTCGTCATGGACGTCCAACGCGTCATCGTCGACCGCTACCCCGACCCGGCCTATCTGCCGCGCCTGCGCAAGGCGATCGACACGGCCCGCGCGGACGCCGTCCCCGTGATCTACGTGACCGTCGGCTTCCGCCCCGGCGCCCCCGAGGTCAGCGCCCGCAACAAGATGTTCGGCAGGCTCGCGGGCGTCCAGATGCCGGCCGCCGCCGCCCAGGCCAACGAGATCCACCCGGACGTGGCTCCCGAACCCGGCGACATCCTCGTCACCAAGCGCCGTGTCAGCGCGTTCGCCGGCAGCGACCTCGACATGGTGCTGCGGGCGAACGACATCGACCACCTGGTCCTGACGGGCATCGCCACCAGCGGCGTCGTCCTGTCGACGCTCCGCCAGGCGTCCGATCTGGACTTCACGCTCACCGTCCTGTCCGACGGCTGCCTCGACAACGACCCCGAGGTGCACCGGGTCCTCACGGAGAAGGTGTTCCCGATGCAGGCGGACGTGACGACGGTGGCGGAGTGGGGCGCCGCACACTGAACTCCCTATATTGATCCCCGTACTTGACGCCGACGCTCGATGGACCGGAGTCAACGTCGGTGCGATCCGGGGGGATTGAGCACTCGTGCGAAGACGACCAGGCGGTACTCGGAGGGCGGCCATGGCCGCCGCACTCTGCGCCGTGGCCCTGCTGCTGCTCGGCGGATGCGGGACGCGGGTGGCCGGTGACACGAGCGACGCGAACAGCGCGGCATCGACCCTGTCGCTGCCCTGGACCCTGGCGCAGCCCTCTGCGGTGACCGCGGCCCAACTCGCCGACGACCGGCGCACGTTGACCCTGACCGCCCAGGTGCCCAAGGGCAAGCGACCGTGCGTGCGGGCGTTCAAGGCCGCGTTCACCGACTCCTCGCCGAAGTACGTGTGGGTCCAGATCACCTTCTCCTCGCCGTCCGGGGACAGGCGCTCCGGCTGCACCGGCGAAGGCACGGCCTCGACGAAGCTCCGACTGCCCGAAGCCCTGGGAAACAGAGAACTGATAGTCGACAGCTCCACCCAATTCACCGCCGACGGCGCCCAGTTGCCCGCACTGCGCCTGTGCGGAGAACTCGGCTGCCACCCGCCGGCCACCGGCTGCACCACCGCCTCCTACGAGCAGGCGATGATCGCGGCCGACGCCCCCGAGCACAGCTACCGCGACGCGGAGCACTGCGACGGAAAGTGGCTGGTCATCGACTTCTCCTGGCGTACGGGCCCGGTCTGCGGCGACACGACGGCGACCCCGTCCGGGTGCACGTCCAGTCTTGGCGACCGCGTGTTCTTCCGCGCCGAGCCCGCCGGTTGGAAGACGATCACGGCGAGTTCGACCGGGGGCTGCAAGGCGGTACAACGCGTGGAGCCCGGGTTCCCCACGGCGCTGTGCGCGACACTGGCCCCGCTCTCGGCTTCCCTGCACCCGAGTTACCCGCCACCGTCCGCGACCGCAAGCAAACTCCCTTGAACCGACCGGGACTTCAGCTCTGCGCCGTCGGCCGTACGACGATCTCGTTGACGTCGACCTCGGCGGGCTGGTTGACGGCGTAGACGATCGCCTCGCCGATCGCGGCGGCGGGGATCGCGACGGCCATCATGTCCTCGGCTACCGCGCGCATGCCCAAGTCGCTGATACCGTCGGTCAGTTCGCTGCGGGTGAGGCCGGGGCTGACCACGGTGACGCGCAGGTCGCGGCTCTCCTGCCGGAGCCCTTCGGAGAGGGCGCGGACGGCGAACTTGGTGGCGCAGTAGACGGCCGCGGCGGGGTCGACGCGATGTCCGGCGACGGAGGCCACGTTCACGATGTGCCCCGCGCCCTGCTCACGCATCACGGGCAGCACGGCCGCGATGCCGTGCAGCACCCCGCGGATGTTGACGTCGATCATGCGGTTCCACTCGTCGACCTTCAGCGCCTCCAGCAGCGCCAGCGGCATCACCCCCGCATTGTTGACCAGCACGTCGACACGGCCGTAGGACTCCCGCGCGGCCCCGACGAAGGCCCGCACGCTCTCCAGGTCGGTCACGTCCAGCTCGTGGTGGTCGGCCGTACCCCCGTCCGCCCGGATCTCCTCGGCCACGGCGGCGAGGCGGTCGGCGCGCCGGGCGCCGAGCACCACCCGGTGGCCGGCCGCGGCCAGCAGCCGGGCCGTGGCCTCGCCGATACCGCTGCTCGCGCCGGTGACGAGGACGACCTTGCCTGCACGGGAGCCGGACGGGACGGTGGTGGTGGTCATGGGGAGCCCTTCGCAGCAGCGGAAACCGGTCCACGCGGCCGTGTTCCACCGCGCCCTCCGAGCATCGGCGGGATAGCGCCGGAGCGGCAGGACGGGCCTTCCTGGGTGCGCCACTCCCAGGAAGCGGGGTCGCCGTACGCTTTCGGAATGGACGGTACGGACGGATACGCGCTCGGCGAGTTCCTACGGGCGCGGCGCTCCCGGCTGACGCCCGCGGAGGTGGGTTTCCCCAGCTCCGGGGTGCGCCGGGTCGCCGGGCTGCGCCGCGAGGAGGTCGCGCAGCTCGCCGCGGTCGGCGTCACCTGGTACACGTGGCTCGAACAGGCCCGGGACATCCAGGTCTCCGTCCAGGTCCTCGACGCTCTCGCCCGCACCCTGCTGCTCGACCGCAGCGAGCGCAGCCACCTGTTCCAGCTGGCCGACGCGATCGATCCGCAGCCGGCCACCGACTGCCCGGTCGTCACCCCCGCGCTGCAGTCGATGCTGGACCAGCTCGACCCCATCCCGGCCTGCCTCCAGAACGCCCGCTACGACATCCTCGCCTACAACCGCACCTACGGAATGCTGCTGTGCGACCTGGACGCGGTGCCGCCCGAGGACCGCAACTGCATGATCCTCTCCTACACGCACCAGGAGTGGCGGTCCTCGATCGTGCACCTGGAGAAGAGCCAGCGGCTCATGGCCGCCCGCTTCCGGGGCTCGATGGCCGACCATCTCGCCGACCCCACCTGGAAGACCCTGCTCAAGCGGCTGCACACGTCCCCCGAGTTCTGCGAGGTCTGGGACCGCCACGAGGTGCTGGGCGCCAGCCCCCGCCGCAAGGAGTTCCGCAACGCCCACGTCGGCCGCCTCACCGTCGACCACACCGACCTGTGGCTCGGCCCTTCGCGAGGCCCGCGAATGGTGACGTACGCACCGGTGGACGAGGAGTCGAGGCAACGGCTGGAGCGGCTGCACGCGATCGCGCTGGAGAAGTGACCCCGGACTGTCTCCGCCGCGTCAAGTCTCAAGTCCTCGGATATCCCGACCGGTTGAACCTCGGGTTGCTCAGGGTCATGAACTCCCGCCCCCGCCCCAGATCCTCCACGACCTCCTCCCAGCCTGGTTCGTCCACCGGCTCGTAGCCCTCGCGGACGTACTCGACGAAGGTCCACCAGTTCTCGAAGTCCGGTCTCTCGTGGTGCAGCGCGTGATGGTGGTTGATCTGGAAGTCGGAGGGCCGGCTCGGACCGGGTATCCGATGGCCCGACTCCAGGTAGTCGTCCTTGCGCAGCGCGGTCAGCCGCCGGGGGATGTCGCCCATGCTGTAGGTGTACGGATCGAGCCGCAGCGCCGGCCGGACGACCTGGAGGAGTTCCGCCTCGGGGTGCGGACCGAGCCCGATGGTGTGCTCGAAGATCCGCCGCAGCCGCTCGCAGATCGCCTCGCTGAGGTACTTGGCGAACCAGTGGGCGTCGCCCTCGTAGAACTGCGGACTGAGGCCGACCAGCACCACGTCGGTGTCGTACACCAGCCAGAAGTCATGACTTTCGAGGCCGTGGCTCTCCGAGTGGCGGAGATAGCAGGCGCGCAGCCGCCCGAGCGGCAGGTGCTCGACCCGCTTGTGGCGCCACGGCGTACCCCGCCGGGTGAGGGTCAACGACCTTCCGTCGAACGAGAACGTCCACCCCGAGCAGCGCATGACCATCGCATCGGACATCTGCGCAATTTACTGACCCCACCGACAACTGACAACGGAAGGATCACACGGCCGGACGACTCCTAAGCAGTGATCCCGGCCGCCTCGCGCACCTCGACGGACGACAGCTTCTCGGCCGTGCGCTCGGCGGTTCGGCGGGCCCAGGCGCCGCTGGTCAGCGCGCCCAGTACCAGCACGGCCAGGCCGCACACCACGAGAATCCACCACCCGGGACGTGCCGCCGACACGAACGTGTCCTTGTACGACGACGATCCGACCCCGGAGGCCAGCACCGCGCCGACCACCGCGACGCCGAGGGTCTGGCCCAACTGGCGGCTCGTGGAGGCGACGGCCGCCGCGACTCCCGCCTGGGCGCGCGGCATGCCGGAGACGGCCGTGTTGGTGATCGGCGCGTTCACGAAGCCGAAGCCGATGCCGAACAGCAGGTATCCGATGAAGCGCGTCACGTTGGACGTCTCCGCCTCGAACCCGGCGAACAGCAGCGCGCTCACGGTCATCGCGGAGCCCGCGATCAGGAGGGGTATTCGAGGTCCGCGACTGCCGACCAGCCGGCCTGAGATCGGCGCGCACAGGAACGTCGGGACCGCCATCGGCAGCATCCACAGCCCGGCGTGCAGCGCGTCCAGACCGACCACGTTCTGCAGATACAGCGTGGACAGGAACAGGAAGCCGCCCAGTGCCGAGAACGCGCTGATCGCGATCACCGTGGCCCCGCTGAACGGCGCCGAGCGGAAGAAGCGCAGGTCGATGAGGGGTTCGTCGCGCCGCGGCTCGTACCAGACGAGGCCGACGAGGGCGACCAGCGCGAGGACCGCGAAGGGCAGGATCGCGGTGAACCCGGAGCTGGGCGCCTCGATGATCGCGTACGTCAGCGAGCCGAACAGCGCGATCACCAGGAGCTGGCCGACCGGGTCGGCACGGCGGGCCTTGGGCGCGCGTGACTCGGGGATGAACCTCAGCGTGAGCAGCAGCGCGGCGACGCCCACCGGCAGGTTGATCCAGAAGATCGAGCGCCAGCCGACCGAGTCCACGAGCAGCCCGCCGATCAGCGGTCCGGCGGCCATCGATATGCCGACGACCGCACCCCACACGCCGATCGCCCGGGCCCGCTCGCGCGGCTCGGTGAAGGTGTTGGTGATGATCGACATCGCGACCGGGTTGAGCATCGAGCCGCCGACCGCCTGGATCATGCGGAACCAGATCAGCGCGTTCAGGTCGGGTGCGAGGGAGCAGAGCAGCGAGCCCACGCTGAAGACCACCAGGCCGACGATGAAGACCCGCTTGCGGCCGATCCGGTCGGCGGTGGAGCCCGCCAGTATCAACAGGGAGGCGAGGACCAGGGTGTACGCGTCGATCGTCCACTGCAGACCGGAGGTCGAGGCGTGCAGATCCGTCTGCATCGCGGGCAGCGCGACGTTCAGGATGGTCACGTCCAGGCTCACGATCAGCAGACTCATGCAGCAGATCGCGAGCACCAGCATGCGGCGGCGGTGGCTGAGCTCGGGCATGCGAACCATCGTACGCGAAACTCGATAGTGCGTCTAACTAATGACCGCTACATGATCTCCGGCCGTCGCCCGCCCACCGCTCCGTCCGCGGGCACCGGAAGCCGTGCGCCACAATGGAGGAATGTCCACGCCCGTGTCCCTGCCCGCGCCCCCGGCCGTACCGCCCCTGCAGATCGGCCCGCACACCGTCTCGCCGCCCGTCGTCCTGGCCCCCATGGCCGGGATCACCAACGCGCCCTTCCGTACCCTGTGCCGGGAGTTCAGCGGGGGCAAGGGCCTGTTCGTCAGCGAGATGATCACGACCCGGGCGCTGGTCGAGCGCAACGAGAAGACCATGCAGCTGGTCCACTTCGACGCGACCGAGAAGCCGCGCTCGATCCAGCTGTACGGCGTGGACCCCGCGACCGTCGGCAAGGCCGTCCGCATGATCGCGGATGAGGACCTCGCCGACCACATCGACCTCAACTTCGGCTGCCCGGTGCCGAAGGTCACCCGCAAAGGCGGCGGCTCCGCGCTGCCGTACAAGCGGAACCTGCTGCGGGCGATCCTGCGCGAGGCCGTCAGCGGGGCCGGTGACCTGCCCGTCACCATGAAGATGCGCAAGGGCATCGACGACGACCACATCACCTTCCTCGACGCGGGCCGTATCGCCGTCGAGGAGGGCGTCACCTCCATCGCCCTGCACGGCCGCACCGCCGCCCAGCACTACGGCGGCACCGCCGACTGGGACGCCATCGCCCGGCTGAAGGAGCATGTGCCGGAGATCCCCGTGCTCGGCAACGGCGACATCTGGTCGGCCGGGGACGCGCTGCGGATGGTGCGGGAGACCGGGTGCGACGGGGTCGTGGTCGGGCGCGGGTGCCTGGGGCGGCCGTGGCTGTTCGCGGACCTCGTGGCCGCGTTCGAGGGGCGTGAGCAGGACGTCCTGAAGCCGTCGTTGCGCGAGGTCGCCGACATCATGGTGCGGCACGCGACGCTGCTGGGTGAGTGGATCGGGGACGAGGCGCGCGGGGTCATCGACTTCCGCAAGCACGTCGCCTGGTACCTGAAGGGCTTCGCGGTCGGCAGCGAGATGCGCAAGCGCCTCGCCATCACGTCCTCGCTGGCCGAACTCCGCTCCGGCCTCGACGAGTTGGACCTCGACCAGCCCTGGCCCACAGGCGCGGACGGGCCCCGCGGCCGTACGTCGGGCAACAACAGGGTGGTGCTGCCCGACGGTTGGCTGAAGGACCCATACGACTGCGCGGGGATCGGCGAGGACGCGGAGCTGGACACGTCCGGCGGCTGAGGCGATCTCGACAGGGGTCGGTGGGCTCCTCGACACTTGCCGCCATGGAGGACAGCGCGGTGTGGGTCGCGGCCTTCACCGGCGGTACGGCGGTGCTGGCGGGCTGGGTGACCAATCTGGGCAACGTGCGCGCGGCGAGGGTGCAGGCGGAGGCGTCCGCGGAGGCTCAATGGCGCGGCCGGGTACGGGAGTTGCGACGCGCCGCCTATCTGGATCTCATGGCGCACGCCCATGTCACCGGCGAGTTGTACAGGCGGGTCATCGACGCGTTCGTCCAGATCGCCGACCCGGAGCGGCTGTTGAACCGGATCGAGGAACTGCGCACGGAACTGCGCGAGGCCTACGACCCGTTCATGCACAGCGTCCGGGTCGTCGTTCTCGAAGGGCCTCCCGACACCGCCGAGGCGGCGCAGGCCGTCCTGAAGGCCGCGACGCGCGTGAACCGGGCGCTGTGGCGGATCTCCCTCGGAGAGGCCGACGCCCGCGCCCGCTTCGACGAAGCGCAGGA
>NZ_JAEQAZ010000163.1 GCF_016654115.1 Streptomyces sp. MBT53
GCGCAACGGTCTCGTGGCCGCGTTCGCGGCCGTCGCTCTCTTCCCCGCAGCAGCCGTCGCCGCCCCGGCCGGCCATCCGGCGCACCCCACCCGCCACCACCACGTCACCGCCGCCCACACCTGGGGCAGTGTCACGACCCGCCACTACACCCGTCTGAACGTCCGCTCCGGCCCGGGCACCGGCTACCGGATCGTCGGCACGCGGCCGGTCGGGCGGGTGCTGCCCATCGTCTGCAAGACGCGCGGTTCCGACGTCTTCGGCAGCCACCGCTGGTACAAGCTCCCGCACCACGAGGGCTATGTCTCCGCGCACTACGTCCGCAACCACAGCGCCGTCCGCTGGTGCTGACCCCCGCCTGACCGACGGTGTTCCCCGACGGGACGGTCCCGTACGTCCCGTCGGGGAACACCAGGTCAACACCCCTTCATAATCCGGCATATTCGGGGCGATCCGGGTGTGGCCCCGCACCACCCCCGGGAAGGGAAGGCCATGTGACGGTCGAGAGACAGCGGCTCCTGGCGGAACTCCACCTCCTCAAGCGGCGGACCGGGCTGAGCCTGGCCGCGCTGGCCTCCGTCACGCCGTACAGCAAGTCGACCTGGCACCGTTATCTGAACGGCGACCAGTTCCCGCCACGCGCCGCGGTCGAGGCGCTCGCCCGGCTCGCGGGAACCGACCCCGGCACGCTGCTCGCCCTGTGGGACACGGCGACCCGGGAGCAGTCCAGGCCCGTCGGACCTTCCGTCCCGTCCGTACGACCCCGTCGGCTGCGTCCCCCCACCCGCGCCCTCGTCGCCCTCGCCGCGATGGCCGCCACCGTGGCGGTCACCGCCGGTGCCGCCGACGTCCTCGACCGCGACACGGACCAGGCGGCCGTCTCCTGCCGTGGCGGCACTTGTCAGGGGGCGCTGCCCAGTTCCGGGACCTGCGCCCGGGACGCCCGTACGGAGAGCGTCGTGGCGCGGGCCGCCCAGGTCGTACGGCTGCTCTACTCGCCGGCCTGCGCGACCGTCTGGTCGGAGGTGCGCACCCGGGTCGGCGGCGCGCGGGAGATCTCGATCAGGTCGGGCCGGGACGAGCTGTCCGCCGAGTACCCGGGCGACCGTTCGGACGGCTACAGCAGCCCGATGCTGGCCGCCGTGGACCCGCGCGGGGCGCAGGCGTGTGCCGAGGTGGGCGGCAGGCCCGTCTGCACGGCTCCGGAGCGCTGACCCGGAACATCCCCGCCCTCCCGGTCGATATACAGGTATGAGCGACTACCGCATCGAGCACGACTCCATGGGCGAGGTACAGGTCCCGGCGGACGCCAAGTGGCGGGCGCAGACCCAGCGCGCCGTGGAGAACTTCCCGATCTCTGGGCAGCGCATCGAGCGCGCCCACATCGAGGCGCTGGCCCGGATCAAGGGTGCCGCCGCCAAGGTGAACGCCGAACTGGGCGTGCTGGACAAGGACATCGCGGAGGCGATCCAGGAGGCGGCCCGTGAGGTGGCCGGCGGGGCGTGGGACGAGCACTTCCCGATCGACGTGTTCCAGACGGGGTCCGGCACCTCGTCGAACATGAACGCCAACGAGGTGATCGCGACCCTCGCGACCGAGCGGCTCGGGCGCCCTGTGCATCCGAACGACCACGTCAACGCCTCGCAGTCGTCCAACGACGTGTTCCCGTCCAGCATTCACATCGCGGCCACCGGTGCCGTCATCCACGACCTCGTCCCCGCCCTGGAGCATCTCGCGGGCGCGCTCTCGCGCAAGTCCGTCGAGTTCGCCGATGTCGTGAAGTCCGGGCGGACGCATCTCATGGACGCCACCCCGGTGACCCTGGGGCAGGAGTTCGGCGGGTACGCGGCCCAAGTGCGGTACGGCGTCGAGCGGTTGCAGGCCTCGCTGCCGCGGCTGGCCGAGCTGCCGCTGGGCGGGACCGCCGTCGGCACCGGGATCAACACCCCGCCCGGGTTCTCCGCCGCCGTGATCGCGGAGGTCGCCCTGGTCACCGGGCTGCCGCTGACCGAGGCGCGGGATCACTTCGAGGCGCAGGGTGCGCGGGACGGGATCGTCGAGACCAGCGGGCAGTTGCGGACCATCGCCGTAGGGCTGACGAAGATCGCGAACGATCTGCGGTGGATGGCGTCCGGGCCGCGTACCGGGCTGTCCGAGATCTCGCTGCCGGATCTGCAGCCGGGGTCCTCGATCATGCCCGGCAAGGTCAATCCGGTGATTCCGGAGGCCGTGCTGATGGTGGCCGCGCAGGTCGTCGGGAATGACGCGACCGTCGCCACCGCCGGGGCCGCGGGAAACTTCGAGCTCAATGTGATGCTCCCCGTGATCGCCAAGAATGTCCTGGAATCGATCAGGCTGCTGGCCAACGTCTCGCGGCTGCTCGCCGATCGGACCGTGGACGGGATCGTCGCGCACCGGGAGCGCGCGCGGGAGTACGCCGAGTCGTCGCCGTCCGTCGTCACCCCGCTGAACAAGTACATCGGGTACGAGGAGGCCGCCAAGGTGGCCAAGAAGGCACTGGCGGAACGCAAGACGATCCGACAGGTCGTGCTGGAGAGCGGCTATGTGGAGCGCGGTGACCTGACGGTCGTCCAGCTCGACGAGGCCCTCGATGTCCTGCGGATGACGCGTCCGTAACCAATTGTCGCCATGGCGAGAACCGTGACGCGCGCCGCAGCGTCGTATGCCCGGGGCACCTAATATCTGTTCATGGCAGACGGTGGAGCGGTGAGAGCGGTGGAAGCAGGTACGTCTACGGCCTTCTGGGCGCCCGGGGATCAGATCCTGTGGCGCTATCGGGAGAACGCCGGACCGCGCTTCCACATCGCCCGCCCCGTCACGGTCGTCCGCGACGACGAGGAGCTGCTCGCGGTCTGGATGGCGCCCGGCACCGAGTGCGTGAAGCCGGTGCTCGCGGACGGCACGTCCGTGCACGTGGAGCCGCTGGAGACGCGGTACACCAAGCCGCGCACGGTCCAGCGCGACCACTGGTTCGGTACGGGTGTGCTGAAGCTGGCGCGGCCCGGTGAGCCGTGGTCGGTGTGGCTGTTCTGGGAGCCGGGATGGCGGTTCAAGAACTGGTACGTGAACCTTGAGGAACCGCTGGCCCGTTGGGCCGGCGGGGTCGACTCCGAGGACCACTTCCTGGACATCACCGTGGAGCCGGACCGGAGTTGGGAGTGGCGTGACGAGGACGAGTTCGCGCAGGCCCAGCGGGACGGGCTGATGGATCCCCAACTCGCCGAGCGCGTACGGAAAGCGGGCTGGTCTGCGGTGGAGACGATCCGCGCGTGGGGTCCGCCGTTCTCGGATGGTTGGCAGCACTGGCGCCCGGATCCGTCCTGGGCTGTACCTTCACTTCCGGAGGACTGGGACCGCACCCCCGCGCACTTGTCCACATGAGACCCTTGATGCGCCCCCGGTGCGCAACCGTAGGATCGTCCTCCGCAAGGGCACCGCGACAACTCCCGGCGCATGCACCGGGACTGACCAGATGTCACCGAGGGGCGGCAGGACGTGAGCGAGGGGTACGAGGGCAACACCGGCGACACCGGTCCTGAGGGCCGCCGGTCCACCGGTGGCACAGGAACAGCCTCTGACCACGCGGGAATTCCGTTCCTGGGGCACGTATTCCGGGTATCGGCATTTCGGCGGGACGAACCGTACGTACAGCGTGCGGTCCCGGACGGACGGATTCGACACGCGTGACGGAGCACCCCACCTCCTTCGAGCGCCCACAGGGCGCCGACCCCACGGACCCCCGTGGGGCGCTTCTGCGTACCTCGACGCCGCCGCCCAGGCCGTCCGGTGCCCCGGCCTTACCGGCTCAGGCACGCACCGGTGAGCCGTCCTCGGCGCCGGGTACGAGCACGTCCCGCGCCAAGGGGAAGGACCCGGCAGGTACCCCTGTGAAGCCCGACACCGCAGGTGGCTCCGAGCACTCCCAGCCCTCGGCCGCCGAACCCGACGCCCACCGCCCGCGTCCCGCGCCCGAGGGCATCCCGGCCCAGCCGGGCCCCGACTCCGCCGCCAAGGAGCGCCGTACGGGACAGGGGCTGCCCCCGGGCGGTCCCATGCCGATGCGGCGCGACGGGGACCGGCTGCGCTTCGTGGGTGCCGCGACCCGGCGGATCGCCCGCGGCATCGACCTGGACGAGATCGTGATGGGGCTGTGCCGGGCGACCGTGCCGACCTTCTCGGACGCGATCCTGGTCTATCTGCGCGACCCGCTGCCGGTGGGCGACGAACGGCCCACGGGTCCCGTCGTGCTGCGGCTGCGCCGTACCGACCGGATCCCGGAGGAGCGGGACACGGAGAACGGCTTCATGCCCGCGCTCCAGCCCGAGCAGCCGTCCGAACTGTCCGCGGTCACCGCCGAGTTGTGCGAGGTCAGGCCCGGCGGCGCGCTGAACGAGGTGCTGCGGGGCGTACGGCCGGTGTTCGCGGACTCGCCCGCCGCGCGCGCCGCGCTGCCCGAACTGCTCGGCGAGGGCGGCGAGTTGATCGTCCCGGCCGGACAGCGGGCGATCCTCGCGCCGCTGCGCGGCCGGCGCCGGGTGATCGGCGCCGCGCTCTTCCTGCGCCGCCCCGAGCGCATGGCGTTCGAGGCCGACGACCTCCTGGTCGCGGCCCAACTCGCCACGCACAGCGCCCTGGGCATCGACAAGGCGGTGCTCTACGGCCGTGAGGCGTACATCGCCGACGAGCTGCAGCGCACCATGCTCCCCGAGACCCTCCCGCGCCCCACCGGCGTGCGGCTGGCCTCGCGCTACCTTCCGGCCGCCGAGACGGCCCGGGTCGGCGGCGACTGGTACGACGCGATCCCGCTGCCCGGCAGCCGGGTCGCCCTCGTGGTCGGCGACGTCATGGGGCATTCCATGACCTCGGCCGCGATCATGGGCCAACTCCGCACCACCGCGCAGACGTTGGCGGGTCTCGACCTGCCCCCGCAGGAGGTTCTGCACCACCTCGACGAGCAGGCCCAGCGGCTGGGCACCGACCGCATGGCGACCTGCCTCTACGCGGTCTACGACCCGGTCTCGCACCGCATCACGATCGCCAACGCGGGCCATCCGCCACCGGTGTTGCTGCACCTGGGCGGCCGGGCCGAGGTGCTGCGGGTGCCGCCCGGCGCCCCGATCGGGGTCGGCGGCGTCGACTTCGAGGCCGTGGAGCTGGATGCCCCGGCGGGAGCGACGCTGCTGCTGTACACGGACGGGCTGGTCGAGTCCCGGCTGCGGGACGTCTGGACCGGGATAGAGCAGCTGCGCGAGAAGCTGGCCGCGGTCGCGCAGCTCACCGGACCGGACCATCCGCCGCCCCTGGAAGCCCTGTGCGACGAGGTGCTCGACATGCTCGGCCCGGGCGACCGGGACGACGACATCGCGCTGCTCGCCGCCCGCTTCGACGGGATCGCGCCGAGCGATGTGGCGTACTGGTTCCTCGATCCGGAGGACTCGGCGCCCGGCCAGGCCCGTCGGCTGGCGCGGCGGGCGCTGGCCCGCTGGGGCATGGAGGACATGAGCGACTCGGTGGAGCTGCTGGTCAGCGAGGTCGTCACGAACGCCGTGCGGTACGCCTCCCGGCCGGTCACTCTGCGTTTGCTGCGGACCGATGTGCTGCGCTGCGAGGTCGGCGACGACGTGCCCCAGCTGCCCAGGCTGCGGCAGGCGCGGGCCACGGACGAGGGCGGGCGCGGGCTCTACCTGGTCAACAGACTGGCCCGTCGGTGGGGAGCGACCCGGCTCAGCACCGGGAAGGTGGTCTGGTTCGAACTGAACCGGAATTAGACCTCGTCCAAAAGTTGCCGAGGTACCAGCGTGGGAGTTGACTGCTGGGGTACGCGAAGCGAAAGCGACCTACTTTCTTCCGAACAGGAGGACGCTCGTGACGCAGGCACCCCAGCACACTCCGTACACCACGAACAACGTCGGCATCCCGGTGGAGAGCGACGAACACTCGCTCACCGTCGGAGCCGACGGCCCGATCCTGCTCCAGGACCACTACCTCATCGAGAAGATGGCCCAGTTCAACCGGGAACGGGTCCCCGAGCGGGTGGTGCACGCCAAGGGCAGCGGAGCCTACGGCTTCTTCGAAGTCACCAACGACATCAGCCAGTTCACCCGCGCCGACCTCTTCCAGCCCGGCAAACGCACCGAGTTGCTGGCCCGGTTCTCCACCGTGGCCGGTGAGCAGGGCTCACCCGACACCTGGCGCGACCCGCGCGGCTTCGCCCTCAAGTTCTATACGGAACAGGGCAATTACGACCTGGTGGGCAACAACACCCCGGTCTTCTTCGTCCGCGACACCATCAAGTTCCAGGACTTCATCCGCTCGCAGAAGCGCCACCCGGCGACCGGGCTGCGCAGCAACGACATGCAGTGGGACTTCTGGACCCTCTCCCCCGAGTCGGCACACCAGGTGACCTGGCTGATGGGCGACCGGGGCATCCCGAAGACGTACCGCCACATGAACGGCTACGGCTCCCACACCTATATGTGGATCAACGGCGCCGGTGAGCGGTTCTGGGTGAAGTACCACTTCAAGACCGACCAGGGCATCGAGTGCCTCACCCAGGCCGAGGCCGACGAACTGGCCGGTTCCGACGGCGACAAGCACCGCCGGGACCTGCACGAGTCGATCGAGTCCGGGAACGCGCCGAGTTGGAGCCTGAAGGTCCAGATCATGCCGTTCGAGGACGCGGCGGACTACCGTTTCAACCCCTTCGACCTGACGAAGGTCTGGCCGCACGGGGACTACCCGCTGATCGACGTCGGCCGTATGACGCTGAACCGGAACCCGGACGACTACTTCGTCCATATCGAGCAGGCCGCCTTCGAGCCCTCGAACCTGGTCCCGGGCATCGGCCCCTCGCCCGACAAGATGCTGCTGGGCCGGCTGTTCTCCTACCCGGACACCCACCGGTACCGGATCGGCCCCAACTACGCCCAGCTGCCGCCGAATCGACCGCACTCGCAGGTCAACTCCTATGCCAAGGACGGCCCGATGCGGTACGAGGCGTCCAACACCGCCCGCCCGTACGCCCCGAACTCCTACGGCGGACCCGCCGCAGACTACGCGCGGTTCGGCGACCCGGCGAGCTGGCAGACCGCAGGTGAACTGGTCCGCGAGGCAACGAAGTCGCACCGCGAGGACGACGATTTCGGCCAGGCCGGCACGATGGTCCGCGAGGTCCTCGACGACCCGGCCCGCGACCGCCTCGTCTCGAACGTCACCGGCCATCTGAAGACCGACGTCTCCCGCTCCGTCCTCGACCGCGCCCTGCGCTACTGGCAGCACGTGGACAAGGAGCTGGGCGACCGGATCGCCGCCGGCTTCGAGTAACGGCACACGGAAGGGCGCCCGGCGGTGCGCCGGGCGCCCTTTCGCTCGTACGAGCCGGCGTACGACCCGGCTACTGGCCGAACTGGTCGAGCGGCTGGTTGGTGTCGCCGTCGCCCGGTGTCGTCGGGGTCGGATCGCTCGTCGGCGTCGGAGTGGGTGTCGGGGTGGGCGTGGGCGTCGGGGTCGGCGTGGGCGACTCCGTCGTCGGGGTCGGCGACGGACTCTTCGTCGTCGGCGTCTCGGACGGCGTCACCGACACGGACGCGCTCGGGGTCGGCGTGAAGTCCGGCTCGACGGCCGCGCCCTGGTCGGTGTCCAGGTCGAACTTGCTGTTCGCCTTGGTCACTCCGAACATGTACGTCGCCCAGATCTGCGCCGGGTAGCCACCACCGTTGATACGGCCGCCGCCCGCGGTGATCAGGCCGGTCGCACCGGTCAGCGGGACCTGTGCGCCGCTGCCCTGCTTCTCGCCGAACAGGCCCACCGAGGTGACCAGGTCGGGCGTGTAGCCGGTGAACCAGGCCGACTTGTTGTTGTCGGACGTACCCGTCTTGCCCGCGACCTGCTGCCCGTCGCGCTTGCTGTTCTCGGCCACCGACACCTTCGCCGTACCGTCGTCGACCACACCGGTCAGCACCGAGGACACCGTGTCGGCGGCCTCACGCGGGATGACCTGGCCGCCGATCGGGTTGGGCATGGTGACCGTGCGCGTGTTGTGCGACACCGACTTGATGATCGCCGGGGTGACCTTCCGGCCGTGGTTGTCGAAGGTGGCGTAGACGCCGGCCATCTCCATCGGGCTCGCGCCCATGGTGCCCAGGGTCTGCGCCGGTACGGCCTTCAGGTCGCCGGGGTCCATGCCCAGCTGCTCGGCGGTCTTCATCACCTTGTCCATGCCGACGTCGACACCGAGCTGCGCGAAGACCGAGTTGATCGACTTGTTCATCGCCGTCTGGACGGTGACCTTGCCGTAGTCCTGGTCGTCCTCGTTCTCCGGTGCGAACCCGATGTCGCTGCCCACGACCGGGCGCTTGCTGGTGCCGTCGTAGAGGGTGTTGGTCGTGATCGTCTTGCCGGACTGCGTCTTGGCCCCGTCGGCCAGGGCCGCGGCGAGGATCACCGGCTTGAACGTGGACGCGGGCTGGTAGTCGGTGCGGGTGGCGTTGTTCGTGAAGTGCTTGGTGTAGCCCACACCGCCGTACATCGCCACGACCGCGCCCGTCGTCGGGTTCACGGACACGGCACCCGGCTGGACGTTCCCGTCGACCTTGCGCTTCTTGGCGTCGAGCTTGCTGGTCAGCTGGGACTTGACCGACTTCTCCAGCTGGGCCTGCTTCTTCTTGTCGATGTTGAGGGTGATCGTCCAGCCGCCCGCGTCGACCAGCGCCTCGGCCTCCTTGGTGTTGGCGGCCTGGCCGTTGGAGATCAGCTGCCTCTCCAGCGCCGCGTTGGCCTCGGTCACCAGGTAGCCGTTCTGCCCCTCCATGCCGGCCTCTGCCTTGGGCAGCTTGGGGGTCGGGAACGTCAACTTCTGGCGGTCGGCGGAGCTCAGCCACTTCTGCTCGACCATGTTGTCGAGCACGTAGTTCCAGCGCGCCTTCACCAGCTGCTTGCCCGTGTCGGTGGCTATCGCCCAGTCGTACTGGTTCGGAGCCTGGAGCAGCGCGGCGAGATAGGCGCCCTGCTGGACCGAGAGCTTCCTCGCGTCGACCTGGTAGTAGGCCTGCGCGGCGGCCTGGATGCCGTAGGCGCCGCGGCCGTAGTAACTGGTGTTGATGTATCCGGCGAGGATGTAGTCCTTGGACTTCTCGCGGTCCAGCTTCAGCGAGATGACCAGTTCCTTGAGCTTGCGCGTGACGGTCTGGTCCTGCGTCAGGTAGTAGTTCTTGACGTACTGCTGGGTGATCGTCGAACCGCCCTGCGCGCCCTTGCCGGACAGCGTGTTGAGCAGACCGCGCGCGGTGCCCTTGAGGTCGACGCCGGCGTCGTTGTAGAAGGTCTTGTTCTCGGCGGCGACGAACGTCTCCTGGACCTCCTTCGGTACCTGCGAGAGGTCCACGTTCTCCCGGTTGACCTGGCCCCTGCGGGTCAGGATCGAGCCGTCGCTGTACTTGTAGACGTTGCTCTGGAGCTTCGCGGTCGCATTGCCCTCGGGGATGCTGATCATCATGTAGAGCACGATGAACGCGCCGATGCCGAGCAGGCAGAAGCCGAGGAACGTGCCGAGGATCTTCTTCCAGGTGAAGAGTCTGCGTATGAAACTCTTACCGCCCTTGCCGCTCTTGCCGTCCTTGCCACTCCTGGCGTCCGTACCGGCCGAGGCGCTGCCGGCCGGCGCGGTGGCTGTGGCGGTGGCCGTTGCCGTGGCCCCCGACGAACGGCGGGTCTTGGGCGCAGCGCGGCGGCCACCGCGTTGTCGCGCTCGTCGCTCTTCCGCTCGTCCCATGAGTCCGTCTGCTCCGCTTCCGTCTCGGCCGTCTCTGCAAGTCAGCTCAGAAAGCTAACACCGCCAGTTGTGACAAAGGTCTGCCGATCCTGTCTTTTACGGACGTGAGAATCAGCACCTGTTCCAACGGAACCGACGTACGAACGGGGTTGAGGGTTGCCGCGCAGGGGTAAAGTGATATCACTTTGCTTCAACCGAGATATGGGGGACATGATGGCCACGGACTCACCCACGGCGGACGTACCCGAGATGCCCGCCCCGCGTGTGCGCGAGTTCGCCGCGCACAGCATCGGCGGCGCGCTGGCGCTGGTTCTCGGACTGGCCGGGCTGCTGCTCGCCGCCGGACTGCTCGCCGGCGCCACCGCGGTCACCGCGCCCGGCGGCAAGGCCGCGCTGATCGTCGGCGGCCTCCTCGTCTTCCTGGCCGCGGTCATCGCGATGCGCGGGCTGAACACGGTGGCGCCGGGCGAGGCACGGGTCGTGCAGCTCTTCGGGCGCTACCGGGGGACCATCCGCCAGGACGGACTGCGCTGGGTGAACCCCTTCACCGCGCGCACCAAGATCTCCACCCGCGTCCGCAACCACGAGACCGCGGTCCTCAAGGTCAACGACGCCTACGGCAACCCGATCGAGCTGGCCGCGGTCATGGTGTGGAAGGTCCGCGACACCGCGCAGGCCACCTTCGAGGTGGACGACTACAGCGACTTCGTCGCCATCCAGACCGAGGCGGCCGTACGGCACATCGCCATCGAGTACCCCTACGACTCCCACGACGAGGGCGGGCTCTCGCTGCGCGGCAACGCCGAGGAGATCACCGAGAAGCTCGTCCTCGAACTGAGCGCGCGCGTCGAGGCGGCCGGCGTGCAGATCATCGAGTCCCGCTTCACGCATCTCGCCTACGCGCCCGAGATCGCCTCGGCGATGCTCCAGCGGCAGCAGGCCGGGATGGTCGTCGCAGCCCGGCGGCAGATCGTGGACGGGGCGGTCGGGATGGTCGAGGCGGCACTGGCCCGGATCACCGAGCGGGACATCGTGGAGCTGGACTCCGAGCGGAAGGCGGCCATGGTGTCCAACCTGCTGGTGGTGCTGTGCGGGGACCGGGCGCCACAGCCCGTGCTGAACACGGGGACCCTCTACCAGTGACAGACCCTTCCGAGCCCTCCGGGGCGAAGCGCCGGCCGCAGCAGGAGCGCAAGCAGGTGCTGCTGCGGCTGGACCCCGCGGTCTACGAGGCCGTCGCGCGGTGGGCCGGGGACGAACTGCGGTCCGCCAACGCGCAGATCGAGTTCCTGCTGCGGCGCGCTCTCGCGGAGGCGGGACGGCTGCCGGGCGAGGCGGGGCCGTTGCCCAGGAGGGGCAGGCCACCCCGGCCGCCCCAGTGACAGAACCGTGACAATCGGCCCCCACCTGCGGGGCCGTACCCCGGGCCATGATCTACACACAGTGCGTATACACACCGGGTATACGCCGTGTGTAGAGTGCTCCGCATGTCCATCGGTCACACCCTTCTAGGGCTCCTTGAGTCCGGCCCGTGCCACGGTTACGACCTGAAGCGGGCCTTCGACGAGAAGTTCGGTCACGACCGGCCGCTGCACTACGGCCAGGTCTACTCGACGATGTCCCGCCTGCTGAAGAACGGCCTCGTCGAGGTCGACGGCATCGAGGCCGGCGGCGGTCCCGAGCGCAAGCGGTACGCGATCACCGACGCCGGGATCACCGACGTACAGCAGTGGCTCGCGACGCCGGAGAAGCCCGAGCCGTATCTGCAGTCGACGCTCTACACCAAGGTCGTTCTCGCGCTGCTCACGCACCGCAACGCGGCGGAGATCCTCGACGTACAGCGCTCCGAACATCTGCGCGGTATGCGGATCCTGACCGACCGCAAGCGCAAGGGCGATCTCGCGGACCAGCTGATCTGCGACCACGCCCTCTTCCATCTGGAGGCCGACCTGCGGTGGCTGGAGCTCACCGCGGCGCGTCTCGACAAGCTCGCCGAGGTGGTGGCCAAGTGACGACACATCCCGCCGGTTCCCTGCTCGCGGCCCAGGAGCTGCGCAAGGCCTACGGGCCGACGACCGCGCTCGACGGCGCCGAGTTCTCCATCCACCCTGGCGAGGTGGTCGCCGTGATGGGGCCCTCCGGGTCCGGGAAGTCGACGCTGCTGCACTGTCTCGCCGGGATCGTGCCGCCCGACTCGGGCTCGATCCTCTACAACGGGCAGGAGATGGCGACGATGAGCGACGCCCAGCGCAGCGCGCTGCGCCGCTCGGAGTTCGGGTTCGTGTTCCAGTTCGGCCAGTTGGTGCCCGAGCTGACCTGCGTCGAGAACGTGGCGCTGCCGCTGCGACTGAACGGCACGCACCGCAAGGAGGCCGAGCGCGCCTCGCTCCAGTGGATGGAGCGCCTCGAGGTCGACGACCTCGCCAAGAAGCGGCCCGGTGAGGTCTCCGGCGGACAGGGGCAGCGCGTCGCCGTGGCCCGCTCGCTGGTCACCAGCCCGCGCGTGCTGTTCGCCGACGAGCCGACCGGCGCGCTCGACTCGCTCAACGGCGAGCGCGTGATGGAACTGCTGACCGAGGCCGCCAGATCCACCAACGCGGCCGTCGTCCTGGTCACGCACGAGGCCCGGGTGGCCGCGTACTCCGACCGCGAGATCGTCGTACGGGACGGCAAGTCCAAGGACATGGAGCGCATCGTATGAACCTGCGTCAGTGGGCGGCCGATCTGGCCATGGGGGTGCGGTTCGCCTTCGCCGGCGGGCGTGAGGGCTGGGTGCGGGCCGTACTGACGGCGGTCGGCGTCGGGCTCGGGGTGGCGCTGCTGCTGCTCACCACCGCGCTGCCGAACGCGCTGTCGAACCGCGACGCACGCGGCAACGCCCGGCAGGACTTCACCTACAGCGGGAAGCAGCTGCCGAAGGCGGACAACACCCTCGTCATCGCCAACTCCGACACCACGTTCCGCACCAAGGACGTACGCGGCCGGCTGCTGGAGCCGGACGGCACCAAGGCGCCGCTGCCGCCGGGCCTCACGAAGTTCCCGGCGACGGGCGAGATGGTCGTCTCCCCCGCGCTCGACAAGCTCCTCAAGTCCGGCTCCGGGAAGCTGCTCCGTGAGCGGCTGCCGTACAAGATCACCGGCACCATCGCGCGGGCCGGGCTCATCGGACCCGCCGAACTCGCCTACTACGCGGGCGGCAAGGACCTCCTGCAGCACCAGTCCGGCAGCAGCGTCGAGCGCATCAACTACTTCGGGCCCTCCCCCAACAGCACGCCGGACAAGCTCGACCCGATCCTCCTGCTGCTGCTCCTGATCGTCTTCATCGTGCTGCTGCTGCCGGTCGGCGTGTTCATCGCGGCGGCCGTACGGTTCGGCGGCGACCGCCGGGACCAACGGCTCGCGGCGCTGCGCCTGGTCGGCGCGGACGGCCGCATGGCACGCCGGATCGCGGGCGGCGAGGCGCTCGCGGGGGCGCTCCTCGGACTCGTCCTCGGCACCGGATTCTTCCTGGTGGGGCGGCAGTTGGCGTCGCTGTTCGAGGTGCGGGACATCAGCATGTTCCCGAGCGACCTCAACCCCTCGCCGCTGCTCGCCCTCGCCGTCGCCCTCGCGGTGCCGGCCGCGGCCGTCCTGGTGACGCTGTTCGCGCTGCGCGGGGTCGTCATCGAACCGCTCGGGGTGGTCCGCAAGGCGAAGCCGCCGCGGCGCCGGCTGTGGTGGCGGCTGCTGATGCCGCTGGCCGGCCTCGCGATGCTCTACCCGATGATCGGCCAGGGCGGCACCAACGGGAACTTCAACCAGTGGCTGGTGATCGGCGGCACGGTCCTGCTGCTCGTCGGCATCACCGCCCTGCTGCCGTGGATCGTCGAGGCCACCGTGGCCCGGCTGAACTCCGGCTCGGTGTCCTGGCAACTCGCCGTCCGCAGGCTCCAGTTGAGCAGCGGTACGGCCGCCCGCATGGTCAACGGCATCGCGGTCGCGGTGGCCGGGGCGATCGCGCTGCAGATGCTGTTCGCCGGCGTCGAGGGCGACTACACCAGGCGGACCGGCAACGACGTGAACCGGGCCCAGATCGAGGTCACCGTCGACGGCGGCACCTCGCTGGCCAAGGCCGACGGACAGCTCGCCCGCACCAAGGGCGTGCGGCATACGTCGCCCATCTCGCTCACCTCCGTCGCCGACCGGGCCAAGAACCCGGACGGCTCGGTGGAGGTCGCCGTCGGCAGCTGCGCCCAACTGCAGGAAGTGGCCCGGCTGACAGGCTGCCACGACGGTGACATCTACCGGATCACCGGCGGCGGCACCGACGCCGACAGCCAGACCGCACAGACCGCCAAGGCGGGCCGGACGGTGTACTTCGACCCGTCGTACGACTCGTCACCGGGCCACACCGTCGCCTGGAAGGTCCCCGCGGGCCTGAAGACGGCGGCCCACCGCGAGGACCCGACCGGTTACGCCCGCGACGGACTGCTGATCACCTCGGGCGCGCTGCCCGCGAACGCGGCGCCGAGCCTGGACCAGCATGTGTACGTCACGCTCGACACCTCGGTGCCGGACGCGACCGACTACGTGCGCAACACCGCCGCGAAACTCGACCCGCTGGCGGACGTGTTCACCCTGGCGGCCACCCGGCAGTCGGCGCAGTTCACGTCCATCCGCACCGGGCTGCTGGTCGGCGCGACCTGTGTCCTCGTCCTCATCGGGGCAAGCCTGCTGGTGTCGCAGCTGGAGCAGTTGCGCGAGCGCAAGAAGCTGCTGTCGGCGCTGGTCGCCTTCGGCACCCGGCGGCGCACGCTGAGCCTTTCGGTGCTGTGGCAGACGGCGATCCCGATCGGCCTGGGCCTGGCCCTGGCCTCGACGGTGGGGCTGACCCTGGGCACGGTGCTGCTGAAGATGACGGCCACGCCGGTATCCATCGACTGGACGAGCGTGCTGATGATGACCGGCATCGGCGGGGCGGTCGTCCTGGCGGTGACCCTGCTCAGCCTGCCGCCGCTGCTGCGGATGATGCGGCCGGACGGGCTGCGCACGGAGTAAGGGCCCGTCCGCAGCCGTCCGCCCGCTCGGCTCAGAGCCCGTACTCCCGCACCACGCGCCGGACTTGGGCGAACAGCATGCCCACGTTCACCGACTTGCGGCAGACCACCACGGCGACGACGTCCTGTTGCTCGGTCATCCGCACGAACAGATGGGTGAGGTTCTCGCTGTTGACGAGGATCTCCTGGAAGAAGTGGTGGTCACTGGTGATCCCGCGACGCTCCTTGAAGACGTCCTCGATCATCACGACCGTCCGGCCCTGGAACAGATCGAGGGTCGCACCCGCCAGCAGGTCGAGGACCTCTGGCGGGTGGTTGTCGATGGTCTCGTACGACAGCAGCATGCCGGTGGACATGTCGACCACGCCCGAGGCCACACAGTCGGGGGCATCGGTCCGGAGGGTTTTGACCAGGCCCATCACCTGGTCGGAGAATCCTGGGGTCATACGCTTCGTCGCCATCCCTTCACACTCCTTCTGATGCCTTCTCGGTGAGGATCGACTCGATCCGGTCGAGCGTCGGCCGGGCCGCCAGATGCAGCCGGTCCACGTCCATCCCCTCGTCGCCGAGCACCACCATCAGGGCGGTGTCGCCGACGGCGTACGTCGCGGCGCAGCCGTGACTTCCGTACGTCACCGTCTGGCGCAGCGTGCCGCGGTCGGTGGCCGCGGCGGTGCGCCGGGCCAGGCCCAGGCCGGCCGCGGCGAGCGCGGCGAGGGCCTCCGGGTCGATCGAGTCGGCGGTGTCGGCCGCGATGAGCAGTCCGTCGGCCGCCGTGACCGCGGTGTCGGTGATTCCGGTCACCTGTTCCCGCAGTGTGCGCATTTCCAATGTCAGGGCTTTGTGATCCACTTACTCAACTCCCCTAAAACTGATCGCATGTGGTCGTCCGGATTCATTTCGAGGTTCCGTTCCGCAGGCGGAAGAACCCTTTCCAGCCCGCCCCGCTCTTTTCGGGGACGAGAGATTCGGTGATGCCGCTGGCCCCCGGATTGCGGCGGGGCAGCGCGGTGGGCGCGGTGAACTGCGGCGGCTCGGGCGCCGGTTCACGACGGCGCAGGACGGGCTCCTCGGCCGGCACCCGGACCGGGATCGGGACCGGGGCGTCCGAGCACTCCAGCAGCCCTTCGGCGAGCATCCGCGCGACCTCGGCGGTGACCGGGTAGACCCCGCGCCCGGTCCGGAAGGCGAGATCGCGGGCGGTACGGCGGCCGTCGACATGGGCGAGCAACTCCCGTTGCAGCATGCCGAGTCCGGCCTCGGCGGGAACCTCGGCCGGGGCCCGGGGACGTTCCCGGTCGGGCCGTACGGGATACGGCAGCGCGGCGATCGCGGCGAGCCTGCGGGCCCCGTCCTGGAGCAGCCGGATCGGTGGTTCACCGATGCCGACGGGGGCCAACGGCCTTGCGTCCGGGGCGCGTTCACAGTGGTCGACGTCTCCGGAGACGACCGCGAAGGCCGCGTCGTGCAGGGCCAGCACACACACGATCCGCAACTGGGCTGCGCCCGCGTACCCATGGGCGATCAGCCCGGCCACCGGCCAGCGCGAGCCGCCCGACTCCCGTACCAGGTCGGCCCATTGCTCGCCGCTGATCCGGCCGGAACGCAGCAGCAGCGCCTCGGGGCCCGGCGCGCCGGGACTCTCCACCGCGATGACGAGCCCGCCGCGCAGATGGAAGATCCCGCCGGGTCTGCCGGACACCCGCAGCCCCCCGGTGAACTCCTCGCGCCCACAGGCCGAAAGAGCCGCCGCGAGCAGGTCGTGACCGACCCGGCCGAGGGAATCCCGAATGCCCGACATCACTCCCCTAGGCTTTTCGTACACGCACCTGACGTGTAGCGCTGAGGGGTGAAGGTGTATCAGTCCGAGCGCATATTCCGGCGGGGTTCTTCCTACCTGCCTGCGGGTGACGGAAGTTGAGAATTCCCGCCGTTCGATTTCCTTTGTCCGACGCTCATTTGACCGAACGGGGGCGGGTCAGTTGCCGGTCCCCAACACCCGTACCGGCAACGGCCGCAGGGCCTCGCGGAGGGCGGCGGCCAGCTCCTGGTACTCGGCGCGACGGGCGGCTCCGGTCCGCATCGCGAGGGCGATCCGGCGGGTCGGAGCGGGCTCGGTGAAGTAGCCGGTGAGGAGCTGGTCGCTGCGGGTCGTCTCGACGCGTACGGCGGTACGCGGCAACAACGTGACCCCGAGCCCACCGGCGACGAGCTGCACGAGCGTGGCGAGTCCGGCCGCGGTGGTGGTGACGGGGGCGTCCGCGCGGCCCGCCTCCCGGCAGATGTCGAGGGCCTGGTCGCGCAGGCAGTGCCCCTCGTCCAGGAGCAGCAGGTTCAGTTCGCGCAGGGCCTCGCGCGGGATGCCGGTCCGGCCGCCGAGTGGATGATCCAGGGGTGTGACGAGCACGAAGTCCTCGTCGAACAGGGGGAGTTCGACCACTCCGGGCACCCCGAGGGGCACGGCGAGCAGCAGCAGGTCGAGGCGACCGGTGGTCAGCCCTTCCAGCAGGTTCGCGGTCTGCTCCTCGTGCACCTGGAGGTCGAGGTCCGGGTACCGGTCGTGCACCAGCCGCAGCACGGTCGGCAGCAGATACGGCGCGACGGTCGGGATGACCCCGAGGCGCAGCGCCCCGGTGAAGGGCGCCCGCACGGCCTCCGCCTCCGCCAGCAGCGCCCCGACCTCGTCCAGCACGGCCCGCGCCCGTACGGCGAGCCGCTCGCCGGCGGGCGAGAGGAGCACCTTGCGGGTGGTGCGCTCCAGGAGGGTCACGCCGAGGGTGTCCTCCAGTGCGGCGACGGCACCGGACAGGGCGGGCTGGCTCATGCCGATCGCTGCGGCGGCGTCCCGGAAGTGGAGGTGTTCGGCGACCGCGGAGAAGGCGCGCAGTTGAGCCAGGCTGGGCTGGCGTCTCTTACTCGTATTACTAACGGTCACTGATAACCGCCTCCGATCAACACGCCCCAGTGTAGCTATTTCCACAATCAATGCACGTTGTGCCAGGATCGGGGCCGACCAACCCACGTGAAGCACCCATTCCGCTTGGGTGCTTTCCGCTGCAAGGAGAGCCAGTGCTCACTGTCGGTGACAAGTTCCCGTCGTTCGATCTGACCGCCTGTGTCTCGCTGGAGAAGGGCGAGGAGTTCCGGCGGATCGACCACAAGACCTACGAGGGCAAGTGGAAGATCGTCTTCGCATGGCCCAAGGACTTCACCTTCGTGTGCCCCACCGAGATCGCCGCCTTCGGGAAGCTGAACGACGAGTTCGCCGACCGTGACGCCCAGGTGCTCGGCTTCTCCGGCGACTCCGAGTACGTCCACCACGCCTGGCGCAAGGACCACGACGACCTGCGCGACCTGCCGTTCCCGATGCTGGCCGACTCCCGGCACGAGCTGATGCGGGACCTCGGCATCGAGGGCGAGGACGGTTTCGCCAAGCGCGCGGTGTTCATCGTGGACCAGAACAACGAGATCCAGTTCTCGATGGTGACCGCGGGCTCGGTCGGCCGTAACCCCAAGGAGGTTCTGCGGGTCCTCGACGCGCTCCAGACGGACGAGCTCTGCCCGTGCAACTGGACCAAGGGCGAGGCCACGCTGGACGCGGGCGCGCTGCTCGCCGGGAAGTGAGCTGACATGTCGCTGGACGCCCTGAAGTCCGCCATACCGGACTACGCCAAGGACCTGAAGCTCAACCTCGGTTCGGTCATCGGCAACTCCGACCTGCCCGCGCAGCAGCTGTGGGGGACGGTCCTCGCTACGGCGATCGCGTCCCGATCGCCGCTCGTGCTGCGGGAGTTGGCGCCCGAGGCGAAGGCGCACCTGTCGCCGGAGGCGTACACCGCCGCCAAGTCCGCCGCCGCGGTCATGGCGATGAACAACGTCTTCTACCGCACACGGCACCTGTTGTCCGACCACGAGTACGGCACCCTGCGGGCGGGGCTGCGGATGAACGTGATCGGCAACCCCGGTGTCGACAAGGTCGACTTCGAGCTGTGGTCGTTCGCCGTGTCCGCGGTCAACGGCTGCGGGATGTGTCTCGACTCGCACGAGCAGGTGCTGCGCAAGGCGGGGGTCGAACGGGACGTGATCCAGGAGGCGTTCAAGATCGCGGCGGTGGTGGAGGCGGTGGGGGTCACGCTGGAGGCGGAGGCGGTACTGGCGCCTCTCGACTGACGGTGAACGGGTGGGTGGTGGGCGATGCCGTTACGGGGCCTGGTCCGGCGGTGGGGAGTCGGTCGGTGTCGACGAGACCGCCGTAGCCCCCCTCGGCTTCGGAGACAGCCGAGGGGCCGGCTCCGTGCCCTGGGCGTACGCCTTCAGGTAGCTCACCACCGTGTTGGTGACCGCCACCAGCGGGACTGCCACCACCGCTCCGCCGATCCCGGCGATCATCCCGCCCGCCGCGACCGACAGCACCACCGCGAGGGGGTGCACCCGGACCGCCCGGCCCAGGATGAACGGCTGGAGGATGTGGCCCTCGATCTGCTGGACGGCGAGGACGACGCCCAGGGTGAACAGGGCTGTGACGACGCCCTGGGTGACGAGCGCGACGACGACCGCCAGCGCGCCGGACGCCACCGCGCCCACCAGCGGGATGAACGAGAACAGGAAGATGAAGACGGCGAGCGGCACGGCCATCGGTACGCCGAGGAAGTAGATGCCGACGCCGATACAGACGGCGTCGATGAAGGCGACTATGACCGTGCCGCGGACGTAGGCCGTGAGCGTGCGCCAGGCGCGCGGGCCCGCGCCCGCCATCGCCGGCCGGGCCGCCGCGGGCACCAGCTTCAGCGACCACTGCCAGATCCGCGGGCCGTCGTAGAGCAGGAAGAGGGTCGAGAAGGCCGTCAGCAGGATGCCGGTCAGGGCCTCGACGATGACCTGGACGCCCTCCAGGCCGAACGAGGTGATCTGGTCGGTGTTGGCGCCGATGGCCTCGCGGAGGTTCTTCGCGATCTGGTTGATCTGCTTCTCGGTGACGTGGAACGGGCCCTTGAGCAGCCAGTTGCGCAGATCGTCGACGCCGTTCTGGACCTGGTCGGAGAGGTTGTCGATGTTGGCCATGACCTGCCAGGTCACGAACCAGCCGATCAACCCCATCACGACGAAGCCGAGAATCGCGGTCAGGGCCGTGGCCACCCCGCGCGGAAAGCCGTAGCGGATCAGGGCGGCCACCGTCGGCTGGAGCAGTGCCGTGATGAGCAGGGCCGCGGCGAAGGCCAGGACCACCAGTTGTACGGCGCTGATGACCCGCATCAGCACCCAGACCGTGCCGGCCAGGATCAGCAGCCGCCAGCCCGCCTCGGCGGCCACCCGCACACCCCAGGGCACGGCGAGCGCGGGGTCGGGGCGGTCACGGGCGATGGTGACGGGTACCGGGACGGGCTCGGGGGGTTCGGGGTCGGCGGGCGGCAACTCCGCCTCGGCGTCGGTGTGTTCCTTCTCCACCTCGGCACGGCGCTCGTCCAAGCGCTCCCCCATCTCGCTCAGCCCGTTGCCGAGCCGGCCGAGCCACCCTGGCACTCGCGACATGATCCGCCCTCTTCCCCCGTCTGTCCCCACCCCACTCCCCCCTGGAGCCGTTGCGTGTCCGACCGTACAGGGCGAAGGCCCCTCCCCCTAGGAC
>NZ_JAEQAZ010000164.1 GCF_016654115.1 Streptomyces sp. MBT53
CTCCCTTGTTTGCCGGATCCGGCGCCACGGATCCGGCAAACAAGGGAGAGTTGTAGACCTGAGTGTCCGTCAACGTCAAGACATGCAAGTCAAGTTGGTGCGTTGTTGGGTGTGGGGTGCCGGGCTCCGCGAGATCGCCGACAGGCCTTGCCTCACAGGTGGCACATCATCAACACTCTTTTTCCACAACTCCCTTGACCCTCGAATGTAACCCCCGGTAACTTCCTCGACGGCTACTGCTGCGTAACCTGAAAGCCCTTGCACCCACCGGGAGTTGTGAGGACGGCTGCGCCGCACTCGCTGTCCGCGCCAGGACAACGCGCCACTTCGATATCAACTCGCGTTGAACCAGAGCAGCACATGGGAGCAGACATGGCCGAGTCCCCGGACGTTCCGTCCGCCGACAACACGCCTGAGAACCCGGGAAGCGGTTCTCTTTCCGAAACACCAGACACCACCGGGGGCACCGGAGGAGCACCGAGACGAGGACGGGTCCGGGGCCGCCGGGCCGCCATCATGGCGGTGCCGGCCACCCTGGCTCTCGCCGGTATCGCGGTCCTGACCGCCCAGGGGGCGCTGGGGGTGACGCTCTACATCTCCGGCATGCCCTTCACGGTCACCGCCAAGTCGCTCGACGGCACCGGCTTCGAACAGTTCGGCGCGCTCGACACCATGGCCGACGGCAGCCCGAACGCCGGTGACACCGGCGGCCAGGTGCTGGTCGTCACCTCCGCGATCAAGAAGGCGACCCTGGACACCCTGTGCCAGAGCGTCGACCTCGGCGGCACCAACCTGCTCATCAAGGCGGGCAGCGGCTCGTCGAAGGTGCAGGCGACCGATCTGACCACCGACTCGACCCTGCTGACGGGCGACGCGTCCTTCAACAACATCGAGATCGGCAACGACGCGAGCACCCTCACCAAGGCCGGGGTCCAGGGCCCCATCGGCGTCTTCAGCCAGCAGGCCGACACCGTGCACATCGACAACCTGCGGCAGACCAACTACAAGACCACCGCAGGGACGTTCACGCTTCCCGGCCTGAAACTCAGCTTCAGCGACACGGGTTGCTGATGTCCGGCACAGACACTCCACATCAGGGGTGGCGGCCCGCCTTCCGCGGTTGGCGGGCCCGTCGGCCGTTCCTGGGCGGGCTGCTGCTGACCCTGGGCGGCGGGTGGATCCTGCTCACCGTGAAGGCCTCGTTGAAGGTCGTCATCCATGTCGGCATGCAGGGTGTGGCGGGCTATCTGCTGCCGGCGGTCATGGTGCTGTGCGGCCTGCTGACCCTCTTCAGCCCCTCGCAACGCCTCTTCTACTCCATCGTCGGCATCCTGTGCTCCCTGGGCAGTTGGGTCACCTCCAACCTGGGCGGCTTCTTCGTCGGCCTCATCCTCGGGGCCGTCGGCAGCTGCATGATCTTCGGCTGGCTGCCGGACCAGGAACCGCGGGTGAGCCGGCGGCAGCGCAAGAAGCAGGCGCGGGCGGCGGACACCGTACAGGCGTAGTGAGCGTGTGAGCGATGGCCTCCGTGCCCTCTCCGCAGACGGCGGCGGGGGCACGGAGGCCTTTCCCGTGGGCACAGCGGCCTTTCCCGGGGGAGGACGGCGCAGGGCGCGGCCGACCCGCCTCACGGACCGAGCAGGACCACCGACGCGGCCGGTCCAAGCACGCCGTCGGGCAGCTCGGACCTCTCCGTCGTCCCGTCGACCACGCCGGCCAGGAACGCGAGCATGCCCCCCGCGCACTCCCACCAGGCGCCGTTGCGCCCGCTCGCGACCACCGGCCACCGCTGCGGGTCCGGGCCCGCCGTGCGCCAGTAGAAGACGTCGCCTTCGAGTGACTCGCCCCAGGGCAGCAGCCCTCCCGGCGCCGGGTAGGCCGTGTAGTCCTCGGTGTCGCCGGACTCCTGAAGATCCCGCAGGATGTCGAGGCCGTACCGCACCCCTTCGGCGTACTCCTCCTCCCGCCCGGGCGCCGGACTCCAGATCCGGAGGAACTCGTCGATCTCGACCGGTGGGTAGGCCTCGGCGAACTCCTTGAAGTCCGCCGGCAGACCGACCCCCAGTGAGCGCTCCAGGGCGGGCCAGTCGACCCGGCGGGCCGCGGCCGGGCGCACCGCCCGCAGCCCCTGCATCGTGCTTTCGAGGTCGGAAAGGTTCAGCATGTGTCCTGCCAGGTCGAGTTGTTCTCCACTGTCACGTCGAACAGCGGTCCGGCCTTGGTACTGGCCGTCATGTGTATCCCGGTGGGTATGGGGTCCGTGTCGTCGGAGTACTCCAGCGTCGCGGAGTACTGCACCCAGTTCCCCTGCTTGAGTTGCGACTCCATCCTCTTCTCGCACCGCCGCATGCCGCTCTTGTTCATACGGTCGTATCCGGTGAACAGGTTCTCGGCCTTCGGTGCCCCGTTGAACTGGTCACCGATGATGTGGGTCTTGTTGTAGGTCGCCCTGCCCGGGCCGAGGCTGTTCGTGGGGCCGTCCGGGAATCCCGCCACGGGGACCGAGGCTATGCTGTCCCGTTTGCTGCCGCTGGGTTTCAGGTCCGTCGGGCAAATCAGCGCGGTCGCACCCTGTGCCCGGTTCGCCGCGTCCAGGTCGTCGTACTGGTAGCGGACGTCACGCGGCACGTTGCCGCACTGACTGTCCTCGTCGTTCGCCGTTCCGTTGCCGCCGGCGCCGTTGGTGGCCGTGGCGACGCCCGTGTCGGTGGCCGCCGACGAACTGACGGCCTGGTGGGCCGCGGACGCGGCCGCGTCCTCGTCCGGGTTGGTGCCGATGACCGGTGTGGTGTTGACGCCGCCGAGGTTCTGGTTCTTGGGGCGGGTCGGAACTCCGTGGGCGCCGCAGTCGTCGGCTGCCGAGGCGGCGAGGACGAGGCCGAAGAGGAGTTCCTCGGCACTGGCGGAGGCCAGTTCCTCCCAGATGACGTCGCCGACCGCTTCCAGGCCCCCGGCGGCGGCCCCGCCGCTCGCGGAGCCCGCGGCGCCGTAGCCGTAGGACAGCGCGCCGCCCAGCGCGACTCCGTAGTAGAGGGACGAGTAGTTGCCCCCGGAGGAACCGTAAGAGCCGTACGAGCCATAGGAGTTGCCGTAGGAGACGCTGCCCGATCCCGAGCCCTGGCCGGTCGAGTGGGTCGACGGCTGCCAGTTCATCGCCTCGTCGAACTCGTTCTGGAACTGCCGCTCCTGGTCGGCGATCTGCTGCTGCACGGCCCGTTCGTCGGCCGCGTTGCGGGCCATCTCCCGGGCGTTCTCCCGTTCCCAGGCCTCGTGCCCCTCCTGGGAGTACTTCTCCATCCGGTCCCAGGCACCCGCCTGCCACTGCTTGAGATAGGCCTGCTGCGCCTCGTACGCCTCCTCCTGGGCCTTGATGTCGTCGCTGGTGCAGGCGTCGTGGCCGGAGGTGTCCGTGGCGTCCAACGGGTCGTCGTCGCCGTAGGCGTACGGGTTGGCGTTGACGGCCGGGGTGGGCGGGTTGCTCACCGTGTCGGCGCTGGTGAAGTCGCCGTTGGCCGGGTTGTACCAGCGGGCGGCGGCATTGACGTAGCCGGTCCCCGGGTCGGTCCAGCCGGACTGGTAGCCGAGGTCGGTCCGGCTGCCGCTGGTGGCGGTGGGCGTGCCGTAGGCGTCGTAGGCGGTGGAGCCGGCGAGCGCCGAGCCGGTGGCGGTGAAGGTGGCGGTCACGTCGTCGTGGCTGTCGGTCAGCGCCAGCCGTGGGGAGGTGCCGTCCGCCGCACTCACCGCCAGCAGGCCGTCGTCCGCGCCGCGGGCGAAGTCCTGCGTGCCGTCGGAGACGGCGTTGTTCGTGCCGTCGGCGTAGCTGAAGGTGTGCGTGGAGCCGCCGGAAGTGGCAGTGGCCAGGCGGCCCAGGCCGTCGTAGGTGTAGCCGCCGCCCGCGCTGGTGGCGGTCAACTCGTCGAAGGCGTCGGCGGTGTACGTGGTGGTGGCGCCGCCCGAGGTGACACTCGACGTCGTGCCTCGCGCGGTGTAGCCGTACGTGGTGGTGGTAGAGCCGGACGTGACGGACGTCAGCTCGTTGCGGGCGTTGTACGCGGCCGTGCTCGTACCGGCGCTGGTGCGGTTGCCGTTGGCGTCGTAGCCGTACGCGGTGGTCGAGGAGCCGGTGGTGGCGGACTTCAGGCGGCCCGCGTAGTCGTAGTCGTAGGTGCTGGTGCCGGAGCCCGCCGTGCCGGTGGTGGTCTGGGTGGCCGTCTGGCCGTCGGGGTTGTACGTGTACGCGACCGACGCTTCCGTGGTCCCCGAGGGGGTCTTCAGGACATCGGAGGAGAGTTGATGGGAGGTGTTGTAGTCGTAGGACCTGGTCGCGCCGCCCGTGCCGTAGGAGACGGACTTGGTCTGGCCGAGTTGGTTGTAGGTGAGCGTGGCCGTGGTGCCGGTCAGTGGGTCGGTCTCGCTGTTGACCCGCTCGTCGGCGTCGTAGGCGAAGGTGGCGGTGCCGGTGGCGTCGGTGCGGCTGCTGATTCCGCCGTTGGCGTCGTAGGCGTAGTTCGCTGTGCCGCTGGGACCGCCCAGGGTGAGGACGAGTCCTCGGTCGTCGTAGGTGAAGGTGTCCGTGCCGGTCGGTGCGGAGACGGAGGTGAGGCGGCCGTCGTCGTCGTAGCCGAAGGCACGGCTCGCGGTGGCGCTTTCGGCGCCGCTGCCTGCCTCCGCCGTCAGCATTCCGTTGTCGTCGTAGGACTCGGTGAGCTTGACCCCGCCGGGGCGCGTGATGGTGTGCTGGTGACCGTCGGCGTCGTAGGAGAACGTCGTGGTGCGGTCCGCGGCCGAGGTGAGGCCGGTGACGCTGGGGGCGACGCTGGTCTCCTGCGCACCCAGCGGGTTGTAGGTGTAGTAGGTCGCGTTCTTGTCGGCGTCCGTGTAGCGGGTCTCGTTGCCGGCCGCGTCGTAGCCGAAGGCGGTCGTGATCGACGTGCTCGCGTCCACCGGCTGGGTCTGGCTGACGGTCCGGTTCAGCGCGTCGAAGGTCGCCGTGGTGGTGTGCTGTCGGGCGTCGGTGGCCGAGGTCTGGTTGCCCGCCGCGTCGTAGCCGTACGAGGTCGAGGCCAGGGTGGCGCCGGTCGCGTCGAGCTGGGCCGTGGCGACCAGCCGCTCGGCCTGGTCGTAGCTCTGTGTGGCCGCCGTGGCGTCGGCGGCGGTGGTCCTGGCGACCTGTCCGGCGACGTCGTAGGCGTACGAGGTGGTGTTGCTCAGGGCGTCCGTGACGGTGCTGGTCTCGCCGAGCGCGTCGTAGGTCGCGGTGGCCGTGTTGCCCAGCGGGTCCTGGACGGAGGTGAGGTCGCCGAGTCCGTCGTAGCCGTACTTCGTCGTGTACGCGGCCGGGGCGGGCCTGCGCTCCACCTGGGTGCTGGTGGCCTCGCGGCCGAGCGCGTCGTAGGTCGCCTCGGTCCTGGCTCCGGTCGGGTCGGTGCTGTTGAGGACCTCGCCGTCGGTGTCGTAGCCGACGTGGGTGACCAGGCCGCCGGGCAGGGTCTGCTGGACGCGGTCGCCCAGCTGGTCGTAGACGTACGACGCCGTGTGGTTCAGCGGGTCGGTCTGGGTGTGGACCTCGCCGAGCGCGTCGTAGGTGTAGGAGGTGGTCGGGGTGATCGTGCCGGAGCCGTCCGGCGGGGTGTACGCCGGCTGGGAGACGGCCTGGACGCGGCCGTCGAGGTCGTAGGTGGTGGTGACGATGTCGCCGTCGGCGTCGTCGGTCTCGACCGGTTCGCCGAAGGTGTCGTAGCCCGACTCGGCGACGGCCACGGTCTGCTGGGCGGCGCCCCCTCCGGTCTCGGTGCTGACGGGCGGCGAGGACGTGGTGGTGAGCCGGCCGTCCTCGTCGTAGGCGTAGGTGGTGGTGTACGCGGACGCGGTGGCGCCGGCGGCGTTGCCGCGTGCGTCGGTCATCGTGACCGGCAGGCCGCGCTGGTCGTAGCTCCAGGTGGTGGTCAGCGGCGCGGAGCCCGCGGTGCCGGCCGCCGATGTGTGCAGCGCGGCGACCTCGGTGGCGGACAGGACACGGTTGTACGTCTGGACGTTGCCGACCGATCCGTTGAAGTACTGGGCGGACGCGCCGGCCGTGTATCCCCGGCCGATGACGAACGGTCCCGAGCTCGCGATGGGCGTGGTGTCCGTCGCCGTGTTCTGGGCGGTGCCGTTGACGTAGAGCGTCATCTTGCCGCTGCTCGCGTCGTACGTGCCGACCAGATGGGTCCAGGTGTTGAGGGTGGGGGCGGCGGTGGAGGTGGCACCGGCGAGGGTCGGGGACGCGACGTCGGTGGTGGCCCGGTCGAACGCCCACCGGCCCGCGGTCGGGTTGTAGTCGAGGGAGAACCCGGCGGCCTGGGTGCCCTGTTGGGCCATGACCGTCTGCCAGGTGCCGGCCGGGGTCGTGGTGATCTTCGCCCACGCGGACACCGAGAAGCTCTTGGTGGTGTCGACCACCGGGCCGCCGGTGGCGATCTGGCCGGCCCCGGAGAAGACGGCGGAGCCGCCGTTCTCCGTCGACCAGCTCGTCGAGGCGTTCAGCGTGCCGGCGTTCCCGGCGCCCGAGTGGTCGCCGGCCGAGGGGTTCTCACCGTCGTCCAGCTTCCACCAGCCCGCCGCTCCCACCGTGACCGGGGACTCACCGGTGGTGGTGGCCGAGGCGTAGAGCTGGCCGATCTCGTTGGGCTTGAGTTCGCGCCCGTAGAGCTGGACGTCTCGGACCCGGCCCGCGAACCAGTTGACCGAGGCGCCTGCGGCCTTGCCCCGGCCGATCGCCACGCCCACGGTGCTGGCCATCGGCGTGGGGTCGGTCACCAGGGTGCAGTTGAGGCAGTTGCCGCTGACCTCGACGTCGTTGACGTACAGGCTCAGGTTCCCGAGCGCGTCCATGACGCCGACCAGGTGGGTCCAGGTGCCGGCGGTGGCGGCGGTGGGGGCGCTGGCGACGTAACTCGTCGCCGTGGTGGTGTCGTTGCTCGCGCGGACGAAGGCCCAGGACTTGGTGGTGTGGTTGTACTCCAGCTGGAAGGCGCTGTTCTGGGCGCCCTGCTGGCTGACGACCGTGAAGTCCTTCGTGGTGCTGGTGGCGCTCAGATAGGCCCACGCCGAGACGGAGAATGCCTTGGTGGTGTCCACGACGGATGTGCCGCTGGTGAGGACGGCGCCGGAAGTGCCGTTGAACGACGTGTAGTTGCTGCCGGGCGGCCCCCAGGAGGTGCCGGTGGACGGCGTGCCGGTGAAGCCGTTGCCGGAGGAGTCGGCGGCGGTGACCGCACCCTCGGAGAGCGGCCAGTAACCGGTCGGCCCCGTGGTGTCGGTCCGCACGGACTGGGCGGTCCGGTTTCCGGCGGCGTCGTAGGAGTAGCCGATCTGCCGGGTCTGGCCGCCCCCGGTGAGGATGCGGGACAGGACGTTGTCGTCCGGGTCGAAGGTGTTGACGGTGATCCGGTTGACACCGGACGGGTCGACCGCCGTCTTCGTCGTCCGGTCGGCCGCGTCCACCGTGTACTGGGTCTGCTTCAGGCAGGCCGTGCCGGACCAGACGTCGCACTCCCACGTCATGTTGCCGGCGGCGTCGTAGTCGTAGGCCTTGGTGGTGGTCGCGACGGACGTGCCGGAGGCGTCGGTCTGGGACTGGAGCAGGTTGTCGTCGAAGTAGTTGTAGGCGGTGCTCCGGCCCATGGAGTCGGTGACGGACGCGAGCCGCCCCGCCGGGTCGTAGGCCCGGGACTCCACGACCAGGTCGGTCGGGTCGGAGGGCGCGGTCGGGTCACCGGTCCAGCCGAGCAGGGTGGTGGTGAGCAGCTGACCCGTCGGCGAGTAGGCGTACCGGTAGGTGGTGCCGGCCGGGTTCGTCTCGGTCGTCTTCCGGCCGAAGGTGTCGTACGTGTATGCGGTGACCTGGCCTGCCGGATCGGTGACGGTCTTGACGCGGTCGTTGTCGTCGTACACGTAGGCGGTGGCGCGGGTGGCGTCGTGGCCGGTGGTGTCGGCGGTCGACGTGCCGGTCAGATCGCCGTCCGCGTCGTACGCGAAGGTCGTCTTCGGGGTGTGGGTGACGCCCCTGACCGCGTCGGTGGTCGCCGGGCCGGTCTCGGTGAGGGTCCGGCCCAGCGGGTCGTAGGTGTACGCAGTCTGCGCGCCACCGACCGGCGCGCCGGTGGAGGTGAACGTCACCGGGTAGGTGTCGGAGCCGACCGCCTTGGTGGTGAGGTGGCCGAGGGTGTCGTTCAGGTAGTACGTGATCTGGCCGGACGGGTCCCTCTCGCTGCAAACCTTCCCGTCCCACTCGGTGCCGCAGTAGTGGTAGCGGGTGACCTTGCCGCTCGGGTCGGTGACCGTGGCGAGCATCCCGTACACCTCGGTGTACGGCACGCCGGAGTTGTCCGTGAAGGTCTCGTTGTCGTTGTAGTACGTGTATCTGGTCGTCCGGCCGGTCGGGTGGTCCGGGGTCGGGGGCGTGGTGACCGAGGCCAGGGCGCCGAACGGGGTGTAGGTGTAGGCCGTCCGGTAGGCCGGGTTGGCGGTGCCGGTCGCGCCGGAGCGGGCGTCGGCCGCGTAGAGGACCTTGCCGTTGAGCGGGTCCATCGGGTCTGCCGCGTCGGTGTGGTAGCTGAAGTACGAGGTCTGGCAGGAGTTCGGCTGGCGGCAGGTCGTCGTCGCCAGGACGTTGCCGTACGTGTCGTGCTGACGGCTGGTCGAGTGCCCGTCGGGGTCGGTGACGGCGTCCTGGAAGCCGAGGGAGTCGTAGGCGTACGTCGTCCGGCCGCCGCCCGCGTCGGTGATGGCGGTGGTGCGGTTCCCGTTCGACGGGTCGAAAGTGTACGTCTCGGTGTGCTGCGCGGGATCGGTGACCGTCAGCGTGGTCGACGGCGTGAGCAGGGTGGCCGAGCCCTTGGCCGTGTACAGCCCGAGCGGGGCCTCCACGCTGCTCTGGCCGAGGTCGGTCTGGTAGATCCCGACCTGGCCGATCTCGCCGTTGAAGTACCCCTGCGCGTTGGTGGGCGGCTTCGTCCAGGAGCCGGTGATGTATCCGGCGCCGACGCTCACCGTGGTCTCGCCCCAGGTCTTCACCTGGCCCGCGATGGTCTTGCCGGTGCGGGTGGCCTGGCTCTGGCCGTCGAGCCACAGGGTCTGGCCGGTGCCGCTCGCGGTCAGCACCACGAGATGCCAGTTGCCGTCGTTGACCGCCGCCTTGGAGGCCATCGGGGAGGTGGTGCCGTCCCAGAACTGGCCGTGCAGCAGGCCGTCCGTACCGATGTAGAGGGCCGGGGTGTAGCTGGTGGGCACCGAGCCGATCGGGGCGTTCTGGTAGGAGAGGAGGACGCCGCCCGCCTGTTTGGTGTTGAACCAGAGGGCGACGGAGGCGTTGCCGCTGCTGTCGTCGAGGGCTCCGGTGGGCAGTGACAGGGAGGAGTCGGTGCCGTTGAAGCCGGCCGCGGAGTCCCCGCCGGGGCCGAAGATGCCGGGTTCGCCGAGCATGACGTCGTTGTAGATGCCGTCGGACGCGCCGCCGGCCGGGCGGTCGACGCCGTACTGGTCGGCGGCGGTGAGACCGGACGACTCGGTCATCGGGTAGTCGTGGGCGGGCCGGGTGCCGCGGACGGCGCCGTAGTAGTAGTCGTTGCTGCCGGTGGTGACCGGGGTGGCCAGCTGGTAGGCGCCGCCGTCGGCGTCGGTGACGGTGGACGCGCGGTCGGTCAGCGCGTCGTAGCCGACGGCGAGCGCGGTCTTGCCGGAGGGCAGGGTGCTGCCCGTCAGTTCGCGGGCGGCGAGGGTGGCGGAGGCGTACTCCTGCTGGACGGCGGGGAGGCCGACCGGGTGCTGGAGGAAGGAGACGTCCTCGATCTGGCCGTTGAACCAGCCCAGGGCGTTGCCGGTCGGGACCGACGGCCAGGTTCCGGCGAGTTCGCCCGCGCCGACGGTGGTGTAGGGCCAGGCTCCGAAGCTGATGGTGGTGCCGGTGAGGGTGGCGACCTTGGCGCCGTCCAGGTAAAGGGTCTGGTCGGTACGGGCGCCGGACAGCACCGCGTAGTGCCACTTGCCGTCGTTCACGGCGTTGGGCGAGGCCATCGGTGCGGCGTGTCCGTTCCAGAACTCGGCGCGGAGCTTGCCGTCGGTGCCGATGTACATCGAGGGGACGTAGCCGGAGGTGACGGAGGTACCGGGTTTTCCGCTCTGGTAGGAGAAGAGCGTGCCGCCCGCCTGTGTGGTCTTGAACCACATGCCGACGGCGAGGTTGCTGCTGTTGGCCGGCAGGTTGTCGGGCAGCGCCAGGTAGGAGCTGGTGCCGTTGAAGGAGGCCGCGGTGGCGGAGGTGCCGGCCAGCGGGCCCGCCTGGCCGAACGTGACGTTGGCGGCGGTGGCGTCGGTGGTGCCCTCGTTGGCGACGACGCCGTCCTTGGCGGTGGCCGAGCCGGTCGCGTCGCCGAGCCGCCAGTAGTCCGTGGGGTTGGAGTCCAGGACCATCGAGGCGAAGTGCGACCCGGAGCCGGAGCCGGACGTGTAGCTGTACCGGGTGCAGGCCGACGCGGTGGTGCTGCTGGTGGCGGGCGGGCAGACCGAGGTGAGGTCACCGGCGGAGTCGTAGCCGTACGCCCACGGGTTGCGGGTGGTCGCGAACAGGCCTGGTTTGGAGGTGACCTGGGCGACGTGCGGGACGTTCTTGACGGTGCCGTCGGAGGCGGTGACCTGCTGGATGCCCCAGGTGAGCTGGAGCGTGACAGGCATGTCGGCCGTGTTGTGGTCACCGGCGTTGAACCCGTTGTCCTGGTCCAGGTTGTAGCCGACCCCCGTCGGCTCCTCGGGATTGATGGTGCTGCCGTCCGGAAGGGTGAGGGTGACGGGCAGCCACTGGATGTCCAGACCGTGACCGTTGCGGTTGCCGTACTGGGTCAGACCCCAGTAGGTCTGACCGGTGACCGGATCGGTGTTCTGCTCCTGGAAGAAGTACCGTGTGCCCGACTTCTCCGTCAGCATGAAGCCGGAGGTGCCGTATCCACCCGTCGGTGCGGACAGGACGGCGTAGTCGCCGGCCGGCGGGCTGTAGGTGCCGTCGCCGTTGGCGCCGAACCGTTCCTGGCGTCCGTCCGCCAGGGTGATCACGACGTTGCCGGAAGCGTCCGCGTCCTCGGTGGCACGCATGTCCAGCAACGACGACCAGCCCGCGCCGAACGCCTTGAACACACCGGGGTCGAGGCTGTTGTACGTGCGCTGGACGCTGAGCGTCGGGCCGTCGGACGGGCCCGGGACGGTCGCGTCGGTGGTCTGCGTCGAGTAGTCGCCGAGCTGCGGGTCGACGCCCTTGACGGTGGCGTCGTAGGGGGCCGCGCCGAGATGCGCGGTGACGAGCGGCTGGGGCGCGGCCGGAATGGTGAAGTAGTCGGGCGCGGACCACAGCGAGGCGGCGTTGCCGTCGCTGACCTGGGCGGTCCAGTAGAACGTCTTGCCGTACGCGAGCTTGCCGGCCGGGACGGTCCAGGCGGGCGTGGTGAGCGCACCCGAGGAGGCCAGCGCGGTGGTCGAACCGTCGGCGTAGACGTTGAACGAGTAACTGAGCGCGGTACCCGGGTAGTTGTCCGGGTCGTGCGCGGTCACGGCCAGCGTCGGGGTGAGGCTGAACACCGAGCCGTTGTTGCCGGGCGTGAACGTGTCCACGATCGGCGGGTTGTTGACCACCGGCAGGGAGTAACAGGTCTGCGGGACCCCGTAGGTGGAGAACAGCGTCCCGTTGTAGGACATGTCCCAGCAGATCAGATAGGTCTGCCCGGCCGTGAGCGCGGGGATGGACGCGGTGACGGTGACCGGCTTGTTCGGCGCGACCGCCGAGGGCATCGCGGCCGGGGTGGAGGCGGGGCTGGTGAGCAGGGTGCGGGTGGTGCCGGAGACGGTGTAGAGCTGGTACGAGAGCTTGTAGCCGTTGGTCGGGGTCCAGGTGGCCGTACCGCGGTTCTGCACGGTGACCTTGCCCCAGCCGGGCTGGTTGTTCCACGGCGAGGCGTAGCTGACCTCGGAGTAGGAGGCGCCGGCGCCATTGGGCGTGTACTCGATGGCCAGGTACGGGTCGTCGGCGTAGAACTCCTTGGCCGCGGCGGCGGTACTGGCCGCGGTGAGCGCGAGCCCGTAGTTCGGCGCCCAGCCATGGGCCCAGTTCATGACCGTCTTGGTGTCGAGGGAAATACCCTCCCACTGGCGGCCGTTGGAGCAGTCGGTACCGGCCGCGAAGGAGGCGCTGCCCGCCTGCGACCCGTAGGCCGGGCCCGGGTAGGTGTTGATCTTCGCGGGGTCCCAGGCGGCGCTGACCGGGAAGACGTTCACCGCCTGGGCGGAACACGTGCCGGAGGTGTCCAGGCCGGAGAACTCGGTGTCCAGCCAGAGCGTCGAGTTGACGACGTAGTCGTTGGCGAACTGGGTACCGAGGCCGCTGAACTGGAGGAACGAGTTGTAGTCGTGGCTCTGGTACTTGCCGACGTACAGCTGGCCGTTGCCGTTGAAGTTCTGGGTGACGCCGGACTCGACGTAGGTCGAGGAGGACGCGTTGCCCTGGCCGGTCGGGTTGCCCGCGGCGACGGCCGCCGTCCGGTAGGAGGCCGCGTCGGCCGTTCCCGGGGAGCCGGCGGGGGTGCTGGTGGCGGCGGTGATGGGCGCCCAACTGCCGTCTGCCTTACGGTAGTTGACCGCGTGCGTATGGACCTGCGCGGTGTAGGTTCCGTCGGCGTTCCTGAAGACGGTCGTGGTGGCGGTGTCGAGCTTGGGCTGCTCCACGCTGGTGGACGCGACGAAGCCCCGATGCTTCTTCGTCGCCGGTGCGGCGACGGGCTTCGGGGCTTTGTGGATCCTGCTGCCGGAGTTCACCGGGCCGCTCTTCGCGCCGTGCGCCTTGTACGCGCCCACCGCGCCCTTGACCTGGCCGGGCTCGGAGTTGGGCAGCGTGGTTCCGGCTCTGCTCTTCGTCGCCGAGGCGGGGACCGTGTGCTTCTTGCCCGCAGCGGTGCCGGTCTGCTGTGCCGGGGTGGCGGGGGTGGCCGCCGTTCCTGGTAACGCTTGGGCGGCCTGGCCGCCCTGCACCGCGACCAGTGCGGCGACCGCCACGAACGCCGTCGCTCTCAGTGCCGTCGGCACATGCCGGACGGATCTCCACAAGCGGCCCATCGTCGTTGCCCCCCCAGCGATACCACACGTCCAACTCCGGACAGCCGGATCTCTATCAGCGGGACGACGGACCGGGACAGCCGTATATCCCGGGCCAATGGAGCCAAAGACCGCATCACACACCAAGGTTGACCAGTACATTGCAAGTCCTTGCGGCTTTCCTGGCCAACTCCCGTCCCATTCTTTCCAGTTGACGAGCAAGGCTGCACTCACAGGACATCGGAGGGGCTGCGGGGGCGGATGAGACTGGTACCGTCGGGCGCTTTACACGCCTGCGCATACGTCGGCCTGCCGCTGCTGCTCCTCCTGGGTGCCGCACCCGCGGCCACCGCCGGGCAGCCCGCCGCACCCACGCCGCTCAGTGCCGAATGGCCGCTGGACGCCCAGCACTTCGACGCCTCCCGGATCTGGCGGCTCAGCCAGGGGGCCGGCGTCACGGTCGCGGTGGTCGACACCGGGGTGAACGCCCGTCACCCCGACCTGGCGGGCCGGGTCCTTCCCGGTACCGATGTCACCGGCCAGGCCGCCGACGGCCGGGTCGACGTCTCGGCCGACTCGCACGGCACCTCGGTCGCCGGGGTCATCGCGGGCTCCGGCACCACCGGCAAGGGCATGGCAGGACTGGCTCCCCGCGCGACGGTGCTTCCGGTCCGGGTCAGCGCCGACAACGCCGCGGATCCGCTCGCCCTCGCCCGGGGCATCGTCTACGCCACCGACCACCGGGCCTCGGTCATCAACATCTCGATGGTGACCACCGAACCCGACCCCCAGATCCGGGACGCGGTCGCCTACGCGCGCCGCCACGACGCCGTCGTGGTCGCGGCGGCGGGCAACAACGGCCTGACGGGAAATCCTGTGGGGTATCCGGCCGCCTTCCCCGGCGTCCTGGCCGTCTCCGGCACCACCCGCGACGGCGGGTTCTGGTCCTCCGGCGAATCGGGTTCCTATGTCGCGTTGGCCGCCCCGGCGGTGGACATCTACTCGACGAGGAACAGCGGTGGCTACCTCACCAAGGACGGAACCAGCTATTCCGCTCCCTATGTGTCCGCCGCCGCCGCACTGCTGCGAGCCGCGTACCCGTCGGAGAACGCCGGTCAGATCATCGCCCGGCTCATCGGCACCGCCGACCGCCCCGGCGGGGGTTCCGGCCGTGACGACCGCTTCGGCTACGGCATCGTCGACCCCCTGAAGGCCCTGGGCGCACCGACTCCGGCCTCCAGCGCCGATCCGCTGCTCACCGCCTCCGGCGACGGCGCCCCGAAGGCGGCCGCCGACACGACGGGCGGCGTTCCAGGCGGAACCGTCGCGGTCATCGGCGCGGCGGCCGTGGTGACCGCCGCCGGGGCGGGTGGCCTCCTCGTCCGCCGCCGCTCCCGTCGTCGTACGTGACCCAGTCCTCGTACATGATCCACAGGAGGAACCCGATCAGCATGCGGCTCACCACGATCACCGCGCGCCCCGTCCACCGCCTCACGGGTCTCGTCCGCGGCCACCCGGTCGTCACGGCCGTCACGGCCGCCGTCCTCGTGCTGGTCCTGTCGCTCACCGCGCTGCTCACCGGAGGCGGGAGCACTCAGCCCCGGGCCGCCAACGTCTCCCGCAACTTCCGGGCCTGTCTGCTCGTCTCGCCCGCGGGCGCCACCGACGCCCGGCTCAGCCAGGCGTCCTGGCAGGGCATGCAGGACGCGGCACGCTCCGGCCGGGTCAACGCCCAGCGTTTCCCCGCCCCCACCATCGACGCCAAGGCGGCGCTGCCGTACTTCAACGGCGCCGTGCAGCACCACTGCGAGCTGATCGTCACCGTCGGCACCGGCATGAAACCAGCGACCGAGGCCGCCGCGCGCGCCAACCCGCACCAGGAGTTCGTGATCATCGGCGCCACCTCGACACGCCCCCGCATCTCGGCCATCACTGCGCCCGACGACCCCGCGAAGGCACAGGCTGGAAAGAAGTTGGCCGACAAGGTCAGCGCCTTCATCGCCGCCCGGCACTGATCGTCCGGAGCAGGTCCGGCTGCGCGGGGGTGGTGCCGATCCCCGGGGCCGACCGGAGCGCCGGGCCCCGGCCGGTCCCACCGGACGCGTCAGCTACCCGCGAAGCACGGGGCCGGAGGCCTCAGCCGGCCGTGCCGGTCGGCTCGGGGGCATTCCTGGGCTCCGGCTGTACGGGGGTCGCGGCCGGCTCCGTCGCCATCTGCATCGACGTCGGCTCCGCCGGCGCCGCGGTGGCCAGGTCGTCGGTCTTCATCGCCTTCGCCTCGCTCTTGAGGATGCGCATCGACTTCCCCAGCCCGCGCGCGGCCTCGGGAAGCTTCTTCGAGCCGAACAGCAGGATGACCATGATCGCCACGACCAGCAGGTGCCATGGTTCCAGTCCGTTGCGGAGCATGATCTCGCCCTTTCGTCCCTGACAACAGTTGCTATGTTGCGCAACTGTACAACCCACGAGTGGATCGCAGACCCCTCAGGGCCAGGGCGTACAGACCGAGCACGGCCGCGAGCAACAGGTAGTAGGGCAACGCGAGCGCCGTCATGCCGAGCGCCGCGCCCAGCGGGCTCGGCGGCAGCAGCAGTCCGACGGCGGCCAGGACGGCCGCGGCCCGCCCCACCGGCCCCGGTCCGCCGCCCTCCGCGAGGCTCCGGCCGGTCCGCAGGAGCAGCATCACCAGGGCCTGGGTGAGCAGGTTCTCGGTGAACCAGGCCGAGTGGAACAGCACCTGGTCGTCCACGGCGTCGGGGCCGCGCAGCGCGAGCGCGAGCACCGCGAAGGTGGCGAGGTCGGCGACCGCGTTGAGCACTCCGAACCCGGTGATGAACCGCAGGAACGCCCGCGGCCGCAGCTCGGTGGGCCGGCGCAGCGCGGCGGCGCCCGGCCGGTCGTGGGCGAAGGCGAGTTGGGCCAGGTCGAAGCAGAGGTTCTGGGCGAGCACCTGGGCCGGGAGCATCGGCAGGAACGGCAGCAGCAGACCGGCGGCGAGCATCGCGATGACGTTGCCGAGGTTCGAGGAGAACGTGACCCGCAGATACGAGGCGATGTTCGCGCTGCTGTGCCGGCCTGCCGTGACCGCGTGCCGGATCGCGGTGAGGTCCTTCCCGGCGAGCACCACGTCGGCGGCCTCGCGGGCCACGTCGACGGCGGCCCGCGGTGCGATCCCCACGTCGGCGGCGCGCAGCGCGGGCACGTCGTTGACGCCGTCGCCGAGGAAGCCGACGGTGTGCCCGGCCGCGCGGAGGGCGGCGACCGCGCGGGCCTTGTCCTGAGGCGTGCAGCGGGCGGAGACCCGCACCTGCCCGGGGTCGAGGCCCAGTTCGCGGCAGACCCGGGCCGCCGTGGCCGGATGGTCGCCGGTGAGGATCCGCACGCCGATCCCCAGGTCGGCCAGGGCGCGCAGGGCCTCCGGTGCGGCCGGGTCGATGGCGTCGTGGAAGGTGACCAGGCCCCGGAAGGTCAGTCCCCGTTCGTCGGCGGGGGTGTACGCGCGCGTGCGGGCCGGGAGTTCGGCGGTGGCGACCGCCAGCAGCCGCAGCCCGGACTCGGCCTCGCGGGTGGCGAGGGCGAGCAGCCGGTCCCGTTCGCCGGGCTCCAGCAGACACCGTTCCACGACGTCCTCGACCGCGCCCTTGACGATGAGGGTGTGCGTGCCTAGGGCGTCGCCGCGCACCACGGCCGAGGCGAGCCGCCGCACCGGGTCGAAGGGCACGGCCGCGATCCCGTCGTACTCCTCCCCCACCGGTCCGGCCGCGGCCAGCAGTGCCTCGTCGAGGGCGTCGGGGACGGGTGCGTCGGCGAGTTGGAGGGTCCACCAGGCGGCGGTGGCGGCCCGGTTCAGGACGTCCGGGTCGTCGCGGCCGTCCGGGCCGAGGGCGCGTTCCACGACCGGGCGGTCCTGGGTGAGGGTGCCGGTCTTGTCGAGGCAGAGCACGTCCACGGCGCCCAGGTCGTGCAGGGCGGGGAGCCGTCTGACGACGACGCCGTGGGTACGGGCGAGCAGCGCGGCCCCGCGCGCGAGGCAGGTCGTCACGATCACCGGAAGCATCTCGGGGGTCAGCCCCACGGCCACCGCGACGGCGAACGGCAGCGTCTCCAGGCCCCGGCCGCGCAGTGCCGCGTTGGCCATCAGGACCAGCGGGGGCGTGAGCAGCATGAACCGGATCAGCACCCAGGAGACGCCGTGCACGGATCGGTCGAAGGCGCTCGGCTCCCGCCGCACCGGCCCCGCGTGCGCGGCGGCGAACCGCGTCCGCGCGCCCGTCTCCAGGACGACCGCCGTGGCACTGCCCGAGACGACCCCGCTGCCCTGGAAACACAGGTGCGGCTGGGCGAACGGCCCCTCGTCGTCCCCACCGGGCAGTTCTACGGCGGCCTTGGCGACCGGCGCGGACTCCCCGGTGAGCGCGGCCTGGTGCACGGTCAGCCCGCTCGCGCGCAGGAGTCGTAGATCCGCCGGGACGAGGTCGCCGGGGCCGAGCCTGACCACGTCGCCGGGGACCAGTTCGGCGACCGGTATCTCCCGGGCCCGCACCGGGGCGTCGGTGTCCGCGCGGCGCAGCACGCAGGCGGTGGAGGCGACCAGCTCGCGCAGGTCGTGCAGGGAGCGGTCGGCACGGTGCTCGCCGCCGGCGCGCAGCACACAACTGACCGCGACGAGCGCGAGGATCACGGCGGCGGTGCCCCAGGAGGCGACGAGCGCGGAGACCAGGCCGAGACAGAGCAGGACGGCGGTGAAGGGGTCGCGCAGGCTGCGCAGGAACAGGCGGTGCCAGGGTGTCGTACGGCGTTCCGGGAGGGTGTTCTCGCCGGTCGCGGCGAGCCGGGCGGCGGCCTCCGGTTCGGTCAGTCCGCGCGGGCCGGTGTCGAGGTGCCGTAGCGCCTGGAGCGGGGTGTGCCGGTGGGCGGCGGCGTCAGAGGCCACGGAGTCGGGGGGCGGGCACATCGCGGTCGGCACGGTCGGTGCGGCGGGCGACCGCGAGGCGGACCACGTCGACCACGTCCGGGTCGTCGACGAAGTACACCTGGCGGCGGCCCTCGCGGCGGGAGCGGACCAGGCCGGCGAGTTTCAGTTTGGTCAGGTGCTGGCTGACGGCGGGCAGCGCGCCGCCGACCCGCTCCGCGAGCCCGGTGACATCGCTCTCGCCCTGGGACAGCGCCCACACGATGTGCAGCCGCGCGGGCGAGGCGAGGAGGCCGAAGGCCGCGGCGGCCTCCGCGAGCACGTCGGCGGACGGGTCCTCGAAGCCGCGGCCGGCTGTCTGCACCGTCGTCGCCTCCCGCCCCGGCCGTTGCTTTCCTACGAACCGCCCCAGTCTAGGGGGCCGGAACTTCTCCCCGATCCGGGGAGTTTCCACGGTGTCGCAGACACGGATTTGTATACGCCTGACTACACACATGGAGTGCGCATGGCCCTGTGGGACCGTTTCAAGGAGTCCGCGTCGACGATGCAGACCCAGCTCGTGGCGAAGAAGAACGACCTGAAGAGCGGGGCGTTCCGCGACGCGAGCATGGCGATGTGCGCGCTCGTGGCCGCTGCCGACGGGACCGTCGACCCCTCGGAGCGGCAGCGCGTGGCCCAGCTCATCGCGAGCAACGAGGTGCTGCAGAACTTCGACGCGATGGACCTCCAGCGCCGTTTCGACGCGAACCTGGACAAGCTGACGGCCGACTTCGCCTTCGGCAAGGTCAGCGTGTTGCAGGAGATCGCCAAGGCGAAGAAGAAGCCCGCCGAGGCGCGGGCCGTGATCCAGATCGGCATCGTGATCGGCGGCGCGGACGGCGACTTCGACAAGACCGAGCAGGCCGTGGTCCGCGAGGCCTGCTTCACGCTGGACCTGCCGCCGCACGAGTTCGACCTCTGACCGGCGTCAGGGGGACATGACCGGGAACCGGCCGGGGTACCGAGGCAGCCACGCCTCGGCACCCCGGCCGGACGCGTCCCCGGGGAAACTCGCCCGCGGTGGCCTCCGGAGCGGCGAAGTCCCGCACCAGCAGGCCGAGTTGCCGACGTAACCGACCGTCTCTCCGTACGTAACCTCCCCAACCCCCTTACGACGTCGGGATGATCACAATGCGGCAGCAACAACTCACTGCGGGTCGCTGCTCACTTGACTACCAGCGGTCACACACGATTGGCTCCGGCCCAGCGGGAGTAACCCGGTCGGCGCACCTCATACGACTCCGGGCGCGCTCTCCCCGTCCCCGAGCTCGGCCGCACAGCGAGGTGCCGCACCCCCCATGACCACTCCTCCCTCACCTCACACCCCCTTCCGTCGCATTCACGGCACGGCGCTGACCGGCGCCGTCGCCGTCTGCCTGCTGCTCGCCGGCTGCTCCGGAACCGGTGATTCCGGGTCCGGGTCGGGCACGGGCGCGGCCGGTGCCGCGGGCACCGGCCACCTCAAGATCGCCATGGTCACCCACGCGAGCAAGGGCGACGCCTTCTGGGTGCTGGTGAAGAAGGGGGCCGAGGCGGCCGCCGCCAAGGACGGCGTCGAGCTGACGTACACGAGCGACCCGGACGCCACCGGGCAGGCCGAGCTGGTGCGGGACGCGATCCGGGACGGGGTCGACGGCATCGCGCTGACGCTCGCCAAGCCGGACGCGATGAAGGCGTCCATCGCCCAGGCCAAGGCCTCGGACATTCCCGTGGTCGGCCTCAACTCCGGTATCGACTCCTGGCAGTCGGACGGTGTCCTGGAGTTCTTCGGGCAGGACGAGAGCGTCGCGGGCCGCGCCGTCGGCGAGAAACTGGACGCCCTCCAGGCCAAGCACGCCCTCTGCGTGATCCACGAGCGGGGCAATGTCGCCCTGGAGGCGCGCTGCGCGGGCGTGAAGAAGGCGTTCACCGGCGAGACCGACATGCTGTACGTGGACGGCACCGACATGAACGCCGTGGCCGCGGGTGTCACGGAGCGGCTCAAGCAGGACCCCAGCATCGACGAAGTGGTCACGTTGGGCGCCCAGTTCGCGCTGACCGCGGTCAAGTCCGTGAAGTCGGCGGGCAGCAAGGCCAAGGTCGCGACCTTCGACCTCAACTCGGCCCTGGTCAAGGCCGTACAGGGCGGGGACGTACAGTTCGCGGTCGATCAACAACCGTATCTGCAGGGCTATCTGGCCGTGGACTCGTTGTGGCTGTACAAGACCAACGGCAACATCAGTGGCGGCGGGGTGGCTCCCGTGCTCACCGGCCCGGCGTTCGTGACGAAGACGAACGTCGGCGCGGTCGCGAAGCTCGCGGCCAACGGAACGCGCTGACCGGACACTTCGTACGAGGATGTAGCGAGGACGACCACGATGTCTCCACGGACAGGTGCCCGGCGCCGCGTCGGTTCCATACGTCTTTCCCTGATCCTGCTCGCCCTGGTCCCCAGCGTCACGCTGGCCGCCATGTGGGGCGTGACGACGACTCAGATGTTCACGGAGGGACTACGGCTGCGCTCGCAGACGGAGTTGAGCAGGTCGACCGGCGCCATGGGCACCGAGGCAGCGCTCGCCCTCCAGCAGGAGCGCAGTCTGTCGGCGGCCTGGATGGCCTCGCCGCACGGTTCCGAGGCCGCGCTCACGGCACAGCGCGCGGAGACGGACAAGGCGGTGGCCCGGCTCGTGGGCCAGACCGACGCCATCAAGAAGGCGCCCGCCCGCATCAGGGACCGGATGTACTCGGTCGTCGCGTCGGTGGACAGTCTGGAGTACTACCGCAGCCAGGTGGACAAGCCCACCGACATCACTCCCCAGCAGGTGCTGGACCAGTACACCTCGATCATCGACGACCAGATCCAGGCCTTCCAGCAGCTGTCCCAGGTCGACGACGGCGACCTCACCTCGCAGGCGGAGCCGCTCGTCGCACTGGAGCACGGGGCGGAGCTGGTCTCCCAGGAGGACGCGCAGCTGACGCTGGCCTGGCCCTCCGGGCACGTCGACAACGGGGCGTGGGAGCAGTTCGCCGAGCTGGTGCACGCCCGGCGCTGGCTGGTCGAGGACCAGATCGCCAGCGGGTTCCAGGGCGCGACCAAGACGAAGATCGAGCACATTCTGCAGAGCGTCGCATGGAGCACCCTGGAGTCCACTGAGGACGCGGTGCTCACGGCCGGTACGGCGGACAAGGCGGTGCCGGACAACGGCTCGGCCGGCAAGATCGTCCTGCCCGACGAGCAGAAGCAGTGGAACGCGGCCCTGACCCAAGTCGCCGCCGAGTACGAGGTGTTGATCCGGCAGCAGACGGGCGCACTCCTCGACCGCAGCTCCGACAAGGCACACAACCTGCTGCTCACCGCCGCCTCGCTGAGCGCGGGCGGCCTCGCCGCCCTGCTGGTGTGCGTCGGCATGTCCTGGCGGATCACCCGCTCGCTGTCCCGGCGGCTGCGCGGACTGAAGATGGCCACGCTGAGCCTGGCCGAGGACCGACTGCCGGACGTGGTCGCCCGGTTGAACCGCGGCGAGAAGATCGACGTGGAGTCGGCGGCCCCGCCGCTGGACTACGGCGGCGACGAACTCGGCCAGGTGGCACAGGCGTTCAACACCGCGCAGCGCACCGCCGTGCACACCGCGATCGAACTCGCCGACACCCGGCGGGGGTTCCAGAAGGTCATTCTCGGCATCGCCCGGCAGAGCCAGAACCTGGTCAACCTCCAGCTCACCAAGCTCGACCAGCTGGAGCGCCGGCACGACGACCCCGAGGTGCTGCGCGGCCTGTACGAACTGGACTCCACGGCAAGCCAGTTGCGCCGCTACGAGGAGAACCTCGTCGTCATCAGCGGCGAGCAGCCGCGCCGCAGCTGGACCGAGCCGGTCGCGCTGATCGACATCCTGCGCAGCGCCGTCGGTGAAGTCGCCGAGTACCAGCGGGTGGAGGTGCACACCGAGGAGGAGGTGTGTCTCGCGCCGCCCGCGGTCGCCGACGTGATCCATCTGCTGGCCGAGCTGATCGACAACGCGACGGTGTACTCCCCCGCGCCCAGCCCGGTCGGGGTGCGCGCCGCGATGGTCGCCAAGGGCCTCGTCATCGAGGTCGAGGACCGCGGCCTCGGCATGTCCGAGGAGGACTACGCCTCGCTCAACCAACAGCTCGCGGTACCCCCGCAGTTCGACGTGGTCGCGCTCGCCGACGACCTGCGGCTGGGCATGTTCGTGATCGCCCGGCTCGCCACCCGGCACCGCATCGCGGTGACGCTGCGCTCCTCGCCGTACGGCGGCACCACCGCGATCGTGCTGATCCCGCACGAGATCGTCGTACCCGAGCCGTTGGAGGATCCGGCGCCCGTCGCCGCGAAGGGCGCCGACGAGGCCGTCACGGTGGAGCGGGTCGCCGCCACGGCCGAGGAGGCGGCCGAGATAGCGGGCCCCACGCCCAGGGCATTGCCCGCCATTCCCCCGGCGCGGTCCCCCGAGCCCTCGGTCACCGCCGATCTCGGTGGGTTGACCCCGTTGCCACGGCGCGTGCCGCAGACCAGTCTGGCCAGTGAGTTGCGGGAGGAGGCAGGACCGGCCGAGGAGGACGGTGAACTGGAAGACTTCACCGCGGAACGTGCGGCTTCCTCGCTGGCCGGGTTCCAGCGCGGCACGTTCCAGGCGCGCGACTCCGTCGACGACGACGCGCCCTCGCAGTACGACCGGGAGGAAGCAGCCGCCTCCTCGAATCCGCCCGCCGATCGCTCATGAAGGACTCCGCCATGACACGTCCCGTGCCCGCCACGCACACCCAACTCGACCAGTTGCTCACCGGACTCGTGGACCGGGTGGCCGAGGTGAACCAGGCCGTCGTGCTGTCCGAGGACGGCCTCGTCGTCAGCAAGTCCACCGGGTTCCTGCGCGACGACGCCGAGCGGCTCGCGGCCACCGCGTCCGGGCTGATGAGCCTCAGCAAGGGGGTCAGCATGGACTTCCGGGGCGGACCGGTGCGCCAGGCGCTGATCGAGATGGCGAACAGCTATCTGATCCTCACCTCGGCGGGCCCCGGCGCCCATCTGGTCGTCCTGACCGGTCCGGGCGCGGACGTCGGGGTCGTGGCCTACCAGATGAACATGCTGGTGAAGAAGATAGGCGAGCATCTCAGCGCCGCGCCGAGGGCCAACGTCGGCCCCGCGGCCGGCTCCGGCGAGTGAGGTGAGCGGTGGCGACGCGGCGGGACGGCTGGTACGACCGTTCACGCTGACCGGTGGCAGAACCCGGCCCAGCCGCGCCGATTTCACCCTCATCACCACGGTGACCGCGGTCGACCCGGCGCCCGCGCGGGCGCCCCGGCCGCAACCGGAGCAGGCCCGCATCCTGCGGCTGTGCGCGGAGCCGCTGGCGGTGGCGGAGGTCGCGGCCCTTGTCGACCTTCCGGTGAGCGTGGTAGTGATCATGCTCTGCGACCTGCTGGAGGCGGGCCTGATCACGGCCCGTCCGCCGCACCCGGTCTCCCGTACCAGCCCGGACATGGACCTGCTGCAGAAAGTGAGGGAGGGCCTTGGCCGGCTCTGACACCATCGCTCCGGCACCCGCGCCGCCCGAGACGGTCAAGATCCTGATCGCGGGGGGCTTCGGCGTCGGCAAGACCACCATGGTCGGTTCGGTGAGCGAGATCGCGCCGCTGCGCACCGAGGAACCGCTCACCTCGGCGAGCCTCGCCGTCGACGACCTCGACGGCATCGAGGAGAAACGGGCCACCACCGTGGCCCTGGACTTCGGGCGCATCACCATAGGCCAGGACCTGGTGCTGTACCTGTTCGGCACCCCGGGCCAGCAGCGGTTCTGGTTCATGTGGAACGACCTGGCGCTCGGCGCCCTCGGCGCGGTGGTCCTGATCGACGTACGCCGCCCGAAGTCCAGCTTCGCGGCCGTCGACTTCTTCGAACGCCGGGGCATCCCGTTCGTGGTGGGCGTGAACGGCTTCTACGGCGAGCACCCGTATCCGGCGGAGGCGGTCCGCGACGCGCTGGCGCTCCCGGAGGACGTCAGGGTGCTGCTGTGCGACGCCCGGGACCGCGACTCGTGCCGGAACGTACTGATCGCGCTGCTCGACCAGTTGATCGCCGCGGCCATCGAGGACAGCGGGGGCGGCAGGCTCACTCGTCCGCCCCGCTGAGCGGCTCGTCCGAGGGGTCGACGACCCGGGCCGTGAGGTCCGGGTCTGCCATGTCCCGGTCGAAGGGGAACATCGGCCGCCGGATGCGGTGATGACCGAGCCGGACCAGATCCTGGTCGACCCCGCCGGGGGTGAGGGCCATCTTCCAGTCCGCGGCCATGGCGAAGAGTTCGGGTTCGAGATAGCCGATCTTGACGAGCACGAGGTCGGCGGAGCGCGGCTCCAACTCCAGGTCGGTGAAGTCGTGTTCGTGGTGGTACGGCTTCCGCAGCCGGGTCAGGATCACATACACGCTCCCGACCCACAGGACCACCTCGGTCTCGGCGTCCCGGTCGCCGTGGCGGACCGAGTGCACGACACCGGTGAGGGTCAGCGGGGGCGCGTGGCGGTCGTCGACCTCCGCGCCGGCCGTGACGGTGACGGTGGCGCCGACACCGGCCGCTACGGCTGCGTCCACGGCGGCCGGTCCCGGCAGCGACGCGTAGATGACCGTAGGGCCGTCCTGGTCCTTGAACTCCGGGCGTTCCAGGACCTGTTGGAGGCCCCAGGTGACATCGCCCGCGCCGCCGGCGGTCGGGTTGTCGCCGGTGTCGCTGATGAAGTACGGGCGGGCGGTGGAGGCGAGGGCCTCGTCGAGGCATTCGGTGAGGGTGCCGGTCGGGGCGACGAACTCGAAGTCGTGCCGGACGTCCCAGAAGTTGCGCGCCAACTGTTCGGCGCCTGCCTTGACTTGGGGCGCGGACTGGCCGGTGACGACCACCGCGGCCCGGTTGCGGGGCTCGTCCGCCCATGCGTAGCCGACCCAGATCGCCGCGTCGATGACCCCTTCTTTCGCTTCTACGTCCTCTACGGCCGCGTAGACGCTCCGCGCGGGTTCGATACGGGTGGAGGTCTGCTCGCCCGCGAGGAGTACGGGGACCGGGATCCACGCCTTGACCGGGCGGGGGGCGCCGCTCGCCAGGAGGTCGACGAGGTTGCGGGCGGCGCGCTCCTTGGTGTCCATGGCGTCCTCGTGCGGGGCCATGCGGTAGCAGGTGATCAGGTCGCTGGCGTGGACCAGTTCGCGGGAGACGTTGCCGTGCAGGTCCATTGACGTCGATACGAGAGTGTCCGGGCCGATGATTTCCCTTATGCGGGTGAGGAGTCGGGCCTCGGCGTCGTCCATGCCCTCTACCGTCATCGCGCCGTGGATGTCGTACCAGAGGCCGTCCAGGGGCCCCAACTCCCTGAGCCTGGCGATGAGTTCGTCGGAGAGGGCGGTGAAGGCGGCGGACGTCACGGTGCCGCCGGGGAGGGCCTTGCCTACGAGGGCGCCTTGCCAGTTCGCGGATTCGCGGAGGGGGGTGCCGGGGGCGAGGAAGGGGTA
>NZ_JAEQAZ010000165.1 GCF_016654115.1 Streptomyces sp. MBT53
CCCCCGGACACGCCCCCGGCCCCGGTCTCCGCGCCGGACGCCGGCACCAGGGTGAGCGCCGGTCCGGTGCCCCGGTCGGAGCCGCCGCCGGGCTGGGTGCCGGGCGTCACCAGTTCGACCGAGTAGTCGGTCGTGGCGGTCAGGACGTGCTTGCCGACCACGGCGGTCAGCGGGCTGCTCAGCTCCACGGTGGCGCCCGCCGCCACGGGGGCCGTGAAGAGACAGGTGACGGACTCGTTGCCGCCGCGCTGGACGAGGTCGTCGCCGGCGCCGTAGCGGCAGTTGGAGAACTTCCGGTCGAAGACCAGACCGCCCACCGACTCCCATTGCAGCAGGATGCGCCGGTCGGTGGCCAGGTTCCCGGTGTTGGTCAGCCGGAGCGGGATGTCGATCCGGGACCCGAGCCGGGCGTGCGTCACTGCGGGCACGGTGCCGACGACCAGGTTCGGGACGCCGACGACCACCTTCGCCCGTGCGGTGGCACTGGTGCCGTGGTGCGCGGAGACCGTATACTCGATCGTCCCGGCGGAGCCGACGGCGGCCCCCGCGTCCGCCCGCACGGTGAAGTCGACGTACGGCGGCTGCGCGGCGTCCTCGTCGACGCAGGTGAAGACCCGCCCGGCGGCCGTGCACCTGGGGTCGTCGACCGTGACGCTCGCGATGCCCGCCAGGTCCCGGGCGTCGACGACGATCTTCTCGTCCGAGTGCGCCGGAACGTTCGCACCACCGTTGTCGAACTGCCAGCCCACGTGCACGGACTGCGCGGCCGGCCCCACGTTGAGCTGCTTGTCCGCCTGGATCGTCGCGAAGGCCTGCGTGGGAAGGGGTGACGGATCGGCGGCCACGGCGGCCACGGCGGATGCCAGGACAAGCAACGGAGCGGCGAGCGCCCCGCGGAGGAGAACCATGCACGTTCGATGCGCGAGACGACCCGAAGGTTGCCCACGGATGAATCACGGGCGCCGTTGGACCTTCCTCCAGCACCACCCGTGACCTGCCTGGACGATGATCCGAGGCATGGCATTCGCCCTGACATGGGACAATGAAGTACGTGCTCTTCCCCCTGGCTGACCTGTCCGGGGGTCACCTCGATCGACTGGGATGTGCGGCACGTGCGTTTCCTCAACGACCTCCAGCCCCCGTACGACCTCACGTACGACGACGTCTTCATGGTGCCGAGCCGCAGCGCGGTCGGCTCGCGGCAGGGTGTGGACCTCAGCTCCCCGGACGGCACGGGCACCACCATCCCGCTGGTCGTCGCCAACATGACCGCCATCGCGGGCCGGCGCATGGCCGAGACCGTGGCCCGGCGCGGCGGGCTCGTGGTCATCCCGCAGGACATCCCGATCGAGGTCGTCACCGAGGTCGTGTCCTGGGTGAAGAGCCGCCACCTCGTCCTGGACACCCCGATCCGGCTGGCCCCGCACCAGACCGTCGCCGACGCGCTGGCCCTGCTGCCCAAGCGCGCGCACAACGCCGGTGTCGTCGTCGACGAGGACCAGCGCCCGGTCGGTGTCGTCACCGACGCCGACCTCACCGGCGTGGACCGCTTCACGCAGCTCGCCGAGGTCATGTCCCGGGACCTGCTGCTGCTCGACGCGGACATCGACCCGCGCGAGGCGTTCAACAGGCTCGACGGCGCCAACCGCCGCTACGCGCCCGCCGTCGACAAGGACGGCAGGCTCGCCGGCATCCTCACCCGCAAGGGCGCGCTGCGCGCCACGCTGTACTCGCCGGCCGTGGACGGGGACGGCAAGCTGCGGATCGCCGCCGCCGTCGGCATCAACGGCGACTTCGTGCAGAAGGCCAAGCAGCTGCTGGACGCGGGCGTCGACACGCTCGTCATCGACACGGCCCACGGCCACCAGGAGTCGATGATCAGCGCGATCCGCCAGGTGCGGGCCCTCGATCCGCAGGTCCCGATCGTGGCCGGCAACATCGTCGCCGCCGAGGGTGTCAAGGACCTGATCGAGGCGGGCGCCGACATCATCAAGGTCGGCGTCGGCCCCGGCGCGATGTGCACCACCCGCATGATGACCGGCGTCGGCCGCCCGCAGTTCTCGGCCGTCAAGGAGTGCGCCGCCGAGGCGAAGAAGTACGGCAAGCACGTGTGGGCCGACGGCGGTGTCCGCCACCCGCGCGATGTCGCCATGGCCCTCGCGGCCGGAGCGTCGAACGTGATGATCGGCTCGTGGTTCTCGGGCACCTACGAGTCCCCGGGCGACCTCCAGCAGGACGCCAACGGCCGCCTCTACAAGGAGTCGTTCGGCATGGCGTCCGCGCGCGCGGTCCGCAACCGCACGTCCGACGAGTCGGCCTACGACCGCGCCCGCAAGGCGCTGTTCGAGGAGGGCATCTCCACCTCCCGCATGTTCCTCGACCCGGCCCGCCCGGGCGTCGAGGACCTGATCGACTCGATCATCGCGGGCGTCCGCTCCTCCTGCACCTACGCCGGCGCCGCCTCCCTGGAGGAGTTCGCCGAGCGGGCCGTCGTCGGCATCCAGAGCGCGGCCGGCTACGCGGAGGGCAAGCCCCTGCACGCCAGCTGGAGCTGACCCAACTCGCTTTCCTACGGCCCCTGTTGTCCCGTCGCCCGGGATATTCGGGGGCCGTCGGCGTGCTGCGGCGGCTACCGTCGGACGTATGGAGATCGCCGTGTGCAGGGCCGCCGACGTGGCGCCGCTCGACGAGTTCATCGGCTCCCCGGGCGCCGCCTCGACCCATGCCCGGCGGTTCGCACGGCAGCAGGCGGGCGGGGGCATCTATCTCCTCGCGTGGATCGACGGCCGGCCCGTCGGGCACGCGGAGGTGATCTGGGACGGCTGCGCGGCGCCCGAGGTGCGGGCGGCGCTGCCCGGCTGCCCGGAGCTCAACGGCCTTGCCGTATGGCCCCCGCGACTGCGCTCGCGCGGCATCGGCGGCGCGCTGATCCGGCACGCCGAGGAACTCGCTCGGGAGCGCGGCCGTACGGTCCTCGGTCTCGGGGTCGCGGCCGACAACCCGCGCGCCGCCGCCCTCTACGCGCGGCTCGGCTACCGGCCCCTGACCGACTACGTGGACCGCTGGTCGTACGAGGACCGTGACGGGGCGATCCGCGAATGCGCGGACCCCTGCACCTTCCTCACCAAGGAGTTGCCGTCAGGCCCCCTTGACGTCAAGCAGCCTTGACGCAACGCTGAACCCATGACCACACCCCAGAGCATCGAACCCGAGCACACCCTCCTCACCGCAGTCGCCCGCCTCGACGACCTCCGCACCCGCGAGTCCCTCGCCGGCTTCGGCAGCGACGCCGAGGCCCTCGACAAGACCGAGACGCTGGAACTGCTCGCCCTGAGCGAGGTCGTCGCCCGCAAGGCCGCCTACGGCCGGCAGCTCACCGTCCGCGCGGCCCGCGAGGCCGGTGCCTCCTGGACGCAGATCGGGGCCGCGCTCGGCATGAGCAAGCAGGCCGCCTGGGAGGCGCACACGCGCTGGATCGACGGGCAGGCGGAGGTGCACGGACAGCCCGGGCGGATCGGGTTCGACGAGGCGGACCTGGCCGAGGCGCGGGCGCTCGCGGGGGACCCGGACGAGGGCTGAACCGTGTTCTACTTCGTATACGGCCGTCACCGACCGGCGCCACCCGTACCACCCGAGAAGTGATCGATCCCCCGTGCTGAACGAACTCGACGAACGCATCGTGCACGCCCTCGCCGAGGACGCCCGCCGCTCCTTCGCGGACATCGGGCAACTCGTCGGCCTCTCCGCGCCCGCCGTGAAGCGGCGCGTGGACCGGTTGCGGGCCACCGGCGCGATCACCGGTTTCACCGTACGGGTGGACCCGGCGGCGCTCGGCTGGCAGACCGAGGGGTTCGTCGAGATCTACTGCCGGCACAACACGTCCCCGGACACCATCCGACGGGGCCTGGAGCGCTACCAGGAGGTGGTCGCCGCGTCCACCGTCACCGGCGACGCCGACGCGGTCGTCCAGGTCTTCGCCGCCGACATGCGCCACTTCGAGCGGGTCCTGGAGCGGATCGCGGGCGAGCCGTTCGTGGAACGGACCAAGTCCGTGCTGGTCCTGTCCCCGCTACTGCGCCGCTTCTCGTCGGGCTCGCCCACGTAGGCGCGGCGCAGGCATCCAGGGGCGGATCGCGCACTACGACCCGGAGGGCGACGGCGGCGAGGGCGACGGCGCCTGGCTGTACGACCCCGACGGCGTCGGACCGCGCCTGTCCATCCTCGAGGTCCCCGAACCCAAGACCGCCAAGAGCCTCCAGGCTCCCCGGGCCTACTCCGCCGTCTTCCGCGCCAGCGCGTTGTTGCCTATCGAGTTGTGGACGCTGAAGCTCACCGCGTCCGAGCGGTAGCGGTCGTCCGACCACTCAACAGGTCGTCCCTCGCGGGTGGTTGTGACCCGGCGGACCCGTAGCAGTGGGCTGGTCCGGCGGATGCCCAGGAGTTCCGCGTCCTGGGCGCCCGCCGCCACCGCGTCGATCACGTGCTCGCCGTAGGCGAAGACCAACCCCGTGTCGTCGTACAGGCGTTGGGTCACTGACGGGCAGTCGGGTTCGATCGCCTCGACGGCGGGGGAGATCCAGTCGGCGTACACGGTCCGCTCCAGGAGGACCGGCTCGCCGTCCAGGCCGCGTACCCGCAGGACGTGCAACACCCGGGCCTTCTCGGTGAGTTGGAGGCGTACGACGTCCTCGGCGGTGGCCGGGCGGTACTCCTGCTCGACCACGAGCCCGGTCGCCTCGCGCTCCATCGCGCGCGCCCACTCGGCGAAACTGCGCAGCTCCGCGAAGCTCTGGCTGCGGCGGCTGGCCAGCACCATCCGGCGGGCGCCCTGGCGGGAGCCGATCAGTCCCTCGGCGGTGAGAGCCGCGACGGCCTGGCGGACCGTGCCGCGCGAGACGCCGTACTGCGCCGCGAGGTCCGTCTCCGCGGGCAGTCGGCTGCCGACTGTGTACTCCTCGCGGTCGATGGCTTTCCGCAGCTCGTCGGCGATCTCCTCGTGTCGCGCCGTCATGCTTCCCCTCCGAATCGACCACTGTGCACAGCGTGAGCAGCGTAGTCGAGTTCCTTTGGTGATCCGTGTCAGCCAGGAGTGTGCAGAGAAGAAGGGGTCACGGTTTCGCCAATGTTTACCGACAAGACACCATCGCCGGGCGTACTGAGGCCAACTTGTTCAGACAAGTTCTCCGCTCTGCTCTAACCCTCGTGCGCACCCCTGGAGAGACCGTGACCGTGTCCCCGCCGAGAAACGCCGTCCTGGGTGGTTCCCTCGCCGTCGTCGCCGCGCTGGCCCTGAGTGCCTGTGGCGCCGCTCCCACCAACTCGTCGACCACCGCCGACGGCAAGAACGCCGCCACCGCCACCTCCGCCACCGACTTCGGCGGGCTCGCCGCCCTGGAGAAGGCCGCCAAGAAGGAGGGCACCCTCCACATCATCGCGGTGCCCCGTGACTGGGCCAACTACGGCGCCATCATCGACGGCTTCACCAAGAAGTACGGCATCAAGATCACGGACGAGAACCCGGACGGCTCCAGCCAGGACGAGATCAACGCCGTGACCTCCCGCAAGGGCCAGGACCGTGCGCCCGACGTCCTCGACCTCGGCTCCTCCTTCGCGCTCAGCGCCGCCCAGCAGGGCCTGCTCGCGCCGTACAAGGTCGCCTCCTTCGACCAGATCCCCGAGGGCCAGAAGGACCCGAAGGGGCAGTGGTTCAACGACTACGGCGGCTACATCTCCATCGGCTGCGACGCCAAGCGTGTGAAGGTCTGTCCGACCACCTTCGCGGACCTGCTGAAGCCGCAGTACAAGGGTCAGGTCGCCCTCAACGGCAACCCCACCAAGTCGGGTTCGGCCTTCGGCGGCGTCTACGCGGCGGCGCTCGCCAACAAGGGCTCCTTCGACGACATCCAGCCCGGCCTGGACTTCTTCGGCAAGCTGAAGAAGAACGGCAACTACACGCCCGTCGAGTCCACCCCGGCCACCGTCGAGAAGGGCGAGACGCCCATCTCCATCGACTGGGACTACCTCAACGCCGGTTACGCCGACGAGTTCAAGTCCAAGGGCGTCGACTGGAAGGTCACCATCCCGACCGACGGCCAGTACGCGCAGTACTACTCGCAGGCCATCAACAAGGACGCCCCGCACCCGGCGGCCGCCCGCCTGTGGCAGGAGTACCTGTACAGCGCCGAGGGCCAGAACCTGTGGCTCAAGGGGTACGCGCGTCCGGTCCTGATGACCTCCATGGAGTCGGCCGGCACGCTCGACAAGACCGCCGCCGCCAAGCTCCCGCAGGTGACCGGTACCCCGTCCTTCCCGACCGAGGCCCAGCAGGCCAAGGCCAAGACGGTCATCGCGTCCGGCTGGGCGAAGGCCGTCTCCGGATGACGGCCACGCTCACGCGGGCCGACGTCGGCGCCGCCGCTTCCGAGAAGCGGCGGCGCCGCGTCCCCGGCTGGATAGCCGTGGTCCCGCTGCTCGTGTTCGTCGCGGTCGCCTTCGGGGTGCCCGCCATCGCGATGCTGAACGGCGCCTTCACCGTCAAGAACCAGACGACGGGCGCCACTTCGTACAGCACCGCCAACCTGACCGAATCACTCAAGGGTGCCTACTTCACCGCGCTGGTCGGCAGCGTCAAGCTGTCCGCCCTCTCGGCCGCCCTCGGCACCCTGCTCGGTCTCCCGCTCGCGCAGGTCGTCGTCACCTCACGCTTCCGCGCGCTGCGCGAGGCCGTCCTCACCGCCTCCGGCGTCCTCGCCAACTTCGGCGGTGTCCCCCTCGCCTTCGCGTTCGTCGCCACCCTCGGCAACGCCGGTGTGCTGACCACCCACCTCGGCCTCAAGGACAAGGGCTGGGACCTCTACAGCTTCTCGGGTCTCGTCCTCGTCTACCTGTACTTCCTCATCCCGCTGATGGTCCTCACCATCACCCCCGCCCTGGAGGGCCTGCGCGCCCAGTGGCGCGAGGCCGCCGCGAACAACGGCGCCACCGGCGTCCAGTACTGGCGGCACGTCGCCCTGCCCGTGCTGCTGCCCTCGCTGCTCGGCGGGTTCGTCCTCCTCTTCGGCAGCGCGTTCGCCGCGTACGCCACCGCCGCCGCCATGGTGGGCAGTTCGATCCCGCTGGTCACCCTGCAGATCGCCGACGCCATCTCCGGCAACGTCCTGGTCGGCCAGGAGAACGTGGCCCTCGCCCTCAGCCTCGACATGGTCCTGGTCGCGGGCCTGGTCATGGCCGTGTACCTGCCCCTGCAACGACGGAGCGCGCGATGGCTGGACGCCTGAACATCTGGCGGTGGGTCGTCCTCGGCCTCGCCGCCCTGTACTTCCTGGTGCCGCTCGCCGCGTCGGTGATCTTCACGGTCGACGTGCCGGGGGAGGGCGTCACCTTCGACGCCTACACCCAGATCGTCTCCGCCGACGGCTTCACCTCCAGCCTGGTGCTCTCGCTGGAACTCGCCGCCGCCACCATCGCCGTCGTCCTGCTCCTGATGGTCCCGGCCATGGTCGCGCTACGGCTCGGCGCGCCCCGGCTGCGCCCGGTCGTCGAGGTGATCTGCTCGCTGCCGCTGGTGGTACCGCCGATCGCGTTCGTCGCCGGTATCGCGACCGTCCTCAAGTGGGGCCCCGACTACCTCTCCCGGACCCCGCTGTTCGAGACCTTCGTCGCCATCCAGAACCCGAGCTTCCCCTTCGTCCTCGTCCTCGCCTACGTCGTGATGGCGCTGCCGTTCGTGTACCGGGCGCTGGACTCGGGGCTGCGCGCGATCGACGTGAAGACGCTCGTCGAGGCCGCCCGCAGCTGCGGCGCGGGCTGGCCGCAGGCCCTCGTGCGGGCCGTACTGCCCAATCTGCGCGGGGCGTTGCTCAACGCGTCCTTCCTCACGCTGGCGCTGGTGCTCGGCGAGTTCACCGTGGCCCAGCTGCTCGGCTTCCAGCCCTTCGCCGTGTGGATCTACAGCGTCGGCGGGTCCAACGCCCAGCTCTCCGTCGCCGTCTCCGTGCTCAGCCTGGTCGTCACCTGGGCACTCCTCCTCACGCTCGCCGGTGTCGGCGGGCGCGACAAAACCGCCAAGTCCCGGGGATGAACCATGACCGCCACCACGCTTGAGAAAACCACGACGGACAGCGCCGCCACCGTCGAATTCCGGGGCCTGCGCCGGGAGTTCGGCCCCACGGTCGCCCTCGACGGACTCGACCTGACCGTCAACCCCGGCGAGTTCCTGGCCCTGCTCGGCCCCTCCGGCTGCGGCAAGACCACCGCCCTGCGCATGCTCGCGGGCTTCGAACACCCCACCTCCGGCGAGGTGTTGGTCGACGGCAAAGACGTCACCGACGTGCCCGCGCACCGCCGCGACGCCGGGATGGTCTTCCAGTCGTACAGCCTCTTCCCGCATCTCAACGCGCTCGACAACGTCGCCTTCGGACTGCGCATGCGCAAGGTCCGTACGGCCGAACGACGGTCCCGCGCGGGCGAGTTGCTCGATCTTGTCGGGCTCGGCGACAAGGGCGAGCGCTTCCCGCACCAGCTCTCCGGCGGCCAGCAGCAGCGCGTCGCGCTGGCCCGCGCGCTGGCTCTCAGGCCCCGTGTACTGCTCCTGGACGAGCCGCTGTCGGCGCTCGACGCCAAGGTGCGGCTGTCCCTGCGCGAGGAGATCCGCCGCCTCCAGCAGGAACTCGGCATCACCACCCTCTTCGTGACGCACGATCAGGAGGAGGCGCTGTCCATCGCCGACCGGGTCGCCGTGATGCGCGCCGGAAAGCTCGAACAGTGCGCCGCCCCGGCCGAGTTGTACGGCCGGCCCACGACCGCGTTCGTCGCCGAGTTCGTCGGCACGATGAGCCGCCTCCCGGGCCGGCTCGCGGACGGGGTCGTCGAAGTGCTCGGCGGGCAGCGGCTGCCCGTCGACGGCGAGGCTCCGGCCGGACCCGAAGTGGACGTGCTCGTACGGCCCGAGGCGATCGACGTGCGCGCCGACGACGCCGGTGACGCACGGGTCGTGGGAACGGCCTTCCTGGGCGCGGTGGTTCGCGTCACGGTACGGCTCGGCGACGGCACCGAGGTCAAGGCCGACCTGCCCACCCACGAGGCCACCACGCTGGGCGCCGGAGTCGCCGTGACGGTGTCACTGCCGGAACGGCCGGTACTCGTGGCGGAACGCATCAACCCGTAGGGCCGTAGTCGCCCCTGTAGTACCCGTACTGAAAGAGAGAAACGTGACCCCCCACACCCAACTCCCGCTCCAGGCCGTTCTGTTCGACATGGACGGAACGCTCGTCGACACCGAGCGGCTGTGGTGGGAGGCGGTGGAGCAGGTCGCGGGCAGAACCCTCACCGACGCGGACCAGTCGGAGGTGCTCGGCCGTCCGGTCGAGCACACCGCCGACTGGCTCGCCGGCGCCACGGGCGCTTCGGCGACGGACCTCGCGGCCGAACTGCACCGGGAGTTCGCCGCCCGCGTCCGCACCGGCATCGTGCCCCGCCCCGGCGCGCTCGACCTCCTCGACGCCCTCGCCCGCGACGGCGTCCCCACGGCACTCGTCACCGCGTCCCCCCGCGCGGTCGCCGACACCGTCCTCGACGCGCTCGGCGCGAGCCGTTTCGCCGTCTCCGTCACCGCCGACGACACCGGGCCCACCAAGCCCGCCCCCGACCCCTACCTCGCCGCCTGCCGCGCCCTGGGCGTCGACCCGGCGGCCTGCGTGGCCGTCGAGGACACCCAGACCGGCGTCAGTTCCGCCGAAGCGGCCGGCTGCGCGGTCCTCGCGGTACCGTCCCTGGCCCCGATCGACACGGCCCCCGGCCGGACCGTACGGGCGAGCCTCGTCGGGATCACCCCGGCGGACCTGCGCGCGATGGTGACGCACGAAACGCCGTACGAGCTACGCGTGTTGACCTGGAACCTCTGGCTCGGCGGCAGCAAGGTCGACGACCACCGGACCAAGCAGCTGAAGGTCATCGCGGAGACCGGCGCGGACGTGGTCGGACTCCAGGAGACCGGCGGCACCGCGGCCGGGGAACTGGCCGAGGCGCTCGGCTGGCACCACCACCGGGCCGGCGAGAACCTCGGCGTGATCAGCCGCCACCCGATCACCGCCCGCTTCGGCGACCCGGACGTCGGCTTCTACGGAGCCGCCGGGGTCCGGATCGCCGTAGCGGAGGGCTGTCAGATCGACTTGTGGACCTGCCACCTCGACTACACGCCCTACGGCCCCTACGAATCGGCCTTCGACGGGCTCCCGGCCGCCGAGCTGATCGCCCACGAGGACGTACGGCTCGCCCAGATGCGGGACACCCTGGACCGGATCGCGGACACGGCCGAGGACGCCGTCCCCGTCGTCCTGGTCGGCGACTTCAACAGCCCCTCGCACCTGGACTGGCCGGACGTCGAGTGGCCGGTCACCAAGGCCGCGGCGGACGCGGGCCTGCGCGACAGCTACCGCGAGGCGAACCCGGACCCGGTCGCCGACCCCGGCCACACCTGGTCGCCGATACACCCCCTGCACGAGGACGGCAGCGGGCGCCCCGAACCCCAGGACCGCATCGACTACGTCCTGCACCGGGGCCTGACCGTGCTCGACTCCCGCACCTTCGTCACCGGCACGCCGAGCCCCTGGCCCGATGTCGCCGCCAACTGCTGGCCCTCGGACCACGCGGCCGTCCTGACGGTCTTCGCGGTGCCCAACAGGTAGCTCCTGCGCCGGGCCCTGTCAGGGATTCCAGAAGAACGACACGTGCGCGCGGTCGAAGCGGCGCTCGGCCAGATCCTGCCGCGGTATCACCCAGTGCAGAGTGGAACCCTCCCGCCCGTCGAGACCGATGTCCCACTGGGCGAGCAGCACCCACCCCTCGGGGGCGGGCAGCTCCGTGGCGTCGCCCCGGAACCGTCGCCCGTCCTGCGCCTCCTCGGCGGCGTCCAGGACGGGGTCCGTCTCCGTGCACTCGTGGGAGGCGTACCCGCCGATGTGCAACGGTCCGTCGACGACGATGTCGCCGTACGTCTGCTCCCAGGTCTCGGCCAGCTCCCCGGCATGGGGATGGCCGGGGAGCGTGACGACCTCCCCGCCGCGCTCCTCGGACGCGGCCAGGAAGTGGGACGCCAAGGAGACATCGGGCGCCAGCCGCAGCTCCTCCTGCGGGAACTGCTCGCATATGAGGTCTTCGTAGGCGTAGTTGTTCTTCGCCGTCCGCTCCTCGACGGGTGTCCCCTCGGGGATGTACACGACCTCTCCGGCCGGTCCCATGTAGTTCGGCAGCTCGGGAAAGCCGAAGAGCAGCAGGCGGCCGTCGGCGGGCAGCGGAAGGCCCGTCACCTCCTCCGGCAGGGCCGCGCAGTCGAGGGTGGCGAGTAACGGGAACCAGGGGTCGGGGACGTCGGCGGGCAGCAGCAGCGGCCCGCCGAACCTGCCGACGACCGGCCCGTCCCCACGGGTGACGAGGGTCGCGCAGGGACGGGCGGCGGCGATCCACGCCTCGACCTCCTGCGGCGGTATCCCGCGCCGCAGCGCCTCCGCACGGAACGGCGCGAGCCGGTTGACCAGTTCAGGATTCATGGGCGGAAACGTACGCCTGGGGTCTGACAACCGGTGCACCGCACTGGAACGGCGGCTCCCACCAGGCACGCAACGAATCGCCGTCCTACCCCGCCCGCACGCAACAAAACGCTCACCGGCGCGCAACGGCTCCTTCTTGTCCGGCCCGCCTCCCCGGCCGTACCGTCTAGGTGGCCCCCGAAAGGTGCCCCTTCAACCTCTTCAACCTTTTCGTACCGGTGAGGAACCCACATGCGCACCGCCCTCCTCCAGAGCTCCGGCCGCCCCGGCTCCGTCGTCGAGAACCTCAAGGTTCTCGACGAGGCCGCCGGCCGGGCCGCGGCCGGCGGTGCCGCGCTGCTCGCCGCGCCGGAGATGTTCCTCACCGGATACGCGATCGGCGACGACATCGGCCGCCTCGCCGAACCCGCCGACGGCGACTCCGCCGACACGATCGCCGAGATCGCCGGCCGGCACGGGCTCGCCATCGCCTACGGCTACCCGGAGCGCGACGGCGAGGCCGTCCACAACTCCGCCCAGCTGATCTCCGCAGACGGCGACCGCCTCGCGAACTACCGCAAGACCCACCTCTTCGGCGACTTCGAGCGCGCCCACTTCACGCCCGGCGAACAGCCCGTTGTCCAGGCCGAGTTGAGCGGCCTGACCATCGGCCTGATGATCTGCTACGACGTCGAGTTCCCGGAGCCCGTCCGCGCCCACGCCCTCGCCGGAACCGACCTGCTGCTCGTCCCGACGGCGAACATGGTCCCGTTCCAGCTGGTCGCCGAGTCCGTGGTTCCGGTGCGGGCCTGGGAGAACCAGATGTACGTGGCGTACATCAACCGCATCGGCCAGGAAGGGGAGTTCGACTTCTTCGGTCTCTCCACGCTCGCCGGTCCGGACGGAGTCGCCCGCACCAAGGCGGGCGTCGGCGAGGAGCTGCTCTTCGGCGACGTAGATCCCGCGTTCCTCGCCGACTCCCGTGCCGCGAACCCGTATCTGACGGACCGCCGCCCCGGCCTCTACGGCTCCCTGGCCTGAATCCCCCCTGCTCTTCCCGCGCTTGTCCCTGTACCTGTACTTGTTCTTGTTCCGCTAGGAGTCCGTACCCCATGACGTCCACGGTGCCCAACGCCGTCCAGCACGCCGACGAGCGACAGCCGCCGATCACCATGTTCGGGCCGGACTTCCCCTACGCCTACGACGACTTCCTCGCCCACCCGGCGGGCCTCGGCCAGATTCCCGCGACCAAGCACGGCACCGAAGTCGCGGTCATCGGGGGCGGGTTGTCCGGCATCGTCGCCGCCTACGAGCTGATGAAGATGGGCCTCAAGCCCGTCGTCTACGAGGCCGACCAGATCGGCGGCCGGCTGCGTACCGTCGGCTTCGAGGGCCCCGGCACGGAGGAACTGACCGCCGAGATGGGCGCGATGCGCTTCCCGCCCTCCTCCACCGCGCTCCAGCACTACATCGACCTGGTGGGACTCGAGACCCGCCCGTTCCCCAACCCCCTTGCGGAGGCGACCCCTTCGACGGTCGTCGACCTCAAGGGCGAGTCCCACTACGCGACCACCGTGGACGATCTCCCGCAGGTCTACCGCGATGTGATGCACGCCTGGAACGCCTGCCTCGAAGAGGGCGCCGACTTCTCCGACATGAACCGCGCCATGCGCGAACGCGACGTCCCGTGCATCCGCGAGATCTGGTCGAAGCTCGTCGAGAAACTCGACAACCAGACCTTCTACGGCTTCCTCTGCGACGCCGAGTCCTTCAAGTCCTTCCGGCACCGCGAGATCTTCGGCCAGGTCGGCTTCGGCACCGGCGGCTGGGACACCGACTTCCCCAACTCGATCCTCGAGATCCTGCGCGTCGTCTACACCGAGGCCGACGACCACCACCGCGGCATCGTCGGCGGCTCCCAGCAACTCCCGCTCAGGCTCTGGGACCGCGAGCCGCAGAAGATCGTCCACTGGCCCTACGGCACCTCGCTGGCGTCCCTGCACGTGAACGGCGAGCCGCGCCCGGCCGTGACCCGGCTGCACCGCACGGCCGGCAACCAGATCACCGTGACGGACGCGAACGGCGACATCCGCACCTACCGGGCGGCGATCTTCACCGCCCAGTCCTGGATGCTGCTCTCCAAGATCGCCTGCGACGACTCGCTCTTCCCGATCGACCACTGGACGGCGATCGAGCGCACCCACTACATGGAGTCCAGCAAGCTCTTCGTGCCCGTCGACCGCCCGTTCTGGCTCGACAAGGACGAGGAGACGGGCCGGGACGTCATGTCGATGACCCTCACCGACCGTATGACGCGCGGGACTTACCTCCTCGACGACGGCCCGGACAAGCCGGCCGTCATCTGCCTCTCGTACACCTGGTGCGACGACAGCCTCAAGTGGCTGCCGCTGTCGGCCAACGAGCGGATGGAGGTCATGCTGAAGTCGCTCGGCGAGATCTATCCCAAGGTCGACATCAGGAAGCACGTCATCGGCAACCCGGTGACCGTCTCCTGGGAGAACGAGCCCTACTTCATGGGCGCGTTCAAGGCCAACCTGCCCGGCCACTACCGCTACCAGCGGCGCCTGTTCACCCACTTCATGCAGGACCGGCTGCCCGAGGACAAGCGGGGCGTCTTCCTCGCCGGCGACGACATCTCCTGGACGGCCGGCTGGGCCGAGGGCGCCGTCCAGACCGCGCTGAACGCGGTCTGGGGCGTCATGCACCAGCTCGGCGGCACGACCGACCCGACCAACCCGGGCCCGGGAGACGTCTACGACGACATCGCGCCGGTCGAACTGCCGGAGGACTGAGGGGAGTTCAGACCCCGGCGGCGCGGGCCGCCGGGTACAGCTCGGCGGCGAGATCCTTGAGTTCCTCGGCGTCGCGCGGGGCACCGGCGAACTCGAAGAAGTACGCGTCGAGACCGACCTCGACATGCGCCACGAGATCGGTCACGATCTGGTCGAAGTCGCCGTGGAACGGCGGACGTTCCGCGCCCTCGTACGCCTTCGGCGTGTACCGCAGATTGATCCGGGCCACCGACTGGAGGGGCTCGGCACGGCCGCGCTCGGCGGCCGGCTCGCGCAACGCCCGCCATTCGGCGGCCAGTTGCTCCGCACCCATGGCCACCGGCTGCCAGCCGTCGGCCCGGTCGACGAGACGGATCTTCGCCTCCTTGCTCATCGCGGGCAGCAGCACGGGGATCGGCCGGGCGGGCTTCGGGCCGACCACCGCCGAAGCGACGGTGCTCAACTCGCCCTCGTACACCACCGGGTCCGGGCCCCACACCGCGCGGCACACGGCGAGCACCTCGTCCAGGGACCTGCCCCGGTCCTCGAACGGGGCGATCCCCGCCGCCGCGTACTCGTCGAGCGACCAGCCGGTACCGAGCCCGGCCACCACCCGGCCGCCGCTCGCCGCGTCCAACGTGCCGAGCGTCCGGGCCAGTTGGAACGGTCCGTGCAGCGGGGCCACCAGCACACTGGTGCCGAGCCGGGCCCGCCGGGTGGCCGACACGGCCAACGCCGGCGTCACCAGGGGTTCGGCGCCCGAGCGGTACTCGTCGGGCCACGGGACGCCCGGCATGCCAGGCATTCCAGCCGTCGACGCAACTCTCACGATGCCCCACGGAGGGTCCTGTCTCCCGCTATGGCCGGATCAGTCCGGCAGCGGCGTGAGCATCATGCGGCCCGCGAGCCCCACCGCCGCGTCCAGCCGTTCGGTGAACTCCTCGGCGACATCGGGCAGTCCGCGCAGCGCCCACAGCGCCCGGGCCGCCGTCCAGGTGGCGTCCCGGGCGCGCTCCAGACTCCATGAGCCGAGCAGATGGGTCAGCGGATCGGCGATCTGGAACAGGTCGGGACCCGGCATCAGCTCCTCGCGGACGTGCTCCTCCAGCGAGACGAGGAGATCGCCCACGCGGTCGAACTCGTCCTCCAGATCGGCCGGTTCGCAGTCGAGCGTACGACAGGCGTCCACGACGGCGAGCGCGAGATCGTGGCCGATGTGCGCGTTGATGCCCGACAGGGCGAACTGCAGCGGGCGTACACCGGGATGGCGGCGCAGCTGGAACAGCGGGCGCCAACAGGCGGGCGCGCGGCGCCCGTCGGCGACCGCGTCCACGGCCGCCAGATAGCGTTCCGCGAACCGTACGTCCAGCGTGATCGCGGCCCGCGCGTCCGTGAACCGCCCGGCGTCGACGCTCCGGTCGACGGCCTCCGTGACGGCGAGGTAGACGCGGTTGAACACCGCGATCCCGTCCCGGGCCGGCAGCTCCTCGTCGAGCGTGCGCAGCCGGGAGACGACCTTGTCCACGGGTGTGGTGAAGTGTGCCAATTGCCCCATGGGGGCAGCGTCCCAGTCCTAGGCTGGCCGAGGTGCCGCCGGGCCCGACACTTCCCCAGAACGGGGGAACGGGCGCGGCGCGAGGGGGCAGCGTGTCAGGTTCGCGTGGCCGACGGCGGAGCCGGGCCGCCCGGCGGAGCGCGCTGGTCGTGGCCGCGTCGGTCGTGGTCGCGGTCGGCACGGTGACCGGGATGATCAGAGCGCTGGACGACGAGCGCGACACGAACACGGCCCGGCCCGACGCGAGCGGCGCGACACTGCTGGTGCCACTGCCCGACGTGCCATCGGTGTCGAACTCCCCGTCCGCGAAGGCGAGTTCGTCCGCCCACCCGAAGAAGACCGCCGCGACCGGCGCCGTACGGAAGCCGCGACGCACCGCCACTGTCACCGTCTCTCCCCGTCTCTACCGTCACCCGGAGTCCCAGGTTCTCGACTGGGTCCGTGCCCACCCCGACGACCCCCGCGCCGAGGTCATAGCCGACCGGATCGCCGACCAGCCCGCGGCCGTGTGGTTCGCGGACTTCACGCCGTCGACGATCACCTCCCGGGTCCGCGCGGTCACTTCGGGCGCCGCCGCCCAGGACCGGGTGCCGGTCGTCGTGCCGTACGCGATCCCGGACCGGGACTGCGGCGGGGCCTCCGAGGGCGGCGCGGACGACTTCGACGCGTACGACGCGTGGATCGACGACTTCGCGGCGGGACTCGGCTCCGGGGAGGTCGTCGTGATTCTGGAACCCGACTCCATAGCCCAGTCCGACTGCCTCTCCGACGGCCAACGCGCCGACCGTTTCGCGGCGTTGGCCCGTGCGGGCCGCGTCCTGAAGGCCGCCGACCCCAAGGCTCGCGTGTACTACGACGCGGGCCACTCCGACTGGAACCCGGCCGGGCAGCAGGCGTCCCTGCTCAGGCGGGCGGGCGCGGCCTCCGCCGCCTCCTCCGACGGGATCTTCAGCAACGTCTCGAATTTCCACGCCACTTCGGCCGAGATCGCCTACGACCGTCAGGTGCTCGCCGCCCTCGGCGGCCCCGCGGGCCTGGGCGCCGTCATCGACACCAGCCGCAACGGCAACGGCGCCCCGGCCGACGGCCAGTGGTGCGACCCGGCGGGCCGGAAGATCGGCCGGGCGCCGACCCTGGACACCGGGGAGTCGCGGATCGACGGCTATCTGTGGGTCAAGTTGCCGGGGGAGTCGGACGGTTGCAAGGGCGCGGCCGGCACGTTCACGGCGTCGTACGCCTACGACTTGGCGCGCTGAATCTCATCTCCGTACGTGAATCCGGTCCGGACCATTGTCACGACCGGTGCATCGTCTTACGCTCGCACGGTTCCATTCATGAACATTGTTCATATACATGATTGGAGTCGGTGTATGAGTGCCAGACCCCGTCTCGGTGTTCTGCTCGCGGCCGTGGCCGTGCTGACAGCAGTGTTCGTCCCCTCCGCCTCCGCCTCCGCGCACGCGGCGCCCGCGGTCCCGAAGACCGCCGTCCTCGACGGCGCCCGCCTCCAGCAGACCAAGCTCCGGCTGGACCGAGGCGACCCCCAACTCCGGCGCGCTCTGCGCAACTTGACGACCCGCGCCGACAACTGGCTGCACCAGGGCCCCTGGACGGTCGTCGACAAACCAAAACCCGCCCCCGGCGGCGATGTTCACGACTACCTGAGCCAGGCCCCGTACTGGTGGCCCACGACCACCCCGACCGCCGCCAACCCCTGGGGCTGCCCGTACGTCCAGCGCGACGGCCAGCGCAACCCCGAGGTCGACACGGGCACCGACCGCCAGGACGTCGAGAAGGTCTTCGACTCGACCTACGACCTCGCGCTCGCCTGGTACTACACCGGCGACAAGCGCTACGCGCAGAAGGCCGACCAGATCCTGCGCACCTGGTTCCTCGACCCGGCCACGAGGATGAACCCCAACCTGAACCACGCCCAGTTCATCCCCTGCAAGTACGACGGCCGCGCCATCGGCATCATCGACTTCTCGCAGTCGTACACCAGCGTCGTCGACGCGATCGCGATCCTCGGCACCGGCGCGCCAGGCTGGACGAAGACGGACCGCGCGGCGATGGCGGGGTGGAACTCCGACTTCCTCGGCTGGCTGAAGAACAGCGCCTTCGGCAAGGAGGAGGGCGCCGCCGCCAACAACCATGGCACCTTCTACGACATGGAGTTGGCGGCCCTCGCCTACGCGACCGGCGACAAGGCGCTGGCCAGGCAGACCGTGCTGGACGCGCGTGCCAAACGCATCGACCCGCAGATCGCTGTGGACGGCAGCCAGCCGCAGGAGCTGGCGCGGACCCGGAGTTGGCACTACTCGACCTTCGACCTGGTCGCGTACACCCGGCTCGCGGCCATCGGCCGCCATGTCGGCGTGAACCTGTGGACCTACCAAGGCCCGGACGGCCAAGACCTGTTGAAGGCGGTGGACTACCTACTCCCCGCCGCGACCGGAACGGCCACGTGGCCGCACCCGGAGCTGGAGTTCTACCGCTACGCGGCGAGCGACATCGTCCACGCGGCGGCCGACGCGGGCGACGCCCGGGCCAAGGCGGCCGTACCGAAACTGGAGACACCCCCCGGCGGCGACCTGTGGACGCTACGCCCGGCGGCGGAACAACTGGACTCGATCACCGGCTGATCGGCACGCGTGGGGGCCCGTCTGTCGTCGGCCGCCCAATCCGAGAGGGCTCGCCCATCGCAGGCTGCCCGCGCGGCAAAGGCGGGCCTGCCGTCGACCGACCGGCTTGGGCGGGCCCGTCGGCCCTGGTCGGACGGGCCCGCGCGGACCTGTTCGCCGTCGGCCGTCGGCTCGTGCAGGCCTGTCGGCCGTCGGTCGTGGGTCGGATGGCCCGCGCGAGCCCGGCTGTTGCTGGCTGACCAGCTTGTGCAGGTCTGCCTGTCCTGGTCCGACTGGCCTGCGCGGACTTGCCTGACGTTGGTCGGCCACCTTGTGCAGGTCCGCCGGTCTTGGTCCGTCCGGCCTGCGCGGACTTGCCTGACGTTGGTCGGTCAGCTTGTGCAGGTCTGCCTGTCCATGTCCGACCGGTCTGCGCGGACCTGCTTGCTGCCGGCCGACCGGCTCGTGCGGGCCTGTCGGTCGTGGGTCGGTCGGCCCGCGCGAGCTCGGCTGTTGCTGGCTGACCAGCTTGTGCAGGTCTGCCTGTGCATGTCCGACCGCCCCGTGCGGGCCTGTCGGCTGTGGGCCGGATGGCCCACGCGAGCCAGGCTGCTGCTGGCCGACCGGCTCGTGCGGGCCCGTCGGTCGTGGGTCGGTCGGCCCGCGCGAGCCCGCCTGTCGTCGGCCGACCGGCTCACGCAGGCCTGCCCGTCGTGGGCCGACCGGCCCGCACGGACCTGCCTGAGGTCGGCCGACCAGTGGCCGACCGACCCGCACGGACCTGCCTGACGTCGGCCGACCGACCCGCACGGGGCGGTCGGACATGCACAGGCAGACCTGCACAAGCT
>NZ_JAEQAZ010000166.1 GCF_016654115.1 Streptomyces sp. MBT53
TCCCGGTCGGGAGTGGGTGACTGGGGCGGGGCACGCCTGGCCGGGAGTGGGCGAGGCGGGCGGGGCAGGCCCGGCGAGGAGTGGGCGACTGAGGCGGCGCAAGTCCCTGCCTGGAATGGGCGACGGGTGCGGGACAAGTCCCGGCGAGGAATGAGCGACTGAGGCGGCGCAAGTCCTGTCCAGGAATGGGCCACGGACGTGGGACAAGTCCCTGCCAGGAGTGGGCGACGGGTGCGGGGCAGGTCCCGGTCGGGAGTGGGTGACGGGCGCGGGGCAGGCCCTGGGGCCAGGAACGGGCGACTGGGGTGGGGCAGGTCCCGTCCAGGAATGGGCGACGGGCGTGGGGCAAGTCCCGGTCGGGAGTGGGTGACGGGTGCGGGGCAAGCCCTGGCCAGGAACAGGCGACTGGGGTGGGGCAGACCCCTGCCAGGTACGGGCGACTGAGGCGGCGCAGGTCCCTGCCAGGAATGGGCCACGGGCGTGGGGCAAGTCCCGTCCAGGAATGGGCCACCGGCGTGGGACAAGTCCCGTCCAGGAATGGGCCACCGGCGTGGGGCAAGTCCCGGCCAGAAATGGGTGACGGGTGTCGGGCGCGTGTCTTCCGGTGGGCGGCGGGAGTTGAGAGGGTGACTCCTTTTTCCGCCCTCGGAGGTGGCCCCGTGCGCCCCATGTACGTACCCGTCCGTCTGGCCGCCGCGGTCGCCGTCGTCGCCGCTGCCGCCGGCTGCATGAGCGTGGGTGACGACGCGGGCGGCGGTGCCAAGCCCTCGCACTCGGCCGGGCGGCACGCCGGTGACGTGCCCGACGGCGGTTCGGGTGCGCCGGGGGGCGGGTTCGGGTACGACGGGTTGGCGGGGGACGGGAAGCACGGGCACGGGAAGCCGAAGCCGGGGGAGTCCGCGTCGGGTTCGGCCTCGCCGTCCGCGCCGGGGGGTGCGGCGAGTCCGTCCGCCTCCACCGCGCCCAGACCGGGGACGAGCGCGAAGCCGGGGGTGCCGACCACGGCCGCGCCGCAGCCGACCCCGTCGCGGACGCCGCCGCCCCCGGACCCGACGCCGAGCCAGCAGCAGCCGTCCCCGGACCCGACCGTCGCGGAGCCCTCGTCCTCGGCCCACGAGGACCCCGTACCGCAGCTCGTGGACCGGGAGCCCGCGCCGGCGGCCGGGTCGCCGGCGTAGGGGCGGGTGTGACGCACGTCAAGGAGGACCGGTTTGCGTTGGGGGGTGGTAGGTGCGTAAGGTGGTAGATCGTTTGATCCCATTGCCCGGCGCCACTGTAGAGCGCGCCGTGTGGCGCGTACTCTCCCTTGCCGTGGCGGACCGCATTGAGGCGGTCGATAGCGAATCACGGAGTTGACGGGCGCGTGCCGACGGAGACTCCGGAAGGTTTCGCATTCGCATGTCCATTTCCAGTACTGATCACGTCGTCATGCCCGAGAACGAGAACGAGGGCACCGAGACGGCCGTAGACACCGCCGTGGAGGCTCCCGAGGTGACGTTCGCGTCGCTCGGTCTCCCCGACGGCATCGTGCGCAAGCTCGCGCAGAACGGCGTGACAGCCCCCTTCCCGATCCAGGCGGCGACCATCCCGGACGCCCTGGCCGGCAAGGACATCCTCGGCCGTGGCCGCACCGGCTCCGGCAAGACCCTCTCGTTCGGTCTGCCGCTGCTCGCGACGCTGTCCGGCGGCCGCACCGAGAAGAAGCGCCCCCGAGGCATCATCCTCACCCCCACCCGCGAGCTGGCGATGCAGGTCGCCGACGCGCTCCAGCCCTACGGCGACGTCCTCGGCCTGAAGATGAAGGTCGTCTGCGGCGGCACGTCGATGGGCAACCAGATCTACGCCCTCGAGCGGGGTGTGGATGTGCTGGTGGCCACTCCCGGCCGCCTCCGCGACATCATCAACCGCGGCGCCTGCTCCCTCGAGGACGTGCGGATCGCGGTCCTCGACGAGGCCGACCAGATGTCCGACCTGGGCTTCCTGCCCGAGGTCACCGAGCTGCTCGACCAGATCCCGGCCGGCGGCCAGCGCATGCTGTTCTCGGCGACCATGGAGAACGAGATCTCCACGCTGGTCAAGCGCTACCTGACCGACGAGGTCACGCACGAGGTCGACAGCGCGCAGGGCAACGTCACGACGATGTCCCACCACATCCTCATCGTGAAGCCCAAGGACAAGGCGCCGGTCACCGCCGCGATCGCCTCCCGCAAGGGCCGCACGATCATCTTCGTCCGCACCCAGCTGGGCGCGGACCGTATCGCCGAGCAGCTGCGCGACGCCGGTGTGAAGGCCGACGCGCTGCACGGCGGCATGACGCAGGGCGCCCGTACGCGGACGCTGGCGGACTTCAAGGAGGGTTACGTCAACGCGCTGGTCGCGACCGACGTGGCCGCCCGCGGTATCCACGTCGACGGCATCGACCTGGTCCTGAACGTGGACCCGGCCGGCGACCACAAGGACTACCTGCACCGCGCGGGCCGTACGGCGCGTGCCGGTCGTACGGGCACCGTCGTCTCCCTCTCGCTGCCGCACCAGCGGCGCCAGATCTTCCGGCTGATGGAGGACGCGGGCGTCGACGCCGGGCGTCACATCATCAACTCCGGTACGGCGTTCGAGCCCGAGGTCGCCGAGATCACCGGCGCCCGTTCGATGACCGAGGTCCAGGCCCAGTCGGCCGGCGACGCCGCGCAGCAGGCCGAGCGCGAGGTCGTCCAGCTCACCAAGGAGCTGGAGCGGGCCACCCGCCGTGCCGCCGAACTCCGTGAGGAGTCCGACCGGTTGGTCGCCCGTGCCGCGCGCGAGCGGGGCGAGGACCCGGAGGTCGCGGTGGCCGAGGCCGCAGCGGCTGTCGTCGAGGCGGCTGCCGCCGAGCCGGTCGCCGAGGCGCCGGTGCGCGAGGAGTCGTCGTACGACCGTCCGCGTCAGCAGCGTGACGACCGCGGCAACTACGAGCGCCGTGACCGTCGTGACGACCGTCCGTCGGGCGGGTTCCGCCGGGACGACCGTGGCGGCGACCGCGGTGGGCGTTCCTTCGAGCGTCGTGACGACCGTCCGTCCGGTGGCTTCCGCCGCGACGACCGTCGTGACGACCGCGGTGGCAACGACCGTGGTGGCCGTTCTTTCGACCGTCGTGACGACCGTCCGTCCGGTGGTTTCCGGCGCGACGACCGTCCGTCGGGCGGTGACCGCGGCGGGCGTTCCTTCGACCGTCGTGACGAGCGTCCCTCGGGTGGTTTCCGGCGCGACGACCGTCCCTCGGGCGGCGACCGTGGTGGGCGTTCCTTCGAGCGTCGTGACGACCGTCCGTCCGGTGGTTTCCGCCGGGACGACCGTCCGTCGGGCGGTGACCGTGGCGGCTTCCGTCGCGACGACCGTCCCGCGACCGGTCACCGGGGCAGCGACCGACCGTTCAACCGTGACCGCCAGGGCGACCGCCCCGGCTTCCGCGCCGGCGGCCACGACCGTCCGTCCGGCCACCGCGGCACGACCGGCACGGGTACCGGCACCGGCACCTTCGGCCGCCGCGACGACAAGCCGCGCTGGAAGCGCAACGGCTGACGTCGACGGCTGACGTCAAGTGACGTAGCGCAGCACTGAGATGGCCCCCGCCCGGGATCGGGCGGGGGCCATTTTTGCGCGTTCTTGTCTGTGTGTTGACTGTATGATCAGCCGACTTCCATGGGGTTCAGGTCTGTTTCCGGGGGGAAACTTTGGCTCGTCGTGTCTTCACAGGCATCGCCGTCTCGGCCGTGCTCGCGGCCGGGCTCGGCCCACTGCTGCCGGCGCCCGCGTTCGCGGTGGGGGAGGCGCAGGAGACGGTCGTACCGGCCACGCTGCGCGGCACCTACACCTCGGCCGCGCTGCTCGCGTCCTCGACCCAGGGCGGCCACGACAGCGCCGGGGCGCAGGGCGTCTTCCACCGGGTGGAGGGCGTCACGCCGACGCTGTGGACGCGCTACTCGGACAGTGTGGCGGTGCCCGTGCCGGTGCGGACCGGGGCGACCACCCGGGCGACCGGTACCGATGTCCTGGCGTACCAGTACCCCGGCGGCCGGTTCGAGTTCTGGGACCCGACCGACGGTACGACCCGGAGTCTCCAGGTCCCGGCGGGCCTCGGCGTCCTGAGCGCCTTCGACAACCTCACCCTCGCCTTCCGGAACTCCACCGCCGAGGACGGCACCAGCACCCGGATCGTGCATCTGCTGACCCCCGGCCCCGACGGGACCACCCGGGACGTGACCGTCGCGGGCGGACCGGCGGGCCTGATCGTCGGTCTGCCGGCCGGCGCGGACGCCACGAGCGTGTTCCTCCGCGCTTCGCTGGGTGGACAGCAGGTGCTGATCGCCGTGGATCGGGAGACCGGGCAGGTGCAGAGCACGAGCGGTCCGCTGCCCCTCGGGTACACCCATGTGTACGCGTCCCAGGACCGCGTGGTCGTCGCCGCCTACGACAAGGCCAAGGTGCTGGTGCTGCCGCGCGCCGACCTGTCGGCGACCCCGGCCGAGGTGGTGTTGAAGGGTGTCAGCGACGGCGTGAACGCGACGTCCGATCTGGCGCTCGTGGGGGACTGGCTGGTCAACGGCACCGGTGCGGTGACGGCCCAGCCGATCGACGGCGGCGCCTCGGTGACCCTCATGCCGTGGTCGTTGTCCGGGATCGCGGTCGGCCCCGACGGCAACGCCGTGAAGATCGGCCGTACCGGGAGCGACGACTGGGGCATCCAGCGCATCCAGCCCGGCCCCGCGGGCGTCCCGGTCGTCACTCAGGTCAGGGCGCTGCCCAAGCCGCCGACCAGGATCCAGGGGCTGTCCCTGGAGCAGGGGCGGCTCCTCGTCGCCGACACCGGTGGCCCGAACGGATACCGCGACGACTACCTGCGGACCGTCGCCGTGACCGGTACGCCCGAGTTCGGCGCCCGCTCGTCGTTCGACGGCGCCCAACTGAACCTCGGCACCTGCCCGGTGACGGAACTCGGCTGCTCCCAGCTGTACGGCACGGCGGACGGCCGCGCCGCCTGGCTGACGAAGGACACCACGACGAGCGACCGTATCCGCGTCAACGGGCCCGCCCCGTACACCTTCTGGGAGCGCACGGTCCCCGCGGGCGGCCGCATCACGGACGTCTCCGGCCGCTACCTGATCCACACCACGGCGACCGCGCAGACCGTCTACCGGATCGGCAACGACGGCAACCCGGCCGTCACCCGCACCCCCGGCGCCGCCGCCCTCTCCGGCGACACTCTGTGGACCCCGGGCGCCACCCCCGGCACCCTCACGGCCTACAACCTCACCACCGGGAAGACCACCGAGACCCTCACCACCGACGCCGGCTGCGCACCCACCGAACTGCGGGCCAACGGCCGTTGGCTGTACTGGAGTTGCCCCGACGGCACGGCGGGCGTCTACGACCGTACGGCGAAGAGATCCATCCAAGTTCCGTCAGGTGAGGCGGAGTTGGGCGACGGTTTCGTCGTCACGCACGACAGGCAGGCCGGGCAGCTGGTCCTCACCACGTTCGCCGACGGCACCCCCGTGAGCCGGGTGATCGGCGCGCTGCCCGACACCGGCGTCTCCCAGCGCGAGGTCCGCTGGACGGTCGACGAGTCGACCGGGAACGTGGCCTACGTCGACGACCAGGAGCGCGTCCACCTCGTCCCGACCGGCGTCACCCAGCAGCCGCTGCGCCTGCTGGCCCCGGTCGAGGCGGCCCCCTCCGTCCAGGCGCACGAGCGCGACACGACCGAGGACACCCTGGCCACCGTGCTGCTGTCGAAGCCGTCCGCGAGCTGGCGGCTGACCGTGCGCGACCGGGCCACCGGCAAGGTCGTGGACACGCGGGACGGCGGCGCGGCACGCGGCGAGCTGAAGGTCGGCTGGGCCGCGTCCTTCGGGGCGAGGCTCCTGACGAACGGGTCGTACGACTGGACGCTGTCCGTCGCACCGGCCGACGGGGTCGGCGTCCCGCTGACGGCGAGCGGCACGGTCGCGGTGCGCGGCGGCTCCCCGGCGCGCCACGACCAGGTCGGCGGCGACGCCATCGGCGATCTGCTGACGCTCAACTCGTCCGGCGCGCTGACGTATCAACTGGGCACGGGCAAGGGCACGTTCGCCGGAAAGGTCACGGGCACCGGCTGGCCGACGACCATCAAGGCGGTCCCCTTCGGCGACCTGAACGGGGACCGCTGCAACGACGTCCTGGTCCGCCTGAGCAGCGGCGCCCTGCGCGCGTACAGACCGGCCTGCGACGCGGCGCTCAAGCCGTCGACGGCGTACACGTCACTCGGGACGAGCGGCTGGAACCAGTACGACGTGCTCACCGCGCCCGGCGACATCAGCGGTGACGGCCGCCCGGACCTGATCGCGCGGAGCGCGTCGACGGGGACCGTGTACCTGTACAAGGGCACGAGCGAGGGCAAGCTGTCGGCGCGGGTGAAGCTGTACGCCGACTGGAAGACGTACAAGAAGGTCGTCGGCGTAGGTGATGTGAACGGCGACGGCGTCGGCGACCTGCTGGCGCAGGACAGGTCGAACAACGTCTACCGCTACTACGGCACCGGCCACGGCACGTTCGGGGCGCGGGTGAAGCTGTTCGGCGCGTGGGGCGGCTCGTACGACACGGTCGTCGGGGTCGGGGACATCACCGGGGACGGGAAGGCGGACCTGGTGGAGCGGGACTCGGCGGGCAACCTGTTCCGCAACAGCGGTGACGGGAAGGGGTCGTTCGGGGCGCGGGTGAAGGTCTCGGGCGGGTGGAGCGGCTACAAGGGCGTCTCCTGATGTGAGTCGTCTGCGACTCGTATGTGACTTCTAGGGCGTTTTTTGGCCACATCGAGTCCTTATCGATTCCTTAAGTGACGCATGTCACGCCCCCGGCGAGGGAATCGCTGGGGGCATGACAGATGACGCCATAGCGAGTGGGCTGTCAAAGGGAGACGCTCCCGGTGACTCCGGTCTCTCCGACGAGGAACTTCTTGCCCAGCTCGGCTATACGCAGGTTCTCGCCCGCCGCATGTCGGCGTTCTCCAACTACGCGGTCTCCTTCACGATCATCTCGGTCCTGTCGGGCTGCCTGACGCTCTACTTCTTCGGCATGACCACGGGCGGCCCGGCCGTGATCGTCTGGGGCTGGGTGGCCGTAGGCCTGATGACGCTGTTCGTCGGCCTGTCGATGGCCGAGATCTGCTCGGCCTACCCGACCTCGGCGGGTCTGTACTTCTGGGCCCACCGCCTGGCACCCCCGCGCACGGCCGCGGCCTGGGCCTGGTTCACGGGCTGGTTCAACGTGCTCGGCCAGGTCGCGGTGACCGCCGGCATCGACTTCGGGGCCGCGTCGTTCCTGGGCGCGTACCTGAACCTCCAGTTCGACTTCAAGGTCACCCCGGGCCGCACGGTCCTCCTGTTCGCGGCGATCCTGATCCTGCACGGCCTGCTGAACACGTTCGGCGTCCGTATCGTCGCCATCCTCAACAGCGTGAGCGTGTGGTGGCACGTGGTCGGCGTCGGCGTGATCGTCGGCGCGCTGACCTTCGTCCCCGACCACCACCAGTCGACGACCTTCGTCTTCACGAAGTTCGTGAACCACACGGGCTGGGGCAGCGGTGTCTACGTCGTCCTGCTGGGCCTGCTGATGGCGCAGTACACCTTCACCGGCTACGACGCCTCCGCCCACATGACGGAGGAGACCCACGACGCGTCGACAGCGGGCCCGAAGGGCATCGTCCGCTCCATCTGGACGTCATGGATAGCCGGCTTCGTCCTCCTCCTGGGCTTCACGTACGCGATCCAGTCGTACGAGGCGGAGCGGACGTCGGCGACGGGGGCGCCCCCGGCCCAGATCCTCCTCGACGCACTCGGCGCGACCACGGGCAAGCTCCTGCTCCTCGTGGTGATCGGCGCCCAGCTCTTCTGCGGAATGGCGTCGGTGACGGCCAACAGCCGCATGATCTACGCCTTCTCACGCGACGGCGCGCTCCCGTTCTCCCGCGTCTGGCACACCGTGAGCCCGCGCACCCGGACCCCCGTCGCGGCCGTCTGGCTGGCGGCGGCCGGAGCACTGGTCCTCGGCCTCCCCTACCTGATCAATGTGACGGCGTACGCGGCGGTCACGTCCATCGCGGTGATCGGCCTCTACATCGCGTACGTCATCCCGACGCTGCTGCGGCTGGGCAAGGGGGACGACTTCCGGCGCGGGCCGTGGCACCTGGGCCGGTGGTCACGGCCGATCGGGGTCGTGTCGGTGATCTGGGTGGTCGTGATCACGATCCTCTTCATGCTGCCGCAGGTCTCCCCGGTCACCTGGGAGTCCTTCAACTACGCGCCGGTGGCGGTACTGGTCGTGCTCGGCTTCGCGGCGGCCTGGTGGAGCGCCTCGGCCCGACACTGGTTCCTGAACCCGGAGCATGCCCGCACGAAGGCGCGGGAGGCGGCGCGAGCGGGGGCACCCGAACCGGTAGATCCGTAACACTCCGGACCAGCCCGGCACCCTTCCCCGCACCCCTCCCCACACCCTTCCCTTCATCCGGCACGGCCGTGTCCCCGATACCCGATCGGAGACACGGCCACGTCCCGCTATGCTCGGGGAGGCAACATCGCGAGGACCCTTAGCTCAATTGGCAGAGCAGTGGACTTTTAATTCATTGGGTGGACCGGGTGGTCGGATCGCCGGTGCGCCGTCGAGTCGCCTTGATACCCCATCTGACCTGCTGCTACGCGGGAATTTCCAGTTGCTGTCCGATCGCTCCACCGGGCGCCCGATGGCCAGGGGAGCGCGAGGGGAGCGCATTCGGGCAAGGGGCGTGCAGAGGGGGCGCGCGGGCCGGTGAACGAGCGCCCTCGCTCTCGGCTGCCGCTCAAGTTGCGTGCTTACGTCTTCGTTGTGAAGCCCCGACAACAGCTGATCGTGGCGAGTAGCGAGACTCCGCTCGCGGCATCGTGGATATCGCTGTGAGAGCGGCCCGGCCGTACAGCTATGCTGGGGCCGCGCGGGCCGCTAGCTCAATTGGTCAGAGCAGCAGACTTTTAATCTGTTGGTTGTGGGTTCGAGTCCCACGCGGCCTACACATGGCCCCCTGTACCCGGTGACTGGACCGGATCCAGGGGGCTTCGGCGTTCGGTGGGAGGGACTCCTGGTCGTCGTAGCCCATCGCGGCTGAGGACCTCCGCCAGCCGGGAAGTGGATAGACCTCCAGGCTTAACGCATCGTGCCTCGGCGCCTGGAGAGGGTCGGCTGGGCCACGTGTGGTCAGCCCCAGTCGCACTCCATTCCGGTGGCGCCCTCCGAGTGTCGGACACCTGTCCTGCCGGACGCGACTGACGTCCCCAGCGTTCAGGGACGTGCAGGATTGATGCGAGGCGACTCAAGTTGGGGTCGCATAGACGGCCACTGCGACAGTGAGCCGCGTGATTTCCGATGACGTGACCGACGCCCCGCCCCTGGTCTACGACGACAGCGTGGACATACCCGTGCTGTTCCGTGACGGGCCGGCCAAGCGGCCGTTCAAGCAGTGGCGGACGGCCAAGCACCGGGCGTGGACCACGCCAGGAGCGTTTCCGGACAAGGACGGCTGGTACACGCCGACGACGACGTGGCGGGAGATCGTCAAGGCCGCCACCGAGGTGGGCCGAGACGTCACGCCCTGGCTACACCAAGCCCCGAAGCTGGCGCGGGGCGAACTGGTCGCCCGCGTCTCCCCGCTGTACGCCTATCTCGGCATCCACGACGTCACCCCCAAGCATCCGCTCCCGCACACGTCGGGTCGGCGCCTGACGGTCAACGCCGTCTACGAGCATGGCACCGAACGCTCCGCCAAGAGCATGCTCGGCTACAGGCTGGGCATGACGATGGCGGAGTGGGCATGCCGCTCGTTGATGGGGTTGGGCCAGACCTGGCACATCGAGGACGGCGGCCCCGTACCCGCCCTGGAGAGCGACTTCAAGGACCCCGTCCGCACACTTCCGGACCTGTGGGGGGTGCACGAGGCGGAGAATGCTTACTGGCTGATCGAGGCCAAAGGCGGCAACGTCCGTAAGAACCGGCTCACCGAAGGGTGGGAGCAACTCGCGGAAGGGACCAAGGTCCTCCACGCATATGCTCACCGCCGTGTCCTGTGCGGTGCTTCCGTCCAGCCCCAGGGCGACTTGTTCGTGACGATCGACCACGACCACCACCCTGGACAGCCGGCGCTCCCGGTCAGTGGGAAGCCCGCTCCAGCGCCCAGCAGCCCCGAGGACCACCTCGGTGAGAGTGACGACGCGCTTTTGGCAACTGCTCGCGCACAGATGTTGACCTACCTCGCCCTGCGCTCCGCTGCCCCTTCCCGGCTTCGGACTGTCGCCCTGACCGCGGACCGCTCCACCCGTCGCCGGTCTGTTGACGGGTTGACGACCCCGTTGGAACGCGACCCGACAACCAGTGCCATGCGCGCGGCCGTTCGCGCCGAATCCTCATCGGACGACGAACAGGCCCGCCGTACCATCACCCGCGCGATCGGCCTGGACGACTTCCTCACCTACCGCATCCCTGGCACCGAATTGCACCTGGGCATGTCACGTCGTTTGTTCGCCGCCTGCGACCAACTCCACTACGAGGACCAGTCCATCGCCGAGCGCACTCCCGGCCTTCGCGCCGAGGACCAGCGCATCGCCGACGAGCCCGCGGACGAAGAAGTCGAGGAACAGCGCCGCCGAAACCAGCGGCGCGTCTTTCGTGAAGCACAGGAGCAGGAACGCGAACTCATCCAGGAACGCCTCCGCGACGCGTACATGGACGGCGACGACCGCCAGTGGAGTGATCTCCTGCCCGGTCAGGCAGAACCGAGACTCGACCTCGACGACCAGCCGGACCTGTTGGAGGCGGCGACGCCGGAGACCTACCTCGCACTGCGCCGCGACGACCTGCCTTACCACCGCCGCTGAACGGAGGCAGCCGAGTTCTGTGACCACACTGAGCCTTCGCCATCTCCGAACGTGCTGGTCGGAGGGGCTGATGTGACGCTCCATGGGCGTGCACGTAAAGGTTGCGGGCGGGCGTCTGCGGTCCTGATCGTCTGACGCGGCGGGCCGGGGCGATTTTGGCGGTTCCTTCGTGATGGCGTCCCGCTTCGTGGTGTAGGCGATCGAGGCGCCGGAATCCGGTCTCATGGTGGAGTCCGGGATCGCGGAACGGACAGCGGCGTGACCATTTGGCCAAGCAGCTGGAGGAGGTACGGCCGGCGCGACGCTCGCCGTCGCCGAACGGGCCTGCCACCGGATAGCCGAGTAACTCGAACTCGCGGCGGACGAGGCGGTGAAGCGGCCGACACGGTGCAGTTCACAGTGCCGAACCAACTCGGGGTTCCTTGGTATGTGACGCAGGGGATCGCGGTGAAGGCGATCACGGCGGAGGCCGACGCGCAGGCACCAGCCGCATGATGAAGCGCTAGGGTTGCCGCTCAACGGGATATCCGTCGACAGATGTGCTGGTTACTGAGTCACCGTGTCGAGACGTCAGCGGGGTTGTCCAAACCAGGCACCCTGGCCGCACGCGGAATCGCCTGGGGAACTCGCCATGACCAAAGCTCCCATCGACGCTGCCGACGTCCGTGACGACGACGCGGACCGGAAGGTTGTCGAGGATGAGCGGGCCGAGCTACGGGAGTTCATCAAAGAGCTGAGCGCGGACGATATCAAGTCGGGCAACTGGTTCACCAAACTCAGCGCTCAGGCCATGAGTTCCTACACCGAGAAGGTCGACGGGCAGTACTTCCAGGAGCGATATAAGGGTGTACCTGCGGATGCCATCGTCGATCAGCGGATCAAGATGGCGGCTCGGTACGCAGCACTCGAAGGTGGACTCTCTGCCGGGGCCTACTCGGCGGCCGTTGTCGCCACCCTCGGGAGCCTAGGTGGTGCCGCGACGGCGACCGTCCCGGCCGCCGTCGCGACCATGATGGTCGATGTCGCGTTCATTTCCCGGCTCCAACTCCGCCTGGCCTACGACATCGCAGTTCTCTACCGGGTCCCGCTCGACCTGTCCGACCCCGATGACATGTGGAAGCTCATACGAGTGGCCTTCACGATCAAGAGCGGGGAAGTGGTCCGTGAAGGCGTGGTCAAGGCGGTCCCGGTCATAGTGCGGCCGGTGATCAAGCGCTTCTACTCCGGAGCGGTACTGACCGCCGCGAAGGGGCTCCCCGTCGTCGGGAAGTACCTCCTGCAGCGCAACATCATCAAGATCGGTATCCCCGTGGTCGGCGTTCCCCTTGCGGTGGTGTTGAACCGCTATACGACGCTGCTCGCGGGGCGGCACGCGCAAGCCGTCTTCCGGAACGATGCGCGGGTGATCGAACTCGCCGAGAATCTGAGCAAGCGGAGTCGGCACCCGCAGTTGATGCTGTGGGTCGCGTGGCTCGTCATCAGAGCGAATCACAAGATTGCCGACGATGAGACGCTGTTGATGCGCCACCTGGTGAGGCTGGTCCGGGAGCAGCATCAGGTCGTCGACGAACAGCTCGCTCACCTTGTCGATATCGACCCCGCCGAGGTGTGGCGGCGTATGGACGCCGAGCCAGGGGATCTGAGCGACATCCTCGACGTGGCCGACCGGGTGGCCGCTGTGGACGGTGCCGTCAACGCGCGTGAGAAAGCCATCATCTCCGAGCTTCGAGATCGCTGCCGCCGAGTCTGACGCCGTCACCCCGTGCTGGTTGTGGCTGGTTGTCCGGGTAGATCATCACTGCTCGTCCTTGCCAAGTCACCCGTCGTTGTCCGGGTCAAGACCCGGCTGACACCGTTCTTCACCCCGGACGAGGCCGCCAGCCTCGCCGAAGCGTGTCTGCACGACACTTCGACCGCCGTCACCGCGATCACCGCCGCACCGGCCGAGCGGCAGGTCCTCCTCCGGCGAGTCGAGCAGTACGAGTCCCGATCCCAGGCCCCAGCCCCCACCGCATCGCCTCAACGGCCCAAGGCCCGCACCGCGCCCCCCGGCCCCTCGTTGTCGGTGACGATCTCCTCGCATCACCGAATCGGAGCCCGCCATGCGCGACGCCGTCATTGACATTTCCCCACTCGACCTCATCGTGCTTCACCGGCCGGTCCTCAGCACGTCGAGCGAACTCCTCCGCGCCCACGGGGGCGACTTGGAAGAACTCCGGCTCTCCATCGCGGAAGGGTTCGGCACCAGCAGCGAGTGGTGCGAAGTCGGCGACGAGCTTCACACCGTCACCGCGGGAGATGCCGAGACCCGCCTGCGTCCCCGCGCGAACACCCCCGCTTGGGACGCGGACTACTTCCACGCGGGCTGGTCCAGCACGTACGCGGAAGTGCCAGCGGACCGGCGGGCGTTGATGGCTGTGTACGTCGACCGTCTGCACGACCTCGACGTGAGCCTCCTGCAGGAGCCAGACCTGCGAGCGGCAGCTGCCGACGGCGGAGCCTCCGCAGTCGACCGACTCGTCCGTCGTCACGTCAGCCGGGCAGACGAACGGCACGCCGCACTGGACGGTCTCATCAGCGCCCTGATCAACCCCGATGGCATCCTCCCGAACTGGGCCCAGGACCTCGTGCACCGCGAGGTCGACGACCTAAACATGACCCGGGAATGGCTGACCAGCGCCGTCGTCGCCTACCACCACGGCACTGCCGGCCGCCGCCCCGACACCGTCTTCGGGGGCATCCGTTACGACTTCGCCTGCGGCTCGGTCAACCTCGTACGCTCCTGACGCCCAGGTAGCCAGGCGCGCTTCCTCCCACGCGGCCTACAGAGCAGCCCCCTGCTACGGCATGAATCGGGGTAGGGGGCTTTGTCGCGAGCCGGTGCGAGGTCAGGCGGTTTGCCCGGTCGCTTCGTGCGTAGGCTCGCTCTTCCTCGTTGTGCGGGTGTGCCGTTGGCGGGGGACGAGCTTCACGACCGCCTCGGCAGCCTCGCGGGCGAGATCGTCCAGGACGGACTGGTAGATGTCCCGAGTGATGTGGGTGTCCGAGTGGCCGAGCATCTCCGACACGATCTTGATATCCACTCCAGCGGCGAGAGCCAGCGTCGCGGCACCGTGCCGCAGGTCATGGAGGCGGACCGGGGGCAGGCCGGCGGCTTCCAGCTCACGCGTGAACATGAGCGAGACCTTGGCGGGGTGCAGGAGCGAGCCGTCCTCGTCCGTGAAGACGCGGCCGGTCGTCTTCCAGGCGGCACCCCAGCGGGCCTGTTCCTTACGCTGGAGCTTCTGGTGCTCGCGGAGCGAGTCGACCGACTCGGCGTCCAGAGCGACCAGGCGTTCCCCGCTGTCGGTCTTCGGGGCCGCCTCGTGCACCTGCCAGCCGGACTGGACGAGTTGGGTGGCGACGGTCATGGAGTGGTGGGCGAGTTCGATGTCCATCCAGCGCAGCCCGCAGGCTTCACCACGGCGCAGCCCTCGGAAGGCGATTAGGTGCCAGAGCGTGTAGAGGCGGTGGGTGGCGACCTGGTCGAGGAAGGCGCCGGTCTGCTCCGGTGTCCAGACCATGACGGGGCTGGGCTTCTCCCCGGTCCGCTGCCAGTGGCGTATCCGCTCAACTGTCCAGACCATGGCCTTCGCGCGTGAGGCCGGGTTCAGTTCCACATGCTCGGCGGGGTTGAACGGCGGGATGATCTGCTGGGCGATCGCGGTGTTGAGGGCGGCCCGCAAGGTGCGCTTGATCGTGTGCTGGCTGTTGGTGCGGGTGGGCTTACGGAAGGGCGGCATCTCGTCGATGGACGCCTTGAGCCACTTGCGGCGAGCGCGGTTTTCTGCGCCCTTCCAAGGGATGGTCTTCAGCTCGTTCAGAGCTGCTCGTCGTAGGGCGTTCTGCTCGATGATCTCCACGTTCGCGTCGTTGATGGACTCGAACATCCTGTCCAGGTCGGCGACGCGGAGCCGGTCGAGCTGCAGGTACCCCAGGTGGGGCTTGAGATGTACGCGTACGTCGCTCTCGTAGCGCTTGAGGGACGTGGAGCGCAGCCGCTTCTTGCCCGCCAGCCACTCGTCGAGCCAGTCCGCGACAGCGATCTTGGAATGAAGGCTCTGCCCGGTCGAGTAGCGCCGACGAGTCTCGTCGTAGTCCGGCAGCGGTTCCTTGTTCTTGGCGCAGGTTTCCAGCACGTCGCTGATCGCGAGATGGCCGGCGGGGTCGTCCTCGTCGGCGATGGCGAGCAGTGCGCGGACCTTGTTCAGTTCCTTGGTGGCCTCGGCTGAGGTCTCGAAGCCGCTGCGTCGGAACTCCCGGCGGGTGCCGTCGGACCGGTTGGTCAGCTCATGGCGTATCGCCCAGGTGCCGTGGCGTCGGTTGGCGAGTTTGGGACACGACTTGCCGTAGTTCTTACCGGTTTCTGGATCGCGGCACGAACAGCGTCGGGTGGCTGCGCCGCCGGAGGAGGTAGTGCTGGTCACGCTAGTCCTGGGGGTCGGGTTCGTCGACGAACGAGAGATCAGCGGGGAGGGCGGGCGGAATCAGCCCGCGTTCCCGCATCGCCTGGCGGAACTCCCGCAGCTCTCTACAGTCGTCAAAGGCGAGTTGCTCGTACGAGGCAGCGGCTCCCAGGAGAGTCTCGCGCCGACCGGAGTCGAGCGTGATGCTGGCCTTCCGGCGTCGATCCTTCGCCAGGCGGGTGGATGTCGCGGCCGTGGCCACGGCGTCGCTGTGGGCGCGGAATGTGTCCAGCACCTCTCGGGCGGAACCTGGTGGCGCGGGCTCGGCCAGCGGTGTCTCGCCGGTGAACCAGGCGACGGCCTCCCAGGTGGAGACCTTCCGGTCGGGAAGCACGGCGACGGAGGCTTCCGCGCCCAAGGGGAACAGCAGGCTGATTGGCGGGACCTTGTAGACCTCGGCGAGTACGAGGAACTCCGCTAGGTCGATCGAGGTGCGGCGCTTGGTCTCCAGATTCGTGATCGTCGTCTTGGGGACCGCCAGGCCCAGTGCCGCGCATGCCTGTGCGGCCTCTGCCACCGTGAGGCCGGCGGCCTTGCGGGCCTGGCGCATCTGCTCGGCGACGAGGGCGGTGAAGCTCGGCGACCAGTCTCCATTCGTCATGGCTACAACTTACGTCGAAAAAATGAGTGGCTGCAACATCAGTGATACATGTTCTGCGGAAACTGCACGCATTGACGATCGGAATGCATCATGGCGACATCAAAGGCTGGCCGAGGGATGACCCGCGACGAACTGCTCGCTCTGCCTGTTGCCGTCGACCTCGATACGGCCAACAAGGCGCTCACAATCGGCCGCAGCACGGGATACGCCCTGGCGAAGAGGGGGGAGTACCCGGTCTCCGTCCTCAAGTTGGGCAACGCCTACCGAGTGGTTACGGCGGAGCTGCATCGGATCCTCGGTGTAGGTCCGGAACAGAGGGCTGAGCGCGGGCAGCTGTGTGCCTAGCCAGGCGCGCGCCTACGGGGAGTCGACGGACTGGGTGGCGGCGGGGCCGGGCACTGCCGTCGCCCCCGCCGCTGCACGGACGTCAGCTGGATGAAGTCGCGTGGGTGTCCGGGGCTTCGGTCGGCTCGGTAGCAACAGGTGAGTCAGGCCACAGGCGACGGGCGAGAGCGTCCGCTGCGGTGGTCATCTGGGCGTGGGTTGGCTGTTCGGCCTGAGGGTCCAGGACGGTGGGCGGGTGCGGGCTGTGGCCGGGGCCGTGGATGAGTCCCCGGTTGGCGGGGAAGCGTCCCAGGACGGGTGTCCCGTAGCGGGCGAGCTGGTCCTCGACGGCCAGGTCGAACTCGTCGGGCGGTGTGTTCTGGCCGATGGGGCTGACGAGCAGCATCCCGGTCAGGGGGCGCTTCGGGGTCCATCGGCCCAGTTCCTGCTGGCGCCATTGCACGGCAGATTCGGTCGGCGTGAGCATCACGGCCCCGGCGTCCTGCCCGGATTCGGCGGGGAGTGGGATACGCCGCTCGTAGGGCTCTGCTCGGTGCACGAGGATCCGTGCGTCGGCGAGCCGGTTGAGGGATTGGTCTTCCGAGGGCCAGTCGTCGTTCCTGCCGATCAGGATGACGCGGTCGTAGGCGCGTCGGGCGTGCGCCAACGCGGCGGTGACTGCTTCGTCGTCGTCACGGGAGACTTTCAGCGTCCAGAGTTCTCCGGGCGACGGGGCGATGCGAAGCCGCCGCCACCCCTCGGCCGTTTCCGGGACCGGAGCTGTGGCCCATGTCGGCCGGCCCTTGTTGAGGAAGTCGAACCCATGGTCCTGGTCCTGGATCAGGACGACGGCAGTGGCAAGGCCCTGGGCCGTCCAGACGGCCGCGATTTGCTCGGCCACCCAGGACAGTTCGTCCCGGCCCATGCCGTCGGTGCGTGGCACCCCGGTGAGCTGGATGACGGCGCCGCCACGGTCCGGGATACCGCGGTCCGGGCTGCTGGCGTTGGTCTGCGGACGGCTGACGCTGAGGCGACCACCGATCGCTGTCAGCGGCCGTGGACCGGGCATCTGAACGTGCGGGCCGGACGAGGCTTGGCGGCTGTGCACGGTGAGCACACCCCGCCAGCGCCGCATCCCGGGCTGCGGCGCCAGCCGCACCGTGCACTCCTCGGTGCCGCAGACATGGTCCAGGACACGCAGGCCGCAGCCCACGGTGTCGTCCGTGAGCACCTCGATGAGCCGGGCGTCGTCGAACTGCGGCCCGGTCACCTGACATTCCACGATCCAGTCGAGCCCGTAGTCGGTCATCCGGGTGTCCACCCGCACCCCGGCGTAGCCGGCCAGACTGTCCCACAAGCGCGGACGCCGCAGCAGTGCACTGCCCATCGCCGGGGAGGCGCTGAGCCGGCGCGCAAGACTGCGCGCGGCTGGCTCTTTCCGCTTGGGCCCAGGCTCGGGACGCTGAGGATCCCACTGCACGCTGTGCCCGGCCGCACGGACCTGCTCTTCGTGGGCGGCCAGCAGCGCAGCCAGGTCTTCCCCGTGCGGTCCGGCCACCCACACCGCCGGTTCGGCCGACCGCCACGACCGCTCGTACAGCCAGGTGCGGAGCCCGAACAGCAACCGTGGACCGTCCGTCTGCACGAACAGTCCGCGCGCCCCGCGCCACGGCCCCTTCTTCGTGCGGTATGGCAACAGCCCGAACAACGCCTGCACGTCCTCGGACCGCTCCACCCGAAGCACCAGGCCCTCGTCCACGGGTTTGGCCTCCCGCACCCCGAACGGCCGGGTCTGCCCGTCCACCGCGCCCAGCGCGGAAGCGAGCACGGACTCCAGCAGCGCTTGGTCCGTCCAAGCGGTAGGGACCAACTTGTCGAAGCGGTGAAGCGCACCGAGGCGCAAGCGGGCGCCTTCCAAGGACTCACCGGTGAGCTGGGCGGTGGCGTTGCTGATCTGGTCGATGCTGTACATAGCACGCTCATTCCAAGCCGCCCCCCGACCCGGGCAGCGAAGGCGCATGTCAACACAGCGACAGCACACAGGAAATGACGAAGGGTAAGCGACGTAGGTTCTCTGCCGATGCCCAGCGGTCGGGTCGGGCATCCAGAACTGGCCGCGTCCGAGGCCAGGCGGAAGGAGGTTAACCCATGCGCCCATCAGTCTCCAGCTACATCACGTGCAGATCCCTCGATTGGGGGATATGGAACCGAGGTGCTGTCGGTCTGCATGGCCCGCAAGCGCGGTTCCGTGAGCCCTGTTGGCGGATGGTGAGCAACAGCGATATCCCCAGGCTGAACGGCACGAGCTTCCCCAGGGCGGCCTGATGGGTGCTGACACAGAAATTGCAGTCGTGAAAAGAAAGAAGGAGGTCTGATGCAAGACCCCGCGGGGTACGGTGGCCGCGACGTGCTTCTCCCAGTATCGACTGCCGCGGGTGGCTCAATCGCTGGCTCGTATCACAACTAGCCGAAGCGTCAAGGTATCTCGCCTAACGCGCCTACGGACAGACTGTCCTCACACGGCTCTTGTCGGATGGAAGGCTTCCGTTCACTGAGGTCGTTACCAAGGTGAGGTTGTCGTCATGGCGCGTTGCAATCCCGAACATCCGACGTACGGATTCACGGTTGCGGCTGCTGTCGACGCTGTCCCGTCCGCACGCCGCCAAGTCGCCGCACTAGGGCCTGTGTGACGTCG
>NZ_JAEQAZ010000167.1 GCF_016654115.1 Streptomyces sp. MBT53
GACAGGGGCGCGGGGCTGTGTCGATACGCGGCTACCGCCGCGTGTGCGCGACCAGCCCCCACGCGCCTGCAGACAACAAATCAGCCGAGGTAACCCCGGACCTCCACCGCCGCGTCATCCCCGTACGCCTTCGTGAACCGCTCCATGAAGTGCCCCCGGAACACCTGGTACTCCTGCGTACCGACGGTCTCGATGACGAGAGTCGCCAGCATGCACCCGACCTGCGCCGCCCGCTCCAGCGAGACGCCCCACGCCAGCCCCGAGAGGAACCCCGCGCGGAAGGCATCACCGACACCCGTGGGGTCGGCCTTGCGCTCCTCCTCCGCGCAGCCGACCTCGATCGGGTCCATACCGACCTTCTCGATACGGACGCCACGCGAGCCGAGCGTGGTGACCCGGTGGCCGACCTTCGACAGGATCTCCTCGTCGCTCCAGCCGGTCTTGGACTCGATGAGGCCCTTCTCGTACTCGTTCGAGAAGAGGTACGCCGACCCTTCCAGCAGGATGCGGATGTTGTCGCCGTCCATGCGCGCGATCTGCTGGGAGAAGTCCGCGGCGAAGGGGATGGAGCGGGTCCGGCACTCCTCCGTGTGGCGGAGCATCGCCTCGGGGTCGTCGGCGCCGATCAGGACCAGGTCGAGGCCGCCCACGCGGTCGGCGACGGTCTTCAGCTCGATCTGGCGGGCCTCGCTCATCGCGCCGGTGTAGAAGGAGCCGATCTGGTTGTGGTCGGCGTCGGTCGTGCACACGAAGCGGGCGGTGTGCAGCGTCTCGGAGATACGGACCGAGTCCGTGTCGACGCCGTGGCGGTCGAGCCAGTCGCGGTACTCGGCGAAGTCGGAGCCGGCGGCACCGACGAGGATCGGCTTGGTGCCGAGCTGGCCCATGCCGAAGGCGATGTTGGCGCCGACGCCGCCCCGGCGTACGTCGAGGTTGTCGACCAGGAAGGAGAGCGACACCGTGTGCAGCTGGTCCGCGACCAGCTGGTCGGCGAAGCGGCCGGGGAAGGTCATGAGGTGGTCGGTGGCGATGGAGCCGGTGACTGCGATGCGCACGGCGAGGACTCTCCTGAGGGAGGCTGCGTTGACAGTTCACGCTACCCGGTCGGCCCGGCGGCTCTGAAGCGGCCAAAACTACCCGATAGTAGATCTTTCTTCGCGAGGTAAAGCGTGCGTACGGTGCCGCTATGACGAACCTCAAAGTCGACGGCCCCGTTCCGGTCCACCTCGAAGGCGAAGGTGAGGCGGATCTCGCGGCGCTGCGTGGCGACTGCGCGCGGATGGCTCCGCACTGGACGGTTCCCGACCGGATCGTTGCCCTTCCGGTGTCCCCCTCCCTCATCCACGGCGTGTCGGTACCGTCGAAGTCGGCTCGGCTGCTCGACGCGATGGGGGAGTACGGCAACTGAGTTCGAAGCTCGTCGGCTCCATCGGCGCGCCAGGGGGAACCGTGCGCTCCCCCGCTGCGTCCCATCGCTGTCCCCCGTAAAGGGGATGCGGGATACGACCCTTCTGCCTGCCTCTTTGACAGGGGCGGGTCAGGGTCATGGGACAGTTGCGCAGCCGAAGGAGCGATGCGGTGAACACCGAGCGACCCGACAACGAGGACGCGATCGGCGCCTCCGATGATGTGCCGGGCGTGGGGGACGCCGTGAAGGGCGCCGTGGAGGGGCCCGAGGTCGATGACACCGGGGCCGGCGGAGAAGTGGCCGACGACGAGGGTGCCGTTCCCGAGGAGGCCGGCCGGTCGGAGGGAACGGAACCCGAGGAGACGGAACCCGAGGGGACAGCCGCCGAGGGGACAGCGGCCGAGGAGACAGAGCCCGAGACGTCCGACGTAGAAGCCGCCGCTTCCGAACACCCCACCCCCGTGACGTCTGAGTCGCAGCCCGACCAGCCGGAAGCCTCGGACGTCTCCGAAATCTCCGGAATCTCCGAAATCTCCGGCCGCGCCGACGAAGACCACCCGACACGTTCCCGCTCCCGGTCCCCCCTCGTCATCGCCTCCGTGGCCGCCGCCGTACTGCTCGTCGGGGGTGGCGGGGCGTACCTCGCGTCCTCCTCCTCGTCCTCCGGTGGTTCGGGGGACGGGACGGGATCCGCGGCGTCCGGTGCCGACGGCACTCCCCCGCCGCTCGCGCTCGACGGGTATGCGACGGGCGGTACGAACGGGATCGCGTCCGGGGAGCCGAATCCGTACGGCGAGACGTACAAGGCCCAGGGCGCTCTGCCCGCCGGGCCCGGCTCCGCGGCGGTCTACTCACCGGAGGGTGCCGTCGCCAAGGACGATGTGGCCCGGCTCGCGAAGGCGCTCGGTGTCGTGGGGACACCGGTGGCCGAGGGGCAGTACTGGAAGGTCGGCGGGCAGGACGGCAGCGGGCCGAGTCTGCAGGTGAACAAGGCGGCGCCGGGCCTGTGGACGTTCAACCGCTACGCGCCCGGCACCGACAACTGCACCGACACCCTCAAGTGCGCGCAGGATCCCGGCACTTCGGCCACCGACCCGGTGAGTGTCGCGGTCGCGAAGCGGGCCGCCGCGCCGATCCTCAAGGCCGTCGGCCAGGACGACGCGAAGGTGGACGCGAGTCAACTCATGGGCGCGCAGCGGATGGTGAACGCCGAACCGCTGATCGGCGGGCTGCCCACGCACGGCTGGACGACCGGGCTGACCGTCAGCGCCCAGGGTGAAGTCGTGGGCGGGAGCGGGGAGTTGGCGGCGCCGATGAAGGGTGACGTCTATCCGGTGCTGAGCGCGCAGAAGACGCTGGCCCTGCTGAACGCGGCGCCGGGGACCGACCACCGCATGGGCATCGGCGGCTGCGCAAGTCCCGTACCGCTGAAGGACCGGCTGGAGGCGCCCTGCGGATCGTCGACCGCGATCTCCGCCACGCCCGCGCAGGCCGCGGCGACCGTCGAGCACGCGGTGTTCGGGCTCGCCACGCACTCCGTGAGCGGGAAGCAGACGCTGGTGCCGTCCTGGCTGTTCGAGGTCCGGCAGCCGGGTGGGCAGGACAGCTTCACGGTGACGTATCCGGCGATCGACCCGAAGTATCTGACCTCGGCCGGTACGCCCACTCCGACGCCGACCTCGACGGCGACGGCGGCTCCGCACGATGTGAAGGCGGACGGCTACTCGGCCGACGGGAAGAGCCTCACCGTGGCCTTCACCAGCGGGGTGTGCGCCGACTACAAGGTGGCGGCCTCGGAGAGTTCGGACCAGGTGAAGGTCACGGTGACCGCGACGCCCTGGCCGAACAAGGTCTGCATCATGATCGCCAAGATCTACCACCGGACCGTGCAGTTGAAGGCGCCGCTCGGCGACCGGGAGGTCGTGGGTCCGGACGGCAGGGCGATCCCCGTGGAGAAGAGCACCCAGCCGACGGCGGGCGCCGGTCCCTCGCTGGCCCGGTAGGCACGCGAGCACTCCTGCACGGGCACCGGAAAAGCCCGAAGGCGGCGGCCCTGTCGGAGGGGGCCGCCGCCTTCGCCGTACTCAACTGCCCTGTGGGGCTTACGTCTTGTGAGGCTTAGCTGAACGAGTCGCCGCAGGCGCAGGAGCCCGTCGCGTTCGGGTTGTCGATCGTGAAGCCCTGCTTCTCGATGGTGTCGACGAAGTCGATGGACGCGCCGCCCAGGTACGGGGCGCTCATGCGGTCGGTGACCACCTTGACGCCACCGAAGTCCTTGACGACATCGCCGTCGAGGGAGCGCTCGTCGAAGAAGAGCTGGTAGCGCAGGCCGGAGCAGCCACCGGGCTGGACGGCGACGCGCAGGGCCAGGTCTTCCCGGCCTTCCTGGTCGAGCAGGGCCTTGACCTTCGCCGCGGCGGCGTCGGACAGAAGGATGCCGTCGGTGACGGTGCTGGTCTCGTCCGATACGGACATCTACATCTCTCCCGGGTTGTACGGAGACTGCTTGCCGACGAGTTCAACCGCCGGGGCCGCGGATTCATTCCGGACCACGTCCGGTGTCTTTCCGTCGGCACCTCCCTCCATGCTCGCACACCCCCGCAAGGTCCCCCGCTGGGCGCGTACCGGGCACCTGCCGGGCACCTGTCGGGATTGATGTCACATCGACGCTATGGCCATCGTCAAACTGACGTGAAGCGGTTATGATAGATAACGTCAATTCGACGAAAAGGCATGTCTGTCAGAACAGAAAGGGTGCGTGTCGTGACCACCGCCCAGACCCAGGAGCTCGACGTTCAGCCGACGCCCCTCGCCCTGCTGCTGCTCGGCCGTGAGGCCGACCCGAGGAGCGAGCGCGGTGTCGAGTGCCCCGGCGACCTGCCCTCGCCGTCCGACCCGGACCTGGTCGAGCGGGCCCGCGCGGCCAAGGAGAAGCTCGGCGACAAGGTCTTCGTGCTCGGGCACCACTACCAGCGCGACGAGGTCATCCAGTTCGCCGACGTCACGGGTGACTCCTTCAAGCTGGCCCGGGACGCCGCCGCGCGCCCGGAGGCCGAGTACATCGTGTTCTGCGGTGTGCACTTCATGGCGGAGTCCGCGGACATCCTGACCGGCGACGACCAGAAGGTCGTCCTGCCCGACCTCGCGGCCGGCTGTTCGATGGCCGACATGGCCACCGCCGAGCAGGTCGCCGAGTGCTGGGACGCGCTGACCGAGGCCGGCATAGCCGAGCGGGTCGTGCCCGTGTCGTACATGAACTCGTCCGCGGACATCAAGGCGTTCACGGGCAAGCACGGCGGCACGATCTGCACCTCGTCGAACGCGCAGCGCGCGCTGGAGTGGGCCTTCGAGCAGGGTGAGCAGGTGCTGTTCCTGCCCGACCAGCACCTCGGCCGCAACACGGCGGTGCGAGACATGGGCATGAGCCTCGACGACTGTGTCGTCTACAACCCGCACAAGCCCAACGGGGGCCTCACGGCGGACCAGTTGAGGGCCGCGAAGATGATCCTGTGGCGCGGCCACTGCTCGGTGCACGGCCGCTTCTCGCTGGAGTCGGTGGAGGACGTACGGGCCCGCATCCCGGGTGTCAACGTCCTGGTCCACCCCGAGTGCAAGAACGAGGTCGTGGCCGCGGCGGACTATGTCGGCTCAACGGAGTACATCATCAAGGCACTTGAGGCGGCCCCGGCCGGTTCGAAGTGGGCCATCGGCACCGAGCTGAATCTCGTACGACGGCTCGCGAACCGTTTCGCGCCCGAGGGCAAGGAGATCGTCTTCCTCGACAAGACGGTCTGCTTCTGCTCGACGATGAACCGCATCGACCTCCCCCACCTGGTGTGGACCCTGGAGTCCCTCGCCGAGGGCAACCTCGTCAACCGCATCGAGGTGGACAAGGAGACGGAGACCTTCGCCAAGCTGGCGCTGGAGCGGATGCTGGCGCTGCCGTAGGCCTGCCGGCTCATTCCACTCGCGGCCGGACCAGGCCCGACTCGTAGGCGATGACGACGAGTTGGGCCCGGTCGCGGGCGCCGAGTTTGGCCATGGCGCGGTTGACGTGGGTCTTCACCGTCAGGGGGCTGACTTCGAGGCGTTCGGCGATCTCGTCGTTGGAGTGGCCGCCGGCGACCTGGACGAGGACCTCGCGTTCGCGCACGGTGAGGGCTTCGAGGCGTTCGGCGCGGGCGGGGTCACGGTCCTCGTCCCCATCGCCCTGGGCGAGGAAACGGGCGATCAGGCCCTTGGTCGCCACGGGAGACAACAGGGCTTCTCCGGCTGCGGCGACCCTGATCGCGCTGAGGAGTTCCTCGGGCTCGGAACCCTTGCCCAGGAAGCCGGAGGCGCCCGCGCGCAGGGACTGCACCACGTAGTCGTCGACCTCGAAGGTCGTCAGTATCACCACCCGGACGTGGGCGAGGGACGGGTCGGCGCTGATCATGCGGGTGGCGGCGAGGCCGTCCGTGCCGGGCATCCGGATGTCCATCAGCACCACGTCGGCCCGCTCCTCCTTCGCCAGCCGTACGGCCTGCTCGCCGTCCGAGGCCTCTCCCACGACCTCCATGTCGGGCTCGGAGTCGACGAGTACGCGGAAGGCGCTGCGCAGCAGGGCCTGGTCGTCGGCGAGCAGGACACGGATCGTCGTCATGCGGGGTCCCCCGAGGCGCGTGGGCGGGTCTTGACCGGCAGGATCGCATGGACGCGGAAGCCGCCCCCGTACCGGGGACCGGTGGTGAGGGTGCCGCGCAGGGCGGTGACGCGCTCGCGCATGCCGAGCAGGCCGTGGCCGCCGCCGGAGTCGGGATCGTGGTCCTCGCCGGAGCCGTTGTCGAGGACGGTGACCTCCACGTTCGGGCCGACCCGTACGACGCTCACCTCGGCCTTCGCCTCGATGCCGGCGTGCTTCTGCACATTGGTGAGGGCCTCCTGGATGACCCGGTAGGCGGCGAGGTCGACGGCGGCGGGGAGCGTGGTGCCGTTGTCCGCGCGGGCGACCAGGACCTGGAGGCCCGCGCTGCGGAAGGTGCCGGCGAGCTCTTCGAGGCGATCGAGGCCGGGGGCCGGTTCGGTGGGCGCCTCGGGGTCGCCGGACTGGCGCAACAGGCCGACGGTGGCCCGGAGTTCGTTGAGCGCGGAGCGGCTGGCCTCGCGTACGTGGGCGAGGGCTTCCTTGGCCTGGTCGGGGCGCTTGTCCATGACGTGCGCGGCGACTCCGGCCTGGACGTTGACCAGGGCGATGTGGTGGGCGACCACGTCGTGCAGGTCACGGGCGATGCGCAGCCGTTCCTCGGCGACCCGGCGGCGGGCCTCCTCCTCGCGGGTGCGCTCGGCCCGTTCGGCGCGCTCGCGGATGGCGTGCACGAACTCCTTGCGGCTGCGTACGGCGTCCCCCGCGGCGGCGGCCATACCGGTCCAGGCGAAGATGCCGAGGTTCTCCTGCGCGTACCACGGGAGGGGGCCGCCGAGCATCGCGGCGCCGGTCAGCACGGTCATCGTGAGCAGGCCCACGCGCCAGGTGGTGGAGCGGTCGGTGGAGACGGCGACGGTGAACAGGGCGACCACGGCACACATCGCGACCGGGGCGCGCGGGTCGCTGGTGACGCTCTCGACGAGGGAGGCGGTGCCGGTGACGGCGAGGACCAGCATGGGGGCGCGGCGGCGGCAGACGAGCGCGGCGGCGCCCACCGCCATCAGGACCAGGCTGAGGGGGTCAGGGGTGCGGATGCCCCAGCTGACGCCGTGCCCGCCGTGCGGGTCCACGAACGACCCCGCGACCATGCACACGAGCACCGCGGCGGCGAGCACCGCGTCCAGTGCGCAGGGGTGCGCGTTCGCTTGGCAGCGGGCTCGGTCGAGAACGCTCATTCTGGCACCGTACGGGGTCCCTAGCGGGGGCGGAACGGGGGTCAGCTGTACGTTTCCTGTGCTTGCGCGGGGTGTTGGTGTGGGCGTGTCCGGGGGCTCCGCCCCCAGACCCCCCTTCGGCCCTGAAGGGGCCTCATCCTCAAACGCCGGACGGGCTGAGAAGTGACCGGCGTCGAAAAGCAAACCGCGAAAAACCCGCCCTCACCCCGGGATCAAGCCGTCGTCGCTCAGCAGGTCCCGGACCTCCTCCAGCGTCGCGTCCGGGGACGGGAGGATGAGCTCGGACGGCTCCAGGGAGTCGTCCGGGAGCGGCTCGCCCAGTTCGCGGACCTTGGCCAGGAGGGCCTGGAGGGTCTCGCGGAAGGCGGGGCCGTCGCCGTTCTGTACTTCCCTCAGGAGTACGTCGTCCAGCTTGTTCAGCTCGGTGAGGTGGCCGTCGGCCAGCCTCACCTGCCCCTCCCCCATGATCCGTACGATCATGTCGCCCTCCTCAGGCGTGGGCCGTCACATCACGTCACTGCTTGTCGAAGCGCGGGGTGTCCTGCGGCTGGGAGGAGGACTGCGACTGCGACTGGTCCTTGCCGCCCTCGATCGCCTGCTGCGACGCCGAACCTCCGGCCAGCTCCGCCTTCATCCGCTGAAGTTCCAGCTCTACATCCGTACCACCCGACAGCCGTTCCAGCTCGGCCTGGATGTCGTCCTTGGCCATGCCGGTCGGGTCGTCGAGCGCTCCGGAGGCGAGCAGTTCGTCGATGGCGCCGGCGCGGGCCTGGAGCTGCTGGGTCTTGTCCTCGGCGCGCTGGATGGCAAGCCCGACATCGCCCATCTCCTCGGAGATGCCGCTGAAGGCCTCGCCGATCCGGGTCTGTGCCTGGGCCGCCGTGTACGTGGCCTTGATGGTCTCCTTCTTCGTACGGAAGGCGTCCACCTTGGCCTGGAGGCGCTGCGCCGCGAGGGTGAGCTTCTCCTCCTCGCCCTGGAGGGTGGTGTGCTGGGTCTCCAGGTCGGTCACCTGCTGCTGGAGCGCGGCGCGGCGCGAGAGCGCCTCGCGGGCCAGATCCTCACGGCCCAGCGCGAGCGCCTTGCGGCCCTGGTCCTCCAGCTTCGAGGACTGCGACTGCAGCTGGTTGAGCTGGAGCTCCAGACGCTTGCGTGACGTGGCGACGTCGGCCACACCCCGGCGCACCTTCTGAAGCAGCTCCAGCTGTTTCTGGTACGAGTAATCGAGGGTTTCGCGCGGGTCCTCGGCCCGGTCAAGGGCCTTGTTCGCCTTCGCGCGGAAGATCATCCCCATACGCTTCATGACACCGCTCATGGGCTTCGCGCGCCCCCTTCTGACGGACTCCAGCTCCAGCGACTACAACAGGACTCACAGTACGGGCCCTGCATCCATTACCGCACTGTTCGGGGACGGATGCGCTCATCCCCAAGGACGACTGCCTACGGTCCTGCTCCGGCGTAAGGAGTAGGTGTTCCCCGGGTAACGACCCGGAGCCGCCCGTCTGCGACGTCTCCCTTGTCCCCCTACAGACGACTGGTGTTGCCGGATCGTTCCCCACCGGACTGGGGTCCAACCGCATGCACCCCGTAAGCTTGGGTTTTGTGTTCCGTAGCCGTGCCAAGGAAGAGAAGGCCGCGACCGCCGACCAGGCTTCGCCGACCGACTCCAAGCAGCCCCGAGACCCGCAGGCCCCCAAGGGTCGGCCCACGCCCAAGCGGAGTGAGTCGCAGACCCAGCGCCGCAGCGTGGCCAACACCACGCTGACGCGCAAGGACGCCTCCAAGCGTCAGCGCGACGAGCGGCGGGTGCAGATGGAGAAGCAGCGCTCGGCACTGGCCGGCCGCGGCAACGAGCGGGATCTGCCGCTCCGTGACAGGGGTCCGATCCGCAAGTTCGCCCGCGACTACATCGACGCGCGCTTCAACGTCGCCGAGTTCTTCCTGCCGATGGCCGTGGTGATCCTCGTGCTCAGCGTGGTGCAGGTGCCCGCGCTGCAGAACATCGCACTGCTGCTGTGGCTCGTGATCATCATCCTGATCGTGGTCGACTCGTTCCTGAACGTGTTCCGGCTGCGCAAGCAGCTCGCCGAGCGCTTCCCGGGCCAGGACACCAAGGGCACGGTCTGGTACGCGATGATGCGCTCCCTCCAGATGCGCCGACTCCGGCTGCCGAAGCCGCAGGTCAAGCGCGGAGAGAAGCCCTGAGCGCGGACTCCTTCTCCGGGGGCGCGGCGGACGCCTGGCTGGCCAGGCTGGGCGGGCTGCGGGATGTCGTACGACAGGAGCTCGTCGCCCGGCAGCTCGACGAGCAGATAGCCGGGCGCTATCCCGTCGGGCAGCGGCTGCGGGTGCTCGACGTCGGGATGGGTCAGGGCACGCAGGCGCTGCGGCTGGCCCGGGCCGGGCATCAGGTGACCGGGCTCGAACAGGAACCGAAGATGATCGCCGCGGCCCGTGCGGCGCTGTCCGGCGAGCCGGAGGGCATCCGGGAGCGGGTGCGGATCATCGAGGGTGACGGCCGGGACACGGGCGTGCACTTCCTGCCGGGCAGTTTCGACGTCGTGCTCTGTCATGGCGTACTCATGTACGTGTCCGAGCCCGATCCGCTGCTCGCGGGTCTCGCCCGGATGCTGGCGCCGGGCGGGCTGCTCTCGCTGCTCGTACGGAACGCCGACGCGCTGGCGATGCGGTCCGGGCTGTCCTGGGACTGGGCGACCGCCCTGACCGCGTTCGACTCGACCGCTTACCGCAACCGGCTCGGCCTGGATGTGCGGGCGGACCGGCTGGACACCCTGACGGCGACGCTGGCGGGGATCGGGGCGCCGCTGCAGGCCTGGTACGGCGTGCGGGTCTTCACCGACACGGCTCCGGAGGGCGTCGAGATCCCGGCGGACGTCGAACCGCTGCTGGCCGCCGAGGAGCGGGCCGGGCGGACGGATCCGTATCGTTCGGTGGCCGCGCTGCTGCATCTGTGCGGCGTGCGGGGCTGAGCGCGGGCCCACGGCGAGGGGCCCGTTCGGGTCAGCAGCAGAAGCCGGACATTCACCCCAAAGAGACACTCGGCGTATGGACTCTTCCCCTGCCCGTGTCCGCGTCCTCCGGCCCATGGCCCTGCTCGTCTGTTCGCTCGCGCTGGTCGCCGGATGCGGCGGCTCCGGGTCCTCCTCGAAGAAGGACACCTCGACCGCGCAGGCCGCCCAGGCCGCCGTGCCGATGGCGAGCGACGACCTGCAGAGCGACTACCAGAAGGTGATCAAGGAAGTCCTGCCGTCGGTCGTGCAGATCCAGGCCAGCGGTGATCTGGGGTCGGGGGTCGTGTACGACGACCAGGGGCACATCGTCACCAACGCGCACGTGGTCGGGAACGAGAAGACCTTCAAGGTGACCACCGCGAACAGCGAGGACGTGCTCACCGCCAAGCTCGTCTACTCGTATCCCGAGCAGGATCTGGCCGTCGTCAAGCTGGACAAGGTGCCGGACGGGCTGAAGGCGGCGACCTTCGCCGACTCGTCCAAGGTCGAGGTCGGGCAGATCGTCCTCGCCATGGGCTCGCCGCTGGGGCTGTCGTCCAGCGTGACGCAGGGCATCGTGTCGGCGACCGGACGGACCGTCAGCGAGGGCAGCAGCGACGGGGGTACGGGCGCGACCATCGCCAACATGGTGCAGACCTCGGCCGCGATCAACCCCGGCAACAGCGGGGGCGCGCTGGTCAACCTGAACGGGCAGGTCATCGGCATCCCCACGCTCGCGGCGACCGACCCGAGCTTCGGGGGCGGGGCCGCGCCCGGCATCGGGTTCGCGATCCCGTCCTCGATGGTGAAGACGGTCGCCGACCAGATCGTCAAGGACGGCAAGGTGACCGACTCGGGGCGGGCCGCGCTCGGCATCACCGGCCGTACGGTCGTCGACGACAGCTACCAGGCCGCCGGGGTCGCCGTGGTCGCGGTCAAGAGCGGCGGGGCCGCGGACAAGGCCGGCATCCGGGCCGGGGACATCATCACGAAGCTCGGCGACACGGGGATCAGCACGATCACCTCGCTGTCGGAGGCGCTGGCGTCCGACAGGCCGGGGCAGAGGACGACGGTGACGTACACGCGGAACGGTGCGTCGAAGAAGGTCGATGTGACGCTGGGCGAGCAGTGAGGGAGGGGGCGGCCGGTATGTCCCGGCCGCCCCCTCCCCTCCCCGTTACGCCTCCTCGGCGTGCAGGCTCATCGGGCCGTAGATCTCCGTGGAGTCCTCGAACAGCCGTACCTGGTCCGCGCCACCCGCGACGAGGTCCTTCCACACCTCGCCGAGCCAGGACTCCGCGTCCCCCTGCGTGGTGAACTCCTCCGGCGCGACCGCGGGTTCGACCTCGGTCCCGTCGGACTTCTCGAACCGCCAGATCCATGCCGCCATGTACGCCTCCAAGGTCTCAGCGCATGCAGAGCAGAAGCCGGATCTTGGTCCGGCTTCTGCCGAGAAGCGTATTCGCTCTGCTGGGTCAGCGGGGGATGAGCTGCGGATATTCGTTCGTCTGCGGGCCGGTGGGGGCTGGGCGCGCCCCGCGGCGGAGCCGCAAATGTCACAGCCCCGCGCCCCTAGGTGGGTATCGGCCGCGCATATCTATAAGTGACCGGAGAAAATCGAAACCGTGGAACTCACTCTGCTCGGCACCGGTGCCCCCGCGGGACTCCCCCGCCTCGACTGCCCCTGTGCGGCCTGTGCCGTTTCGCTCGGGGTGGATGCCCGGGCCGCCACCGCCGTGCTCGTGGACGGGACGCTGTTGCTCGATCTGACGCCGGGCGCGGCCTTCGCGGCGGCTCGGGCCGGGCATTCGCTCGGGGGTGTGCGACAGGTGCTGTTGTCGCATCCGCACGACGGGCCCGCCGTGGAGGTGCCGGTGGGGCTGCCGCAGCCGGGGCGGGTGCCGGACGGGCGGGAGCTGGCGTTGCTGACCGGGCACCGGGTGCGGGCGGTGGCGATGGACGCGCCGGGTACCGGGTACGCCGTCACGGGGCCGGACGGGCAGCGGGTGCTGTATCTGCCGCCGGGGGCCGCGCCGGCCGGGTTGGAGGAGGGGGGCGTCGAGTCGTACGACATGGTGCTCGCCGATGTCGTGGGGCGGCCGGACGCGCTGGCCAAGCTGCGGGCGGTGGGGGCGATGGGGCCCGCGACCGATGTGATCGCCGTGCATCTCGACCACGATGTGCCGCCGGGCGCGGAGTTGACGCGGCGGCTGGCCGCCGTGGGGGCGCGGGCGGTGCCGGACGGGTCGACGCTGACCGTGGGGGTCTACGAGGACGTGCCCGATGTGCCGCGGCGGACGCTGGTGCTGGGCGGGGCGCGGTCCGGGAAGTCGGTGGAGGCCGAGCGGCGGTTGGAGGCCTTTCCCGATGTGCTGTACGTCGCCACCGGCGGCTCGCGCAACGGGGACACCGAGTGGGCCTCGCGGGTCTCCGCGCATCGGGAGCGGCGGCCGGGGTCGTGGCGTACGGCCGAGACGTGCGACCTGGTGCCCTTGCTGGCGGCGGACGGGCCCCCCTTGCTCATCGACTGTCTGTCGCTGTGGCTGACCGACGCCATGGACTCGGTGGGGGCGTGGGACGACGCCGAGTGGGGGGACGGCGGGGAGAAGCAACTCCGGGAGCGGGTGCGGGAGTTGACCGCCGCCGTGCGGGCCACCCGGCGGACCCTGGTCGCCGTGTCGAACGAGGTCGGCTCGGGGATCGTGCCGGCGACCGCGTCCGGGCGCCGGTACCGGGACGAGTTGGGCCGGCTGAACGCGGCGATCGCCGGTGAGTGCGAGCACGTGTTGTTGGTGGTTGCCGGGCAGGCGCTCGCGCTACGGGGCTGACGGCTTCCGGCGTGCGATCAGCCGCTGCGGGGCCGGGAGCCGGTCCGGGAGGCGGCGGGGTTCCGGGACGATCTCGCAGTCGTGCGGCTCCAGTTGGGCGCGCAGGTCGTCCGGGCGCCCTTCCATGAGGAGGAGGCCGCCGGGGCGCAGGACCGTGAGGGCCGCGTGGAGTTCGGCGGCGGGGTCGGGGGCGGGGGTGCGGTCGCGGAGGAGGGTGACGACGTCGTAGCGGGCGTGCAGGGCGGACGTGATGTGCGGGTCCGTCAGGTGGCCGGCGTAGGCCTCCTCGATGCGTTCGGCGGCGCGGGCGCGGACGACTCGCGGGGTGGGGTCGAGGCCGTCGAAGGACGTGTACGGGAAGAGTCCCTTCGCGGTCTCGGGGAAGTGGGCGTCGCCCGTGCCGACGTCGAGCCAGCTCTCCGGTTCCGGGAGCAGGCGCAGGATCGCTCGGGCCAGTGTCCGGTGACGGCGTCGCTCGTCGAGGGCGCTGACGCGGGTGCGCAGGCTGTTCATGGCGGCTCCCGGGGACGTACGACAATACGGTGCAAAACGATACGTACGGGATGCCGATCTTCGAGGCAAGGACGTCCGGGGCGCGTGGTGGCCATGTGGCTCTGTCGCGCGCGATCGCTGCCGGTACTGTTCGGCGAATGAGCTCGCTTAATCTCGACGACTTCACCGATCTGATCGAGCGCCCCGACGGCGGTGTGCGCCGTGACGCCGAGGCGCGGCGTGAACGTCAGATCGTGCCGCCCGGGTCGCTGGGCCGACTCGACGAACTGGGTGAGTGGCTGGCGGCGGCGCAGTCCTCCGTGCCGGTGCGGCCGGTCGAACGGCCGCGCGTGGTGGTGTTCGCGGGCGACCACGGGGTCGCCGAACTCGGCGTGTCCGCACGGCCCGTGGGCACCGCCGACCAGCTGGTGCGGTCCCTGCTGGAGGGCGGCAGCCCGGCGGCCGTACTGGCCCGGCGGCTCGGGGTGCCGGTGCGAGTCGTGGACATGGCCCTGGACTGCGAGCCGGACTCGCTGCCCGACGAGGTCGTGAAGCACCGGGTACGGCGGGGCAGCGGGCGGATCGACATCGAGGACGCGCTGACGCTGGAGGAGGCGACGGCCGCGTTCGAGGCGGGTGTCGCCGTCGCGAACGAGGAGGCCGACTCCGGTACGGATCTGGTGGTCCTCGGGGATGTGAGCGTCGGCGGTACGACCCCGGCCTCCGTGCTGATCGCCGCGCTGTGCGGCACCGACGCGTCCGTGGTCACCGGGCGGGGCGGCCTGGCGATCGACGACCTGACGTGGATGCGCAAGTGCGCGGCGATCCGGGACGCGCTGCGCCGGGCCCGGCCTGTGCTCGGCGACCAGCTGCAGCTGCTGGCGACGGTGGGCGGTGCCGACCTCGCCGCGATGACCGGGTTCCTGCTGCAGAGTGCCGTACGGAAGCTGCCGGTGATCCTGGACGGAGTCGTGGCCGCCGCGTGTGCGCTGGTGGGTCAGCGGGTCGCGTTCCGGGCGCCGGACTGGTGGCTGGCCGGGCAGAACAGCGGGGAGCCGGGGCAGGCGAAGGCGCTGGACCGGATGGCGCTGGAGCCGCTGCTCGACCACGGGGTGACCGTCGGCGAGGGCGCGGGCGCGCTGCTCGCGCTGCCGCTGGTGCAGGCCGCGGCGGCGCTCTCGGCCGAACTTCCGCTCAAGCCGGAGGAGCCGGCGGAACCGGAAGAGGCCGAGAAGCCCGAGGAGTGATCCGAGCGTGATCGTTGCGGCGACGGAAAAGAAACGTTCGCCGCAACAACACCCATATGATCCTCCTTCATGGGAGATGTCCGGGTCGGGCCCGTTCAGGAACGTCACAGCACAGGCGCCTCGCGGCGGGCCGCGGCCTTCGCCGTCTGGTATCTGCGGGCCGTCGCGTTCATCAACTTCCTCAGCGCGGCGTGGGTTTCGCTGGGGCAGGACGTACGACGGCACAACCAGGAGAACTTCTTCACGCCGTATCTGCTGACGGCCGGCTTCGCGTCCGGGGTGTTCACGGCGTTCCTCGCCATCACCATGCGGCGCCGCAAACGCGCCGCGTGGATCCTGAACCTGGTGGTCAGCGGGCTGTTCCTGGCGCTGTTCGGGTTCGCCATGTCGTTCCAGGAGATCCGCCAGTACGCGCAGAACTGGATCTCCCTGGGCCTGACCGCCGCCTTCGTCGCCGCGCTGCTGGTGGGCCGCCGGGAGTTCTACGCCAAGGGCGACCGGTCCAACCCCCGGCTGGCCGCCGTCGTCGCCGTCGGCGGCACCCTGGCCGCCTCGCTGCTGGCCGGGCTGCTGGTGACGGTCACCAACCAGGCGCACGACGCGTCCCGTTCGACGTTCGTGGAGCGCTGGCACTACGGCGCGTTCCGGCTGGTCACGATCGACGCCCCGGAGAACCGCTTCCCCGGGATCTGGACCCCGAACTGGGTCAACGTCGCCATCAACGTGCTCAGCACGCTCCTCGTCCTCGCCGTCTTCTACGCCGCGTTCCGCTCCCGGCGTGCCGTCGACCCGCTCACCGAGGACGACGAGAAGAAGCTGCGGGCGCTCCTGGAGCGGCAGGGCGAGCGGGACTCGCTCGGCTACTTCGCGCTGCGCCGCGAGAAGAGCGTGGTGTGGTCGCCGACCGGCAAGGCCGCCGTCGCCTACCGCGTCGTCGGCGGGGTGTCGCTGGCGTCCGGCGACCCGATCGGCGACCCCGAGGCGTGGCCCGGCGCGATCGAGCCCTGGCTGGCGGAAGCCCGCGTTCACGGATGGATTCCGGCCGTCATGGGCGCGAGCGAGGAGGCGGGCACCGTCTACGCGCGGCACGGGCTCGACGCCCTCGAACTCGGGGACGAAGCCCTCGTCGAGGTCGCCGACTTCACCCTTGAGGGCCGCGCCATGCGGACCGTACGGCAGGCCTACAACCGGGTGAAGCGGGCCGGGTACACGGTCCGGATCCGCCGCCACGAGGACATCCCGGCCGAGGAGATGGCGTACCTGCTGAAGCGGGCCGACGACTGGCGGGACGGGGCCACCGAGCGCGGCTTCAGCATGGCGCTGGGACGGCTCGGGGACCCGGACGACGGGCAGTGCGTGATGCTCGAATGCACGGACGGGGACGGCGAGTTGAGGGCGGTGCTGTCCTTCGTGCCGTGGGGTCCGCACGGGCTGTCCCTCGACCTGATGCGCCGGGACCGCGACTCCGACAACGGGCTCATGGAGTTCATGGTGATCGAACTCCTGCGCCGCGCCCAGGAAATCGGAATCACCCAGGTTTCGCTCAACTTCGCCATGTTTCGTTCGGTCTTTGAACGTGGGGCGCGGATCGGCGCCGGACCGGTGCTGCGGCTGTGGAGGTCACTCCTCAGCTTCTTCTCCCGGTGGTGGCAGATCGAGTCGCTGTACCGCGCCAACGCCAAGTACCGGCCCATCTGGGAACCCCGGTTCCTGCTCTTCGAGAAGAGCGCGGACCTGCTGCGCATCGGCCTCGCGTCGGCGCGCGCGGAAGGGTTCCTGGAGGCGCCGGGACTGCCGAAGTGGCTGCACCGCAAGCACCTGGAGACGCACAGATGAACCGCCTCGCCCGCTGGATGCGCGCCGAATGGGGACTGCTCTACGTCACCGTGCGCGAGCCGCTGCTGAAGCGGCACTGGCGGGCGATCCCGATGACGATCGGGGCGGTGCTGCTGACGGCGGCACTGCAGTTCGTGCAGAACCAGTCCTGGGGTTACCAGTTCGTGCAGGACGCGGGCGCGGTCCGGGCCGAGGACCCCCTGTGGCTGGCCCTCCTCCGCACCCCCCTCTCCCTCTTCGTACCGGCCCTCGATCTCCCCGTCTGGGGCGCCCTCGCGCAGATCCTCTTCGTCTTCGGCATCGCGGAGATCTGCATCGGCCGCTGGCGCACCCTGGTCATCGCCTACGCCGCGACCCTCGCCGGCACGCTGTACGCGCGGCTGGGCATCTGGCTCGGCTTCGACAACCCGTTCGGGCTGCCCGGCTCGGACCGCCTGGTCGTGGACACGGGCCCCTCGGCCGCGGTGGTCGGCCTCGCGGTGTTCGTCGCGTGGCGCTACGGCGCGTACGCGACGGCCCTCGCGGTGACCGGCGCGATGGCCGTCGAGGTCATGCTGAAGGGCAACCTCGCCGGCAAGGAACACCTGGCGGCGATCATCGCGGTGGGACTGCTGTGCCTGGTCTCGGCGCTACGGCATCGGCGGGTACGGGTGCGGCTGCGATAGGCGCGGCGAGGGGACCGTCACTGCCGGCCGGGGATCCGCACCGGATCCGGGTCCGGCTTGCCGCCGATCCAGTCCTGGAAGGCGCGGCGCGGGCCCGCCCAGCGGCGGTCGTGGTGGTAGGCGCGGAGGGTCGAACGGGCCCGGGCCCGGTGGCGGCGCTTGCGGTAGAAGCGCTTGGCCCAGGGGGAACCCGGGCGGGCCAGCCGGATCGCGCCGACGAGGGCGACCAGCGGGACGAGGACGCCGAAGACCGCCGTCCGCGCCTTGCCCTTGCTGAGGGCGATGAGGGAGAAGAGGAAGTTGACGCCGACGCTGACGATCACGCCGGCGCGGTCGTGGAGTTCGGCGGCGGTGAGGTCGTTGACGCCGAAGGGCGAGAACCCGGCGAGGACGAAACCGACCAGCGCCGCCGTGAGCACCACCGCCTCGACGCTCTTGCGGCCCGCCTCGGTCCAGTACACGTCGTCGAGATAGAGGATCAGCGCGAACTCGTCCAGCACCAGGCCCGCACCGATGCCGAAGACGATCGCGAACAGGGCGGACCCGACGCCGTAGCGCGTGCTGGCCACCGCGCCGAAGCCGCCGAGCACGGAGAGGACCACGCCCGGGACGACGTGGTGGATGTGCACGTCACCCGCCTTGATGTTGCCGAAGGGGCCTTTGCCCGCGCGGATCAGCCGGGTGATGACACGGGTGATGACGAACGTCAGGACGAAGGCGGTGAGCGCGAGGAGGAGAGGGAGTTTGCCCGGCTCGACGATGTTGCGGTGCAGCCAATGTCCCATATGCGCACTTTAACGATGACCGCCGGGACCGCCCTCCCGACCGCCGGGTAACCTGCGCCGGTGTCCAAGACCCCGCCCCTCGACGGCCTCCGCTTCGCGTTCGGCACGCTGACCGTTCTCCCGGTCGGGGTGACTCGCTGGGACCGGGAGGCCGCACGCGCCGGAATGATGGCGGCGCCGGTTGTCGGGGTGGTCGTCGGCGGGTGTGCGGCGGGGCTCGGGCTGTTGCTGCTGTTCCTGGGCGCGGGCTCGTTGCTCGCGGCTGTCGCCACGGTCGCCGTGCCCGCCGTGCTCACCCGGGGGCTGCATCTGGACGGGCTCGCGGACACCGCCGACGGCCTCGGCAGCGGGAAGCCGGCGGAGGACGCGCTGCGGATCATGAAGCAGTCGGACATCGGGCCGTTCGGGGTGCTCAGCCTTGTCTTCGTCCTGCTCGCTCAGGTGGCCGTACTGGCGCAGCTCTACGGGGACTCGTGGGGGCGGGGGGCGGCCGCGGCGGTCGTGTCCGCGGTCGCCGCGCGGCTCGCGTTGACCTGGGCCGCCCGTGCGGGGGTGCCTGCGGCTCGGCCGGAGGGGCTGGGGGCTGCGGTTGCGGGGGTTGTGCCGGTTCGCTGGGCGCTGGGCCTGGTGGTGGGGCTCGTGGTCGTGGGG
>NZ_JAEQAZ010000168.1 GCF_016654115.1 Streptomyces sp. MBT53
GGCAACACCCAAAACGCCCCATACCCACCCCAACAACCCAGCCCCCTTACCCCGGACCTACTTCCGTTACACAACCGACGGACAGCCGAGCGCTCCCCGCAGGCTGCTCCGCACAGTGCCGTGACAACCCCTCCGTAGCTTCATTCCTGTGCCGCAGACCGGCGGGACGCAGCAAAGGACAACCGGCAGCAGGCGGGTCGGAAACGGGGATGGAGGCGGTTGATCATGGCGCAGGGCGAGGTGCTCGAATTCGAGGAGTACGTCCGCACCCGACAGGACGCGCTGTTGCGCAGCGCCCGCCGGCTGGTGCCGGACCCGGTCGACGCCCAGGACCTGCTGCAGACCGCGCTGGTGCGGACGTACGGCCGCTGGGAGACCATCGAGGACAAGCGCCTCGCGGACGCCTACCTGCGCCGCGTCATGATCAACACCCGCACCGAGTGGTGGCGGGCCCGCAAGCTCGAAGAGGTCCCCACCGAGCAGCTCCCGGACGCGAGCGTCGACGACGCGACCGAGCAGCACGCGGATCGGGCGCTTCTTATGGACATCATGAAAGTTCTCGCTCCGAAACAGCGCAGTGTTGTCGTCCTGCGACACTGGGAGCAGATGTCCACCGAAGAGACGGCCGCCGCCCTCGGCATGTCGGCCGGTACGGTCAAGAGCACGCTGCACCGGGCGCTCGCCCGGCTCCGGGAGGAGCTGGAAGCCCGCGATCTGGACGCACGCGCGCTGGAGCGTGAGGAGCGGGAGCGTTGCGCGGCCTGAGCGACACCCCAGGACCCAGCAGGGTCCGCGGTGGTTTCGAGGCGGCGTTCACGGCGATGGCCGTGCTCGCCGCCCTAGCCCTGTTGGTGTCCGGCTGCGCCACGGGCGGCACCGGCGCGCGTGACGAGGGCCCGGCGCACTCCGACTCGGTGGGCGTCGCCGAAGTGCCCTCCGCCACCCCGTCCGCGACGGCCGACGACCATGTGGACGCGGTGAAACTGGTCAAGGACGACCCGAAGGTCTCGGCGGCGGTCAAGCACGAGCTGAAGCCGTGCGTAGCCGACGAGTACGCGGTCGACGTGTCCTACGGCGAGCTGACCGGCGGTACCGTCAACGACGTCGTCGTCAACGTGATGACCTGCGGCGACGCGGTCGGCATCGGCTCGTACGTGTACCGCGCGACGGGTGGGACGTACGAGAATGTCTTCAAGGCCGAGGAACCCCCGGTCTACGCGGAGATCGACCGCGGCGATCTGGTCGTCACCAAGCAGGTGTACGAGAAGGGCGACCCGGTGTCGAGTCCGTCGGGCGAGAACGTGATCACGTACCGCTGGACGTCGGGCCGTTTCGTCCAGGAGTACAGCACGCACAACGAGTACAGCAACGCGGTCGGAGGCGACGCCTCGCCGGCGCCGAGCGGAAACTGAACGGATCCGAACCCGACCGGAAACCGAACCGAACCCGACCGGAAACTGAACCGAATCCGGACGAAACGGAACGGAATCCGAGCGGACCCGAACCGAATCCGATCGGGAACCGAACCGATCGGACCCCCCGATCCGATCCTTCAGTGAACGCGGACGCCCCCTCGGGCGTCCCATGCTTGAGAACGACCCACACGAGGACTGAGAGCACCGGGATGGCAGAACAGACCCACGTCCTGTTCGTCGAGGACGACGACGTCATCCGTGAGGCCACCCAACTCGCCCTGGAGCGGGACGGCTTCGCGGTCACGGCGATGCCCGACGGACTGTCGGGCCTGGAGGCGTTCCGGGCGAACCGCCCCGACATCGCGCTCCTGGACGTGATGGTCCCCGGCCTGGACGGCGTGAGCCTGTGCCGCCGTATCCGCGACGACTCGACCGTGCCGGTGATCATGCTGTCGGCACGCGCCGACTCCATCGACGTGGTCCTCGGCCTGGAGGCAGGCGCGGACGACTACGTGACGAAGCCCTTCGACGGCGCCGTCCTGGTGGCCCGCATCCGCGCGGTCCTGCGCCGCTTCGGCCACGCGAGCGGCACCGACCGTACGGCGGACACCGGGGCGGAGCCGGTCGACGGCGGAGTGCTCACCTTCGGCGACCTGGAGATCGACACCGAGGGCATGGAGGTGCTCAAGGCCGGACAGCCGGTGGCGCTGACCCCGACCGAGATGCGCCTGCTCCTGGAGTTCTCCTCCGCACCGGGCACGGTCCTGTCCCGCGACAAACTGCTGGAGCGGGTGTGGGACTACGGCTGGGGCGGTGACACCCGGGTCGTGGACGTCCATGTGCAGCGGCTGCGCACGAAGATCGGCCAGGACCGGATCGAGACGGTCCGCGGCTTCGGCTACAAGTTGAAGGCCTGAGCAGGGGTATGCGGGGGAATTCACGGCGCAGGGTCCCGTCGTTCATGGAGAGAGCGGGCATCCGTACGGGCCTGAGATGGAAGCTCAGCGCGGCCATCGCACTGGTCGGCACGCTGGTCGCGATCGCGCTCAGCCTGGTCGTGCACAACGCGGCCCGGGTCTCGATGCTGGACAACGCGCGCGACCTCGCCGACGAGCGGGTCCAGATCGCCCAGCGCAACTACGAGCTGTCCGGGCGCCCCAACTTCCCCAGCATCAAGATCGACGACCCGAGCCTGCCGCCGGCGCTGCGCCAGAAGGTCGAGGAGGGCCGCAGGGCCACGTACGTCACCGACCGGCCGCACGGTATCCCGGACATCTGGGCGGCCGTACCGCTCAAGGACGGCCATGTGATGTCGCTGCACACCGGGTTCACCGACCGCAGCACGGACATCCTCAAGGACCTCGACCAGGCCCTGGTGATCGGCTCGATCGCGGCGGTCCTCGGCGGCAGCGCGCTGGGCGTGCTGATCGGCGGCCAGCTCTCGCGCCGGCTGCGCAAGGCGGCGGCCGCGGCGAACCAGGTCGCGAAGGGCGAGACGGACGTACGGGTACGGGACGCGATCGGCGGAGTCGTACGGGACGAGACCGACGACCTCGCGCGCGCGGTGGACGCGATGACGGACGCGCTGCAACAGCGGCTCGAGGCCGAACGCCGGGTCACCGCGGACATCGCACACGAACTGCGCACCCCGGTGACAGGCTTGCTGACCGCGGCCGAACTCCTCCCTCCCGGCCGCCCGACGGAGCTGGTCCTGGACCGCGCGAAGGCGATGCGCACCCTCGTCGAGGACGTCCTGGAGGTCGCCCGTCTCGACGGGGCCTCCGAGCGGGCCGAGCTGCAGGACATCATGCTGGGCGACTTCGTGAGCCGCCGGGTGATCGCGAAGGACCCCGACGCGGTGGTGCACGTAGTCCACGAATCGGCGGTCACCACCGACCCGCGCCGCCTGGAGCGCGTGCTGTTCAACCTGCTGGCCAACGCGGCGAGGCACGGCAAGCCGCCGATCGAGGTCTCGGTCGAGGGCCGGGTCATCCGGGTCCGCGACCACGGCCCCGGCTTCCCCGAGGAACTCCTCGCGGAGGGCCCGAGCCGCTTCCGCACCGGCAGCAAGGACCGCGCGGGCCACGGCCACGGCCTGGGCCTGACCATCGCGGCGGGCCAGGCCCGGGTCCTCGGCGCCCGGCTGACCTTCCGCAACGTCCGCCCCGCGGGCGCGCCGGACCACATCCCGGCGGAGGGCGCGGTCGCGGTGCTGTGGCTGCCGGAACACGCACCGACGAGCACGGGCAGCTACCCGATGCTGCCGTAGTTCTTCGAAGAAGAGGTCGGCCACCCTGAACGAGGGCTCATGTGCCGGCCACCATGACCTCCTCCCCCCGAGACGGCCCCACGCCGTCCGTCCTCCCCCCGAAGTACCGCTCGGCGAGATCCCCGGCCGACACGTACCGCACCTCCCGGAACCCGCACTCCCGCCCCAGCGCGAGCACCTGCTCCGGCGTGAAGAAGCTCAGGAACGGCGTGCCCGCGGCACGGGCGCCCGCCACCGCCACCTCCAACTGCGCGCGCTGCTCCGGCTCCACGTCCTCGACGGGCCGTAGGAAGGTGGTCACCAGGGTGGAGCCGGGGGCGAGCCCGGCGACGAGTCGGAACATGTCGGTGATCGCGTCCGGGGTGAGGTACATGATGACCCCGGTCGCGGCCACCACAGCGGGCCGCCCGAAGTCGAGCCCGGCGGCGGCCAGTTGCCCCCACCAGTCACCTTCGAAGTCCACCGGCACGAACCGCAGCCAGTCCGGCACGTCGTACCCGAGCTCCGCCAGCCGCCGCCGCTTCCAGGCCTGGGTACCGGGCCGTTCGACCTCGAACACCCTTATTTTCGCGCCCAGTTCGGGCCGCCGCTGAGCGAAGGTGTCCAGCCCGGCACCGAGCACGACGTACTGGTCGACGCCCTTGGCGACCTCCTCCGCCACCACGTCCTCGACAAACCGGGCCCGCGCCACGATCGACGCGCGGATCCGGCGCGTGGCCTCGACGTCCATGTCGGGCCGCTCCCGCCAGTCGTCCCCGGGTCCCACGAGCCGCAGCCCGACCTCGTCCTCGATGACATACGGCGGAGCGTCGGCCCGGACATGCAGGGCCCGCCACAACGCGACCCGCACCGCCGTATGATCCGGCTCGACCTCCGCCACCGGCCCCCCGCTCACGCGAAGTCCTTGGAGAAGTCGAGCTCCTCGCGGCGCTCGGTCAGCGAGTACCAGTTGCCGCTGTCGTCACGGAAGATCGCCTCGACGCCGTACGGCCGTTCCTTGGGCTCCTGGATGAACTCGACCCCACGTGCCTTGAAGGTCGCGTAGTCACCGCGGCAGTCGTCCGTACGGAACGCCCCGGCCCCCAACACCCCTTTGCCGACCAGCTTCTTCAACGCCTCGGCGGACTCCGGATCGAGCCCCGGGCCGTCCAGGCTCATCAACGCAAGCTCGACGCCCGGCTGGTTCTTGGCACCGACGGTGACCCACTTCATGTCCCCCATCGAGATGTCGTCCCGGACCTCGAAGTCCAGTTTCTCGGTGAAGAAGGCCTTGGTGCGCTGTTGGTCGAAGGTCCACACGGTGGTGATGCCCAGTCCCTGGATCATGGCTCCGCACTCCTGTCGGACGAGGTAGAAGGAGAAATCGAGGTGGCTTCCTGTCCCGGTTCCTCTTTCTCACCGTAGGCAGGGCGGGCAGCGGCACGCTTCTTCAAAGTTGCGGAGGGGAAACCGCCGGCCCAGAGCATCGCGTAGCACCCCGGGATGAGGGCGGCCCCGCGCCCCACGTGCTCGCTCCGGTACTCGCTCGGGGTCAGCCCGGTCCGCGCCTTGAACCGGGACGAGAAGGTCCCCAGGCTGCTGAAGCCGACGAGATGGCAGATCTCCGTGACCGAGAGATCGGCGCTGCGCAGCATCTCCTCGGCCCGCTCGATCCGCCGATGGGTCAGATACTGGCCCGGCGTCTCGCCGTAGGCCTCCTTGAAGGCGCGGAGGAAGTGATACCGCGAATATCCGGCATGCGCGGCCACCGCCCCCAGGTCGAGCCCCGGCTCGGCCCAGTCCCGGTCCATGGCGTCCTTGGCCAGCCGCAACTGCCGCATCTTGTCCATGAGCCCGATGGTGACACGCCCCACTGACAACAGAGCCGAGCATCATCCAGCCCGTCCGGCGCCTTCTCAACGTAGGCCGGCACCCCCAGCCCGTCCGGCGCCTTCTCAACGTAGGCCGGCACCCCCAGCCCGTCCGGCGTTTGAGGACGAGGCCGTCCAGGCCGAAGCGGGGGTCTGGGGGCGGCAGCCCCCAGTGACGGGACGGGAAGGGGCGGCGGGGGCGAGAAAACAAAACGAAGGCCCCCCGGGGCGGACACCAACCGGGGGACCTTCAGCTCACTGCCGCCGAACTCAGACTACTTCAGACGGCTTCAGACGACCTCAGACGAACGCGGACGACCTCAGACCGCCTCGACGATCGACACCGGCGCCACCGTCTCCGCACCCTCACCAGACTTGGGCGCAGCCGGCCCCGCCCCCTTCAGCGGAACCTCCTTCACGAACACCGCCGCCACCAGCGCCAGCACCGTCACCACAGCCCCCAGCAGGAACGCGGAGTGGACACCGGCCGACACCGCGTGCTGGTACGCCTCACGCGCCACCTCCGGCAGCTTCGCCAGACTCTTCGCGTCCAGCTGAGCCGACTGCTCGGTCACCTTGGCCCCCAGCGCCCCGGCCTTCTGGCTCATGACGTCCTGGACCCGGTTGTTGAACAGCGCGCCCATGATGGCGACACCGAACGACGAGCCGAGCGTCCGCGACAGCGTGCTCGTGGAGGACGCGACGCCCATGTCCTTCATCTCGACGCTGTTCTGCGCGACCAGCATGGTGATCTGCATCAGGCAGCCCATGCCGAGCCCGACGACGGCCATGTACACACCGGACATGAACCGGGTCGTGTCGACGTCCATCGTGGACAGCAGGTACAGACCGACGCCCATCAGGATGCTGCCGGCGACCGGGAACACCTTGTAGCGGCCGGTGTTGGTGGTCACCCGCCCCGCGACCATGGAGGTCACGAGCATCGCGCCGAGCATCGGCAGGAGCAGCAGGCCGGAGTTGGTCGCGGACGCGCCCTGCACGGACTGCTGGTAGAGCGGGAGGAACAGGGTCGCGCCGAACATCACGAAGCCGGTGATGAAGCCGATGACGGCCATCAGCGTGAAGTTGCGGCTGCGGAAGATGTGCAGCGGCACGACCGGCTCGGTGGCCTTGGTCTGCCAGAACACGAACCCGACGAGCGCGGCCACACCGAGCGCGATCAGCTCCATGATCCGCACGGAGCTCCAGGCGTACTGCGAACCGCCCCACGTGGTGACGAGCACGATGGAGGTGATGCCGACGGTGAGCAGTCCGGCGCCCAGGTAGTCGATGCGCGCCTGTGAGCGCTTCTTCGGGAGGTGCAGTACGGCGCTGATCGCGGCGAGCGCGACGACGCCCAGCGGCAGGTTGATGTAGAAGGACCAGCGCCAGCCCCAGTTGTCGGTGATGGTGCCGCCGACGAGCGGTCCGCCGATCATCGCGAGCGCCATGACACCGGCCATCATGCCCTGGTACTTGCCGCGCTCACGCGGCGGGATGAGGTCGCCGATGATCGCCATGACACCGACCATGAGACCGCCGGCGCCGAGCCCCTGGATGGCGCGGAAGCCGATGAGCTGGCCCATGTTCTGGGCCATGCCGCTGAGCGCGGAGCCGACCAGGAAGATCACGATCGAGGTCATGAAGGCGCCCTTGCGCCCGTACATGTCACCGAGCTTGCCCCACAGGGGAGTCGAGCTGGCGGTGGCGAGCGTGTACGCGGTCACGACCCACGACAGATGCTCAAGTCCGCCCAGCTCACCGACGATCGTCGGCATCGCGGTACCCACGATCATGTTGTCGAGCATCGCGAGCATCATGGTGATCATCAGGGCGAGCAGGACGACCCGCACGCTCCTGGGCTGCTTCTCGGTCTCCCCCGACCCCTTGTCGACCGTCTGTGTGTCCGCCATCGTTCCCACTCCCCTGGCTACCGCTGAATACCGCTAGCGTCCGGCTACTTACTTGCCGCCCGGCTAGTTGACTACACTCAGGGAAAGTAGACCCGCAACTAGCCGGGCGTCAAGTAAGTTTGCTGGAGCATGAGACGGATGGGCGGCACCATGGACGGCACCAAGCGGCAACGTCGCGGAGACACCCGCCAGCGCATCCAGGACGTCGCGCTCGAACTCTTCGCCGAGCAGGGCTACGAGAAGACCTCGCTGCGCGAGATCGCCGAGCACCTGGACGTCACGAAGGCGGCGCTCTACTACCACTTCAAGACCAAGGAAGAGATCCTGGTCAGCATCTTCGAGGATCTGACCCAGCCCATCGAGGATCTGATCGAGTGGGGCCGCGACCAGCCGCACACCCTGGAGACCAAGCAGGAGATCGTACGGCGCTACGCCGTCGCGCTCGACGGCGCGACCCCGCTGTTCCGCTTCATGCAGGAGAACCAGGCGACGGTACGGGACCTGCGCATCGGCGAGCGCTTCAAGGAGCGCATGCGTGGCCTGCGGGAGATCATGATCGACCCCGAGACGAGCCTGGTCGACCAGGTCCGCTCGCTGAGCGCGATCTTCACGCTGCACGCCGGCATGTTCGCCGTACAGGACCTCGAAGGCGACCCCGAGGACAAGCGCAAGGCCGTCCTGGAGGTCGCCACCGACATGATCACGCAGGCCCACGCGGGCACGAAGCCCGCCGGGGACAAGTCCTAGACGGTCACACCCTTGCCGCGCAGGAACGCGACCGGGTCTATGGCCGAGCCGTAGTTGGCGGTCGTACGGATCTCGAAGTGCAGGTGGGGACCGGTGGAGTTGCCGGTGTTGCCGGACAGGGCGATGTGCTGACCGGTGCTGACGACCTGGCCGACCTTCACGTCGATGCGCGAGAGGTGGGCGTACTGCGAGTAGGTGCCGTTGCCGTGCTTGATGACGATGGCGTTGCCGTACGCGGCGCCGTCACCGGCGCCGTTGCCGCCGGCCTTGACGACGGTGCCGCCGTGCGCGGCGACGACGTTGGTGCCGCTGGCCACGGCGAAGTCCTGCCCGCTGTGGGTGGACTGCCACAGGCCGCCGGCCTGGGCGAAGCTCGCGGAGAGCGTGTACTTCTTCACCGGGTCGACCCAGGAGGCGGCGGTCTTCGCGCTGACCGTCTTCGGCGCCACGCTCGCGGTGGCGGCGCTCGCGACCCCGGTGCCCAGAACGGCGGTGGCTCCCAGTCCGACGGCCAGGACGGCCACCCGGGTGCGGAGCGGAGTCGTACGGGCAGAGCGGGTAGCGGAGCGCTGGAACATCGGAACCTCACGGGGTCGGGGACAGAAAAGCCACCCGGCGCACGGACGGCCACCGGATGACACGTCCATTGGTAACCCGCACCCCCACGGACCCCCAAACACCCCTTCTACGACGGAAGCTAGTACTTCACCGCAAAACTTCCGACTTCTTGACAGAGCGCCCTTTCTCTATAAATCGCCCCCCTGACGGTAAAAACACCCATCCGGTTCCACGCGAAAAGTCCTTTTTGCGCCGAACGAGGCTTACGACTACCCGTCCTAGTAGGGGTCGAATCGCCTGTGCGGCTTGTCACCGGCCGGGGCGGTCACCGACCCCGGGAATGTGGCGCAGACCTCTATACACCTACCGTCCAGTAACCCTACGGTTCCCCTCACGCCACCCTCGCCCGCGATCATGCCTTCCGCACCGGCACCGCACCGACGTGAGAGGAACCCCCACCCCCATGACGAGACGACGCCCCTGGGCCCGCCGTACCGCCACCGTCGCCGTATCCGCGATCGCCCTCGCGGCGCTGACCGTCCCCGCGGAAGCCGCGACGACGAGCACGACCACCGCGACCGCCGCCGTGGACTACGCGACCTGGCAGACGGACTGCCAGACGGTCATGAACCAGGCCCTGCCCTACCTGCAGCAGCGCATCGCGGCGACCCAGCCCGGTGAGAAGCAGGCGATCGTCTTCGACATCGACAACACCACCCTGGAGACCGACTTCGGCTTCAGCTGGCCCCAGCCGGCCAACAAGCCGGTGCTCGCGGTCGCCAAGTACGCCCAGGAGCACGGCGTTTCGCTGTTCTTCGTCACGGCCCGCCCCGGCATCATCTACCTGCCGACCGAGTACAACCTCGAACACGACGGCTACGACGTCGACGGCCTCTACGTCCGCGGCCTCCTCGACCTCTTCAAGGACGTCGCCACCTACAAGACCGCCCAGCGCGCCGACATCGAGTCCAAGGGCTACACGATCATCGCGAACATCGGCAACAGCGCCACCGACCTGTCGGGCGGCCACGCCGAGAAGACCTTCAAACTGCCTGACTACGACGGCCAGTTGTCGTGACCGGTTAGGCTCCGTCCGTTCGTGCGACGACGGGGGTGGGGCGGCCGATGGAGCCTGCGGTACTCGGTGGGAAACTGGCGTCCGGCCTGATCACACCGCTGCTGAAGAAGCTGTTCGTCCCCGAAGGGCCGGGCGCGGGCCTGGTCGACAAGCCGGTCCGGCTGTCGAACCTCGTCTCCTTCAAGGGCGAGAAACGCACGCTGACGGATAAGGACGTCCACAAGCTCGCCGACCGCCTGGTCGCGCGAGCGGTGGACTCCCCCGGCGAAGCGCCCTTCCCGCCCGACGAACAGACCGCGGTGGCCGACGCGTTGGCCCGCCGCCTGCTCGCCCTCGGCGACCTGGACATGGACGACGTACAGGCCGTGCGCCTCGGACACCGCGAACTGGCACGGCAGTTGGAGCACGGCGCCCCGGTCCCCGCCGGACTGTCCACCGACGCATGCCACTTCCTCGCCAACGCCACCGAGTGGGCCTGCCTCCAGATCCTGGAGTTCTTCACCCGCCGCTCCACGTTCGTCGCCCGCACGCTGGTGGAACAGACCCGCACCCAGGCCGAACTGATCGCCCGTGTCGACGAGTTGATCGCCCGCACCCCACGCCCCGGCACCCACGACCGCGCCTTCGAACGCCGCTACCTCTCCTACATCGCCGAACGCCACAACCACATCACCATCTACGGCATCGATCTGCGCGACTCCCCGGACCGCTGGCCCCTCGAAGTGGCGTACCTCAGCCTGGAGGCGACGGAGGAACACCCCCTCTCCGAGGAGCACCCCGGCGCCCGCTACGACCGCCAACTCCCCGCCGAGGAAGCCCTGTCGACCCACGACCGGGTCCTGTTGCTCGGTGACGCGGGCTCCGGCAAGACGACCCTGGTGCAGTGGCTCGCGGTGACGGCGGCGCGGGACGGCGACCGCATCCCGTACGTCCTTCCCCTGCGCACCCTCGTCCGGGCCGGCCAACTCCCCTCCCCCGCGGCTTTCTTGGCGGCGACCGACTGCCCCCACTCCCCGCCCGAGGGCTGGACCGAACGCGTCCTGACCGCCGACCGGGGCCTGATCCTGGTCGACGGCTTGGACGAGATCCCCTCCGCCGACCGCCACCGCACGCGCGACTGGCTCCAGGCCCTGATCCGCGCCTTCCCGGGCAACCGCTGGCTCCTCACCTCCCGCCCCACGGCGGTACGCACCGGCTGGCTGGCCTCCGAGGGATTCCGCGAACTGACCCTGGCCCCGATGCGCCGCCCGGAGGTCAGGACCTTCGTCCAACGCTGGCACAAGGCGGCCGACGCCCCGGAGTACGAGGGCCCGCTCCTGGACTCCCTGCACGCGAAACGGGACTTGGCCCGCCTTGCCACCAACCCCCTGATGTGCGGCCTGATCTGCGCCCTGCACCGCGAACGCCGGGGCTATCTCCCCACCGGCCGCAAGGAGTTGTACGACGCGGCCCTCACTATGCTGCTGGCCCGCCGGGACCGGGAGCGGGGCATGGGAGCGCTGGAGGGAGCGGAGCTGGGCGAGGAGGCCCAGCTGGAGATCCTGCAACGGCTCGCGTATTCGCTGGTGTTGAGCGGCCGCACGGAGATGGACGTGGAGACGGCCGAGGGGATCGTGGAACGCTGCCTGCCGACGGTGGCCTCGGCTGCGGGGCAGGGCGACGCGGGGACCGTCCTGCGCACCCTGATGCTCCGCAGCGGCCTGCTGCGCCAACCCGCCGACGGCGTCGTCGACTTCGTCCACCGCACCTTCCAGGACTATCTGGGTGCGCGGTACGCCGTGGAGGAGGGTCACCTGGACGTCCTCACCAGTCACGCGGACGACAGCCAGTGGGAGGACGTGATCCGGTTGGCGGTGGCCCACGCCCGGCCGCGCGAACGGGCCGTGGTGCTACGCCAGTTGCTGTCCCGGAACGAGCCCCGGCTCACGCTTCTGGCCCTGGCCTGCCTCGAACACGCGACGGCGTTGGACCCGGGGGTGCGGGCGGAGGTCGAGACGCGGGCGTCCGCGCTGATTCCGCCGCGTACGACGGAGGACGCGCACGCGCTGACCGAGGCCGGGCCACTGGTGCTGGAGCTGCTGCCGGGACCCGAGGGGCTGACCGACGCCGAAGCCCGATGCGTGACGGTCACCGCCTCCGTCCTGGGCGCGGAGGAGCCCGAGGGCGCGATGGCGGTACTGCGTCGCTTCCGCGACCATCCGTCCTTCGACGTACGGCGTCAACTCGCCGGCACCTGGGACCGGTTCGACATCCGGGAGTACGCGGTCGAGGTACTCGACCATCTGGTCCGGGACGATCTCTTCGTACGGTGCTCGTCGCCCGAACAGCTGGCGGCGCTGCGGCTGATGCGCCCCTGGCGCAGGCTGACCGTCACCGGCTCGCCCGAGCTGGGCGAGGTCGTCGACGCCGTCCGTGATCCGGACGCGGTCGACCTCCTGAGCCTTGAGCACAACATGGCCGTGTCCGCCTTGGACGAGGTGCTGGCCTTCCGGTCGCTGAACTCACTGTGGCTGCAGGACTGCTTCGGCGTCCGGGGTCTCGCCCGCCTGTCCGAACTGCCGCTCACGGAACTGGCGTTCAACCGCCTCCGCGATCCATCGGGCCTGGCGGCGCTGCGCGGACTCACCCGGCTCTCCCTGGACCAGCCGTTCGACAGCGATGACCTTTCCGACCGTCTGCCCCTGGACGCGCCCCTTGAGTACCTGTTCCTGGGCCAGGAAACGCTGGCCACGACCGGTCTGCGCGGTCTGGAGGCATGGCCGACGCTCACCACCATCAGCATCGGCAGGCCGCCCGCCGTCATGGGCGCCTGGGACTGGGGCTGGGAGCAGGTGACACGCCTGCCCGTCCTGCGGAACCTCGTCCTGAACACCTCGCCCAGCCGCTACGCCCTGGAATCCATGCCGGAGCTGCCCTCCGTCGAGTGCCTGCGCGTGCCCGCCCGGGGCAAGGCCGACAAGCACTTCAGCACCCTCGCCTCCCGCCTCCCGGGCCTGCGCGAGGTGACCCTCAAGACCTCCGGCAGAAGAGGCGTACCTCTCGACACCTACGCCGCCCTCTTCCCCACCGCCGAAGTAACCGACGACCGCCTCTGACCCCTCCCCGGACACACGAAAGGGGCCGGTGCCCAAAGGCACCGGCCCCTTTCCGAGTCGTAAAGCCCTGAAGCCTTACGCCTCCTTGCTCAAATTCGGACCCGCGCCACCAGCGGCCGCGTCCTCGATCGGCGGCACATCGGGAAGCGCCGACTTCTCCTCGCCCCGGAAGGTGAAGGTCTTGGTCTCGCCCTCGCCCTCCGTGTCGACGACCACGATGTGACCGGGGCGCAGCTCGCCGAAGAGGATCTTCTCCGAGAGGGTGTCCTCGATCTCGCGCTGGATCGTGCGCCGCAGCGGACGCGCGCCCAGGACGGGGTCGTAACCCTTCTTGGAGAGGAGTTCCTTGGCGGCCTGGGACAGCTCGATGCCCATGTCCCGGTCCTTGAGGCGCTCGTCCACCTTGCCGATCATCAGGTCGACGATCTGGAGGATGTCCTCCTGGGTGAGCTGCGGGAAGACGACGACGTCGTCCACGCGGTTGAGGAACTCGGGGCGGAAGTGCTGCTTGAGCTCGTCCGAGACCTTGTTCTTCATGCGCTCGTAGTTGGACTTCGTGTCACCCGTGGCCGCGAAGCCCAGGTTGAAGCCCTTGGAGATGTCCCGCGTGCCGAGGTTGGTCGTCATGATGATGACCGTGTTCTTGAAGTCCACGACCCGGCCCTGGGAGTCGGTCAGGCGACCGTCCTCCAGGATCTGCAGCAGCGAGTTGAAGATGTCCGGGTGGGCCTTCTCGACCTCGTCGAAGAGGACGACCGAGAACGGCTTGCGGCGGACCTTCTCCGTCAGCTGGCCGCCCTCTTCGTAGCCCACGTATCCGGGGGGCGAACCGAAGAGACGCGAGACCGTGTGCTTCTCGCTGAACTCCGACATGTCGAGGGAGATCAGCGCGTCCTCGTCACCGAAGAGGAACTCGGCGAGCGCCTTGGACAGCTCGGTCTTACCGACACCGGACGGGCCGGCGAAGATGAACGAACCACCGGGACGCTTCGGGTCCTTGAGGCCCGCACGCGTACGACGGATCGCCTTCGAGAGCGCCTTGACGGCGTCCTTCTGGCCGATGACCCGCTTGTGGAGCTCGTCCTCCATGCGCAGCAGACGCGAGGACTCCTCCTCGGTCAGCTTGAAGACCGGGATGCCGGTGGCCGTCGCGAGAACCTCGGCGATCAGCTCGCCGTCGACCTCGGCGACGACGTCCATGTCGCCGGCCTTCCACTCCTTCTCCCGCTTGGCCTTGGCGGCCAGGAGCTGCTTCTCCTTGTCGCGGAGGGAGGCGGCCTTCTCGAAGTCCTGCGAGTCGATCGCGGACTCCTTGTCGCGGCGGACGCCGGCGATCTTCTCGTCGAACTCGCGCAGGTCCGGCGGCGCGGTCATCCGGCGGATGCGCATCCGGGAGCCGGCCTCGTCGATCAGGTCGATCGCCTTGTCCGGCAGGAAGCGGTCCGAGATGTACCGGTCGGCCAGCGTGGCCGCCTGCACGAGCGCCTCGTCCGTGATGGAGACACGGTGGTGCGCCTCGTAGCGGTCGCGCAGGCCCTTGAGGATCTCGATGGTGTGCGGCAGGGACGGTTCCGCGACCTGGATGGGCTGGAAGCGGCGCTCGAGAGCGGCGTCCTTCTCCAGGTGCTTGCGGTACTCGTCCAGCGTCGTCGCACCGATGGTCTGCAGCTCGCCACGGGCCAGCATCGGCTTCAGGATCGAAGCGGCGTCGATGGCGCCCTCGGCGGCACCCGCACCGACCAGCGTGTGCAGCTCGTCGATGAACAGGATGATGTCGCCGCGGGTGCGGATCTCCTTGAGGACCTTCTTCAGGCGCTCCTCGAAGTCACCGCGGTAGCGGGAGCCGGCGACCAGCGCGCCGAGGTCCAGGGTGTAGAGGTGCTTGTCCTTGAGGGTCTCGGGCACCTCGCCCTTGACGATGGCCTGGGCGAGACCCTCGACGACGGCGGTCTTGCCGACGCCGGGCTCACCGATCAGGACCGGGTTGTTCTTCGTACGGCGGGACAGCACCTGCATGACCCGCTCGATCTCCTTCTCGCGCCCGATGACCGGGTCGAGCTTGGACTCACGAGCGGCCTGGGTGAGGTTCCGGCCGAACTGGTCGAGGACCAGGGACGTCGAGGGGGTGCCCTCCGCAGGGCCGCCGGCGGTGGCGGTCTCCTTGCCCTGGTAACCGGAGAGCAGCTGGATCACCTGCTGCCGCACACGGTTGAGATCAGCGCCCAGCTTGACCAGGACCTGGGCGGCGACGCCCTCGCCCTCACGGATCAGGCCGAGCAGGATGTGCTCCGTGCCGATGTAGTTGTGGCCCAGCTGGAGGGCCTCGCGGAGCGACAGCTCCAGGACCTTCTTGGCACGGGGAGTGAAGGGGATGTGACCGGACGGCGCCTGCTGGCCCTGTCCGATGATCTCCTCAACCTGCTGGCGGACCGCCTCAAGCGAAATGCCGAGGCTCTCCAGGGCCTTTGCGGCGACACCCTCACCCTCGTGGATGAGACCCAGGAGGATGTGCTCGGTGCCGATGTAGTTGTGGTTGAGCATCCGGGCTTCTTCCTGAGCCAGGACGACAACCCGCCGCGCGCGGTCGGTGAACCTCTCGAACATCGTTAATCGCTCCTCAGAGCGGTCAGGCAGTAAGGGGACGCTCCCCTCCCTGTCCTTCCGCAGCTTAGTCCCGCAAGCGGGGACCGCTCATTCCAACTGCCGACACCGGACCGAGAACCAACACTGCCTCCTGAACCGTAACGCCGACATCTGCTCCAACCTGATGGTGCGAGACGATGTTCCCGCAGGCCAGGCAGTTACCCTCACCATGAGTACGCCGATGGCGAACGTGAGACGCCCTTTTCTGCGTGTCGCCCCCTCCCACTAGGGATTGTCTTACCCGTACGGACTGACACTCCATGCCGAGCGCACCGGTTCCCTCCGCTACGGGCGAACAACCTTGCGCGGTCCATCGCCCCGAACGCCCCCTTTTCCGGCACCCTGCGCAATCACCGGACCACCCAGCGTAACTCTCGGGCCGGTTCGACGGTTGCACTTGGCATGGTTGGCACAGTCCCCCCGGTCACCACGGTCCCCTCCCCCCGTCGCCCGCTCGATCCGGACGACCGACGGCGGCACTGGTACGAGAACGAACTGGGGTGGCGGACGGTGCCCGGAGAGCCGCTGCGGCTCGTCACGGGGCTGCGTTTCGACGTCCTGGACGTGCCGGTCGAAGCCGGTGTCGCGGCGCTGTGGCGGCTGGGGCCCGACTCTCCGGTGGCCGTACGGGGCGACCGGATGCGGCTGCTGGTGGCCGCGGGCAGCGCGGAGGAGCTGCCGGGGCTGCTGGACTGGCTGGAGTGGGGCGCTCTGGCGCCGGCGCTGGATCTGGTGGCGCTCGGCGAGGGCGGGCACACGGAGGCACCGCCGGTTCCCGGGACGGGGCCCGCGCAGGGGCACCCCGGGAAGTCGCTTCCCGCGGGTCGCCCGGATCCCGTGCAGGGGGCCGCCGTATGGCTGCGGCCCCCCGAGCCGGGGCGCGAGGTCGAGGCCTCGCTGCCGACACTGTCGGCCGTGGGGGGCGCTGGGGGCGCCCCTGATCTCGTACGACTCGTGGACACGGTGGCCACACAGTGCCACCGGGTCCGGCTGCGGCGCTCGTGCGCTCAGCCGTTGGCCTTCTCGTAGGCCTCGCGAATGGACGCGGGAACACGGCCGCGGTCGTTGACCTCGTAACCGTTCTCCTTGGCCCACGCGCGAATCTGCGCCGTGTCCTGGCTGCCACCGGTAGCGGCGCGCGCCTTTCCACGACCACCCGAAGCACGGCCGCCGGTACGGCGTCCGCCCTTCACGTAAGCGTCGAGAAGACCACGGAGCTTGTCCGCATTCGCAGTGGTGAGATCGATCTCGTACGTCTTGCCGTCCAGTGCGAACGTCACCGTCTCGTCCGCCTCGCCGCCGTCGAGGTCGTCGACAAGAAGGACCTGAACCTTCTGTGCCACCGGATTTCCTTTCATCGATAACTTGCGGGCCTGGGGTCTGCGGCGTCCGCCGTTTCGCCGTCCCCTGTTATATGCAGTACTGCAGTACGTCGGAAAGCAAACCGCTTTTGCTGGAAAAACACAAACCCCTGGGAGAGACCGAGTGACCTCCCCGGTCCGGAAAGATGCGCGTTTCGGACATAGGGAACCTGGGCAGGGCCTCCGGGCCGAATTGAGCGCAGCGATCACAGATGCAGAAGCATCCGACTGTTGCCCAAGGTGTTCGGTTTCACTCGTTCGAGACCCAGGAACTCCGCCACGCCCTCGTCATAGGAACGCAACAGCTCCGCGTAGACATCGGTGTCAACGGGTGTCTCACCGATCTCCACGAAGCCGTGCTTGGAGAAGAAGTCCACTTCGAAGGTGAGACAGAAAACGCGACGAACGCCTAGCCAACGGGCCGTGTGCAGCAACTTCTCCAGCAACTGATGACCTACACCGGCGCCCTTCAACCCGGGCTTCACGGCGAGAGTACGGACTTCCGCGAGGTCTTCCCACATCACGTGCAGTGCGCCGCAGCCGACGACCTCGGCGTTGTCGTCGCGTTCGGCGACCCAGAACTCCTGTATGTCCTCGTAAAGAGTCACGGTCGCTTTGTCGAGCAGGATGCGACCGCGAACGTAGGCGTCAAGGAGTCGGCGCACCGCCGGCACATCACCGGTCCGGGCCCGCCGGACGGTGATGGCTTTCGCGGTGACTTCTGGGTGCTCTGCTGACATGAGCGGACGCTATCGCCCGCCGCCGGAGGGCGCGGAGCCGGGGTTCTCGACGCCATCCGCGGGTTCGGGTGTTTCCGGTCCCTGGACGATGCGTACGGCGCTGCGCAGGGCCTCGCGCTGTTCGTCGCTCATCATCCCGAAGAAGGCGACGAGAGCGGCCGCGGGGTTGTCGCTCTGGGACCAGGCGTCGTTCATCAGGGCCGCCGAGTAGGCGGCCCGTGTGGAGACCGCCTCATATCGATACGCCCGGCCTTCCGCCTCGCGACGCACCCAGCCCTTCTGATGGAGATTGTCCAAAACGGTCATCACCGTGGTGTACGCGATCGACCGTTCCTGCTGAAGGTCTTCCAGGACTTCTCGAACGGTCACCGGGCGGTTCCACTTCCACACCCGCGTCATGACCGAGTCTTCGAGTTCTCCCAATGGGCGAGGCACAGCTCAGAACCATAGTGGAAAAGGCACAAAAAGGGCGTACGACTCGGAAAGCACGCGCACGCGTGCGGGAGTCGTACGCCCTTGAAGGCGCCGCCGAAAAGGCGGGGGGGTCAGGCTTCGGTGGTCGAAGAGGCCTGGCGGGCGCTCTCCGCGCGCGCGATGGCGGCGTCGACGGCCGCGTCCTCCTTGGCCTTCATGGCCCCGCCCTGGGTCTTCACGATGACCCGGATCAGTCCGATGAAGAACACGGCCATGACGACCGGGGGCACGAGCGCGGAGACATAGTCCATGCCCTCCAGAGTAGCCACGGGCCCTGGAGGGGACGGGGCGGGGTCGCTTCAGCCGGCGGCGAGCTGCTGCGGGGGATTCGCCGGGGGCGGTGCCGGTTTGCGCCGGGGGAAGACCTCGCCCGGGGTGGGGATCGGCCGGGACGGCTTGGGAGCGGTGGGCGCGGGTGCGGGCGCCGGCCGCTCCACGGGCTTGCGTACGGGCTCCTTGGCGTCCTCCCCGGCCAACTCCCCGCCCGCCCCCGAAAGGCCGCCCGAGCGGC
>NZ_JAEQAZ010000169.1 GCF_016654115.1 Streptomyces sp. MBT53
CCCGGCCGAGCTGGGGCAGGCCGTTGTACGCGAGGAGGAGCAGCATCCCGGCGCGCGTGGCGAGCCAGGCGAGCGTGAGGGCGAGGAGGCGGTGTCTGCGGACGGCGTTCATCATGGCGGATCGTAAGCCGGGTGAATGCCGCATGAATGCTAATACACCGTCAATCGTTGGTAAGAGCCTGCTTACAGTACAAAATCGGCCAGGTGGAAAGCCAAGGCGAGAGTGAGTGCGCGTACGGCCCCGGGCGACGGACGCGTGCGGAGGTCGTGGCCGTCGTCGTGCCGGTGGCCGTCATGCTCGCGCTGGGGCTGTGGGGGCTCGACCGCGGCGGCATGTGGGGCGACGAGGGCGTCACGTTCCTGGTGGGACGGCGCACGGTGCCGCAGATCTGGCGGCTGCTGCACGGCGTCGACGCGGTGCACGGCCTGTACTACCTGCTCCTGCACGCCGTCCTCGCCGTCCATCCCGGCGAGGTGGCCCTGCGCCTGCCGTCGGTGTGCGGCGCGGCGGCGACGGCGGGCCTGGTCGCGGCCCTCGGCGTCCGCCTGGCCCGCCCCCGCGTCGGCCTCTGGGCCGGTCTGCTCTACGCGATCACCCCCCTCGTCGGCCACTACGCCCAGGAAGGCCGGTCGTACGCCCTCGTCGCGGCCGGGGTCACCGGGGCGACGCTGCTCCTCGTGCGGGCGCTGGAGGGCCGGTCCTGGTGGGGCTACGGCACTGTCCTCGCCGTGACCTTTCTGCTGCACGAGTTCGCCCTACTGGTGCTCTGCGCGCACGCGTTGACGCTGCTGGCGGCGCGGGTGCCCAGGGCGGTGTGGGCCGGCTGGGGGCGTGCGGCGGGCGCGGCGGTGGGGGTCCTGCTGCCGTTGGCGTGGGTGTCCCAGCGGCAGTCGGGGCAGGTGGCGTGGCTGCGGGTGCCCGACTGGGACACGACCGAGCGGCTGGCCCGCGGTTTCCTGTCCGTCACCCCGGCCGGTGCCGTCTTCTGGACCTCGGTCCTGCTGATCCTGCTGGGACTCGGCGCGGGACGGCTCGCGTCGGTCGCGCTGCCGTTGCTGGTGGTGCCGCCGGTGTTGCTGCTGACGGTGTCGCAGTTCCGGCCGCTGTTCCACGAGCGGTATGTGCTGTACGCGCTGGCGGGGGCGCCGCTGCTGGTGGCGGCGGGGGCGGACTGGCTGGTGGGGATGGCGGGACGGCTGTGGCTGGCCGGTCTCCTGCGTCCGGAAGTCGCCCAGGAGGCGGGCCGAGTGGCTGTGGTCGAACGCCGTCCCCACTTGGTCGGAGCCCTGACCGCGAGCGGTCATCACCCCGGAACCACCGCGCGCGGTCACCACCCCGGAGCCCCAACTCGCCCACCGCTGAAGGGAGTCGACCGCACGACCGGAGCCGCGAGCCCCCCACCGAGTCACTCACCACACCCCCCGAAACGGCTGGCCCGCACCCGCCTCATCACCCTCGCCGGCGCGCTGGCCCTGGCCGTCCCCTTCCTCCACGGCCTCCCCGCCTACCGCAACGATCGCCTGGCGGCGCACCGCCCCGAGAACCTCGCCGTGGTCTCCGCGCTGGCCGGCCGTGAACTGCGCCCCGGCGACCCCGTCCTCTTCCTGCCGTCGTTCTGGCGGGTGACGGCGTCGGCGTATCCGGGCCCGTTCGCCGGGGCGCGGGACCTGGCGCTGGCGGAGTCGGGGGCGAGGTCCGGAACGCTGAGCGGGCGCGAGGTGGCACCGGCGGAGCTGGCGGCCAGGCTCGCCGGTGTGGACCGGGTGTGGATCGTCGCGCAGTCGAATCTGCTGCCGTCCCGCTGGGTGCCCGGCGACCCGGTCGACCGGGTCAAACTCGACGTCGTGGACGGGGAGTTCGCGCGTCGGCGGCAGTACGTGAGCGGCCGCGTGAAGCTGGCCCTCTACATCCGCCGCATGCCCCCGCAGGACATGGTGATGCCTGCCCCGGAGCGCAAGGCCGGACCGGCTCCCGAACCCATGGTCACGCCTCCTCCAGCGCCGCCGAGTCCAGCGCGCCGGTGAGTTCGTCGAGCCGTGCCCGCAGGGCGCGGATCTCGTCGATGTCGAAGCCGGTCGCGCCGAGGATGCGGCGCGGTACGTCGAGGGCGCGTTCGCGCAGGGCGACGCCCTCGTCGGTGAGCCGTACCTCCACCGAGCGCTCGTCGCGGGCGCTGCGCTCACGCCGTACCAGACCCGCCGTCTCCAGCCGCTTGAGCAGCGGGGACAGGGTGCCGGAGTCGAGCCGCAGGTGTTCGCCGAGCTTCTTGACGGGCAGCTCGCCGTGCTCCCACAGCACCAGCATCACCAGGTACTGCGGGTAGGTGAGCCCGAGATCCTTGAGCAGCACGCGGTAGACGCCGCCGAAGGCGCGGGACGCGGCGTTCAGGGAGAAGCAGATCTGCTGGTCCAGGCGGAGCCAGTCGCTGGTGGGGGTGTCGGCGGGAGTGGTGGTCATGGCTCCAGGATAGCGCTAGCGGGCCATTTAGTTGTGTGCAATTGAATTGTGTGCTCTAATTATCGCCGTGAGGCGGTCCGGACACCCGGACCGGTCACCCCCGCACAGGACTTCCGAGAGGGATGGTTTCCAATGGACGCGATCTACACCGCCGTAGCCACCGCCACCCACGGCCGTGACGGCCGCGCGGTCAGCAACGACGGCAAGATCGACCTTCAGCTCGGCTTCCCGGTCGAGATGGGCGGCAACGGCGAGGGCACCAACCCCGAGCAGCTGTTCGCCGCCGGTTACGCCGCCTGTTTCGGCAGTGCCCTCGGCGCCGTCGGCCGCCAGGCGAAGGTCGACGTCTCCGACGCGGCCGTGACCGCCGAGGTCGGCATCGGCAAGCAGGGCGAGGGTTTCGCCCTCAAGGTGACCCTGCGCATCGAGCTCCCCGACACCGTGGACGAGGAGACCGGCCGCAAGCTGGTCGAGACCGCCCACCAGGTCTGCCCCTACTCGAACGCGACCCGCGGCAACATCGAGGTCAACCTCGTCATCGAGTAGTCAACACGAACTAGTCGAGTACGACGCTTCCACGACCCCGGCGACGAGCGCCGATCACCTCGTCGCCGGGGTCGCCCGCGTCACCGCACCGGTTGAGCCCGCTCCCCGAGACCGGGCGCCTGCGCCGGCACGGCGACGACGGCCTTCCCCCGCACCGCACTCTCCAGCAGCAACGGCACCCCCACCACCGGCAACAGCCACACCAGCACGATCAACCGCCCGCCCCACACGCTGATGTCCGGGTGCGCGGCCTGCGTGAGGATCCCGGTGAACGCGGCCCCGATCAGGAACACCCCGAACACCGGCCGCCGCGACGCACCCCACAGACCGGCACCAAGCGCCGCCGCGAGCACCGGCTGCCACAGCTGCTGCCGCGTCCACTCCAGCCAGAAGTCGGCTTCCAGGTGCAGGAATTCGGGATACAGCCGGGCACGGTCGGGACGCGCGTAGTGATCGGTCAGCAGATCCTGAAGGCTGTCGGTCTGCGACGGATAGTGCAGGAGCCCCGCCAACACCAGAGTTCCTACGGCCGCTGCCGCGCCGAGCCCCGCTACCACCGCCCACGCCCGCCGCTGCTGTCGCTGCCGTACGGCGACCAGCGCGCCCGCACCGGCCAGGCACAGCCCGAGGAACAGGGCCTGCGAGTGCTTGACGGTGAAGAGGAGCAGCAGGGAACCGCCGACGAGGGCGAGCGCGGCGCGCGTCCGGCGGCCCGTCGCGACCAGCGCGCAGCCCCACACCGCCGCCAGGGTCAGGGCCATCATCAGACCCTCGGTCATCGGGCGCATCGCGGTCGTCCCGCACGGCAGGACGTAGTAGAGGGCCTGCCCGGTCAGCGCGAGCGGCACCGACACGGACAGCGTGCGCAGGATCAGGAACACGAGGATCCCGCCCGCGACCGTGAGGACGACACTCGACGTCCACAGCCCCCACACCGGCCCGAGCAGCGTGACGAACGGGACCAGGAACACCGGGTATCCGGGCCGTACTTCGAAGATGCTCATGAACCGTTCGGGCATGAACGGCGTGATGAACCCGCCGCTGTTCCCGGCCCGCACCTGCGCGTCCACCACCCGCCACTGGGCGGCCCGGCACTTCTTCGCGACCCGCGCGGCCGGGTCCTTGCCGTGGAAGTTCAACGCGTTCACGCTCTGGTCGCGCCGCGCGACGTCCCCCCTGCTCGCGCAGTAGTAGTCGATGGTGACGGTCGCCGCCGCGCGCTTGCTCTCACCGCTCAGACTCAGCGCGTACGACAGGTAGTTCTTGGTGTCGGGGGTGTCCCGGCCGGTGACATTGGCGAGTTGGAGCACCGCGAACACTGCGGCCAGCACCAGCACCCAGGTACGCGGCCTCATGAGGACGCCAACTGGTCGTGACCGGCGGCGGGGGAGGGAACTCGCGCGGCGGGTCCGGCCGACGGCTGCCGACCGTCCTCACCCAGCAGCAGCGTCCGTACGACCCTCTCGGCGGCGTTCCCGTCGTCGAACTCGCAGTAGCGCGAACGGAATTCGGCCCGCAGTCGCGTCGAGTCGTCGTCCCGCCAGGCACCTGACGCGAACAGCCATGCCAACTCCCGGTAGGAACCGGACACATGGCCCGGTGGCGCGGCGGTGACGTCGAAGTAGGTACCCCGGCTGGCCGCGTACGCCTCCCGGTCGTCGGTGTGGAGGACGATCGGCCGGTCGAGGTTGGCGTAGTCGAACATCAGGGCCGAGTAGTCGGTGACCAGCGCGTCGGACGCCAACATGACGTCTTCCACAGAGGGTTCGTCGGTCGCGTCGACCAGCACACCCCGCCGGTGCAGATCAGCGAGCCCCATGCCCCGCGCGGGACCGGTCGCCAGCGACGGATGCAGGCGTACGACGAGGGTGTGCTCCGGGCCGAGATCCTCCGCGAACCGGGCCAGGTCGAGCCGGTCGACGTGACCGCTCCGCACGTACTCGCGGCGGGTCGGCGCGTACAGCACGACGGTGTGGCCCGCGGGGATCCCGAGCCGCTCCCGAACGGCCTTCTGCGCCTCGGGAGTTGCTCCGACGAGGACGTCGTTGCGCGGGCTCCCCGTCCGTGCCGACGCGAAGTGGCACGGGTACGCCCGCTCCCACACCAGCTCCGAGTGCCGGTTGGCGACCAGGCTGTGGTCCCAGCGGTCGGCGCGGCGCAGCATCTGCGGCACGTCGACGCCGTAGCGGGCGCCGGGCTTGTCCAGCAGGTCGGCCGCCATGTACTTGAGCGGGGTGCCCTGATGGGTGTGGATGTGGATGCTGCCGGGGCGCTTGGTGAGGGTGCCGGGCCAGTTGACGTTGTTCACGAAGTACTTCGCCCGTGCGGTGACTTGATGAAAACGCGGGGTGTTGAGGAGGACGTGCTCGACGCCCGGCGGCAGCAACGCGGCCTGTTCCGCGTCCTGCACGACCCACACGCCCCGCAGGTGCGGCGCGATCTCGCGCGCCTTGTAGTACACGGCGGCCGGGTCGCCGAGAACCCCGCGATGCGAAAAGGCCGAATACACGACGAGGTTGGGGTCGAGGGACCGGCGGGCGTGCAGCGCGCCCCAGCCGCTCTTGACCCGCCCGGCCGCCGACTTGCGCGCCTGCAGAGCCCGTCGTCCGAGCAGTCGACCGGCGCCTCCCGCCTGCCGTCGGACCCGGTACATCGCGTAACTGCCTTCCAGGCAACGGACTTCGGCGTCCACCGATGCCCCCGCCGCCGGCTTGTGCTTGGCGAACAGTTCGGCCGTGCGGCGGAAGAACTCGGGCTTGTCGGACGGGGGCAGGCGGTCCGGCTTGCCGAGGATGTCGAGACAGTGCTCGCCCATCTTGCGGTGCAGGTAGGGGCGCCAACTCGCCAGCTCCGGGCGGGAGTCGACGAACGCGAAGACCCGCTCGTACTGGTCGTGGATGTCGAAGTGCTTGCGGCTGGTGGTGGAGAGGATGTTGCCCTGCCGTCGCTGCCGGTAGTTGAGGCAGATCCGGTCGAGGGTGGCGATCCGCTCTGCGCTGAGCAGCACCGGGAACGTCCAGGGCGTGTCCTCGTAGTAGCCCGGCGGGAACTCGAAGGCGTGCTTGTGCACGAACTCGCGGCGGTACACCTTGTTCCACACGACCATCAACAGGTCGAGGATCTCCGGGTGTTCGGCGACCGTGAAGGTGTCGTCGACCTCGGTGAGGACGTGCGCGAGGACGTTGCGGCGGGTGCCGCCCCACCAGTAGGTGCGCGCGTAGTCGAAGACCAGGACGTCCGGGTCGCCGCTCGCGTCGAGCCGGTCGGCCATCGCGCGCAGGGCGCCCGGGGTGAGGGTGTCGTCGCTGTCGAGGAAGAAGAGGAAGTCGCCGGTGGCCAGGGGCATTCCGGCGTTGCGGGCGCGGCCGAGGCCGACGTTCTCGGGCAGGTGCAGCACCTGGACGCGTGGGTCGCGGGCCGCGTACTCGTCGAGGATCGCGCCGCAGCCGTCCGGCGAGCAGTCGTTCACGGCGATCACCTCGATGTCCCGGTAGGACTGCTCCAGGACCGAGTCGAGGCACTCGCGCAGAAAGCCCTGCACCTTGAAGACGGGGACGATGACGCTGAAGCGGGGCACTTCGGGTTCAGCTCCTTACGAGGGTGGCGGCGGGGGCCGGGACGCGCTCCGCGAGCGGGATCACGGGCGGGACCGCCTCCGGCGGCTCACCGAGGAACACCCGGCGTACGACCCGCTCGGCGGCCAGTCCGTCGTCGAACTCGCAGAAACGGGACCGGAATTCGGCCCGGAGGGACGTGGACTCCGCACCCGCGTACGAGCCGTCGCGGAACACCTGGGCCAGTTCCTCGGGGGTCCGCGCGACCGGTCCCGGCGGGGCCTCCATGAGGTCGAAGTAGACGCCCCGGGTCTCGCGGTAGACGTCCCAGTCGTCGGCGTACACGACGATCGGCCGGTCGAGGTTGGCGTAGTCGAACATGATCGACGAGTAGTCCGTGACCAGCGCGTCGGCGGCCAGGCACACGTCCTCGGAGGAGCGGTGCCCGGTCACGTCGATGATCCGGCCGCTGCTCTTCGCCCGGCCCTGGTCGTAGAAGTAGTGGGCGCGCAGCAGCACGACCACGTCATCGCCGGCCGCCGCGCAGAACGCCTCCAGGTCGAGCCCGGTGTCGAAGCCGGTCTGGTAGTCGCGGTGGGTCGGCGCGTACAGGACGGCCGTCTTGCCCTCCGGGACCCCCAACTCCCGCCGAATACGCGCTACTTCATCGGCGGTCGCCGAGTAGTACACGTCGTTGCGCGGATAGCCGTACTCCAGCGCCTCGTACGAGCCCGGGAAGGCGCGCTCCCACATCTGCGTGGAGTGCCGGTTGGAGGAGATGTTGTAGTCCCAACGGTCCACCCGGCCGAGCAACTTGGCGAAGCTGCCGGTCGCGGCGGCCACCACCGGGTACGTCGACTGGTCGACGCCCATCTTCTTCAGCGGGGTGCCGTGCTGGGTCTGGACGTGCACGCTGCCGCGCCGCTTGACGACGCCCTCGGCGAAGTTGGCGTTGTTCACGAGGTACTTGGCCCGCGCCAGCGCCTCCCAGTACTTCCGGCTGCCGATGACGGCGTGCTCGACGCCCTTCGGTACGGCGTCCACCGCGTCCGGCTCGACCAGGAACACCGAGCGGATGTGCGGGGCGATTTCGGCGGCCTTGGCGTGGATCGCGGCGGGGCTGCACGCGTAGCCCCGGCCCCAATAGGCGCAGTAGACGGCCAGGTTGGGGTCGAGCGGGCGCCGCAGGTCGCGGGCGTACCGCAGGCGGGTGCGGAGCATCCGGGGGCGCGGGACCCGCTCCGCCGCCTCCGAGGCCGAGCGGTTGGCGCCGCGCAGTGCCCGGAACGCCGAGTACGCCCCCGACGCCAGCAGCCGGTGCTGTACGCCCACACTCCCGCCCGGCGCGCGGAAACCGGCGGGCCGGTGCGTGCGGTACAGCCGCCCCGCCCGCCGGAAGAAGGCACGGTGTCCGGAGGGGAGGCGCTCGGGCCGGGACGCCGTCTTCAGCACCACCGCGAAGAGCTGCTCGAACAGGGCGGCGGACAGATCACTTCCGGCGGCGCGCGTCAGCACCATGTCGACCTGGTCGAGGAGTTGGTGGTGGTGCGCGCCCGGCAGGTTGAGCCGACTGCCCTGCCGGCGCAGCAGATGCCGTACGACCACCGAGCGCAGCACCGCCACCCGCCCGGCGGCGAGGGTGACCAGGCCGCCCCAGCCGAGGTCGGTGAACGGGCCCTCGGGGAAGGCGAGTTGGTTGTCGGTGAGGAAGGCCCGGCGGTAGACGGCGCTCCAGGCCGGGAGCTGAACGCCCGTCAACTGCGGTGCCTGGGCGGGGGAGAAGGCGCCGGCCGGGGTCTTCGCCAGCAGCGGGGCCGCCGGGTTGGTGGGCTCGCCCTCCCACCACGGGGTGCGCTCGTGCTCGACGTACAGGACGTCGACGTCACCGGTCTCCGTGAGGCGGGCGTCCAGTGCGGCCAGTGCGCCCGGGGCGAGGGTGTCGTCGCCGTCCAGGAACAGGACGTAGGCGCCGGTCGCCGTCCGCAGGCCCGTGTTGCGTGCCCCGCTCAGGCCCGCCGAGGGTGGTGAGTGCACCGGGGCCACCCGGGAGTCCCGTCCGGCGTGCGCGTCGGCGACGTCGGCGGCCGGGGAGCCGGGGGCGTCGCAGACCGGGATCAGCTCGAAGTCGCCGTAGGACTGCGCGAGGACCGAGTCCAGGGCCTGGGAGAGCCGGCCGGCGACCCCGTGGGACGGGACGATGATGCTGAAGCGGGGCATTCTGTTCTTTCTCCAGTGGTCCGGAGGGGAGGTTCCGGGTCAGTGCGCGCGGTGGCCGGGGCGACCGGTCGGACGCCATGTCGACGGCCTGGTCGGGGTCGGGCGCGAGGGGCTTGATGGCATGCGAACTCCCCTGTTCGGGAACGGCGTTCAGAGGCGGTCGGTGACGGGCCGGGGCGCCGTGGGCTGCGGCACGGTGGTGAGGGGGGAGTGTGCGCGGCTCGCGGCGGCCGACGGGACCGGGTGGCGGTCGGCGAGCGGGACGACCGGGGGCAGGTCGGTCTCGCCCAACACCACGTGGCGTACGACCCGTTCGGCGGCGCGGCCGTCGTCGTAGGGGCAGAAGCGCTCGCGGAACGCGGCGCGCAGCTGGGCCGAGCGGGAGCCGCGCCAGTGGTCGGTCGCGAAGATGTCGATCAGTTCGTCCTCGCTGCGCGCGACCGCGCCCGGCGGGAAGGCCCGCAGGTCGAAGTAGGTGCCGCGGGCCGCCTCGTAGGCCTCCCAGTCGTCGGCGTGGATGACGATCGGGCGGTCGAGGTTGGCGTAGTCGAACATCAGGGACGAGTAGTCGGTGACCAGCGCGTCCGAGGCCAGGCAGAGCGATTCGACGCTGGGGTGGTCGGTGACGTCGATGATCCGGCCGGACGCGGCCGTCGCGAGCGGGCCCTCGTGCCAGTAGTGGGCGCGGGCCAGCACGACGAAGCGCGGACCGAGGCGGCGCAGGACGCGGTCCAGGTCGAGGTGCGCGCGCTGGACTCGGCGGTAGTCGCGGTGAGTTGGGGCATAGAGCAGCGCGATCGCGTCCTGCGGGATGCCGAGGGACTCGCGCAGGCGGTGCACGTCGGCCGAAGTGGCCTGCTGGAACACGTCGTTGCGGGGGTAGCCGTAGGCGAGCGTGGTGTAGCTGCCGGGGTAGACGCGCTCCCAGGTCAGGGTGGTGTGGCGGTTGGGGGACAGGACGTGGTCCCACTTGTCGACGCCCTTGAGGAGTTCGCCGAAGTCCATGTCCCGTGCGGCGGCCGGGCGTTCCTGGAGGTCGAGGCCCATGTGCTTGAGGGGGGTGCCGTGTTGGGTCTGGATCAGCACCTGGCCGGGGCGCTTGACCAGTCGGCGGTCGAAGTTGACGTTGTTCACCAGGTACTTGGAGCGGGCCAGCGCCGTCCAGTAGGAGACGGTGTTCGGGCGCAGCCTGCGGGTGGCGGCCGGGATCGTGTGGTGGTGCTCGGGGCGGGCGATCCACGCGGTGCGGATGTGCGGGGCGTGGGTGCGGAACGCGGTCTCCAGCGCGCCCGGGTTGCAGCTGTGGCCGCGCCCCCAGTAGGCGGCGAACACCGCACGATCCCGCAGCGGGAGCCGGAGTTGGACGCGGTAGTGGAGCTGGAGGACCGCCGCCTTGAGGTTGCGCAGGAGCTTGGCGGTGAGCTTCACCGCTCGCCGTCGCCAGCTCATCGCCTTCTGCACGGCCCGGAACGTGCGGTGCACGCCGAAGTGCACGAACGTGTGCCGCATCCGGGTGCGCAGCGGGACCGAGGTTCCCGGGATGCGGTAACGGCGGTAGTGGGCACGGGCCTTGCGCAGGAACTCGGCGCGGGTGCCGCGCGGGAGGCGGTCCGGCTTGGTGAAGACCGTCGCGAGGTGGTCGACCATGCGGCGGAACAACACCGGCCGCCACTGGGCGAGTTCGGGGCGCGCGTCGACGAACGCGAAGACCCGGTCGTACTGGTCGAAGACGTCGAAGTGCTTACGGCTGGTGGTGCCGAGGATGTTGCCCTGGCGGCGCTGGCGGTAGTGGACGCAGACCCGGTCGAGGGTCGCGATCGTCTCCGCCGCCATCAGCACCGGGTAGGTCCACGGGGTGTCCTCGTAGTAGCCGGGCGGGAAGGCGAAGCCCTCGCGCTCGACGAACTCCCGTCGGTACGCCTTGTTCCAGGCGACCATGATGACCCGCAGCAGCCCGGGGCGGTCCTCCAGGCGGAAGGGGGCCGGGCCCTGTTCGGTCAACTGGGCGGCGACCTTGTTGCGTTGGGCCTCCCCGGACCAGTAGGTGCGGGCGTAGTCGAAGACGAGGACGTCGGGCTCGCCGGTCTCCTTGAGGCGGTCGGCGATCGAGCGCAGTGCGTCGGGCGTGAGCGTGTCGTCGCTGTCGAGGAAGACCAGATAGTCGCCGGTCGCCTGTTCCAGACCGGCGTTGCGGGCGCGGCCGAGGCCTTGGTTCTCGGGGAGGTGGACGGCGCGTACGCGGGCGTCGCGGGCCGCGAACTCGTCGATGATCGCGCCGCAGGCGTCCGGCGAGCAGTCGTCGACCGCGATCAGCTCCAGATCGGGATACGACTGCGAGAGCACCGATTCCAGGCATTCGTGCAGGTACGCCTGGACCTTGTACGCGGGGACAATGACACTGAACCTGGGCAAGGGACATCCATGGGTCGGTCGGCGCGGGCGTTCTGCCCGGGAACGGCCGATGGAGTGACTTGGTTACGCCGCGTACGGCATACGGGGGACACACGGTGAACGCGAAGGGGCGGGCCGGTGACGGCCCACCCCTTGAACTATGTGCGGTTTATAGCTATTTGACCGCGCCCGCCATGACACCGGACACGAACTGCCGCTGGAACGCGAAGAACACGGCCAGCGGGATCACCATGGAGATGAACGCACCGGGTGCCAGCACGTCGATGTTGTTGCCGAACTGGCGTACCTGGGTCTGCAGTGCGACCGTGATCGGCTGCGTGCTGGACTTGGTGAACACCAGCGCGACCAGCATGTCGTTCCACACCCACAGGAACTGGAAGATGCCCAGGCTCGCGATCGCGGGCCCGCCGAGCGGCATCACCACGCGTGCGAACAGGCGCAGTTCACCCGCACCGTCCAGCCGGGCCGCCTCCAACAACTCTCGCGGGATCTCCGCGAAGAAGTTCCGCAGCAGGAACACCGCGAACGGCAGCCCGTACCCCACATGGAACAGGATCACCCCGAAGATGGTCCCGAACAGGCCGATCTTTCCGAAGAGTTCGGCGATCGGGATCAGCGCGACCTGCACCGGTACGACCAACAGGCTGACCACGCCCAGGAACCACCAGTCGCGGCCCGGGAACTCCATCCACGCGAACGCGTAGCCCGCGAGCGCGCCGATCACCACGACGAGGATCGTCGCCGGGACGGTGATCAGGACGGTGTTCCACAGCGAGCTGGTGATGTCGCTGTTCTCCAGGAGCGTCTTGTAGCTGTGGAAGGTGAGTTGGGAGGGCTGGCTGAAGACCTTCCACCAGCCGCTCGCGTTCATGTCCTCCGGGCTGCGCAGTGAGGACAGCAGCAGTCCGATCGTCGGCACCAGCCAGAACAGGCCGACGAGGATCAGGAACACCCGGACCAGCCCGCCGCTCGCCGCCGCCGCGAGCCGCCCACCGAGCGACTCCCGCGCCTTGACGACCTCAACAGGCCCTGTCTTGCCCAGAGTTCCGGCATCCGTGGTCATCGCCGCACCTCCCGCCGCAGCCGGCGAACGTTGAACAGCATCACCGGGATCACCAGCAGGAGCAGGAACACCGAGATGGCGCTGGCCACACCCGGCTGGCCCTCCGAGAAGCCCTTCCGGTACAGCTCAAGGGCGAGCACGTTGGCGTCGTCCTGCGAGGAGCCCGGGGCGATGATGAAGACCAGGTCGAAGATCTTCAGCACATTGATCATCAGCGTGACGGCGACGACCGCGAGCACCGGTGCGAGGAGCGGCACCGTGACCCGCCGGAACACCTGCCACTCATTGGCGCCGTCGACCCGCGCCGCCTCCAGCAACTCCCTTGGCACGCCCGCGAGTCCGGCCGCGATCAGCACCATCGCGAACCCGGCCCACATCCACACGTACGACCCGATGATGGCCGGTGTCACCAGCGACGGGCCCAGCCACTCCACGCCGTTGTACGGCGCCTTGAAGTTGCTTGCCGGGAGCCGCAGTTGGGCCCCGTCGGCGCTCGCGGGCAGGGTGAAGGTGCCGTCGCCCGCGGCCTTGGTCGAGGCGACCACCTTGCCGTCCTTGACGGCCTCGACGCGCATTCCGCCGTAGCCGAGCTCGGACGGGTCGACCGCGCCGAGCTTGCCGACGCCCTTGCCGCGGGTGAAGTCCTGCCATGTCGTGCCGGTGATCTTCCCCGGCTCGGGCTTCGCGGCTACGGCCTTCTTCGCGCTGTCGGGCATCTGGTCGGGGGCGACGCCGACCAGCGGGAGCGTGACGGTCTGGCCGGTGTGGACCGTCGTACTGGTGATGAAGCCGCCCTTGTCCGCCTTCAGTGGCGACTCGCGGCCCGGGTGGGCGTTGGGGAACGCCGACGACGAGACGAACGTGTCGTGGATGCCGACCCAGACCGCGTTGGCGACGCCCTTGTGCGGGTCCTGGTCGTAGACGAGCCGGAAGATGATGCCGGCGGCCAGCATCGAGATCGCCATCGGCATGAAGACGACCAGCTTGAACGCCGTTCCCCAGCGCACCCGTTCGGTCAGCACCGCGAAGATCAGGCCGAGGGCGGTGGCGACCGTCGGCGCGAAGATGACCCAGATGATGTTGTTCTTCAGGGCGGTGCGGATGCCGTCGTCGGTGAACAGGGCCTTGTAGTTGTCGAATCCGGCGAAGCCGTCACCGGCCTGGTTGCCGAAGCTGCGGACCAGCGAGTACCCGATCGGGTAGACCACGAGCGCGCCGAGCAGCACCAGGGCGGGCAGCAGGAACAGCACTGCCACGGTCCTGCGGGTGCCGGTCACGCTCTTGCGACTGCGGGGAGGGACGGGGGCCCCGGGGGCCTCCGCCGCTGCCGATGCCATCGCCGGCTCAGCTCCCGCTCGCGTACGCCGCCGCCGCGTCCTTCTCCAACTGCGCCTGCGTGCCCGCGATGTCGGTCGGGTTCTTCAGGAAGTCCTGGAGATCCTTCCACTCGCCCTTGCCCGGGGTACCGCCGAAGGACTGCGGGGCCTGGTCGGACATGTCGAAGCGGAAGTCGTCACCGGCCGCGATCAGCGACTTGGCGATCGTGCGCTGCACCGCGTTCGGGTAGGCCGAGTCCGGCACGTTCTTGTTGGGGGAGAGATAGCCGCCGAGCTTCGCCTGGATCGTCGCCGCGTCCGGCGAGGCGAGGAAGGTCGCCAGTGCCTGGGCCGCCTTGGAGTCCTTCAGGATGACGGCCGCGTCGCCACCGGAGACCACCGGCGCGGTCGAGCCCACCGACGGGAACGGGAACACCTTGGCGTCCGTGCCCACCTTCGCCTTGGTCTCACCGATGTTGACCTGCACGAAGTCGCCCTCGTAGACCATCGCGGACTTCGGCTGGTCGCCGCCGGTGAAGGTCTGGGTGACCGACGCGGGGAACTCGGTCTGCAGCGCGCCGCTCTGACCGCCCGCGATGTACGCCTTCTTGCCCCAGATCTGCGCCAGCGTGGTCAGCGCCTCCTTCACGGAGGGGTCCGTCCACTTGATCTTGTGCTGGGCGAGTTCGTCGTACTTCTCCGGCCCGGCCTGCGACAGATAGACGTTCTCGAACCAGTCGGTGAGCGGCCAGCCGTCCGCGCCCGCGATCGAGAAGGGGGTGACCCCGGAGTCGTAGACCGTCTGCGCGGTGGTCAGCAGGTCCTGCCAGGTCTTGGGCTCCTTGGCGCCCGCGTTCTCGAAGACCTTGGCGTTGTACCAGATCAGCGACTTGTTGGCGGCCTTGTAGTAGACGCCGTACTGCTTGCCGCCGACCTTGCCGATGTCCTGCCAGCCCTGCGAGTAGTTCTTCTGCAGCTCCGCGAGCGCCTCGGCCCCGAGGGGCTTGGCCCACTTCTTGTCGACGGCCTGTTTGATCGCGCCGGGCTGCGGGAGCATCGCGACGTCCGGCGGCTGGCCGCCCGCGATCTTCGAGCCGAGGAAGTTGATGATCGGGTCCTGCGCGGGCACGAAGGTGACCTTGGCACCCGTGCGCTTCTCGAACTCCGCGAGGACCGTCTTGAAGTTCTTCTGCTCGGCACCCGTCCACACGGCGGCCACTTCGAGGCTCTGGCCGTTCAGCTTGGGGAGGGTCACCGTGCCGGTGCTCTCCGAAGGGGTGCTCGACTTGCCGCCGTCGCTCTTGTTGTCGCTGCCGCCACAGGCGGTGAGCGAGAGCGCCAGTGCCCCCGCGGCGACAACCGCCGCTGTGCGTACGGTTTTACGTGTCCGGATGGTGCTGCTCGTAGTGCGCATCACTGCCCCGTTCTTCGTTCCTCGTCGAACGCTCGAACGCTTCCGTGCGCACTGGTCTACGCCCGGTACTTGAACGCGGCAAGATGGCGTCCGCTGTCAAGTACGCGATCGTGATTGGGTCGTGACGTGGGGTTGTGTGGGCGACCTGTGAACGATCAGAGGAGTGACGGGACCTCCGCCGCCGACACCGAACGCGTCGCCCGCTCCAGCGCGCTGGCCAGCAGCGCCAAGTCCGTCGGCCCGTTGCCCAGTTCGCGGACCGGGCGGCGGGCCGGGGGGTCGCCCATGCGCTGCCACTCCAGCGGGACGACCGTGGGGCGGAGCGTCGCCGTGCGCGGGATACGGCCCGTCACCCGACCGCCCTGGAAAGGCGTGCTCCGGCCGTCCGGAAGGGTCAACCGGCCGCGGCCGGGCGCCGGTTCCTCCGGGCCCTGGGTCGTCGCGTCGAGGGTGACGCGGAGCGTGGCGTGCCGGGCGGGTTCCGTCTCGGCCGTACGGGCGTCCGGCGCGGCGGCGGCCACCAAGTGCACGCCGAGCCGCTCGCCCTCGCGGGCCACCGCCTCCAGCGCGCGTATCACCGAACCGGCGGCGGGCCGGCCGGGCGAGCCCAACGGCGGCTTCACCAGGGCGTCCAGGTCGTCGACCACCACGACGAGCCGGGGCAACGGCGGTGCCGCCTCGGTCTGTTGACGGGCCGCCGCCGGGCGCAGCCGGATCGTCGAACTCGTCGGACTCTCCAGATCCCCGGCACCGGACGTGCCCCGCTGCGCGACGATCCGGCCCGACACCTCGTGCCGCGAGTGCCACTCGGCGAACCCGATCATGCCCAGCAGCTCGGCCCGCCGCTTCAGCTCCGCGCTCAGGGACTGCGCGAACTCCCGCATGCGCACCGGGTCGTTGGCGGTCAGGTGCGTGGTGACATGCGGTACGTCCGTGCAGACCCGCAGGCCCTCGCCGTGCCCCCCGCTCGCGCCGACACTGTCCCGGCCGTCTATCAGCACGATGCCCAGCCGGTCGGGCCGCTCGGCCGCCGCGAGCGAGGCGACGACCGCCCGCAGCGACTCCGTACGGCCGCTGCCCGGCGGGCCCTCGATCAGCAGATGCGGTCCCTCGGCGGCGAGATCCGCGCTGACCGGCCCGCGCGGTCCGGCCCCGAGCACCGCCCAGGCCCGGCCGCCGAGCGCGTCCTTGTCGTCCCCCGCGTCCGCCCAACGCGCCAGCAGCGACGCCGGAGTGGCCCGGGCAAGACCCAACTCGTCCAGCAGCCGCGCCGATTGGGGCAACGGCGCCGACACGCGCGCGTGCCGCTCACCCGTCGCGCCGTCCGCCCTGAGCGGTGCCAGCGCCCGCGCGAACCGCTCGGCCCACGCGAGCGAGACCGCGTCCACGGCGGCCACGGTGCCTTCGCCGACGGGCCCGGGACGCGGCGCCTCCTGGCCGGTCCGGGACGCCGCCGTACCGTCGTGCGGGACCCGCAACAGCCGTAGCGCCGTGGCGACATCGCCACTGAGCAGGGCGACCGCCCCGCACTCGCGGAACGTCGGCGCGGCCGTGCACGCCGCCTCGTACGTCTCCGTCACCGGCGACGCGGGCGAGGCCGACTCCGTCTCGGCGAGACACACCACGTGGATACCGGCACGGGGCCCCTCGTGCGCCAGCCGCGCCACCGCCTCGCGCACATCGGCCCCACCGGGGTCACCGTCCACCACGAGCACGGTGTACGGCCCCGTGAAACCGTCCGCCCGGCCGTCACCGTCGTCGGCGCGGGCCCAGGACGGGCGGTGGGCGGCGCCGCGCGCGGAGTCGGCCGCGTCGGTGGAACGGGGCCGGGCGGCACCGGAGCTCGGGTCGTCGAGGGCGTGCGGTGTGCCCGACGGGCCGGGTGCGCCGGAGCGGTCGTGATGGGCCTCGTCGGTGATCGAGTACGCGGTGGGGGCGCTCGTGGCCGGCTGGTAGGGGGTAGCCCCCGACCGTCCCTCCGTCGAACCGCGTTGCGCGCCGATCCCCGGAGTACGCCGACCGGCGTTGGAGGAGTGCCCGTAAGTGGCCCTCGGCCCGCCCCCGCCATGCGTGTCCGTGGCGTGGTCCTCCAGGCGGCGCAGCAGTTCGTCGGTGCGGGCCGTGGCCTGCTCGCGGTCGTAGGCCAGCAGGAGGCGGCAGTCCTGGCCGTGCCCGGGGCGCAGATGCGGCAGCCAGCCGAGCCAGGACCACTCGGCGGTGCGCTCGGCCGTAGAACGCGCCCGGTCCGTGCTGATCAGCACGATCTCCAGGGCGTCGGGCGAGTGCAGCGCGGCGAGTTGGGCCACCACCGCCCGGGCGAGCCCCGCCAGCCGCGCGCGCGGACCGGCCAGGCCCAGCGCGCCGACCTCACGCAGCCCGGAGGTCACCGGCACCGCGGGCAGCAACGCCGAGCCGTCCGGTGTCGTCCGGTCCGCCGTGCCGAGCCGCACCGTGAGCGCCTCGGGGTGACCGGGCGCGCGCTCCCACAGGCGGGGGCCCGGGCCCAGGGCCGTCAGCAGCAGGGCCGCCGGGTCGGGCCAGATGTCCGGTTGCTGGAGGGCGACGGGCGGGGGCGACACGCTCTCGTCGGCGCCCTCCTCGTCGTAGGAGGCGTCGTACGGCGACTCGGCGTCCTCGGCCGTCGACTCGTCGCGTCCGCCTGTCAGGCGGCGCGCCCACTTGCCGATGCCGCCGCGCCTGCGCACACCCTGCGGCACATCGGTGCCCCGGAGAGGGGTGCCCTTGCGTCCGCCGTGCTCGCCGGAGCCGTCGTCCAGGGGGACGCGGGAAGTCGTCGTCCGCGCGGAGAACGATTCCTCGCCGTCCTCCTCGCCGAGGGCCTCGCCGAGCGCCCCGAAACGGCCGGCGTGGGTGTCCCCGCCGTCGTGGGCCGCGCGGTGCTCGATGCTCGGGGCGGCGCCCTGGCCGGGCACCACGGGCGGCTGCGCGCGGGGGCCCGCGGGGGTGCCGGGGGACACGCGCACGTGGCCCTCGCCGTCCGGTGTCGTACCGGCGCGCGCTCCCGGGCCGCCGGACGGGGTCAGCCGCAGGGCCGACTCGCCGATGCGGAGCAGCGCGCCCGGGGCGAAGCGCACCGGGCGGGTGCCCACGCGCGCGCCCGCCAGCGTGGTGCCGTTCGTCGAGCCCAGGTCGGCGACCGAGACCCGGCCGCCCGGGTCGACCGTCACCGCGCAGTGCAGCCGGGAGACGTCCGGGTCGTCCAGCGGGACGTCGGCGTCGGCGGAGCGGCCGATGTGGATCTGGCCGCCGTGCAGGAGATGCACCCCGCCCGCGTCCGGGCCCGCGACGACATGGAGCTGCGTCGGGGCGTCGTCCAGCTCGGGGTGCGCCTCGGGCTCGGCGGGGGCGCCCAGGGACAGCACCGCGCCGTCCGTCAGCGGGGGCTCGCCGAGCGTGCAGCGCTGGGTGTCCAGGCGCTCCACGCCCGCGTAGAGCACGATCGGGGCGCCGGACTCACGGCTCCGCTCGGGCGGGGACGCGGCCGGGTCGGCGGAGACCGCCGAGGCCAGCGCCGACGCCACCGCGGCCAGGGCGGTACCCGCCGGCGCGGTGACCAGCACGTCGCAGCTCGCGGAGCGGCCCCGCGGCTGCGCGGGCGGCCCCAGCGGGTCTACGACGGTCAGCCGGATCTGCATCGCCGTCAGCGGTCCCTTCTGCCCCGGGCGCGGAATATTCCCCCACCCCGCGCGAGCACATCGGCCAGTTCTGCACGCATCCTCGCACCTGCCACTGACAACTCGCCCGGGGCCCGGCAGCAAGTGATCTTGATTGGTCAGCTCTGTCCCCAAAAGTGCCTGACCAGTGCCGTACCGGTGATCGAGTGAGACCGGTCATGTCCGGCTTCGGCAACCAGGAGACCGGGGTAAGCGTCTTTCCTTCGAACATGTACGGCAATGCTTACGTAGGTAGCCCCAAGAGGGGCGGCACTACAGTGGACCGGAACACAGGCAAGCAGCAGGGAGCGCAGACGTGCGGCCGGTAGGCAGCAAGTACCTCCTGGAGGAGCCGCTCGGACGCGGCGCCACGGGCACCGTCTGGCGGGCCCGCCAG
>NZ_JAEQAZ010000016.1 GCF_016654115.1 Streptomyces sp. MBT53
CACCCCGCCTACGTCATCTACACCTCCGGCTCCACCGGCCGCCCCAAGGGCGTCACCGTCCCCCACCAGGGCATCACCAACCGCCTGTTGTGGATGCAGGACACCTACCGTCTCGACGCCGACGACCGGGTCCTGCAGAAGACCCCGGCCGGATTCGACGTGTCGGTGTGGGAGTTCTTCTGGCCGCTCATCACCGGGGCGACGCTCGTCGTGGCCCGCCCCGAAGGCCACCAGGACCCGGCCTACCTCGCCGAGCTGATCCGGCGTCAGCACATCACCACGGCCCACTTCGTGCCGTCGATGCTGCGCGCCTTCCTCGACGAACCCACCGCCACCGGCTGCACCGACCTGCGCCAAGTGATGTGCAGCGGCGAGGCGTTGCCCGCCCCACTGGCCACCCGCTTCCACCAGATCCTGCCGGACGTACGTCTGCACAACCTCTACGGCCCCACCGAGGCGTCCGTCGACGTCACCGCCCACGAGGTGCCCGCCGACCCGGCCACCGTGCCGATCGGCCGCCCGGTGTGGAACACCCGCACCTACGTCCTCGACGCCCACCTGAGCCCGGTGCCGCCCGGCGTGGCCGGCGAACTGTACCTGGCCGGTGTTCAGTTGGCGCGCGGCTACCTCGGCCGCCCCGTCCTGACCGCCGAACGCTTCGTCGCCGACCCCTACGCCACCGAGCCCGGCGCCCGCATGTACCGCACGGGCGACCTGGCCCGCTGGACCCGCGACGGCGAACTGGAATACCTCGGCCGCGCCGACGACCAGATCAAGCTGCGCGGCTTCCGGATCGAACTCGGCGAGATCGAGAGCGTGTTGAGCGCCCACGCGAGCGTCGCGCACGCCACCGTCGTCGTACGGGACGAACGGCTCGTGGCGTACGTCGTACCGGCCGGAACCTCTGCCGAATCCGCCGAACTCCGCGCCCACACCGCCCGTTCGCTGCCCGATCACATGGTCCCGGCCGCCGTGGTGACCCTCGAAACCCTCCCGCTCACGCCCAACGGCAAGCTGGACCGGCGCGCCCTGCCCGCCCCCGACTTCGCCGCCGAGGTCACCGACACCCGGCCGCGCACGGAGCTGGAGGAGACCCTCTGCGCGCTCGTCGCGGATGTCCTCGGGCTCGAACGGGTCGGTGTCGAGGACGACTTCTTCACCCTCGGCGGCGACAGCATCGTGGCCATGCAGCTGGTCGCCCGAGCACGTGCCGCCGGGCTCACCTTCAGCCCGCGTGACGTCTTCCGCCACAAGTCGGCGGCGGGGCTGGCCACCGTGACCGCGACCACGGTCACGGCCGGGCGTGCCGACGACACCGTGCTGCTCGACCTCACCGACGACGAGCGCGCCGAACTCGCCGCGCTGCCCGCCGGAACCGAGATCCTGCCCGTCTCCCCGCTCCAGGCCGGTCTGCTCTTCCACGCCGCCCTCGACTCGGGCGACGACGGCCCGGACGTCTACACCGTCCAGGTCTCCTACGACCTCGAAGGCCCCCTGGACGCCGACCGGTTGCACACCGCCGCACAGTCCGTGCTCGACGCCCACGAGAACCTGCGCAGCGGCTTCCGGCACCTGTCCTCCGGACGGCCCGTCGCCGTCGTACCGCGGACGGCCGTACTGCCGTGGCGACAGCTCGACCTGAGCGAGGAGCCGGGGGAGTGGGAGCGGCTGCTCGTGCAGGAGCGGCGCCGCTTCGATCCCGAACACCCGCCGCTGCTACGGCTGTTGCTGGCCCGGCTCGGCCCGGACCGGCACCGGCTCGTGCTCTCGCACCAGCATCTCCTGCTGGACGGCTGGTCGTTGCCGCTGCTCACAGCCGAACTCTGGGCCCGCTACGAAGGCCGCACCCGGCTCGCGCCCGCCCCGTACCGCGACCACCTGCGGCTGCTCGCCGCCCAGGACCCGGCCGCTTCCACCGCGGCCTGGGCCGAGGCGCTCGGCGGGCTGGCCGAGCCGACCCGGCTCGCGCCGGTCGACCCCGACCGGGCCGCCGTCGTACCGAGCACCCACACCGTGGAGCTGGACCCGGACCGCACTGCGGAGCTGGAGGCGTTCGCGCGCCGCCGGGGCGTCACCGTCAACACCCTTGTCCAGGCCGCCTGGGGCGTGCTCCTCGGCCGGCTCACCGGCCGTACCGATGTGGTGTTCGGCGCCACCGTCGCCGGGCGCTCGCCCGAACTGACCGGTGCCGAGTCGATGATCGGTCTGTTCATCAACACCGTGCCGGTACGGGTGAACGTCCGCCCCGAGGAGAGCACCGCCGCCCTGCTGACGCGGCTCCAGGACGAGCAGTCCGCTCTCATCGCCCACCAGCACCTCGGTCTCGCCGACATCCAGCGGGCCGCCGGACTCGGTGAACTCTTCGACACCCTCGTGGTGTTCGAGTCGTACCCGGTCGCCGACGCGGACGAGGACGGCGACGGGCCGCGCGTGACCGTCCGCGACCACGAGGACTCCACCCACTACCCGTTCGCGTGGGCCGTCGAGCCCGCCGAACGGCTGCGGCTGACCGCCGAGTTCCGTCCCGACCTGTTCCGGCCGGCCGTCGTACGACGGATCTCGGACGCCCTGACCACCCTCCTCACCGGGATGGCGGCCGACCCGGACCGCCCCGTCGGACGCCTCGACCTGCTCGGCCCCGCCGACCTGCACACCGTCCTGGAGAGCTGGAACGACACCGCGCTCCCGGCCGCCGAACGCCTCGGCACGGTCCCGGAGTTGTTCGCCGCGCAGGCCGCCGCGGGACCGGACGCGATCGCCGTCACCGACGGCCGTACGACCTACACGTTCGGTGAACTCGACGCCCGCACCGACCAGTTGGCGCGCACCCTCGCCGGGCACGGCGCCGGACCCGAGCGGATCGTGGCCCTCGCGCTGCCCCGCACCGTCGACCACATCGCCGCGATCCTCGCCGTGATGAAGGCGGGCGCCGCCTATCTGCCCCTCGACCCCGACCTTCCCGCCTCCCGGCTGACCGGCATGCTCGACGACGCCCGCCCCGTGCTGATCCTGGCCACGGACGAGACCGCCGCCACGCTGCCCCCAACCGGCGTACCAGTACTGCGACTTGACGCCCCGGCCGAGGGCCTGCCGCAGGCGGAACCCGTCGCCCCCGGCCCCGACCACCCCGCCTACGTCATCTACACCTCCGGCTCCACCGGCCGCCCCAAGGGCGTCGTCGTCACCCAGCGAGGCATCGCCAACCTCTTCCACAGCCACCGCCACGACCTGCACCAGGTGGCCAGGGAGCGCACCGGACTGCGGCGCCTGCGGGTCGGCCACGCCTGGTCGTTCTCCTTCGACGCCTCCTGGCAGCCGCAGTTGTGGCTGCTGGACGGACACGCCCTGCACATCGCGGACGACGAGACCCGCCGCGACCCCGAACTCCTCGCCGAGTTCATCCGCGGCCGGGGCATCGACTTCATCGAGGTCACCCCGTCGCTGCTCGCGCAGATGGCGGACAGCGGACTGATCGGCACCGAGGGCGACTGCCCCCTCGCGGTGGTCGGCTTCGGCGGCGAGGCCGTACCCGAGTCGCTGTGGACACGGCTCGCCGCGCTGCCGGACACCGAGGCGTTCAACCTCTACGGCCCCACCGAGGCCACCGTCGACGCGCTCGTCGGCCGGGTCCGCGACAGCGCCACCCCGGTCGTCGGACGCCCCGTCCACGAGTCCCGCGCCTACGTCCTCGACACCGCCCTGCGCCCCGTACCGCCCGGCGTCACCGGCGAGTTGTACCTGTCGGGCCCCGGTCTGGCCCGCGGCTACCTCGACCGCCCCGACCTCACCGCCGAACGCTTCGTCGCCGACCCGTACGCCACCGAGCCCGGCGCGCGCATGTACCGCACCGGCGACCTGGCCCGCTGGACCGAGGACGGCCAGCTGGAGTTCGCCGGCCGTTCCGACGACCAGGTCAAGATCCGCGGCTTCCGCATCGAACTCGCAGAGATCGAGGCCGCGTTGGACACCCACCCGGCCGTCACCCAGACGGTCGTCGTGGCCCGCGAACACCGGCCCGGCATACGGCAGTTGGTCGCCTACGCGGTCGCGGAGGAGACGGATGGGTCGGCCCTGCGCGCCCATGCCGCCGCTGTACTGCCCGACTACATGGTCCCGGCCGCCGTGGTCGTCCTCGATCAACTGCCGCTGATGTCCAACGGCAAGCTCGACCGATCCGCCCTGCCCGCACCGGACTTCACCGCGACGGGCGGCGGCCGGGCCCCCGAGAACGACGCCGAGCGGACCTTTCGCGACCTGTTCGCGGACGCCCTCGGGCTGCCCGCCGAGGCGGTCGGCACGGACGACGACTTCTTCACCTTCGGCGGCGACAGCATCGTCGCGATGCAACTCGTCGCCCGCGCCCGGGCCGGCGGCCTGCGCGTCACCCCGCGCCAGGTCTTCCAGCACCGAACTGTCGCCGCCCTCGCGGCAGTTGCCGTCCCGCTGGGCACCGCCGAACGGCACGCCGTCCACGACGACGGCACCGGCACCGTCCCGCTCACCCCGATCATGCGCGGCCTGCTGGAGCGCGGCGGCCCCATCGCCGCGTACCACCAGGCGGCCCTGGTGCAGACTCCCGCCGACCTCACCGAACCCGGCCTGCTGGCCGTGCTCAAGGCACTCGCCGACCGGCACGACATGCTCCGGGCCCGGCTCGTGCGCGCACCGGAGTGGAGTCTGCGGGTGCCCGCCGCCCGGGACACCGACGTGAGCGCCTGGCTCACCCGGGCCGATGTGCGTGGGTCGGACGAGGCCGGACTGCGCGCCGCCATCTCCCGACACGCCGAGACCGCACGCGCCAGGCTCGACCCCGACAGCGGAGCGATGGTGCGGGCGGTCTGGTTCGACGCCGGACCCGGACAGCCCGGGCGGCTACTGATCCTCGTCCACCACCTGGTGATCGACGGCGTGTCCTGGCGGGTGCTCCTGCCCGACCTGGCCACCGCCTGGGCAGCGGTCCGAGGCGGTCGTACGGCCGAACTCGCTCCCGTGGAGCTGTCGTTCGCCCGCTGGTCCAGGCTCCTCGGGGCCCGCGCCGGCGACCCGGCCACCGAGGACGAACTGCCGTGGTGGACCTCCGCCCTCGCAGAGGGGGCGGGCCTTCCGCTGGCCCGTGCGCTCGACCCGGCCCGGGACACCGTCGCCACCACCCGCTATCTCTCCCTGACCCTGCCCGCCGACCTCACCGAACCGCTGCTGAGCCGTGCCCCTGCGGCCTTCGGCGCCACCGTCAACGACGTCCTGCTCACAGCATTCGCGCTGGCGGTCGGGGACTGGCGGACCCGGACACTCGGCGCGTCGCAGGCGGGCGGGCCCGTCCTGGTCGACCTGGAGGGCCACGGCCGCGAGGAGCAACTCGCGGGCGACGCCGACCTGTCCCGTACCGTCGGCTGGTTCACCAGCGTCGTACCCGTACGACTCGACCCGGGCCAGGCCGACTTGGCGGACGCCCTTGCGGGCGGACCCGCACTGGACACGGCCTTGGCCCGGGTCCGCGCCCACCTCACCGCGCTGCCGACAGCCGGTATCGGGCACGGACTGCTGCGCCACCTCAACTCCGGGACCGGCCCGCTCCTCGCCCAACTCGCCGAGCCGCAGATCGAGTTCAACTACATGGGCCGCTTCGACCGCCCGGCGGCGGCCGACTGGTCCTACGCGCCCGAGGACGACGCGGCCGACCTCGACGCCGACCCCGGCCAGCCGATGTCCCACGCCCTGACCCTCAACGCCATCACCGAGAACCGCCCCGAGGGCCCGGAACTCAGCGCCCACTGGGCCTACGCGGCCGAACTCCTCACCGAGGAACGGGTCCAGGATCTGGCGCGCACCTGGTTCAGGGCGCTGGAGGCCGTCGTACGACGGGCGGACGCCCTGAACAGGGCCTGAAATCACGGTACTTACCCCGACAGCAGAACCCTACGAAAGGCAAGGAAACCCCGACATGAGCAACCCGTTCGAGAACCCCGAAGGCGTCTACTCCGTCCTCGTCAACGGCGAGGGCCAGTACAGCCTGTGGCCCGACTTCGTGGACGTACCGGCCGGCTGGACGGTCGCGCACGGACCCGCCGCCCGGCAGGAATGCCTGGACCACATCGAGGCCAACTGGACGGACATGCGGCCCAAGAGCCTGGTCGACGGGGTCTGAGCACATGAAAGGGGGGCCGGTCCGAGTCATGAACTCGGGCCGGCCCCCCTTCCGTCGGGTCAGGAGGCGGGTTGCTCCACCTTCGTCGACGCCTTGCCGTCCACCGCCGCCGAGAGCTGCGGCACCAGGCGGTCCAGGACGTAGGGGATGCTCAACACGGTGGAGAGGGATACCGCGTTGCCGTAGTCACTGGTCTCCTTGATGAAGACCTCGCGGCCCTGCTTCACCACGTTCAGGTCGCCGTAGATCTTGTCGTTGTGCAGCTTGGTGACGGCCGTGGTGGTGTCCGGCACGATCCACACGGCGACCTTCTGGTCGAGGAGGTCGTAGCGCTCCTTGCTGATGTTGGCGCCGAACGTGTCCCCGATGACCTTGTCGAGATCCTTCGGGAGCGAGAAGCCCAGGTCGGACAGGAGGCGGGAGCGCGGGTCCTGGCTGCCGTAGACGAAGACGCCCTCGTACGGGGTGGCCATGACGGCGGAGGCACCGGCGAACGCGGGGTTGGCCTTCTTGGCCGCGTCGAACTTGGCCTCGACGCCCGATACCAGGGTCTTGGCCTCGTCCGCCTTGCCGAGCGCCTGACCGATCTCCTCGGTCTGCTGCTGCCACGGCACGCCGTAGTCGTTGTAGGCCTTCGGCTGGGCGACGACCGGCGCGAACTGCGACAGGCTCTGGTACTGGGCCTTGGTCAGACCCGAGTAGACGGCGAGGATCAGATCGGGCTTCAGGGCGGCGATCTTCTCCACCTGGGGGCCGGTGCCGGTGTCCTTGAGGACGGTCGGCGCGGGTGAACTCCCCAGCTTGTCCGTGGCCCACGGGCCGATGGCGCCCTTGTAGCCGCCGAGCCATTCGGTCGTGCCGACCGGGACCTTGCCGAGGGCGAGGACGGCGTCCTGATCGGTGAGACCGACGGTGACGATCCGCTTGGGCTCGGACTTGATCGTCGTACTGCCGAACTTGTGGGCGATCGTCACGGGGAACGCGTCGGCGGAGACCTTCGCCTCCGAACCCGCCGTCTCCGAAGAGGACGCATCGGAACCGGAGTCGGAGGAACCGCAGCCCACCGCCGTGACGGCCAGCAGGAGTACGGAGGCGAGCAGGCCGGACAGCCGGGAGGCTCTGGTGGCGCGGGGCATCGGATGATCCTTCTGTTCGTCGCGATGGGTCGGCGGGGGGTGACGGGTTCAGGGGGTGTCTGCGGAGCGGCTGTCGGACCAGGCCTGCCAGAGCGCGGCGTACTGGCCCCAGGCGGCGAGGAGTTCGTCGTGCGTGCCGTTCTCCACGACCCGGCCTTCGCTGAGGACGACCACCCGGTCCGCGGAGGCGGCCTGGCTCAGCCGGTGCGCCACGACCAACGCGGTACGGCCGCGCAGGGCCTGTTCGGCGGCCTCGTCGAGCTGACGGGCGCCCGAACTGCCCGCCTCCGCCGTCGCCTCGTCGAGCACGACGACCGGCGGGTCGGCCAACAGCAGCCGGGCCAGGGCGAGTTGCTGGGCGCGGTCGGCGGTCAGCCGGTGGCCGCCGTCGCCCACGACCGTGTCCAGGCCCTCCGGCAGCGCCTCGGCCCAGCCGAGCGCGCCCACCGTTTCGAGCGCTTCCTGCAGTTCCTCGATGTGGGCGTCCGGGCGGGCCAGTCGCAGATCGTCGACGAGCGGTCCGGCGAAGACATGGACCTCCTGTGTGACGAGCCCGACCAACTGCCCGGCCTCGTCCGGCTCTTGACCGCCGACATCGATCCGCCCCGCCTGTGGGCGGTGCAGCCCCGCGACCAGCTTGGCGAGCGTCGTCTTGCCCGCACCGGTCGTCCCGACCAGCGCGACCCGCTCCTTGGGCCGGATCTCCAAGTCGACGTCGTGCAGGACCGGGCGGCCCGCCACATACGCGTGCGAGACACCGGTCAGCGTCACGGACGGAGGTCCGGCCGCGGTCGTACGGTCGTCCGCGTGCCCGGCGACCACCGGCGCGGGTTCGTCCACGACCCCAACGAGCCTGGCCAGTCCGGCCGTTGCCGACTGGGCGTCGTCCAGCAGCACCAGGGCGGTGTTGACCGGACCGAAGAGACTGTGGAAGTAGAGCGCGGCGGCGGTGGCCGTACCGACCGAGGCGGAACCGTCGCGCACCAGCAGGAACCCGGTGACCAGGACGGCGGACAGCCCCAGATACTCCGCGATGTGCAGCCGACTGTAGAAGCGCAGCATCAGCCGCACCCCGCTCATCGTCAACTCCACGGCGGCACGCGAGCGTTCGGTGACCTGCCGGGTGTGCCCCTTCTGCAGCCGGTACGCCCGTACGGTCCGCGCCCCGCCGATGGTGTCCAGCAACTGCTGCTGCTGGGTCCCGGTCGCGATGCGCTCCTTGGCGTACAGCGGAACGGCGTTGCGCACATACCAACGGGCGGTGTGCGCCTGCACGGGCACGGCGATCAGCGCGGCGAGCAGGAAGCGCCAGTCCAGCAGGGCGAGCGCGCCCAGGGTCAGCACGATCGACAGCGCGGACCGCGCCAGTTCGGGCAGCGCGCCGCGCACGGCGTCGGCGACCCGTGAAACATCGCGCGTCACACGGGAGTTGAGGTCGCCCGACCCGGCCTTCTCGATCCGGTCCAGGGGCAGCGACAGCGCCCGCTCCACGAACAGTTCACGCAGCCGCGCGAGCGCGGTCTCCCCGAGCCGGGACACCAGCGACATGCCCAGCGCGGTGGTCACGCCCTGGACCAGGGCGACCCCGGCCAGCGCGACCACGGGCAGCGTGAGCGCGTCGGGGGAGCGACGCTCGGTGACCACGTCGACGATATGGCCCAGCAGCGGCTGGGTGAGCAGCCCGACAGCCGTGGCGACCACCATCAGCCCGAACCCGGCGAAGGCCAACCCCCGCTGCGGACGCAGCAGTTCGCGCACGGCGGCACGGGTGCGGGCGGGGGTGGCGGTGGGGAGCAGCGCGCGGTCGGAGTCCGTCCGCAGGACTTCGGAGTCCGTCCGCACGTCCTCGGCGTCCGTCCGTATGTCTTCTGTCGTCATGCCAGCACCGCCGTCCGGTAGGTCGCGTCGGTCCGCACCAGATCGGCGTGGGTGCCCTCGGCGCCGACGCGCCCGGCGTCGAGGAGGATGACGTGGTCGGTGACGGCGAGAAGTGCCGGGCTGTTGGTCACGACGATCGTGGTGCTGCCCTGCCGGTACTCGCGCAGCCCCTCCGCGATCCGCGCCTCGGTCACCGTGTCGACGGCCGTCGTCGGATCGTGCACGACCAGGACCGGTGACCCGGCCCGCAACGCCCGTGCCAGCAGCACGCGTTGACGCTGCCCGCCCGACAGGGACCGGCCGCCCTCACCGACCCCGGTGGCGGTCCCGTACGGCAGCGACTCGGCGACCTCGTCGGCACGGGCGGCGGCCATGGCGTGCTCGGTACGGAGATCGGCCTCCTCGCTCGCCGACTCCTCCTCCGGCGTCACGTTCTCCGCCAACGAGCCCTCGAACAGGGCCGCGTCATGGGCGGCGACCAGCACCGCCGCCCGAAGTCCCGTCGGATCCAGCCGAGTCAGGGGCACACCGTCCAGCTCCACCGAGCCCGACTCGGGGTCGGTCTCCCTGCCCAGACAGCGCAACAGGGCCTCGGCGCCGGCCGGATCCGTCACCGCGATGCCGGTCAACCGCCCGGCGCGCAGGTCGAGATCGACACCGTCGAGGCCGCCGAGTCGTACGCCCCGAAGTCGCAGTTCGCCGCGCACGGGCTCGGTGACCGGGTCGTCGCCGTCCACGACGGCGGGCCCGGCCGCGAGCACCTCGGCGACCCGGGCGGCCGAGGCCCGGCCCTGTGCAAGCTCGGCGTTGACCCAGGCGAACGTCTCCAACGGCCCCAGCAGGAACAGTGCGAGCCCCACGGCCGACACCAACTGCCCCAACGTAAGGGACCCGTTGAGGGCGAGCCGTCCGCCCACCAGGGCGATGAGTGCGATGAACCCACCGGTGAGCGCGAGCACGAGCCCGGTCTGCCAGGACTCGGCACGCGCCGAACGCAGCGTGGCGGCAAGGGAGATACGACTCGTCCGCCGATACCGCTCGACGGCGGCCTGCTGCGCACCGAGCCCCTTCAGCACCCGCAGCCCGGCCACCAGGTCGGCGGCCACGCCCGAGGCATGGGCGGCCCGGTCCTGCTCGGCCTCGCTGCGCCGCTCCAGCGGCTTGGACAGCAGATGCCCGAGCCACAGCAGAACAGGCGTCCCCAGCAGGACGATCAGTCCGAGCGTCACCGAGATCAGCAGCAGCGCGACGGCACTCACCGTGACCCCCGCGAGGGCCCAGATCCCGCTCATCAAAGCCATGTTGACCGCGCCGACCCGCTTGGCGTCCTCGGTGGCGACATTGGCCAGCTCACCGGGCAGCCGCCCGTCCTCGGCACCGCCGCGCGCATCGAGCACCCGGTCCACGATCGCCAACCGCAGTGTGTGCGCGGCCTCTTCGGCCCCGCGCTCACCGGCCTTGGCACCGAGCCGGAAACTCCACGACAGCGTCACGTACATGAGGGCCAGCACGCCGAGCCAGAGCGCCAGCCGCCCCGCGTCCTGACCGGCGACGGCCTGATCGATGACGACGCCGATGAGCACCGGCACCAGGGCTTCCCCCAGTTGGTGCACGCACCCGAGCGCCGAGCCGAGAGCGACGCGCCGCATCTGTCCCTTGACCGAGCGCGTCAGAACATCCCGCCCCGACAGTTCCCCTGCTCCCACCAGCCACCCTCCGGAAACCGGCCAACTTAGGCAAGGCTACCTTAAGTGAATTGCGGGAAGTGAGAGCCCTTTCTGCCCGCTCAGTAGGTAACGGAGCGGTTCCGATGCGCTCGATCGGCGGGGCGTCGGCCCGTGACGGCGAGCGGTACCCTTCCCGGAGTGCGCCCTTTTGCGCGGCGCGCGCAGGCAAGGCGGTACGCGAACTCGGGAGGACCGGCGTTGCACGTCCAGGAATGGCTCGACACGGTTCCCCCGGTGGCCGTCTACGCCTTGGTGGCGCTGGTCATCGGGGTGGAGAGCCTGGGCATCCCGCTGCCGGGCGAGATCGTCCTGGTCTCGGCGGCGCTGCTCTCCTCCCAGCACTCCGGCATCAACCCGATCATCCTCGGCGCCTGCGCCAGCCTCGGCGCGGTGATCGGCGACTCCATCGGCTACGCGATCGGCCGCAAGGGCGGACGCCCGCTGCTCGCCTGGCTCGCCGACAAGTTCCCCAGACACTTCAGCGAGGGCCATGTGGCCACCGCTGAGCGGTCGTTCGAGAAGTGGGGCATGTGGGCCGTCTTCTTCGGCCGCTTCATCGCCCTGCTCCGCATCTTCGCCGGCCCGCTCGCGGGCGTACTGCACATGCCGTACTGGAAGTTCCTGACCGCCAACCTCCTCGGCGGAATCATCTGGGCGGGCGGCACCACGGCGGTCGTCTACTACGTAGGCATCGTCGCCGAGGACTGGCTGAAGCGCTTCTCGTACTTCGGCCTGGCAGCGGCGGTACTGGTGGGCCTGGCCTCGATGCTGATGGTCAGGCGCAAGGCCCAGAAGATGAACGCGGCGAAAAAGGAACCCGAGCCAGTCAACGCCGCCGAGTAAAACAGGGGCGCGGGGCTGTGTTTGATCTGCGGCTCCGCCGCGTGGGCGCGCCCAGCCCCAACGGACCCGCACCCGCCAACGGTCTACTCATGCACCCCCTTGTGCGCCTTGGCCAACTCCGCATACATGGTTCCGTTGAGGGTCAGCCCCTCCCGCTCTTCGGGCGTGAGTTCTCGCCTGACCTTGGCGGGCACTCCGGCGACCAGTGACCCCGCCGGCACAACCATCCCCTGCGGCACCAACGCCTGCGCGGCAACAAGCGAACCCGCCCCGATCACCGCCCCGTTGAGCACCGTAGCCCCCATCCCGATCAGACAGTCGTCCTCGACGGTCGCCCCATGCACAACGGCGTTGTGCCCCACGGACACCCGCTCCCCGACGCTCACCGGAAACCCGGGATCGGCGTGCAGCGTGCAGTTGTCCTGGATGTTGCTGCTCGCCCCGACGACGATCCGCTCGACGTCACCGCGCAACACGGCCCCGTACCAGACACTCGCCCCCGCCGACACCGTCACATCCCCGATCACCGACGCCGTAGGAGCGACGAACGCCGACTCGTCGACCTTCGGTTCCCTGCCGCCGATACCCGTGATCAACGCCTTGTGCGCCATCGTGCTCTCCCTTTCGTCGAAGACACCCGCACCGTATGTCATCGGGTAGGGCGAAGATCACAGCGGTCGGACCTCATGGGTGCGGCTCACGCTGAGTACCGTGAGCGGGTGCCCAAGCGCAAGAACACGTTCTCAGAATGGCGCCGCCACCTCGCGCAACGCGCTGTCCACGCGGGCTGGGCCTGGGTGCAGCGCACGGGCTCCGTGACCGCCGCGCACCCGGGACGGTTCCGCTTCGGCGCGATGGGAACAGGTACCAGACTCGCCTTCCCGCTCGGCACCGTCTTCGGCGAACCGTGGATCCATCTCGGCGCCCACTGCATCGTCGGCGAACAGGTCACCCTGACCGCGGGCCTGATGCCCGACCTCGACCTCGGCCCCGACCCGATCCTGCGCCTCGGCGACGGCGTCGTCCTCGGCCGCGGCAGCCACGTCATCGCCGACACGACGGTCACCATCGGCAGCGACTGCTACTTCGGGCCGTACGTCTACGTCACCTCCACGAACCATTCCTACGACGACCCGCACGAGCCCATCGGCAAGCAGTGGCCGCGCATGGAGCCCGTCGAGATCGGCCCGGGCTGCTGGATCGGCACCGGCGCGGTGATCCTGCCGGGCGCGCGGATCGGCCGGAACGTGGTGGTGGCGGCCGGTGCGGTGGTCCGGGGCACGGTGCCCGACCACGCCGTGGTGGCGGGCGCGCCCGCACGGGTCGTACGACGCTGGACTCCGGCGGAGGGCTGGCAGCCACCGCTGCGGACGCCCGCGCCGGTGCCGATCCCCGAGGGCGTCACCCCGGACCAGCTGAACGCGCTGGCCGGTCTGGACGAGGAGACCGCGGCGCGGCTCGCCGAACTCGACGACGACACGATCGCGCGGCTGGCGGAACTCGACGCCGAAGCCTGAGCGGCGCTCACCCCGTGGCCAGCAACAACGTCCCCACCAACGCGAGTCCCGCCCCCGCCGCCTGCACAGCCCGCAGCCGCTCACTCAGGAAGCCGCGCGCGGCCAGCGACGTGACCACCGGATAGAGCGAGGCGAGGACCGCCGCCACGGTGATCGGCCCGTGCTGCGCGGCGATCGAGTACGTTCCGTTGGCCGCGACATCGGCGAGTCCCACGAAGCCCAGCGCCGACAGCGAGGCCCAGCGGAAGCCGCCCTCCGGGAGCGCGGTCCCGCCCCGCCGCACGGAGACGCGGAGCGCGGCCCCGCCCGTGGCCACGCTCGTCACGCGCTGCACGAACAGCGAGAGGAAGAGACCGGTGACGTTGGTGGACGCCTCCGCGATCAGCGCGAACACCGTGCCGAAACCGAGCGCGGCGATCAGGGTGAGCAGGATGGTCTGCCGCTGCACGGGAGCGCCCCGCAACTGAGGGCCGCCCGCCAGGACGACTCCGGTGACCGCGACCGCGATCCCCGCCACCTGTATCAGCCCGGGCCGCTCCCCGAGGAACAGCCCGAGCCCGACCGGTACGGCCACGCTCAGCGTGCCGAGCGGTGAGACGACGCCCATCGGGCCCAGCGCGAGCGCCTTGTAGAAGGAGAGGAGCGCGACCGGCCCCACCAGCCCCGCCGCGAACGCGAACCACAGGCGCGGCCCGGCCTCGCTCCAGCCGCCGGTGGCGATCACGACCGCGCCGAGCACGACCGCCGCGATGCCCTGCGACACGACGACGACCGTCAGCGCCGGGGACCTTCGGGTGAGCAGACCTCCGCCGAAGTCGGCCAGCCCCCACAGGAGGCTGGTGGCCAGGGCGAAGAATGCTGTCACGGGGTGCCTCGCAGTACAGTTCGGTGAACGATCGGGTGCACCACACCGTAGTTCAGTGAAGTGAACCCTGTCATCCATAATATTGAACTGAAGGTATGGACGGAACGTGTCGGACCTCGACCTGCTGAACCAGTCCCTGGCGCGCAACGTCAAGCACTGGCGCTCGGTGCGCGGCTTCACCCTGGACGTGCTGGCCGCGCGGGCCGCCGTCAGCCGGGGCATGCTCATCCAGATCGAGCAGGCCCGCACCAATCCCAGCATCGGTACGGTCGTCAAGATCGGCGACGCCCTCGGGGTCAGCATCACCACCCTGCTCGACTACGAACAGGGCCCGAAGGTCCGCATCGTCCCCGCCGACCGGGCCGTACGGCTCTGGCACACCGAGGCCGGCAGCTACAACCGCCTCCTCGCCGGCACTGAGGCACCCGGACCGCTGGAGATGTGGGACTGGCTGCTGATGCCGGGGGAGAGCAGCTCCTCCGAGCCCCATCCCACCGGCACCGTCGAACTGGTCCATGTCACCGCCGGCGAGCTGACCCTCACCGTGGACGGCGAGGACCACCTCGTCCCGGCCGGCGCGAGCGCCACCTTCGAGGCCAACACCCCGCACACATACGGGAATCGGGGCGCGGTACCGATGGAGATGGTGATGGCGGTGTCCGTCCCGCCGGTGCACCGCGACACCCCGTGAACGGCCGCCGTACGACTGTTAGCGTGCCGTCATGCGCGCACCCATCGGACACTTCGACCACGCCACCCCGGCCCCCGACTGCCTCGACGAACTGATCCGCCCGGTCGCCGAGGCCGTGCGCGGCTGGCACGGCAGCGTCCCCGCCGATCAGATCGTCTACGTCGACACCGACCCGGAGTGGGCCGACACCGCCACGTTCGTCGAGCACTACGGCCGGGAGCTGCTGGAGCAGTCCGCGAACTGTGTGGTCGTGGCCGGGAAGCGCGGCGGCGAGACCACGCTCGCCGCCTGCGTGGTCCTGTCCACCACCCGCGCCGACGTCAACGGCCTGGTCCGCCGCCAACTCGGCGCCCGCAAGGCCTCGTTCGCCTCCATGGACACGGCGACCGGCGAGAGCGGCATGGAGTACGGCGGCATCACGCCCATCGGACTCCCCGCCGACTGGCCGGTGTTGGTGGACTCCGCCGTCGTCGACCTCCCGTACGTCCTGGTCGGCAGCGGACGCCGGCGCGGCAAACTCCTCGTCCCCGGCAAGGCGTTCGCGGAACTTCCGGGCGCGGTCGTACTCGAAGGTCTCGGGGTCGCCTGATCTCAGGCCATGCTGTGGTGGTGGGCCAACTCCCCGTGCGGGTCCGCCTCGCCCGGCACCGGTGCCGGGTCGGCGTGCACCAGGGCCGCGGTGAGCCTCGGTACCGCGTGCAGCAGCGCGTGCTCCGCCGCCACGGCGACGGCGTGGGCCTGCCGTACCGTCGCCTCCCCGTCCACGACCACCGCGACCTCGGCGCGCAGCCGGTGCCCGATCCAGCGCAGCCGCAACTCGCCCACCCCGCGCACCCCTTCGACCTCCCGCACGGCGTGCTCGGCCCGGTCCACGAGTTCGGGATCCACGGCGTCCATCACCCGCCGGAACACCTCGCGCGCCGCGTCCCGCAGCACCAGCGCGATGGCGGCGGTGATCGCCAACCCCACGAGCGGGTCGGCGAGTTGCCACCCCAGCGCCGAACCGCCGGCGCCGATCAGCACGGCCAGTGAGGTGAACCCGTCGGTGCGGGCGTGCAGTCCGTCGGCGACCAGCGCGGCCGAGCCGATCTCCCGCCCGACCCGGATCCGGTACCTGGCCACCCACTCGTTGCCGACGAAGCCGGCCAGCGCCGCCCCCGCGACCGCCATGACATGCGTGACGGGCCGCGGATCGAGCAGCCGGTCCACCGCCGCCCAGGCCGCGAAGGCGGCGGACGCGGCGATCGTCAGCACGATCGCGATCCCGGCCAGGTCCTCGGCCCGGCCGTAGCCGTAGGTGAAGCGCCGGGTCGCCGCGCGACGGCCGAGCACGAACGCGATGCCCAGCGGTACGGCGGTCAGCGCGTCCGCCGCGTTGTGGACCGTGTCGCCGAGCAGCGCGACCGACCCGGACAGCACGACCACGACCGCCTGCGCCAGCGCCGTCGCACCGAGCACCGCGAGCGACACCCAGAGCGCGCGCATGCCGCGGGCCGAGGACTCCAGGGCGGAGTCGAGCTTGTCGGCGGTCTCGTGGGAGTGGGGGGTGAGGAGGTGGGTGAGACGGTGGCGGATGCCCCTGGGGGCGTGGTGGTGGTGATGGTGCTCGTGGTGGTGCTGGTCGCTCACGTGCGTCCCCTTCCGGTGCGCGGGTGGACGTACGGCGCCCACGGGACCATTATGTGCGTATGAGCGCACGCATGCACCTATCACCTGCGCACGATGCGCATCCGCGCACCCCGGGCGAGGAACAGTTCGCGCTGGCCGCCGAACTCCTGGCCCTCCTCGGCGACCGCACCCGCCTGACCCTCCTCCACGCCCTGACGGCGGGCGAGTCCGACGTCACCACCCTCACGGAGGCGTGCGACGCGGCCCGCCCGGCCGTCAGCCAGCACCTGGCGCGGCTGCGTCTCGCGGGCCTGGTGACCACGCGCAAGGAGGGCCGCCGGGTCATCTACGCACTGAGCGACGGTCATCTACGACGGCTCGTCGACGAGGCGTTGAACGTGGCGGACCACCGGCTCAACGACCGCCCGCCGCACGACTGAGGTTCAGCGCTGGGGGTCCTTGCCCAGGTACGACTCCGCGAACGCGAGCCCCGCGGAAGGGGATTGGAAGACCCGGCGCAGTCGGGCGAGGGTGGTGCCCGCGAGGTACGGATCGCCCGACGAGGCGCCGTGGTACACCTCGGAGAGCCAGCGGGAGAACTCCTGGTACTCCCAGACCCGGCCCAGGCAGGCCTCGGAGTAGCCGCCCAGGCCCGCCGATTCGCCCCTCGTGAGGTGGGCGACGAGCGCGTCACCGAGCAGGAACGCGTCGTGCAGGGCGAGGTTCATGCCCTTGGCGGCGATGGGCGCGGTGAGGTGGGCCGCGTCGCCCGCGAGGTAGAGCCGGCCGAACACCATGGGTTCGACAACGTAGTTGTGCATGTCGAGCACGCGCTTCTCGATCAGCCGGCCCTCGGTCAGCGGCGGGGCGCCGGTCGCGGCGAGCCGGTGCTGCAGCTCGGACCAGACGCGGTCGTCCGGCCAGTCGGCGGGGTCGTCGCCGGGTGGGCATTCGAGGTAGTAGCGGGTGATGTCGGGGCTGCGTGCCATGTGCCCGGCGAAGCCGCGCGGATGGACGCCGAACAGGACGCAGTCCGAGGACGGCGGCGCCTCGGCGAGCAGCGCGAGCCAGCCGATGCCGTAGTCGTGCCGAGCGGTGCGGGCCCGCTCCGGGGGTATCGCGGCCCGGCTCACCCCGCGCGCACCGTCGCAGCCCGCGACGAAGTCCCCGTGCACGAGCTGCCGTTGACCGGTTTCGTCGGTGTACGACACTGCCGGGCGGTCGGTGTCGAGGTCGTGCAGCTCGACGTCCCGCACGCCGAAGCGGATCGCGCCGCCGCGCACGTCCGCGTACTCCCGCACCAGGTCCGTCACCAGCAACGGCTGCGGATAGACGTAGTGGTGATGCCCCGTCAACTCCGTGTAGGAGAACCGGTGTCGCTGCCCGCCGAAGCGGAACTCGCACTGGGTGTGCCGCTGCGCGCGCTCCAACAGGTTCTGGGCGAGGCCGCGTTGCTCAAGGCCGCGGACGGCCCACTCCTCGATGACCCCGGCCCGGGGCCGCTGTTCGATGAACTCCCTGGTCTCGGTCTCCAGGACCAGACAGTCGACTCCGGCCGCGCGCAGGATGTTGCCGACGGTGAGCCCGGCAGGGCCGGCGCCCACGACGACGACCGGAAAGCGGGGAACGGACGATGAGTTGGGGTGGGGGGACGCGAAAGTCACCGGTCCAGTATGACGGTGGCCCGACAACCGAGAACCGGCCGCCTGGACGGCGGCCGGTTCGGATCGCGGGGGAGGAGGGTCGGATCAGTGCGCGGGCGCGTCCGTGATCACGACCTCGTCGATGCTGCGCTCGATGTCCTCGACCGTGGACGAAGTCGCCTTGGCCCAGTAGTAGATGCCGATCGAGAACGCGGCGATGAGCAGGATGTCCCACCACAGCGGGATGTTGCCCTGGCCGCCGAAGCCGCCCTGCCAGGAGATCAGGCCCATGCCCAGCAGGTAGACCGGCAGCCACTGCGCGGCCTTGAAGTCCAGTCGGGGCGCGTCCGGCAGGTTGTTGCTGTGGGCGTAGTAGGCGTAGCCGCCGAGCAGGAGGTAGCCGAGCAGGATCGCCAGGCCGAGCCGCCACAGGGTGTCCCAACCCGCCCAGTAGATGATCAGGTTGGCGACCACGAACGACAGCGGGGAGAGCAGCTTGCCGGCCGGCAGCCGGTACGGGCGTTCCAGGCGCGGCAGTTTGTCGGCGAAGACGCCGTAGGCAAGCGGGGCGCCCGCGTACATCAGCACGCTCGCCGAGGTGATGAAACTGACCAGCTTGTGCCAGCTGGGGAACGGCAGGAAGCAGATCACGCCGGTCACGAAGGACATGATCAGGCCGAACCACGGCACACCGCGCGCGTCGGTCTTCGCGAAGATCTTGGGGGCGTAGCCGTTCTTCGCCAGTCCGTAGGAGACGCGTGAGGTGGCTGTGGTGTAGATCAGGCCGGTGCCGCCGGGGGAGATGATCGCGTCCAGGTAGAGGATCCAGGCCAGCCAGCCGAGGCCGATCAGAGTCGTCAGGCCGGCCCACGGGCCGCTGTCGCCCTTGAACGCGAGGTGGCCCCAGCCGTTGGCGAAGGTGCTGTGCGGCAGTGCGGCGATGAACACCACCTGGAGCAGTACGTAGATGACGGCACCGATCGCGACCGAGCCGAGCGTGGCGCGCGGCAGGTCCCGCTTCGGGTTGCGGCTCTCGCCCGCCAGCTGGATGGCCTGCTCGAAGCCGAGCAGCGCGAAGATGATGCCGCTGGTGCTGATCGCGGTGAGCACGCCCTTGGCGCCGAAGGGCGCGAAGCCCTCCGAGTGGAAGTTGGCGGGGTGGAAGTTGCTCGCGGCGACGATGAAGATCGCGCCCAGCGGGACGGCTATCTTCCACCAGGTCGCGGCGCTGTTGGTGTGCGCGAGCACCCGTACGCCGAAGAAGTTCACCGCGACGAAGACCGCCATGAGCACGATCGCCACCAGCAGACCGCTGGTCGTCAGGGTCTTGTCGGCGTGCTGGAAGTGCTTCGCCCACTTCCAGTGACCGGCGTAACCGATCATGGCCTCGACCTCGATCGGCGCCACGGTCGCGGCCTGGAGCCAGGAGAACCAGCCGAACGACATGCCCGCGAGGCCGCCGAACGCGTAGTGCGGGTAGCGGGCCGTGCCGCCCGCCACCGGGAACATGCCGCCGAGTTCGGCGTGCACCAGCGCCAGCAGCACGATCGCGACCGCGCCGATCACCCACGAGATGATCGCCGAGGGCCCGGCCTGGATGACCGCGTCGTGTGCGCCGTAGAGCCAACCGGAGCCGATGATCGAGCCGACTGATGCCCATGTCAGCCCGATCAGGCCGACGTCCCTCCGCAGGCCGCTCGGATCCCTGGTGGCCTCCGGAACGGACTGGTCAACGCTCACCATGTCAAGAGGCCTCTCGAAGTCAGCACGCATGCTTAACGGACGGGAGGCCTCAGGCTAGGAATGAATGAATTCTTACAGAAGTCCGTTGCCTGAAATTTTACTTGTCTTCGAAGTCTTCTTTGACATGCTCACAGGCTTCTTGCAGTGCCTTCATGTTGTGCCTTCATGTCGTGCCGAGCTCAGCCGCGGCCGAGCCTCGGGATCTCGATCGCCGGGCAGCGGTCCATCACCATCTCCAGGCCCGCTGCCCGGGTCCGCTCGTACGCGGCCTCGTCGATCACACCGAGCTGGAACCAGACCGCCTTCGCGCCCTTGGCGACCGCCTCGTCCGCGACCGCCCCGGCGAGGTCGCTGTTGACGAACACGTCGACGACGTCGACCTCGAAGGGGATGTCCGCGAGCGAGGCGTACCCCTGCTCGCCGTGCACCGTCTCCGCCTTGGGATGGACGGGGACGACGCGCTTGCCGAAGCGCTGCAGCACCTCCGCGACGCCGTACGCCGCGCGGGACCGGTTCGAGGACAGGCCCACGACCGCCCAGGTGTCACCGGACTCGGTGAGGATCTTGCGGACCGTTGCTGAGTCGCCGTACACGCTCGGCCTCCTTGGTGTGCGTGCGGAGTCTGACGCGTGGCACAACGGCGCACGGCGGGCGGGGATTCCCTCAGTCGGAGACCACCGAGGTGTTGAGGCCCTGGGCGTAGTGGTTGTGGGCGATCTTGATCCCCGTACTGCCGTGGAAGACGAACAGCGGCGAGGTGTACGGCGGCTCGTCCGGGGTGGCCAGGCGGCGGACCGTGTTGCCGATGAAGGTGAAGCCGCCGACGCTCTTGGCGTTGACGACCGTCACGTCGCCGATGTCGAAGGAGTTGTGCTCGACCTTGATGTTGTGGTGCACCGGGTTCGCCGGGTCGACGACCTGGTTGGTGGGCTCGACGAAGATCACCGGACCTGTGGGGCGGGTGAAGGAGTTGTCGCGGATCGTGAGGTCGGCGACCGGGCCGGACTCGTACCACTGGTAGGCGTCGGCCGAGACGTAGATGCTCGCCATCGACATCGCGTCGAAGCTGTTGCCGGCGATCAGGACGGGCTTGCGGGTGGTGACCAGGATGCCGCGCGTGGGCACATTGCGGAACGTGTTGCCGGTGATCACGACCGACGGGGTGGCCGTGATGTTCTCGACGACCGTGCCGTCGATCTCGACCCCGGCGGGGACCGGCCGGTCGAAGGAAACGGTCATCGTGGTCAGGGACTTGGAGTGGTCCATGCCGCTGGGCCCGTCGACCGCCGTCACCTTCGCGTGCGCCGGTGTCAGCGACTTCATCGTCCGCTTGTCGGTGAACTCGACCTCGTCACCCGGGGCGAACTGCGGGAACCCGGCGGTCTGCGGGTGCTCGTAGGCGAGGGTGAGGGTGTTCGGGCCCGGCTGTCCGACGACTTCGAGGTAGGTGCCGTGGATGTTGATCGGGTCGTCGTGCGGGCCGTCGAAGAGGCTCCGGGTGATGGAGACCTTGCCCTTGACGCCGGACATCTGCACGAAGTCCGCGAACGAGGCCGTCGAGCGGCCGGACTTGGGATCGGGCGCGAAGTTCACCTTGTCGATGGTGATGTTCTCGCTGAACTGCCCCACCACACCGAAGGACTGGAGGTAGTAGGCGTTCATCGAGCGCATCGTGACGTTCTTGGACTGCCAGATGAAGGCGCCCGGCTCCGTGCGCTCGATGAGCCGCATCTGGTAGACGAGACCGGAATCCGACGGTTGTGCCGCGGTCGTGTAGTCGATCCGGATCTTGCGGTTGCCGAGGTCGGTGACCTTGGAGACGTCGTTGAAGAGCGGGTTGTCGCCGCGCCAGGTCTTCTGCGCCTTCGGGTCGTGGATCTGGGTGTACTGGAGCCCGTCCTCGCCCTGCCAGTACGGCTGTCCGGTGGCCGGGCTCTTCTCGCCGAGCCAGGTGATGTGCGTGCCGTTCACCTGGTACGGGCTGCCGGCCGGGATCGACAGGACGCGGTAGGCGTGCCCGTCGTTGACACCGGCGGTCGCGACGGTCGCGTCGATGACCTCGGGGGCCGCGTAGTCGAACGAGAAGTTCTGGAAGGTCACATCCGTCGAGCGGATCGACGCGAACGCCGTCTGCAGACCGTGGTAGACGAGCTTCGCCCCGCCGCCGTCGACGGTGACGTCGTGCATGTCCTCGATCAGCAGGCCGATCTTCTTGTCGCGGTAACGCTGGTCGGCGCCAACGGTGTTGGAGACATACAGCTCACGCGTCTCGGCCCGCTCGGGGTAGAGCTGATAGGTCCCCTTGGAGAAGACGATCCTGACCGGCCGGTCGTGATCGACCTTCTTCGCGTGCCGCAGCGCCGCGACGACGGCGGGCGTGGAGTCCGTCCGGCCCGTCGGGTCGGCGCCGTACGCGTCGACTCTCACCACCGCCGGCGCGGGCGTCGCCCCCGACGCCGCGGCGACAGGACCCCCACCGCCCACGAGCAGCGCGAGCGCCACCCCTACAAAAACGAACCGAGACCGAGACATAGCCCCTCCGGAGCATTCATGAATCGCCAAACACCCGATGAATGAACGGAGTTGCGGCCGATTGGTGGTCCGATCTCCGGAGTGGAGTGTCCATAGATCCGACCTCTAGGTCAATGGTCCGGACGAGCAAGGGAGTTCACGCCTTCGGCGCCGCCGTGCTCGCGCGGATCACCAGCTCGGGATCGAAGAGCAGCTCGCCGACGGGGACATCACGGTTGCCGACCAGGGCGAGGACACTGCGGCCCGCCTCCGAGGCCAGCCGGTCGGCCGGCTGACGGACCGTGGTGAGCGGCGGGTCGACGAAATCCATGATCATGGAGCCGTCGTAGCCCACGACCGACACATCGCCCGGCACGTCGTACCCCTGCCGGCGCGCACCGCGGATCGCCCCGAGCGCCATGTAGTCGCTGGCGGCGACGATCGCCGTCGCGCCCCGGCCGAGCAGCGAGATCGCGGCCGACTGACCACCCTCCACCGTGTACGACTGCCGGACCACCCACTGCTCCGCGTCCTCGACCCCGCGCTTGGCGAGCGAGGAGACGAAGCCGCTGACCCGCCGGTCGGCCGGGCGGTTGCCGACCGGGCCCGAGGCCATGCCGATACGGCGGTGACCGAGCCGGTAGAGGTGGTCCACGGCGAGTTCGGCGGCGAGCAGATCGTCGGTGGAGAAGACGGGTGCCTCGCTCACGCCCTCGAACCGGCCGTTGATCCCCACGAACGGGATCCTGCGGGAGGTGAGGAGTTCGTACGCCTGCGGATCCGCGCCCTCGATCGTGTTGCTCGCCGAGAGGAAGACCACGGCGGCCACACCCCGGTCCGCGAGGGAGGTCACGAAGTCCAACTCCTGGACCCCGCCCGGGAAGCACGGGCACAGCACCGTCTTCAGACCGTGCGGGGCGAGCACCGACTCGATCCGCTCGGCGACATCGGCGAAGAACGGGTTGGAGACCAACTCCGTGACCACCGCGACGAGTTGCCCCCGTGTCTGCCGCTCGTAGCCGAGGTCGGCCATCGCCTGCTCGACGGCCTCGCGGGTCCTGCGGGACACGCCCTGGCGCCGGTTGATGACCCGGCTGACCGTGGCCTCGCTCACCTGCGCCCGGTCCGCGACCTCGGTGATGCCGACCTTCATACGGTTCCCTCCACCCCGACTTGCAACAGTGGACTGAAAACTTTCAATCCAACCTCCCACGCAACATAGCAGCGAAACTGCATGTCTTCCATGTTTCTTACGCATGACCATTGAATCGCCACTTCGGCCCCTGCTAGCTTTCCGGCCACCACGCGGCGCCCATCCCGCAGTGACCGAAGACCCGGGAGACCCGATGAAGCCCTCAAGGCTCATGCTGCTCACCGCTGTTGCCCTGCTCGCACCGATGGCTCCCGCTCTGTCGGCCACCGCGTCCGCCGCACCCCGCCCGCAACTCGCCATCCCCGACCCCGGGTTCGAGAACGGCGGCGTGGGCTGGACCTTCACCTCGGGCGCCGGCGTGGGCACCGGCAACAGACACGGCGGCCAGCGCTTCCTCTACCTCGACTCCGGAGCCGGCAAGAGCGGGCAGACGACCATCGTCGCGCCCCGCGACGGGAGTTACGACTTCTCCGCGTGGATCGGCAGCGCCGGCACCGGCGGGACGTACACGGTCCGGCGCAACGGCGTGACCGTGGAGACCATCACCCTGCCGCAGCACCCCGGGTACGCCCGCTACACCATCAGCGACGTCAAGCTGAGGACCGGTGACCAGCTGCAGATCGAGTTCGGCTCCGGAACCTCCTGGGTCAACGCCGACGACCTGATGATCTCGCCCGCCGCGCCCGCCGACCCCGAGGTCACCTCGTCCGACCCCTCGGTGGTCGAGATGTTCGCCTGGGCGCAGAAGAAGGCCAACAGCTGGGTCCAACTGCCCGGCACGGTGGGCCCGGTCAACGTCGACGAGTACCAGACCGGCGGCACCGGAACCGCGACCTACGAGCCCACCTACTGGGCCGGATACGCCAACCGCAGCGCCTACTACTCCCGCGACATGACCCACCAGCTCGCCGGCGCCCACCTCATCGGCCTCGACACCGAGAACGAGACGATGCTCCGCTCGTACGCGGCGTCGGCCACCGCCGAGAGCAAGTACTTCCCCGTCTGGTCCCTCAACTTCGACGCCAAGACCTACCTCAGCATCGACTACAAGAGCCCGGACAACTTCGTGCGCGAGGTGCCCGCCGTCTTCGAACTCGTCGAGAAGGCCGCCCTCGCCTACCAGTGGACCGGCGACCGCAGATACGTCGACGACCCGGTGCTGTGGAACTTCTACCGGCACGCCACCGAGCAGTTCATCGACCTGCACAACTCCGCCAAGGACAACGGCAAGGTCAAGGTCGCCGAGGGCACCGGCCAGGGCATCTTCGCGGGCGCCGCCAGCTACAACGAACAGGACGGCGACGACCTCGCCGAGGCCGGCGACACCATCGCCTCCGAGTACCAGGCCTACCTGGCGATGTCCGTCCTCGCCCGCGGCAGGGGCGACACCAAGCTGGCGAAGACCTACGACAAGAAGGCCGCCGACCTGAAGACGTACTTCAACGACACCTGGAGCGGCACCGGCAGCGGCGCCGACATGGTCCGCGCCTACACCGTCTCCGGCACCCCGGTCACCGGCTGGGGCAAGGAGAACAGCGTCTTCATGCCGATGAAGCAGATCATCGACCCCGGCCCGCGCAACGACGCCTACCTCGACTACATCCAGCAGCAGGAACTGGGACCGCAGGGCTCACCCAACATCGAGTCCACGACGTATCTCCCCGACATGTTCTTCAAGAACAACCGCCCCGACACCGCCTGGCAGTGGATGCAGAAGATCTACGGCGAGCGGGAGACCCAGCACATCAACTCCAGCCAGGGCCCCAACGGCGACTACCCCGAGGTGTCGTTCACCTTGGTCAGCCAGACCATCCAGGGCCTGATGGGCATCACACCGGACGCACCGGACCACAAGGTGACCACCCAGTCGCAGCTGCCGACCGGTATGAAGTGGCTCCAGGCTGCGGACGTCCCCATCGGCACGGGCACGGTCACCGTGCGGCACGACGGCGCCACGAAGACCACGCTGACGAACAACTCCCGCAAGGGCTCATACAGTTGGGAGGCCCGCTTCGCCGGCGTCCACAAGAAGATCAAGGTCAACGGCGTCCAGCAGCACGTGCGGGTCAAGACGGTCCACGGAGTGACCTACACCTACGCGACACCGACGGTCCGCGCCGGGGCGACGACGGTGGTCCAGGTCGGCGACTGACGCCGACTCCCGGTCACCGAGGGCCCCGTAGCGCGCCGGCGAGATCGTCGAGGTACCGCGCGACGGGGCCCAGGGTGACCAGGCCGCTGCCCGCCCCGGCCAACTCGGCCGCGGCGGGCGCCAGTTCGGTGTGTGCGCGCTCCATCATGTCCCGGTCGCCCACGTCGATCGCCGCCCGCGCGGCCAGGCACCACAGCGCCTCGTACAACAGGTCGCGCGGCGGCTCCGGGAGCGAACGCAGCGCGGCCCGGGCGTCGTCGGGCCGCCCCTGGGCCAGCGACACGAGCGGCCGGGCCCACGGTTCGTACGGCCCCCAGTCGATGTGCTCGTCGGTCCGGGCGGGTCGCCCGTGCCGCAGGCGCAGACACAGCAGGGCCAGCGGCAGCAGCCCGCGCTCCAGCCCGGGCATGCCGGCTCCGTCCAGCCGTAGCGCCGCGTCCCGGTAGGCCACCTCCACGTCCTCCGGCCGCGCGCTGTCGGTCTCGGCGAGCCGCAGCGCCCGGTACCACTGGGTGAACACGCCCACCAGCGGCAGTTCATGACGCTCCGCCAGCTGCTCGGCGGCTGCCACGTGCAGGTCCGCTCCGGCGAAGTCCGCGAGCGCGCTACGAGCCTGGAGCCGGACGAGATGGCCGAGCACTTCGTGGGTGACAAGGCCGTGCCGAGCGGACAGGGCGACCAACTCGGCCCCGATCCCGTCCCGTTGCCGGGCCAGACCGGCGTGCTGGAAGGTCTGCATGAACACCCCGTTGAGGGCGAAGGCCAGGAGCGCGGGGTCGTTGAGCCTGCGGGCGATGTCCTCCGCCTGCCGGGCGGCCTGGGGTCCGCGCGCGGAACGCGTGCCCCGTGACTCCAGCGCGACCGTGGCCAACAGCCGGGCCCGCACCGCGAGATGGGCGTCCGGCGGGAGCACGGCAAGGGTGCGCTCGGCGGCTGCCACGGTCTCCGCCGCCAACTGGGGGTCGTCGACACGGGTCCAGATCGCGGGGACGTCGTAGGCGCCGATCACCCGGGCGGTGAGTTCCGGGTCGCCCAGCTCGGCCGCCGCCGCGATCGCCGCGAGCCGATGCCCGCGGGACGCCTCCAGCCCGCCGCCACCGGTCACCGCGAGATCCCGCAACAGCCCCACCGTCGACTCCAGCCGCACCCGTGCACCGGCCGCCACGGTCCGGTCGTAGGCGGCGGTGGCGGCTGCCCAAACCTGCTCGGCGGGACCGCTGTCCGCCGGCGACCGGCTGTGTTCGCGCGGGCTACTGGTCACCTGCGCCCGTCCCCGCGAACCGCCAGGCCCGGCGTCGAGGTGCTGAGCCTGCGCGAGGATGTCCGACTCCAGGCGGCGCAGGGCCGGGCCCGGGTCCGCGCCGAGTTGTTCCACGAGGAGGGTGCGGGCCCGGCGCAGTACCGCGAGCGCGTCGCCCTGGCGGCCGGTGCGGTACAGGGACAGTGCCAGCAGTCGCCAGGCGTTCTCGCGCCACGGGTGTTCGGCCGCGTGTGCGTCCAGGTCCGGTACCGCCTCCGCGGCCCGGCCCAGGGCGAGTTGGGTCTCGGCCCGGCGTTCGACGGCGTGCAGGCGCAGCTCGGCGAGGCGGGAGCGTTCCGTGCGGGCCCAGGTCTCGGCGCCGAAGTCGGCGTAGGCCGGGCCCCGCCACCAGCCGAGCGCCTCCTCCAGGTGGGCCAGCGCCCGCTCCTCCGGCAGCGCCCCGGCCGCGGTCACCGCCCGCTCGAAGCGCCAGGCGTCCACGGCATCCGGCGCGGCCCGCAGCGCGTACCCCGGCCCCTCGGTGACCAGCAGCCGGGCCGGAGCGCGCGGCGGGCGCTCCGGTTCCAGGGCCCGGCGCAGCGCGGCGACGAAGGTACGCACCGCGCCCACCGCGTCGGCGGGCGGCTCCTCCCGGCCCGCCCACAGATCCTCGACCAGCCGTCCGACCGGGACGACCCGGCGCCGGGCCACCAGCAGCCGGGCCAGCACCGCCCGGTGCCGAGGCCCCCTCAGCGCGATCACGTCCCCGGCACCGTCCCAGGCCGTCACCGGCCCCAGCACCCCGAACGCGACCTCCATCACCGATCACCCTTTCCGGGGCATCGCCCCAGGTCACGGTAGCGCGCTCACTCGTTGCTCATCGGAGGGCGGCACGCTCGAAGACACCACTCGCACATGCACGAAAGCAGGGCGCACCATGCCACCGACCATCCCGGGTTTCACCTACCACCGCGTTCCCGTCGCGGACGGCGTGTCCCTGAACGCGGCCGTGTCCGGTTCGGGCAGCCCGGTCGTGCTGCTGCACGGTTTTCCGCAGACCCACCTCATGTGGCGCCATGTCGCCGCCGACCTCGCGGCCGACCACACCGTCATCTGCCCCGACCTGCGCGGCTACGGCGCGAGCGACAAGCCCGCCGAGACCGACGGCAGCTACGCCAAGCGCACCATGGCCGACGACATCGTGACCCTCGCCCACGCCCTCGGCCACGACCGCTTCGCCCTCGCCGGGCACGACCGCGGCGCCCTCGTCGCCTTCCGCGCCGGACTCGACCACCCGGACACCGTCACCCACCTCGCGTGTCTCGACGTACTCCCGACCCTCGACATGTGGGACGTGATGCACGGCGTCACCGCCGCCGTCGGCTTCCACCTCTACCTGATGGCCCAACCCCCGGGCCTGCCCGAGGAGTTGATCGCCGCCGCGCCCGACGCGTTCTTCGGCCACTTCCTCGACCTCTGGACCGACGACCCACAGGCGATCCCCGCCGACGTCCGCACCGCCTACCTGAACGCCTGCCGCGCCGCGGTTCCCTCGATCGTCGCCGACTACCGCGCGTCCGCCGGCGTCGACCTCGCCCACGACCAGGCCGACCGGGACGCCGGAAACCGGCTGCGGATGCCGGTCGCCGTGCTCCAGCAGGACTGGGGCGCCGCGCTCGGCTTCGACGCGGCGGCCCTGTGGGGCGACTGGGCACCGGACCTACGGCACTCCACCGTGACCTGCGGCCACTTCATGGCGGAGGAGGCGCCCGCCGACGTGGCCAAGGCACTCCGGGACCTGCTCGCCCGCTGACCGCGTTCCCCCTTGCCGACCCGCGCAGTACCGTCGGGACAGTCCCCACGGCAGGGGGTGCCCGATGCCCGCGCCCGACCCGCTCGCCGCACGTCTCACCGTCCACCTCGACGCGGCCGCGCTCTGGCACCACAGGCCGGCCTACGCCGAACTCGTCCACCGCGCCCACCGCGAGGGCCTCGCCGGAGCGAGCGTCTTCCACGGCGTGACGGGGTTCGGCGCGGGCGACCCCAAGGTCCGGCACCTCCGCGATCACGGGCCCTGCCTGGTGATCATCGTGGACGACGAGCGACGGCTGCGTTCGTTTCTGCCGCGCGTGGCCGACCTGTTGGCCGAGACGGCGGCCGTCACGACCCTGGACCAGGTGCGGATCCATGTGCCGGACAGCCCGGGGTGAACCCCGCGACTCCGGCCGGAAGAGAGCGAACATGCGTGCGTACGGCCCTCCACCCGCCTACGCTCGGGCCGTGCTGCGCATCATCGACGCCCGAACCGGCGACTCCACCGAAGCCGCCCCCGCCCGCCGTGGCCTGACCAGGGTCGAGGCGCATGCGTCGGGCCTGGATCCCACGGCACTACGTGTCCTCCTCGTCGCCGACCTCCTCGTGCGCGCCCTCGAACTCGGCGGCACACCCGTGTGGGCCCTGCTCACAGGCGACCACGAGCAGGCCGAACTCCGTGCCGCCGCAGGTGCGTTGGGCATCCGCCCGTTCGAGGACGGCGGAGACCTCGGCTCCGGACTCGGCGAGGCCCAAGTCCTCCACGTGGCCGCCGGGAGCGAGGCGACACCCGGGGGAGTCCTGGTCGCCGTAGCGCCCGTCGAGTCTTCCACGACCGCTGCCCCGGACCTCTCCGACCCGGGCGCGCTCCGTCTCGCCCTGCTCTCACAGGCCCGGGACCTGCCGGGACGGCTCGACGCGGCGGACCTCGACGAGGCGCGGCGGACCCTGGCGCACTGGCGCGGGTCGGTCGCCGACTGGGCGCGGCGGCCCTCGCGGCCGGTGCCCGACGAGGTGCGCGCCGAGCTGCGGAGCGCCTGGGAGAACGACCTGAACGTGCCTGCCGTGCTGGGGGTGTTGCGGCGCGTGGAGACCTGGCCCGACCTGCCGGACGGCGCCCGCTTCGAGACGTACGCCTACGCCGACCGGCTGCTCGGGCTCGAACTCACCCGTGACATCGGGTCGTTGGCGTGAACGCCCGTTCCGGGGCCCGCCCGCTGCGCCGGCTTGTGGTGCTGCGGCACGCCAAGTCGGCCTGGCCCGCGGGCGTTCCCGACCACCTGCGGCCCCTCGCCCCGCGCGGTTTCCGTGACGCCCCGGCCGCCGGGATCGCGCTCGCCGAGACGGACTCCCTGCCGGACCTCGCGCTGTGCTCCACGGCCGTACGGGCGCGCCGGACCTGGGAGTTGGCCTCGGCCGAGTGGGGCACCCCGCCGCCGGTGCGGTACGAACCACGCCTCTACGCGGCCGATGTCGCGGACCTGCTCGACGCCGTTCACCAAGTGCCGCACGAGGTCGAGACGTTGCTCGTCGTCGGGCACAACCCCGGCCTGGAGGAACTGGTCCTCGAACTCGCCGGTGACGGTCTCGACGACACGCTCGACGAGGTCCGCGTGAAGTTCCCGACCTCGGCGATCGCGGTCCTGGCCTGGCACGGCCGCACCTGGCAGGATCTCGCCCCGGGCACGGCCCTGCTGACGGGCCTGACCGTGCCGAGGGGCAAGAAGAAGTAGCCCCGCTTCTAAGGGAGTTGGAGGAACTCCCGCGCTCCGCGCAGCCGCGTGCCCAGCCGCTCCTGTGTCGCTCGGCTGTCCAGGCGGACGTCGAGGGCCATGGGCATGCCCTCTCGCCGCCCGGCGGGAAGCCGGCTCGCGTCGAGTCCGTCGCGTCGGGCGATGAGCACACCGAGGTCGTGGCGGCTGAGGGCGTCCGGGCCGGCGAGATGGAACAGCCCGGCCATGTCGGAGCAGGCGAGCTCCAGCAGGGCGGCGGCCAGATCCTCGACGTGGACCGGGCAGCGGACGACATCGGTGAACAGGACGCCTTCGCGGGTACCGGCGGCCAGTTCACGCACCATGCGCTCGTGCGCGGAGCCGCCGTCGCCGATGATCAGCGAGGTGCGCGCGACCGCGGCGGCCGGTGTCAGAAGGCGTACGGCGGTCTCGGCGGCGGCCTTCGCAGCGCCGTACGGGGTGACCGGGTCGGGCAGGCACGACTCGTCGTAGGAGACGCGGGAACCGGAGAACACGGCGTCGCTGGAGACATGGACCAGGCGCCGGCCGTGGCGTGCCGCAGCCATCGCCACGCGGACCGAACCGTCGGCAGTGACCGCCCAGTCGCTCTGTCCGCTGGTCGCGTTGATGATCGCGTCGGGTTCCGACTCGGCCAGGAGATCGTCGAGTTGGGCGTTCGTGCGGAGGTCGAGCCGGTGCCACGAGACATCCGGCGGCACGGTGTCGGGGCGCGCCGAGCAGTACGTCGCCGTCGTTGCCCAGCCCGCCGCGCTCGCCCCGCGTACGAGTTCCGTGCCCAGGAAGCCGCTGCCGCCGATCACAAGGACTCTCACCGCGGTCAGCCGACGTGGACGCGGGGCCGTCGCTCCGGGTCCGGTTCCGCGCGGCGCAGCACCTCGCGGGTGACGGGGGCGACCTCGCCGTCGCCGAAGACGAGGAAGCGGATGAGATGGCTGACCGGATTGCCCTCGGTCCAGGTGAAGTAGGCGTGCGGGACCTTGCCGGTGCGGTCGCGCAGGGAGAGCAGGACGGCGGCGATCGCGTTGGGCACCGTGGGACCCACGACGCGCAGTCGGCGTACCCCGTACTTCTTCTCGCCGTGGACCGTGATGTCCGCCGAGAAGTCCGAGGAGTCGTGCAGGAGCACCTCGAGGAAGAGCACGGGGCCGCGGTCCGGGATGTGGGTCTCCTCGCGCTGGCTGTACTCCTTGGCGCGGTACTCCCGACTGCTGTGCTCCTGCGGCTCGTTGGCGATCAGCCGCAGGGGGCCGGAGCGGGCCGCCTCGTCGATGAAACGGGCCGCCGTGTCGTCGAACGTGACCTCGGCGGCGCGGAGTTCGAAGGCGCGGTGGATGCGCGAACCGAACGACGTCGCCAGGATCAGCACGATGAAGATCCCGGCGATCTTGATGCCGTCGGGCCGTTCGACGACATTCGCGACCAGCGTGTACGCGAACACGGCGGTGATCGTGCCGAACCCGAGCGTCGCCTTCCGATGCCCCCGCTTGTGCACGGTGACCGTGGAGGCGAAGGCAGCCGAGAGCATCAGCACCAGCACACCGGTCGCGTACGCGCCGCTCTGCGCGTCGACGCTCGCGTGGAACCAGAGCGTGATCAGCACGGCCGTCACCATGAACACGAGCACCAGAGGGCGCACCGCCCGCGTCCACTCGGGCGCCATGCCGTAGCGCGGCAGATAGCGGGGGACGAGGTTCAGCAGCCCGGCGAGTGCGGAGGCGCCCGCGAACCACAGGATCGCGATCGTCGAGACGTCGTAGAACGTGCCGAAGACCTGGCCCAGATGCTCGTGCGCGAGATAGGCGAGGGCGCGGCCGTTCGCCGGGCCGCCCGTCTTGAAGGCGCTCTGCGGGATGAGGATGGTCGTCGCCAGGCTGGACAGCAGCAGGAAACCGGACATGATCACGGCGGCCGTGGTGAGCAGCTTGCGGGTCTCGCGGATGCGGCCGGTGGGCTTCTCCCAGGTGTCCGTCGGGTCGCCCTTGACCTGCGGCATCACCGCCACGCCCGTCTCGAAGCCGGACATGCCGAGCGCGAGTTTCGGGAAGACGAGCAGCGCGACCCCGACCATCGCGAGCGGTGAGGAGTGCGCGGCCGTCATCGCGTCGGTCCAGTCGCCGATCTTCACGGGATGACTCAGCACTTCCCAGGCGGACACTGCCAGCACCACAAGGTTGAGCGTGAGATACACGCCCACCAGCACCACGGCGATCCCGATGGCCTCCCGGAACCCCTTGAGGAAGACCGCGCCCAGCGCGCCGACCAGCACGAGCGTGATCCAGGTGTTGCCGCCGTGCATCCAGCCCGGCGCGAAGGGGTTCTCCACGACGTGCGCCGCCGCGTCCGCCGCCGACAGGGTGACCGTGATCATGAAGTCGGTCGCCGCGAAGCCCAGCAGCACCAGGACGAAGATCTTCCCCGACCACCACGGCAGCAGCCGTTCCAGCATGGCGATCGAGCCCTCGCCGTGCGGGCTCTCGTGCGCGACCCGCCGGTAGACCGGCAGCGCCCCGAGCAGCGTCAGCCCGATGAGCACGACGGTCGCCAGCGGCGACAGCAGTCCGGCGGCGAGTGCGGCGATCCCCGGCTGGTAGCCGAGGGTGGAGAAGTAGTCGACGCCGGTCAGACACATGACCCGCCACCAGCGGTGCCCCTCGTGCTCCGGGTTCGGTGTGGCGTGCGGTCCCGGATGCCGGGCGCTCTGCTCGCTCAGCCCCTCCAGCAGCCAGGCCCGGCAGCGCTCGGCGGCGGTCTCCGAACCGCCGGACTCCGCGCTCTGTGTCGGGTCCACCTGCGCGCCGGTCATGCTGAGAACTCCCTGAGATCGGACCACCGTGCCCGCCACCGGGGCAACGAGCAGCGAGTATCCACCACATCGTCACCCGCACCCGGACCGGGGGCGACCCCTGATCCTGCGCATAGGCTGGCCGGATGCAGGACGAGTACCGCACAGTGGCCCGCCCGGGTGTGCACGAGACCGAGGTCAACCGCTCCCGTTTTCTGTGCGCCCTCGCCCCGGCGGCCACCGAGCGGGAGGCGCAGGACTTCGTGGCCCGCGTACGCAAGGAGCACGCCGACGCCACGCACAACTGCTTCGCCTACGTCATCGGCGCCGACGCCGCGATCCAGAAGGCGAGCGACGACGGCGAACCCGGCGGCACGGCCGGTGTCCCCATGCTCCAGATGCTGCTGCGCCGCGACATGCGGTACGTCGTCGCCGTCGTCACCCGCTACTACGGCGGTGTGAAGCTCGGCGCGGGCGGCCTCATCAGGGCCTACGGCGGCTCGGTCGGCGAAGCCCTCGACACCCTCGGCACGCTCACCCGCCGCCGCTTCCGGCTCGCCACGGTGACCGTCGACCACCAGCGGGCCGGCAAGATCCAGAACGACCTGCGCGCCACCGGACGCGAGGTCCGGGACGTGCGTTACGGCGAGGCGGTGACCATCGAGATCGGGCTCCCGGACGCCGATGTGGACGCCTTCAGGGCGTGGCTCGCCGATGCCACGGCGGGGACGGCGGCGCTGGAGCTCGGCGGCGAGGCGTACGGGGACGCCTGACCACAGAGGGTTTTTGACGGTGTGTCAGGAGTGCCAGTTCCAGACCTGGTTGGAGCTGCCCGCGCAGCCGAAGGTCTGGACCGGCTGACCGTCCTGCCCCGACTCGTCGGCCTCCGCGTCCAGACAGAAACCGTCCGGGGCGCTCACCAGGGTCCCGGCGCTGCCCAGTTGCCACCGTTGCGCGCTCAGCCCGTCGCAGCTCCTGGCCCGGATCTTCGAGAAGTTCTGGCCGACGGTGTCGGCGTCGGCGTCCAGGCACGCGTGGCTGCCCTGATTGACGACGAGGTACTGGGACGCGTGGCCGGGCACGCGGTACAGCGCCCACTTCTGGGCCGCCGTGCCGTTGCACCCCCACACCTGCACCGCGGCGACGCGGGCGTCGAGACACCGGGCGACATCGACGGCGTGCACGCTCTCGGTGACGGTCACCGAACCGGTCCTGACCGGCCCGCGCTCCGTGCCGTACAGCAGCTTCATGGTCGGCGCGTCGACCGTCCCGCTCGGGGCGGTTCCGGCCTCGGTCTGGAACGCCTTCACCGCGTCGCTCGTCGCCTCCCCGTAGTCGCCGTCGACGGTGACGTGCAACCCGTAACCGGCGAGGAGGAGTTGGAGGGCCTTGACACAGTCGCCGTGGGAGTGGGACGCGATCTCAGCGACGCAGGAGGCGATCCGGATGTCGAGGGTCGCGGGATCGTGGGTGGCCGGTGCCTTCGTCGGGCTCTGCGACGCCACGTTCCCCGTCCCCGGCAGGGTCGCGTCCGAGGCCGGTGAACTGCTCGGCGCCGAGGGCGAGTTCCCCGGTGCGGCGGCCGCCGAGGACGCCTCCGGCCCGGCACCGGCCGCCGTCCCGCCGTCGCCGTGGTGCAGCAGCAGTGTCGCGGTGATGCTGCCGGCGACCAGGACGGCAGCCGCGGCGACGGCACCCACGACCAGTTTTCCGCGTTTCCCGGGCGAGAACCCCCGTTTCCCGGGGGCGACTTGGGGCGTGCCGGGCTCGGCGGGACGTTCCGGGGGCGTCGCGTCGGGACGGACGCCGGGGGAGGCCGCGCGCCTGGGAGCCGCAGCGGGCGGGTCGCCGACCGGTCCGGAGAGCTGATGCCCGATGGCGGTCCTGAACACGGCTTCGGGTGACGGCCGTTGCTCGGGGTCCTTGTCGAGGCAGACGCGGATGAACGCGGCCAGGTCCGTGTCGACGGCGGCCACCTTGTCGAGGGTGTCCTCCCGGGGCGGGTCGAAGGCCACCCGGTGCAGCACGTCGACGCCGGTGCCCTCGCCGAACGGGGCCTCTCCGGCGACCGCGTAGGTGAGCGTGGAGGCCAGCGAGAAGACGTCCGAGGCGGCGGTCACCTCCTGGCCGCGGACCTGCTCCGGGGACATGTAGGCGGGGGTGCCGACGTTCTGGCCGGTGGCGGTGATCGAGGTGCCGTCGGTGGCCTGGACGACACCGAAGTCGATGACGCGGGCGCCGTCGGCACCGAGGATGACGTTGGACGGCTTGAGGTCGCGGTGCACGAGCCCGGCGCGCCAGATCGCCTCGATCGCCCGTCCCACGTCGCCCATCAGCCGCCAGGCCGCCGCCGCCTCGACCGGCCCGCGCGCGTCGACCAGCTGGTCCAGCGTGGGCCCGGGTATGTACTCGGTGGCCACCCAGACCAGGTCTTCGTCGCAGCCGCTGCCCAGCAGCCGTACGATGTGCGCCCCTCGGATGCTGTCCAGGGCGCCGACCTCGCGCTCGAAGCGCCTGCGGAACTGCGGGTCCTCCGCGTACTCGGGACGGATCACCTTCACGGCGGCCGGGCCGGTGCCGCCGGTGGTGTCGCGGCCCAGATAGACCCGGCCCATCCCGCCGCTGCCCAGCACCGACAGCAAGCGGTACGGGCCCGCCTGCCGGGGATCGCTCTTCCGCAACGGGACCTCGGGCGGCGGTTCCATCCCCGCCGCCGCATAGGCCATCGTTTCGGACCGACCGCGGTACTCGACTGGCATGGGAACCCTGTGTCTCTCGCGTGGTGCGTGTGACGTGAGATTAGCGCAGCTCCCGTACGGGGCAGGGGAGTTGGGGGTTTCCCGGGGGCGCCGAGCCGCCTCGGCACCACCCGCTGCCTCCCGACCGGCACGAGCCGCGACCTCCGCGCCGCCGCGCGCCGGGCAGAGGCACCCATATCGGTCCTCAAGGTGAGGTTCCGGGGCGGCCCGATATGTGTCGCGGTCCGTTCAGCGGACTGGAGTCTTTCCGGGAATGCGGCGGCCGACCGAATAATGGGCGAACTCCGATCCGCGGGGCCCCACCCCCTGCTCGGCCCGACCTCCACAAGAGGGGGCCGAACAGCGGTTTCACTCCTAGGCCTGCAGCTCTCAACAGCACGGTTCGCGTGTTCCCCGTCCAGCCGGGACACGCTCCGCGGTTTCCGGACGCCGCCGTACGCAGCCGTACGGCGAGATCGTCCCGCCGCCCCTCCATCCCCGCGGACTCACGCAACGGAGCGGTCACCACGACGGTGGCCTTCCTCCCCACGCCCGGTGAACCCCGCGTTCCCGTTCGATGCCTCAACGCCGGAGGTTCAGATGTCTCGTTCGCGTCTCACTCTCACCGTCACGGCCGGTGCCGCCGGACTGGCGCTGCTGACCACCGCGTGCGGCGGTGGAAGCAGCACCTCGTCCACTCCCGCGAAGGCCCAGGACCCCAGCGTCCTGACGGTCGCCTCGGCCATCGCGCCCAACAGCCTCAACCCGGCTCTGGGCGGTTCCTCCGACCCACAGCAGTACTTTTTCGAACTGGCGTACGACACGTTGATCCGTCAGGCCCCGAACGGCAAGTACACCCCCGCCCTCGCGACCACATGGGGCTTCGTCGGCTCCGGCAGCAAGACCTTCGACCTCACCCTGCGCTCCGGTGTGAAGTTCAACGACGGCTCCGCGCTCACCGCCGACGGCGTGAAGAAGTCGCTCGAGTACTACGCCAAGGCCGGCGGCCCACTGGCGGCCGACCTCGCCCCCGTCGGATCGATCGACGTCACTTCCCCGCTCTCCCTCCGTATCCACCTCAAGACGTCCGACCCGCTGCTGCCGCTCTACCTCTCCAGACCGACCACCGGAGAGATCATCAGCCCCACCGGCCTCAGCAGGACGAGCGAACTGGGCACCACCACCCACGGCGCCGGACCGTACATGATCGACAGCTCCCAGACCGTCTCCGGCCAGACCTACACCTACGTCCCCAACCCCACGTACTACGACAAGTCGCGGGTGCACTGGAAAAAGGTCGTCGTCAAGGTCATCAAGGACACGAACACCACGCTCAGCGCCTTCCGCTCCGGCGAGGTCGACTACGCGCTCGGCGACTCCACCACCGCCAAGGGCGCCAAGTCCGCCGGATTCCAGGTCCTTTCGAGCCCCTACTCGATCATGCAGCTGATGATCCAGGACCGGGCGGGCACCATGGTCAAGGCCCTCGGTGACCTGCGAGTACGGCAGGCCATGATGTACGGCATCAACCGCGACTCCATCGCCAAGGCCCTCTACGGCTCGTACGCCAAGGGCTGGGACTACCCCGTGCTCGCCAATACGAGCGGCTACACCCAGGGCAGCGAAGGCAAGTACCCCTACGACGTCGCCAAGGCCAAGAAGCTCCTGGCGGCGGCCGGCTACCCCAACGGCTTCAGCATGTCCATCACGGTGAACCTCACAGGCGTGGGGGAGTCCCAGGCCGCGGAGGCCTTCGCCGCGGAGATGGCGAACATCGGCATCAACGTCAAGATCAACGTCCCGGCCAACGTCAACGAGCTGTTCTCCACCTACGCGAAGTTCCCGGCGATGATGTTCGACTACGGCGCCGGCATCGCCCCGCCCTACGCCCAGGGCAACGACCTCCTCTACAGCTGGGGCAACCCGCTCAAGGTCAGCGACAAGCAGCTCGACACGCTCTACAGCGCGGCGGCCTCCGCACCTTCCGCCGCACTCCAGGAGCAGGGCTGGCAGAAGTTCGAACAGCGGCTGTCCGACCTGTCCTGGACGATCCCCATGGTCTCCATGGAGAAGATCGTCTACGCCCGGCTCGGTCTGAAGGGCATCGACCTCTCGGCCACCAACCTCACCCCGGACCTGACGTCCCTGTACGCCGCGAAGTGACCCTCCCCAGAAAGGCACCCAGTCATGTGGCGAACCAGCGGAATGCGGATCGTGCAGGCTGTACCCCTGCTGCTCTTCGTCTCGGCGCTCACCTTCTTCCTCCAGCTGTTCATCCCGGGTGACGCCGCCCGGTCCATCGGCGGCCTGACCGCCTCACCCCAGGCGATCGCCGCGCTGCGACACCGCCTCCACCTCGACCAGCCGGTCTGGGAGCGCTACTGGGCCTGGCTCAAGGACGCGGTCCACGGCGACCTCGGCCGCTCGATCAGCAACAACGAATCGGTCTCGGGCACCCTCAACACCCGGTTGGGGGTGACCCTCTCCTTGGTGATCGCGACCACCCTGCTCGCACTGGTCGTCGGGGTCGTCCTGGGCATGGCGAGCGTGCGTGGCGGGCGCACCACCCGGCTCGCCGCGGACAGCGCGTCTATCGCGGGCATGACCATTCCCGCCTTCTGGGTCGGCCTGCTGGGCATCTGGGTCTTCAACACCCGGTTCGACCTGCTGCCCGCGAACGGTTACGTGTTCTTCGGGACGTCCGCCGGCGGCTGGGCGCGTTCACTGGTGCTGCCGGTGGCCGCCCTGGCCTTCGCCCTGGTCACGGTGATCGCCAAGCAGACGCGCGAGCAGTTCGCCGACGTACTGGGCCGCGACTTCGTACGGAACCTGCGCGCCAACGGCGTCAGCGAGCGCTCGATCCTCTTCAAGCACTCGCTGCGGCACGTCTCCGTCACCGTCCTCACGGTGGCGGGCAACAACCTCATCGGACTCCTCGGCTCGGCCGTGGTGATCGAGGAACTCTTCGGCCTGCCCGGCCTCGGCAGCGCGGCGGTCACGGCCGCGTCCAGCGGCGACATTCCGGTGATCCAGGGAGTGGCGGTGTACTTCACCCTCATCGTTGTCGGACTCAATCTCCTGCTCGACCTCGCCATCGGCTGGCTCAACCCACAGGCGGTCGCCGCATGAGCACACCCCAAGTCCCCTTCCTCCGGCGCGCGTTGGGCCGGCCACGGATCACGGTCCCGGCCGTGATCCTGGTCCTGGAGCTGATCGCGTCGTTCGGCGCCAACTGGCTCGCGCCCTACCCGCCTCAGCAGGCGGACTTCGCCGCCGCACTGAGCGGCCCCAGCGCGAAGCACCTGCTGGGCACCGACCGCCTCGGCCGCGATGTGCTGTCGCGGCTGATGTACGGCGGCGCGGACACGTTCCGCGAGATCGCGATCGCCGTACTGATCACCCTGGTGATCGCCGTCCCGCTCGGCCTGGTCGCCGGTCTGCGCCGGGGCCGTATCGACGCGGTGCTGATGCGACTCGCCGACGTGGTGATGTCGATCCCCGGCATCATCCTGCTGCTGATCGTGCTGGCCCTGTTCTCGCAGAGCATGACCGCGGCCATGATCGTGATCGGCCTGCTGTCGGTACCCGGCATGATGCGGGTCGTCCGGTCCGCGTCCCTCACGGTCGGCCGCGAGACCTACGTCGCCGCCGCACGGGTCTCCGGACTCGGCACCTGGCGCGTGGCCCGCCGCCACGTCCTGCCCCGGATCACCGGCCTGATCCTGGTCAACGCGGCCCTGGCCTGCGCGAACACCCTGCTCATCGCGGCCGGCCTGAACGCCATCGGCCTCGGCGTGAAGCCGCCCGCCCCGTCCTGGGGCGGCATGATGGCCGACGCCGCGCAGACCCTCAACCAGAGCCTCTGGCTGGCCATCCCGACCGGCGGCCTCGTCGCCGTCACGGCCGCCGCGCTGATCGTCCTCGGCGACGGCCTGCGCGACACGCTCGCCGAACGCTGGTCCGGCACGTCCCATGCGCCAACGACCCGTCGCCGTAAGGCAGTTGCTGCTCCGGTGGCCACCGCCGCGGCACCGGAGTCCGACGACGCCTGGCTGCTGGCGGAACCGGATCCCGTCGTACGGCTCACCAAGGTGACCGTCACCGCGGAGACCGAGCACGGCGAGGTCGAGCTGATCAGCGATGTCAGCCTGGCCGTGGGGCAGGGCCGCACGGTGGGTCTGGTCGGCGAGTCCGGCTGCGGCAAGTCCATGACCGGACTGGCCCTGCTCGGCCTGCTGCCGAACGGCGCCCGGGTCTCCTCGGGCACGGTCGAGATCGACGGCGCCGACGTCGGCCCGTACGGTCCGGCCCAGTGGCGGGAACTGCGCGGCGGCACCATCGCCTTCATCTCGCAGGAACCCATGGTCGGCCTCGACCCCCTCTTCACCATCGGCCAGCTGCTGCGCGAGGCGGTCCGCACCCACGAGAAACTGTCCCGCAAGGAAGCCACCCTCCGTGCACGCGAACTGCTCGCACAGGTCCAACTCCCCGACCCCGACCGGGTGTTGAAGCTCCGCCCGTCGCAGATCTCCGGCGGTATGGCACAGCGCGTCTCCATCGCCGTCGCGCTGGCCGGACGCCCGCGCATCCTCGTCGCCGACGAACCGACCACCGCGCTCGACGTCACCGTCCAGCGCGAGATCGTCCAACTGCTGCGCACCATCCAGCGGGACACCGGCATGGCCCTGCTGATGATCAGCCACGACTGGGACGTCATCGCGGAGGCCTGCGACACCGCCCTGGTCATGTACGCCGGCCAGGTCGTCGAAGCCGGTCCGACGGAGCGCGTCATGACGGCACCGCTGCACCCGTACACCCGCAAGCTGCTCGCCGCGAACCCGCGCCTGGCCACGGTCGGCGAGCCCATCCCCACCATCCCCGGCACCGTGCCGCCCCCGGGCCAGTGGCCCGTCGGCTGCCACTTCGCCGACCGCTGCCCCGACCGGGTCGCCCGCTGCACCGAGGCCCCGATCGCCCTGACCCGACCCGACGACCAGGGCGTCGCCCGCTGCGTCCTGGTCGGCGAAGAACTGGGCGAAGAACTGCTGGAGGTGTCCTCGTGAGCACGAAAGCTGCCGACAGCGCTGGGGTGAGCGCGACCGACCGGCCCCTGCTCGACATCCGCGGCCTCTCGGTGTCGTACCACCGCCGTGGCAAGGGCACCCCTGCCATCCGGGACGTGTCCCTGGACATCCGGCCCGGTGAGACCGTCGCGCTGGTCGGCGAGTCCGGCTCCGGCAAGTCCACGCTGGGCCGTGCCGTGCTCGGGCTGACGGCCGTCACCCAGGGCACGATCCGGTTCGACGGCGAGGACATCACCCATGCCGGCGGCGCCCGGCGCAGGGAGCTGAGCAAGAGCGTCCAGGCCGTCTTCCAGGACCCCAACGGCTCGCTCAACCCGGCACTGACCGTGGGCCAGACCCTGGCCGAACCGCTCCTGGTGCACTCGCGCGACGAGCGGTCCGTGGTCCAGCAACGGGTAAGGGAGGTACTGGAGTTGGTCGGGCTCCCCGCAGAGGCGGCCGACCGCTACCCGCGCCAGTTCTCCGGCGGCCAGCGGCAGCGGATCGCCATCGCCCGGGCCCTGGTGATGGCGCCGAAGCTCATCGTGTGCGACGAGCCGGTCAGCGCGCTCGATCTGTCGGTCCAGGCCCAGGTTCTGAACCTCTTCACCGGCCTCCAGCGGGAGACGGGCGTCAGCTACCTGTTCATCTCCCACGACCTCGCGGTGGTACGACACCTCGCCCAGCGGATCGTCGTCCTGTACCGCGGTGACGTCGTGGAGCACGGCACGACCGAGGAGGTCTACGCCGACGCCCAACACCCCTACACCAGAAAGCTGTTGGCGGCGGCCGGGGTGCAGACCGCAGCTCCCGCCACCCCTTGACCCGCCAACTCCCGTACACGGAGGCCCACATGCAGCAGTTCGCCGACGGTCTCGGCGTCATCAAGCCCCCGGAGCGGTCCGGCTTCAGCGCCGAACGGCTCGGCCGTATCGCCGAGTTCTTCGACCGGCAGACCGAACTCGGGGTCATCCCCGGCTGGTCGGCGCTCGTGGCCCGCGACGGAGAACCCGTGTACGCGGCGGGCGGCGGACTCCGCGACCTCGAAGCGGGGTTGCCGGTCGAGCCGGGAACCCTGTGGCGCCTCTACTCCATGACCAAACCGGTGACGTCCGTCGCCGTCATGATGCTGGTGGAGCGCGGACTGCTCGGACTCGACGACCCGGTCAGCGCGTACATCCCCGAGTTCGCGGACATGCGGGTCTACGACGGCGGGTCACCGGGGAGTGTGCGGGTGCGCCCGGCCGCCCACCCGGTGACCGTGCGCCACCTGCTCTCGCACACCGCCGGCCTGACCCTGGGGCTGGCCCACATGAACCCGGTGGACGCGCTGTACCGCCAGGCCGGCCAGGACGTACTGCCGCTGCCCGGCGCCACACTCCAGCAGACGTGCGCCGACGTCGGCGCCCTGCCGCTGCTGTTCGAACCGGGCACCGCCTGGAACTACTCCCTCGGCGTCGACGTCCTGGGCCGGATCATCGAGGTGGTGAGCGGCGAGAGCCTCGACACCTTCATCGAGTCCGATGTGCTCGGCCCGCTCGGGATGACCGACACGACGTTCACGCTCGCGCCCGAGCGGGTGCCGGACCTGGCCGAGGTCTACAGCCCGGACCCCGAGTCGGGCCGGCTCGCCGTGAACGAGGAACTGCGGCCCACCTTCCGCGAGTCGGCGCCGTTCCCGTCCGGCAGCGGTGTCCCCGGACTGGTGGCGACGCTGGAGGACTACCACCGCTTCGCGGCCATGCTCGTCCGCGGCGGCGAACTCGACGGCGAGCGGCTGCTCGGCCCCCGGACCCTCGCGCACATGACCGCCAACCACCTGCCCGGCGGCGCCGAGATCAACTCCTTCGGGCTGTACCCCGACGACGAGCACCGGGGCTGCGGCTTCGGGCTGGGCTTCTATGTCATGACCGACCCCGTGGGCGCGGGTTCGTTCGGCAACAAGGGGGAGTTCGGCTGGTCCGGCGCGGCCAACACCCACTTCTTCGTGGACCCGGTCGACGGGGTCACGGCGGTCTTCTGCACCCAGGTCGTCACCTGGGGCAGGCACCGCACGCCGATCCGCCGCCAGTTGCGCAACCTCGTGTACCAGGCCATGACATAAGGGGTGTTGGGTGTCGGCATAAGGGATATTTGCGACTTCTTGCGGGGCAGGGCAGGCGCGAACGTGTGGCCGTGGTGAAGCAGGGGGGCCACAGGCGCTAGCGTGGTGGCTCCATGAAACTGCTGCACACCTCCGACTGGCACCTGGGCCGGGCGTTCCACCGAGTGAACATGCTCGGGGCCCAGGCCGACTTCGTGACCCACCTCGTCGCCACCGTGCGCGAGCACGCGGTGGACGCCGTGGTCGTGTCGGGAGATGTGTACGACCGTGCGGTCCCACCGCTGGCCGCCGTCGAGCTCTTCGACGACACCCTGCACCGGCTCGCCGACCTGGGCGTGCCCACGGTGATGATCTCCGGGAACCACGACTCGGCCCGCCGTCTCGGCGTCGGCGCGGGACTGATCGACCGCGCGGGCATTTACCTGCGCACCGAGCCGTCGGCCTGCGGGACGCCCGTGGTGATTCCGGACGCGTTCGGCGACGTGGCCTTCTACGGGCTGCCGTATCTCGAACCCGCCCTGGTGAAGGCCGAGTTCGGGGTGGAGAAGGCCGGGCACGAGGCGGTGCTGGCCGCCGCCATGGAGCGCGTGCGGGCAGATCTCGCGGGTCGTCCGACCGGTACCCGTTCCGTCGTCCTCGCCCATGCCTTCGTCACCGGCGGTGAGGTCAGCGACAGCGAGCGGGACATCACCGTCGGCGGGGTCGCCGCCGTACCGGCCGGGGTCTTCGACGGTGTCGACTACGTGGCGCTGGGGCATCTGCACGGCTCGCAGGCCATCACCGGGCGCGTGCGCTACTCGGGCTCCCCGCTGCCGTACTCCTTCTCCGAGGCCGACCACCGCAAGAGCATGTGGCTCGTCGACCTGGACGCCGACGGGACCGTCAGCGCCGAACGCGTCGACTGCCCGGTGGAGCGCGAACTGGCCCGGATCCGGGGCGCGTTGGAGGATCTGCTCGACGATCCGGAGCTCGCCCGGCACGAGGAGGCCTGGGTCGAGGCGACGCTCACCGACCCGGTGCGTCCGGCCGACCCCATGGCCCGGCTCACCGAGCGCTTCCCGCACACCCTCAGCCTGGTCTTCGACCCCGAGCGGTCCCCGGACGACCCCGACGTGTCGTATGCCAGACGTCTCGCGGGCCGCAGCGACCAGGAGATCGCCGACGACTTCGTGGCCCATGTGCGCGGCGCCGGACCCGACGCTGCCGAACAGACCGTGCTCCAGGATGCGTTCGACGCGGTGCGCGCGGACTCGGTGGTGCGGGAGGTGACGCCGTGAGCGCGCGGCGCGCGGGAGGAGCGGGAAGCGGCGCCGTGGACGCGTGGCTCTCGGCGCGGGTGAATGCGCGGCCCCCGGCGCGAGTGAGCACGCGGTTCTCGGCAGGAGGCGGTGTGCGATGAGGCTGCACCGACTCGACGTCACCGCCTTCGGGCCCTTCGGCGGTTCGCAGACCGTCGACTTCGACGAACTGTCCTCCGCCGGACTGTTCCTCCTGCACGGCCCGACCGGCGCCGGCAAGACCTCCGTCCTGGACGCCGTCTGCTACGCGCTCTACGGCTCGGTGCCCGGCGTCCGCCAGAGCGGCCAGGGGCTCACCCTGCGCAGCGACCACGCGGCACCCGCCACCCGCACCGAGGTCCGGCTCGAACTCACCGTCGCCGGGCGGCGGTTGGAGCTCACCCGGCAGCCGCCCTGGGCCCGCCCCAAGAAGCGCGGCACCGGCAGCACCCTGGACAAGGCACAGAGCTGGCTGCGCGAGTACGACGCGACGGCCGGCGACTGGAAGGATCTCAGCCGCTCGCACCAGGAGATCGGCGAGGAGATCACCCAGCTGCTCGGGATGAGCCGGGAGCAGTTCTGCCAGGTCGTGCTGTTGCCCCAGGGGGAGTTCGCCCGGTTCCTGCGCTCCGACGCCGAGGCACGCGGCAAGCTGCTCGGTCGGCTCTTCGACACCCACCGCTTCGCCGAGGTGGAGAAGCGGCTCGCCGACCGGCGGCGCGCCACCGAGGCCCAAGTCCGCCAGGGCGACGCCGAGTTGCTGGCCGACGCGCACCGTATGCAGCAGGCCGCCGGGAACGCCATGGAGCTGCCGGACCTCGCACCGGGCGAACCCGGCCTCGCAGCCGAGGTGTTGGGCGCGGCGGCCGTCGCCCGCAGTACCGCGCGCGAACAGCTGACCATCGCGCACAGCCGCCTCAGCGCCGCCGAGTCCGCCCAGGCAGCCGCCGACCGCGAGCTTGCCGACGCACGCGAACTGGCGCGCCTGCAACAGCGGTTCACGCAGGCGCGGGAGCGGGCCGCGCTTCTGGAGGAGCGCGCCGACGGTTATCGGCAGGCGCAGGCGCGGATGGAGCGGGCGCGCAAGGCCGAGGCGGTGGCGCCGGCGCTGGAGCTGCGGGACGCGGCGGACGCCGAGCACCGGGACGCCGCCCGGGCCGAGGCACGCGCGCGTGACCTGCTGCCGGAGACCTTCGCGGACGCCGGGGCGGCCGGACTTACCGCCGCCGCCCGTCGGGCCGCCGAGGAGCTGGGCGGCCTGGAATCGGCCCGTCGCGCGGAACAGCGTCTGACCGAACTCGGCGTAGAACGGGCCGAGTTGGACCGGCAGGAGAGCGCCGACGACGACGTACGGCAGGAGGCGGAGGCATGGCTCGCCGGGTGGGACACCAACCGCGCGGAGCTGCGGACGCGGATCGAGTCCGCCCAGGAGGCCGCGACCCGGGCCGAACAGCTCGCCGTGCGCCGCGAGCCCACCGAGCGGCGGCTCCGGGCGGCCCGGCAACGGGACCAGTTCGCCGGGGACACGGAGGACGCCCAGCGGCAGGTGCTCGCCCTTGCCGAACGCGCCGTCGAGGCCCGCGCCCACTGGCTCGACCTCAAGGAACAGCGGCTGAACGGCATCGCCGCCGAACTCGCCGCCCACCTCACCGACGGCGAACCCTGCGCCGTCTGCGGAGCCTCCGAACACCCCGCGCCCGCACGCAAGTCCGCGGAACACGTCGACCGCGCGGCCGAGGAACAGGCCCTCACCGCCCACCAGCGCGCCGAGGAACAGCGCACCGAGGCCGAGCGCCGCCTCGGCGTCGTACGGGAAGCGCTCGCCGCCGCCACGGCGGAGGCGGGGGACACGCCCACCGATCAACTCGCCGACGAGGTCGCGGAGTTGGAGCGGCTGTACGAGCAGGCACGCCGGGACGCGTCCTGGCTGCATCCCGCGACCGAGGAGCTGCGGCGGGCCGAGCAGGAGCACGAGCGGCGGACCGGCATCCAGCAGCAGGCCGCCCTCAGAGCCGCCTCCCGTACGACCCTCCGCGACACCCTGGACCGCGAACGCGCCCTGCTGGAAGAGGAGTTGGCCCAGACGCGGGGCGCCGCCGACAGTGTGGCGGCGCGTGCCGCCCAGCTGGAGCGGCAGGCCGCGCTGCTCACCGACGCCGCCGACACCGCACGGGTCGCCGAGGACACCGCGCAGCGCCTCAAGGACGCCGACGCGCGGCTGGCCGACGCCGCGTTTCGCGCCGGGTTCGACACTCCGCAGGCGGCTGCCGACGCCCTCCTCGACGACACCGCCCATCGCGAACTCCAACGGCGCCTGGACGCCTGGCAGTCGGAGGAGGCCGCCGTACGGGCGGTCCTCGCGGAGGAAGACACAGTGGCAGCCGCCCAACAGGCCCCAGCCGACCTGGACTTGGCGGAACGCGCCGCGGGCGCGGCCGAGCGGCGGACCCGGGACGCGGCCTCCGCGCGCGACGCGGCGGCCCGGCGCTGCACCGAACTCGACCGGCTCTCCGCCCGGTCGGCGGCCGGGGCACGTCAACTGGCGCCGCTGCGCGAGGAATACGACCGCGTGGCCCGGCTCGCCGCCCTCACCGCGGGCACCTCGGCGGACAACGAACGCAAGATGCGGCTGGAGTCGTACGTCCTCGCCGCCCGCCTGGAACAGGTGGCCGCCGCCGCGACCGTACGGCTGCAGCGCATGTCGTCAGGCCGCTACACCCTCGTCCACTCCGACGACCGGGCCGGGCGTGGCCGCAGCGGCCTCGGGCTGCATGTCGTCGACGCGTGGACCGGGCGGGAGCGGGACACGGCGACGCTGTCCGGGGGCGAGACCTTCTTCGCCTCGCTCGCCCTCGCGCTCGGACTCGCGGACGTGGTCACCGACGAGGCCGGCGGGGTCCGGCTCGACACCCTCTTCATCGACGAGGGCTTCGGCAGCCTCGACGAGCAGACCCTCGACGAGGTCCTCGACGTCCTGGACTCCCTGCGCGAACGGGACCGCAGCGTCGGCATCGTCAGCCATGTCGCCGACCTGCGGCGGCGCATCCACGCACAGCTGGAGGTCGTGAAGGGGCGGGCGGGGTCGGCCGTACGACAGCGGGGGCAGTGAGGTCGGTGAGGTCAGTGACCGAGCGGTCGGCGGGGGAGCGGTGAGGAGTAGACGACGCTGGTGGTGACCGAGCCCAGCGCGCCGATCTTCCCCGACACCTCCTCCAGATGGCGCATCGAGCGGGCCGCGACCTTGATCATGAAGCAGTCGTCGCCCGTGATGTGATGCGCCTCCAGGATCTCCGGCGTCACCGCGACCAGGTCGTGGAACGGCTTGTAGTTGCCGTTCGGATAGCGCAGCCGCACGAACGCCAGGATCGGCAGGCCGAGCCGCTCCGGGTCCACGACCGCCGTGTACCCCTGGATCACCCCCGCCTCCTCCAGCCGCCGCACCCGCTCGGTGACCGCGCTCGCGGACATGGACACGGCCCGGGCCAGCTCGGCGAAACCGGCCCGGCCCTCCCGCTGGAGGACGTCGAGGATGCGCCAGTCGGTGGCGTCCGGGGAATACGCGGTCATTCTTCAGAAATAGCAGGGGAATCCCCGGCGGATCAAGCGGGACGCCGGGAATCGTCACTTCAGAGGACCGGCCGCCGACCGTAGATTTCCGGGTGTCAGGACACCTCGGTGAAAGGCCGGCCTTCCATGAGCAGCACCACCCCCGCGGCAGCCGCCGCCCACTTCCGCGCGAGCCTCGCCTTCCACAGCGACGTCTCCGATGTCGCCGCCGCGCTCGCCTCCGGAGACCCCGCCTTCGTCGTCGTGGACTCACGCTCCACCGAGTCCTGGGACCAGGGGCACATCCCCGGAGCGGTCCACCTCCCCACCGCGCTCGTCATCGAACAGGCCGGGCGACTCCTCGGCAGATCCGTGCCGGTGGTGACGTACTGCTGGGGCCCCGGCTGCAACGGCGCCACCCGCGCGGCCCTCGCCTTCGCCGAACTCGGTTACCAGGTACGGGAGATGCTCGGCGGCTTCGAGTACTGGGTGCGCGAGGGCTTCGAGTTCGAGACCTGGCAGGGGCGGGAACGGCGCCCGGCCGACCCGCTGACAGCGCCCGTGGGCGCCGCCGACTGCGGCTGCTGAAGCTGCGAACGGGCGCTGCCCGCACGAGAGTTGGCGGCGCGCGCGGCGGCTCGAACCATGAACATGTGGGCTCGCTGTGCGTTAGGTTCTGCCCATGGCGCTATACGTGGAGCCGGGCACGGCGGTGCAGTGGGTGGAGTCGGGCGGCGGGCCGCTCATAGCGGTACCGGAGACGGTGCTGCCGTTCTGGACGGGAGCCGACGGCGACGAACTGGCCTCGGACTACGACCGGGCGTGCGAGGTCGGCGGATACGTCGGCCTGCTGCCGGTGGGGGACAGCGCGGCCCTGGTCCTGGGCGACGAACCCGCCTCGACGGCCTTCCTGCCGGAGCACGGCACGTTCGTACGGTGGTGTGCCGCGGACTCCGAGGACGAGGTGCTGGCCGGAGTACCCGCCGCGCTCGCCGGCGCGACCTGGGAGAACGAGGTGCGGTGGGACGTCCCCGGACCACTGGTGCTCTTCGACTCGGCGTGGCCCGGGCGGGATTCGGAAGGCACCGAGCACCTGAAGGTCGACCTGGAACCAGGACGCTACGCCGTTCGCGCGGGCCGCGCCCAGCCGGGCCCGGAGACCTGGCTGGGCCTTGTGCACCTACGACGGCTTCCCGACTGACCCGGGGTCGACGGGACTTCGGCCCCAGGTGCCGGCGTCAGAGCTGTGACAGCTCGTCCACCAGGTCGTCGAGGCCCAGCGAACCCTGCGACAGCGCGGCCATGTGCCACGCCTTGAGGTCGAAGTCGTCGCCGTGCCGCTGCCGCGCGTTCTCCCGGCCCAACAGCCAGGCCCGCTGGCCGAGTTTGTAGCCGATGGCCTGGCCCGGGATCGTGAGATAGCGGGTCAGCTCGCTCTCCACGAAGTCCGCCGGACGGCTGCTGTGCGCGCCGAAGAACTCCTGCGCCAGCTCCGGCGTCCACCGCTCACCGGGGTGGAACGGCGAGTCCGCCGGGATCTCCAGCTCCAGGTGCATGCCGATGTCGACGATGATCCGGGTGGCCCGCATCATCTGCCCGTCCAGAAAGCCGAGTCGCTGCTCCGCGTCCTCCAAGTAGCCCAGTTCGTCCATCAGTTGCTCCGCGTACAGCGCCCAGCCCTCGGCGTTGGCGCTGACCATGCCGACGGACGCCTGGTAGCGGGACAGATCCTCGGCGACATGCGCCCACTGGGCGAGCTGGAGGTGATGGCCGGGAACGCCCTCGTGGTACCAGGTCGAGACGAGGTCGTAGACCGGGAACCGGGTCTGCCCCATGGTCGGCAGCCAGGTGCGGCCCGGCCGCGAGAAGTCCTGCGAGGGTGACGTGTAGTACGGCGCCGCCGCACTGCCCGCGGGCGCGATCCGCGACTCCACCCGCCGTACCCGCTCGGCGAGTTCGAAGTGGGTGCCGTCCAGCTCCTCGATCGCCCGGTCCATCACGCCCTGGAGCCACTCGCGGACCTCGTCGACACCCTCGATGTGCCGACCGTGCTCGTCCAGATGCGCGAGGGCCACCCATGGGGTCTCGGCGCCGGGCAGGATCTTCTCGGCCTCCCGCTTCATCTCCGTGAGCAGCCGGTGGTACTCGGACCAGCCGTACGCGTACGCCTCGTCGAGGTTCAGGTCCGTACCGTTGTAGTAGCGCGCCCAACGCGCGTACCGCTCACGGCCCACCGTGTTCGGCGCGCCCTCGATCGCCGGCGCGTACACGTCCCGCAGCCAGTCCCGCAGTTCCACCAGGGCCGCGGTCGCCCCGCGGGCGGCCTCGTCCAGTTCGGTGCGCAGGGACTCGGGTCCGGCCGAGGCGAAGTCCTCGTACCAGCCGCGCCCCTCGCCGTCCGGGTCCGACCACTCGGTGAGCTGGTCGATGAAGGTGGCCGTCGGGCGCGGGCTCGCGAACAGCTTGCGGTCCAGGCCCAGTTGGAGGGACTCGCGGTAGCCGGCCAGCGCGGTGGGCACCGCGCGCAGCCGCTCGGCGATCGCCGCCCAGTCCTCCTCGGACTGCGCCGGCGTCAGCGTGAACACATCACGCACCGTGTGCGCGGGGGTGTGCATATTGCCCACCTCGCGCAGCCCCTCGTCGGTGTCGTGCACGCCGAGTGCGGCGGTCAGCCGCTCGCGCAGCAGGCGCGCGCACCGGCGCTCGACACCACTGTCCGCGCCGGGCCGGCGCTCTGCCTCGTCGAGCTTGGCGAGGGTCGCCCGCTGAAGCTCCGCGAGTCGTTCCTGACCTGCGGGGGAGAGGTCGGGCAGCCTGCTCGAACTCTCCTTCACGCCGAGATACGTACCGATGACCGGGTTGAGGGCGATGAGATCGTCGACGTAGGCGTCGGCGACCTGCCGGGGCAGCGGAGTGTTGGTCTGCGACATGGGGACCATCCTCATACCTGGGACTTCTCCCCGTCACCCCGATTCAGCTACGGGCGTGGCAAGCGGTAGCAAGGGCCCGCAGTCCCACTGCTGGAAGATCAACCGGGTCTCCACGCGCGCCACTTCCCGCTGTGACGTGAACTCGTCCAGGACCAGTCGCTGCAGGTCCGCCATGTCCGCGACGGCCACATGGATCAGATAGTCGTCCGGCCCGGTCAGATGGAACACGGTCCGCGACTCCGGCAACGCCCGCACCCGCTCCACGAACGGCCCCACCAGCTCCCGCCGATGCGGCCTGACCTGCACCGACAGCAGTGCCTCCAGGCCGCGCCCCAACTTCGCCGGATCGAGCCGCAGTTGATGCCCGAGGATCACCCCGGCCCGGCGCAGCCGCGCCACCCGGTCCAGACACGTCGACGGCGCGACCCCGACCTGCGCGGCCAGATCGCGATACGTCGCCCGGGCGTCGTTCTGCAACAACCGCAGCAGATGAAGATCCACCGGATCGAGTACGACAGAGTCGGTCATCTGTCGAACGTAACACGGGCGTTTGTGATGCGGGCCCGGTGGATGTTCACCCTTCTCTCCATGGACACAACGAGCCTGCATCCCTCCCCGGCCCGGCGGGCACTGGACACCGAAGCCGTGCACGCCGGCCGCGACGACCTCGCCCGGCAGGGCCTGCACGCCCCGCCCATCGATCTGTCGACCACCTATCCGTCGTACGACAGCCGCGGCGAGGCCGCCCGCATCGACGCCTTCGCCACCACCGGCGCCGAACCCGAAGGCCCGCCCGTCTACGGCCGCCTCGGCAACCCGACCGTCGCCCGCTTCGAAACCGCCCTCGCCCGCCTCGAAGGCACCGACAGCGCGGTCGCCTTCGCCAGCGGCATGGCGGCCCTGACCGCCGTCCTGCTGGCCCGCGCCTCGACGGGGCTGCGCCATGTGGTGGCGGTACGACCTCTCTACGGCTGCAGCGACCACCTGCTCACCGCCGGACTGCTCGGCTCCGAGGTGACCTGGACCGACCCGGCCGGAATCGCCGACGCGCTGCGCCCCGACACCGGTCTTGTCGTCGTCGAGTCACCGGCCAACCCGACCCTCGCCGAACTCGACCTGCGCGCCGTCGCCCACTCCTGCGGCTCGGTGCCCCTCCTCGCGGACAACACCTTCGCCACGCCCGTCCTGCAACGCCCCGCCGAACACGGCGCACGCCTCGTCCTGCACAGCGCCACCAAGTACCTCGGCGGGCACGGCGACGTGATGGCGGGCGTGGTGGCCTGCGACGAGGAGTTCGCCGGGCAACTGCGCCAGATCCGCTTCGCGACCGGCGGCGTACTGCATCCGCTGGCCGGCTATCTGCTGCTGCGCGGCCTCGCGACCCTCCCGATCCGGGTACGCGCCGCGTCCGCCACCGCCGCCGAACTCGCCCGCCGCCTCGCCGCCGACCCGCGCGTGGCCCACGTCCACTACCCGCGCATCGGCGGCGCGATGATCGCCTTCGAGACCTACGGCGACCCCCACGAGGTCATCGCAGGGGTCGGCCTCATCACCCCGGCGGTGAGCCTCGGCAGCGTGGACAGCCTGATCCAACATCCGGCGTCGATCAGCCATCGGGTGGTGGGGGAGACGGATCGGCGGGGCGCCGGGGTGAGTGACCGTCTGCTGAGACTGTCGGTGGGCCTGGAGGACGTGGAGGACCTGTGGTCGGATCTGGACGGGGCGCTGGCGCCGTCCGTCAGGGGCGCGGGGCTTTGTTCATCTGCGGCTCCGCCGCGGGGCGCGACCAGCCACAACGCACCCGCACCCGCCAACGAATCCACAACCCCTACGGCGCTTCGGCCCTCCCGAACTCCGTGACGTCCACTGAAGTCACCGCCGTCTCCAACCGCGCCGTGACCACCAACGTCCCCTCCTCGATCTGATAGTCGAGCGGCAGCTCGAGCCCCCGCATCGCCGCCACCATCCCCGTGTTGGACGCCTGCGTCACGGCATACACGCTCTCGCACCCCGCCTCGACAGCCATCGCCACCAGCCGCCCCAGCAACTCGCTCCCGATGCCACGCCGTTGCCAGTCGTCCTCGACGAGCAGCGCGACCTCCGTCTCGTCCCCGTCCCACAGCAGGTGCCCGAGTCCGACGATCCGCCCCGAGGCCGTCTGCACGGCGAGCGTCCGGCCGAAGCGCGGGGAGAGCAGGTGGTTGAGATAGCGGTCGGCGTCACCGACCGGCCCGTGGTACCGCATGCCGAGCGTCCGCGCCGAGCAGCGCTCGTGCATCTCCCGCGCCGCCTCCAGATCTCCGGTGTCCGCGCGCCGCACGGTGATCGCGTTGCCCTCGGGCAGCGTCAGTACGTCCTGGCTGCGCGGGATGCGCGGACCGAGCCGGGCGTCCAGCTCCACCAGGGCCCGCGCCCGGGCGAACTCGGTGGGCGTGAACGGCAGATACGGCCGCTCCACGGTGATCACTCCGCCTTCCGGCGCCCGCAGGCGCATCACGGTGTCCTCCAACGCACCCTCCGTCGGCACGGGCTCCTGCTCTCGCCCCTTGCCCGAAGTGGCCGCGGGCAGCGAACGGATGGTGCACCGGCCCAGCAACTGCCGCAGCGCCAGCGGCAGTTCCGCCGCGTCCAGGGCCGTGCGGGTGGCCAGGCCCAGGACACGGGTCGGTGCGTCCACCAGATCGTGGGCGTCGGCCCGCTCGATCCAGGTGCTCGAACCGCCGGCCGCCGCCACCAGCCGGGTGATCTCGGACGCGGCGACCTCACCCGGCGCCCGCAGCAGGAACTCGTCCACCGTGCCGTCGGCCAGCGGATGCGTCTGCAGGCTCAGGATGTCGACCTGGCGTCCGGCCAGCGCCGTGCACAACGCGGCCAGCGATCCGGGCGCGTCCCGCACCGTGGTCCGCATCCGCCACAGCGCGGCGGGCTCGGTGACACCGTCGGGCGCCACGGACGACTGCTGGGACTCCGACTCGGAAGCGAACTGGGGCTCCGACTCGGAGGGCCCGGCCTGCCGCACCCGCGCGGCCGACCGGGCACCGGTATCACCCGTAGGAGGTGCGTGACCGTGGCGGCGTGACCACCATGTGTGGAACCCCGCCGTGGCGATCAGCGCCAGCGCGGAGATCGCCAGCAGTGCCGGGCCCCCGGGACCGTGCCCCACCAGATTCGCCACGACGTCCGCCACCGCCACTGCGGTGAACAGCGCCGCCAGCTCCACCAGGTCGCGCCGCCAGTGGTGCACCGGACGCCCGTGCCTTGCGCGCGTCACATCAGACATGTCTCGACTCATGCGACCACTGTGAAGGAAGGGTGTTGCGTGATCACGAACTCTCTGTGACCGACCGGTAAAAGCGTGGTTCTGTACCTTTTGCAGTTCTTTTTGTGAGTCTGCTGCCCTGAAGGTCAGCCCCGGTGGCCTACGTCATGCGGCCACCTCCGCCACCAGCGTGCTGCGCAGCCGACGTGCCTGAGCGACCAGTCGAGAGGAGCCGGTGCGGTCCGCCGTCTGCGCCAGATGCGGCAGCTCGCCCCGCGCCCCGGACCGCTCCGCGCACTCGGCGGCCACGGCGAGCAGGTCCCCGAGCCCCCGCGCCGGCGCGGGCTTGATGTCGCCGTCCAGGTCGGCGAGCAGCGCGGTCAGGGTGTGGCGGAGGATCCCCCATATGCTCGTGTTCGCCCCGGTGGCGGCCGCCGTCCGCATCGACTCGGCGAGCCGAGAGGACTTCACCGCCCCGCTCCGCACCAACTGCCCGAGGTCCGTGCCCAGCCGGTCCCCGTCCAGCTGTCCCCGCGCCGCGAGCACCAGCAACGCGTCCACCGCGGCGAGCCGGTCCTCGGGGTGTCGCGCGCCGAGCCCGTACGCCAGACACAGGTGCGTCGCCTCACCGGATGCGCCGCCGGACTCGGCCAGCGCCGGGAGTACGCCGGCCGCGCCCCGGGCGTCGTCCACGGCCGCGGTGGACACCTCCCGCACGATCCGCACCGCCACCAGCTCGCGCAGCTCGGGGAGTATCGCGAGCCAGTGCTGCTGCATGTTCCGGTTCCAGTGGTAGCAGTGCCAGCGCTCGCCGTAGACCGTCGTAGGCTGCCCCAGCTCCCGATACCCCGCCGGGAAGTCGGCCTGCAGCGACACGAGTTCACCGAATTCGAGCTGGACGCGGGCACCGGTGGACCGTCGTCGACTGGTGGGCAGCACGGGTTCCCCGGACGACAGCCATCGGGCGAGCCGGACGCCCTCGGCCGTACCGAGCGCCGCCGCGCGCTCGGCTGCCGCCGCTGCCGCCGCCAGGTCCGTCCGGCGCACCCGCAGGAGCGCCTGTGCGAAGTCCGCCGTCGAGACCCGCGCGCCCAGACGCCGATAGGTGTCGAGCCTGTCCACCAGCTCGTCCGGCTCCAGCAGGCCGGTACTCCAGCTGGGCGTCGACAGCAGGAACGGCAGCGGCTCCGCGCGGATGCGGTACGCCACCTCCCAAATGCGCGCCTCGAAGGCACTGGACAGCGGGCTGTGTCCGCACGACGGGGACCGGGAGCCGTGCTGGACGACGCCGTGGAGTGTGGCGGTGTGCACTTTGCCCCGGAGAGTGGCCAGCAGGAGGTCGAGGCTCTCCGCCACGCTGTTGAATCCGTGATGATTCTTGCTGAAGCGGTTGTCCACACGGACGTTGTCCGGATCGGAGCTGTCCCACCAGAGGCGCGCGCACACCGGCCCCAATGCCTCCACCAGGGCGTCCCGGTCCTGGTACGCATGGCGGACGAGTCCGTCCAACGCGCGCTCGAAAGCCGTCACATCGCCGTCGGACGCCAGCAACGCCCCTACTTCCTCGGAGAGTTCGACCGCAGACTCCGGAGCCGGCGCCAGGCGGACCGGCATCGGAGGCGGCGGAAGCACCTCCTCGTGGACTGCCGCCGCCGCTGCGACCGGCGCCGCCCCCAGCGACTCGACCGCACGCGCACGCAGCGCCGGGACCAACTGGTCGGCCGCCGCCGCGAGTTCGGCCCGCACCTCGGGGGAGCCGACCTTCTTGAGGTGCCGCTCGACCAGTTTCAGCGCCCGCTCCTGCACTTCCGTGTCCTGGTGCCCGAAGGCGACGGCGACGGCGGGCAGCACCTCGGCGGCGGCCGACGCGTCCCGTGCCAGCACCTTTCCCAGCAGCACGAGTTGCGCCCGGACGAGCTTCTTCTCGGACCTGAACAGCACCGCGTCCGACATCTCCGTCAGCCGACGCGGCGTCAACTCCCCGTCCAGGGCCAGGGATCCGAGCACCGCCTGCGCGTGCGAGGCCACCGTGGGCACCGCGTCCGAGGCCAGGGCCAGCCAGTCGGCGATGTGCTCCCGCTCCTCCTCGCGGTTGAGGGCGAGCCCCTTCAGCACGCGCAGGAACGCCCGGTGATCGACAGTCGAACCGCCCCGCAGCAGCCGGGCCACACAGGCGTCCACCGTCCGCTTCCGGTCCAGGGCGCCTTCGACGGTGAGCCGGGCGATCGCGTCCACCCAGCCGTCCAGATTCTCCGCCGAGGACCACTCCATGGGACCGGCGACGTCGTTCGTCTCGAAGAGCGCGGCCATCAGCTCCGCGAGGTGGGGATCCCTGCGCAGCCGGTCGAACAGGGTGTCCCCGCGCTGCCACAGCTGACCGGTGTGCGCCACCCAGGCCTGCACATAGGTCTCCGTAGTCGGCACCGGACAACCGGAGAGCCGGACCAGACCGGCCATCAGCTCGTACGACACACCTGCGGAGGCCGGACGCCCGGCGAGGCGGTGCGTCACATCGGCCAGCCAGGAGGCGTCGCGGTCGCCCAGGACGTGGATCAACAGCGCCGCCGACGACTGCGACCAGCGCATGTCGCTGCCGGCGATCCAGCTCACCGAGGCGGCCGCTCCCGTCTCACAGGCGGCACCGGTCGCGTGCAGCGTGGGATAGGCGTGGCGGGACGGATGCCCCCACGGTGCCGTGCGCAGTTCCTTGCGGAGATCCTTCAACTCCGGCAGGAACGCCCGGCGTTCGGTATCCGTGAGCCCGTCGAGCAACCCGACCACCTCGGCGGTCCGCCCCGCCCGCACCGCTTCCATCAGCGCACTCATCGCACACCCCCGTCGACCCGCACCGTGTCCCGCTCCACCGCGGCGCCCCGCCGCACCATCCGTACCGCCAGCGCGTGCTTGCACGGCCCGCGCCCGCCCCGGTACTTCGCCCACCACACACAGCTGCAACTCAGCACCCCCGCCTCGTCCCGCACCCGGTGCACATGACCGTCCTCGGCGGTCACCGTGCCGATCGCGCCCTCCAGCCGCACCGCGCCCGCGGCCACCAGCGCGAGAGCCGAGCGCAGCCGCGGGTTGTGACGCTCCACGCGCTGTGCGTCGTACGGCAGTTCACGGTGGAAGTAGGCCGCCTCCGCCGTGTCGTACCCGACGCGCCCGGAAGTGCCCAGGCGGATCAGCGCGGCGCGGACCCGCTCGGGGGTGAGCCCCGAGGAGGCGGCCAGGTCGGCGACGTCGATACGGGGCTCCCAGGCCAGCAGCACGGCGATCAACTCGGCGTCCTCTCCGGCCTCGTCGGTCGCGAGCGCGTCCAGGACGCCGCCCTCGCCGGAGAAGCCGCGCGACGCGTCCGGCGACAGCGTGAGGGTCAGCCGCATCCCCGGCAGGACGGCTTCCCACGCACTGGCGGTGGCGGGGGCGCCGACGACGGAGGGGCCGTAGATCCGCAGGGCCGTCGCGTGGCGCAGGACCCGCTGGAGGGCCATCAGCCGCTCCGGGCCCGGCAGGCACACCGCGCCCGGGACGGGGCGGGTGGTGGGGCGCAGGCCGCGGCCCGCCGGTACGACCCAGCGGGGGCCGCTCGTGGTGCCGCGCGCGCCGGCCTTCGGGAGCGAGCGCAGGAACCGGACCGCCTCCGCCGCGGGCAGTTCGGCCCGCAGGTCGAAGCCTGCCGCTATCACCTGGGCCTCCGCGAAGCCGCGCAGCCACCGGTCCGGGAGCGGCACCTTCTTCTCGAGCACCGGGCCGTCCAGCGTGGTCACGGTCAACTCCTCGGGGCCGACCCGCAGATGGAGCGGATCGTCCGAGCCGATCCGGGACAGGGCCTCGCGCAGGGGGTTGTTGACGTCGACGTTCGTCGTGCCGTGTCCGACCTCGCCGCCGTCGAGACCGGGGCCGAGGACGTCCAGTCGCGCGTACACCCCGCCGCAGCCGGAGAAGGACTCGAAGCGCAGCCGGTCACCGCCCGCCGTCACCACCGGGTCGAGCGAGGCGGCCAGTTGGCGCTGGTAGTACCGCGCGCCCGCAACGTCGGCCACCGCGAGCAGCGCCGCCGAGGCCACCTGAGGCGAGGTCAGGAAGCCCGCGAAGAAGCGCGGATGGTCGGTGACACCCGAAGGAGTCGCGCCCTGTGAGGTCTCCAGCCCGAGGCGCCGTCCACCCTCCGACGACTCCAGCGCGGAGGGTCGGCGATAGGTCACGGCCTGCAAAGATCGCGTCATGGAAAAACCGTAGAGGCCGCCACTGACAATCGCCCTGACCTGCGAAAACGCGAGTTTGGGCGCGGATGTTGGCACGCCGCGAAACGCACCGCGCACCGGGGGATGACGCCGGTGCGCGGTACAGGTCCGAGGGTAGTGGAGTTACTGGCCGACCCGTCCCGGCTGCAGGGTCTGCGTGAACAGCACGGTGCCGTCCGACTCGCGCAGACGCACCGTCAGTTCCCCGCTGTGGCCGTCGATGTCGACCTCGCCGAAGAACTGGTAGCCCTCGGCCGGCGACACGTTCGCCACGGTCGGGGCCTTCACGAACACCCGCTCGGGGCCGAAGGTGTTGTCGAGGTCGTTGGCCGGGAAGGCGCCCGCGTTCAGCGGGCCGGAGACGAACTCCCAGAACGGCTCGAAGTCGGTGAAAGCGGCCCGCGAGGGCTGGTAGTGCTGGGCGGAGGTGTGGTGCACGTCCGCTGTCAGCCACACGGTGCCGGTGATCCGCCGGTGCTTGATGTACCGCAGCAACTCGGCGATCTGCAGCTCACGGCCCAGCGGCGCGCCCGGGTCTCCCTGCGCGACCGCCTCGATGTTCGCCTTGCCCTCGGTGGCGTCGGGCACGACCAGGCCGAGCGGCATGTCGGCGGCGATCACCTTCCACACCGCCCGCGACCGCGACAACTCCTGCTTGAGCCAATCCAGTTGCTCACGGCCGAGGATGCCCTGCGGGTCCACGGTCTGGTTGTCGGGTGAGTTGGCGTTGCGGTAGGTCCGCATGTCCAGGACGAACACGTCGAGCAGCGGACCGTGCCGCATCACACGCTGCACCCGGCCCTCCTTCGCGCCCGGCCGCAGAGTCGAGACCGGGAAGTACTCGCTGAACGCGCGCCGGGCGCGCACCGCCAGGGTGTCGACGCTCTTCTCCGTGTAGCGGGTGTCGGTGGCGGCGATCACCTCGCCCGGGTACCAGTTGTTGCGGACCTCGTGGTCGTCCCACTGGATGATCGACGGGACCTGGGCGTTGAACCGTTTGAGGTTCTCGTCGAGCAGGTTGTAGCGGAAGTTGCCGCGGAACTCGGCCAGGGTCTCGGCGACCTTGGACTTCTCCTCCGTGGTGACGTTCCGGTACAGGCTGCCGTCGGGCAGGGCCTGGGTCGCCGTGATCGGACCGTCGGCGTAGATGTTGTCGCCGCTGCACACGAAGAAGTCCGGGTCCAGCTTGGCCATCGCGTCGTAGATGCGGTAGCCGCCGAGGTCCGGGTTGATGCCCCAGCCCTGGCCCGCCAGGTCACCGGACCACAGGAAGCGCACCCCGCGCCGCCCGGTCGGCACCGTACGGAACGTGCCGGTGACCGGCTCTCCGGTGCGGCGCGGGTCGTCGGGGTCGGCGAGCAGGACCCGGTAGTGGATCTGCTGCCCCGAGGGCAGTCCGCGCAGCCGGGTGGTGCCGGTGAAGTCGGTGCCCGGGCCGAGCAGCGGACCGTGCCAGCGGTGCGGGTTGCGGAACGACTCGGTGGCCGAGGTCTCCACGATCATCCGGGCCGGACGGTCCGAACGCACCCACACCAGACCGGAGTCGGAGGTCACGTCCCCCGCCTGCACACCCCAGCCCGCCTTCGGACGTCCGGACAGGGCGAAGGCCGGCGCGGCGCCGAGGGCGGCGGGCACGGTCAGGGCCGCCGACGCGGCCAGGGTGCCGCGCAGGACGCTGCGGCGGGCGGGGAACGGACGATGCGACATGGGGTTGCGCCTCCACGGACGGGATGCGGTCAGGGTGCACCGTCACAACTACTGGTGCGCCGCAGCGCGCACGGAAACCACGGGTGAACAACGGAACGCGTGACATCAGAGGCCGTCCGGTGGCCGGGTGTCGGCCATCAGACGTACACCCGCGCGGATCCGCCCCGGTGACAGATGCGCGTACCCGAGGACCAGCCGTACGACCGCGTCGCCCGCACGCGCGTGCGCGTAGGCGGTGAGCGGGCGCACCGCGACACCGGCGGAGGCCGCCCGCTCCAGGAAGTCGTCCTGGGGGCCGTACTTCTCCGGGAGTTCGGCGATGACGTGCAACCCCGCTGCGATCCCGGTGACCGCGGCTCCGGGGAAATGCTCCTCCAGGGCGGCGACCAGGGTGTCACGCCGCTGGCGGTAGGCCCGCTGGCAGCGGCGCAACTGCCGGTCGTAGTCGCCGCGTTCCAGGAAGCGGGCGAACAGCGCCTGGTCGAGGGTCGGGTGGCCGAGATCCATGGTCCGCTTACGCTCCACGACCTCGTCCGCCAGGGACTCGGGCACCAGCAGCCAGCCGAGCCGCAGCCCCGGGGCGAGCGATTTGCTGACCGAGCCCGCGTAGGCGACATGCTCAGGGTCGAGGCCCTGGAGGGCGCCCACGGGGGCGCGGTCGTAGCGGAAGTCGCCGTCGTAGTCGTCCTCGAAGACCAGGCCGTCCACCGACCGTGCCCAGTCGAGGAGTTGGGCCCGTCGCCGCGCGGAGTAGGCGATGCCCGTGGGGAACTGGTGGGCGGGCGTCGCCACCACGGCCCGCACGCCGGACGTCCGCAGCGGCCCGATGGCCAGGCCCTCGTCGTCCATGGGCAGCGGTACGGCGGCGACGCCCGCCGACGCGTACAGGGCGTCGTGCTGGGGGCTGCCGGGGTCCTCGACGCCGACGGTGCGCATCCCGCGCGCGTGGAGCACGAATCCGAGCAGCGCCGTCGCCTGTGCCACTCCGGAGACCACGATCAGCCGCTCCGGATCGGCGACCACACCCCTGCGGCGCGCCAGCAGTTCCGCGAGCGCGGTACGCAACCGGGGCAGCCCGCGCGGATCGGGATACCCGAGCAGGTCGTGCGGCGACTCCGCCAGCACACCGCGCTGCGCGGCGGCCCAGGCGGCACGCGGGAACAGCGACAGGTCGGGTGTGCCGGGTACGAAGTCGACGCGGGCGCCGGGGGAGCGCGGTGCGAGGTCACGCGCGCGTGGCCGTGCCGCCCGCACGGCGCCGCCCACCCAGGTGCCCGCACCCCGGCCACTGCGCAGATACCCCTCCGCCGTCAACTGCTCGTACGCCTCCGTGACCAGGCCCCGCGACACCCCGAGGTCGGCCGCCAGGTCCCGGCTCGACGGCAAGCGCGTGCCCGGCGCCAGCCGCCCCGAGCGCACCGCCTCGCGCAACGCGGCCTGAAGCGAACGGCCACGCGTGCGTGCCGGTGCCGAGACGGCTGGCAGCAGCAACTCCCACGCGGCTGAACCCGTCAGGCCCTCCGGATCGGCCGGCCCCTCCGGATTGGTCCGCGATGACGTCATGGAAGTGGACCTTAAACCGGACCGTCACGCTCCCTAGCGTCGCCGCCATGACCACGACCGCCGCCCGCGGCGCCCCGCTCGCCGCCTTCGCCTGCGTCCTCGTCGGCGCGTCCTTCACCGCCAACAGCGTCCTCGGCCACTACCCGTACGCGGGCGGCCAGTTCCTGCGCTACGGCCTCGCCTGCCTCCTGCTGCTCCCCTTCACCGGCAAGGACGCGACAGCCCGGCTGCGGGCGCTCACGCCACGTCAATGGGCCCGGCTCGCACTCATCGCGGCCATCGGCATGGTCGGCTTCAACCTGGCCGTCATCGCCGCCGAACACAGCGCCGAACCGGCCGTCCCGGGCGTCTTCGTGGGCTGCGCACCCGTGGTCGTCGCGACCCTCGTCCCACTCCTGGAGGGACGCCGTCCGCGCAGGATCGTGCTCTACGGGGCGTCGCTCGTCGCCGTCGGCGCGTTCACCGTCCAGGGGTGGGGACGTACGGACGCCGCCGGAATCGCCTTCTCCGGGTGCGCACTTGCGGGAGAGGTGGGCTTCGCGGTGCTCGCGGTGCCCGTGGTGCGCCCCCTGGGACCACGGTTGTTGTCGGCCACGGTGTGCGGTGCGGCCGCGATCGAGGCGGCTACGGCAGGGCTGTTCCTCGACGGGAGCGCATGGCTGCGGCGCCCCGGCGCCACCGAGGCCGCCGCGCTGCTGTGGCAGGCGGCGGTCGTCACGGTCGTCGGTTTCGTGTGCTGGTACATGGGCCTGCAGCGGATCGGCGCGGAGCGCGCCACGCTCTTCTCCGGCCTCATCCCGGTCGCGGCGGCCGGAACCGCGCCGCTCGTCGGAACGGGCGCCTACGGGGCCGCCCAGGCCGTCGGCAGCGCCCTCGTCGGCGCCGGAGTGGCCCTGGGATCAGGTGCGTGGACGCGGTTCCCGCGCCGGTCAGCGGCTGCCGTCGAGGATGACGCGCGCGACCAGCGCCGGGTCGTCGCTCATCGGGCAGTGCCCGCAGCCGGGCAGCCGTACGAGCCGCGCCCGGGGGATCAGGTGCTTGGCCCGGACGCCCTGGCGGCGCAGCAGCAGCCGGTCCTGGGTGCCCCAGGCCACGGTGACCGGCAGGCCGGGGAGGTCGTCGGTGAACTGGACGGTCGTACCGGCCCGGAGGGTGTCGTCGAACCCGGGGGCGTTGACCAGCGCGAGCGTCTCGGCGACCACGGCCTCGGGTGAACGGCGGCCGGGGCGGGCGTAGATGGTGCTCGTCAGGGCGGTGCGGCCGGCCACCGTGCGCGACAGCCGCTCGACCATGGGGAGCGGCATCCGCCGGGCGATCTGCCGCATGGTGAGCAACACCCCGAAGGCGTAGCGGCGCTCGGCCTCGGACCAGAACCCGGCCGGCGAGAGGGCGGTGACGGACCGTACGACCTTCTCGCGGCCCAGCTCCAGGGCCAGGAGACCGCCGAGCGAGTTGCCCGCGATGTGCGGACGGTCGAGCCCCAGTGCCTCGCAGAACGCGCTGAAGACGGCGGCCGTCGTGGACAGGTCGTACGCCAGCCCCTCGGGCAGCGCGGGGGAGGCACCGAACCCGGGGAGGTCCACGGCGATCACGTCCCGCTCGGTCGCCAGGATGTCCACCACCGGGTCCCAGGCCTGCCGGTGATGACCGATGCCGTGCAACAGGAGCAGCGGCTCACCGCTGCCCACGCGCGCGTACGACAGGGTCACGGTCCGCGGGCCGTGCGGAGAGGGGACCGGGAAGGAGACGGTGGCGGACATGGGGATGCTCCTCGTCTGGACTCGCTGACAGACGCCGTACAGGCCGTGTAGACAGCTTGTCAGCAAAAGCTACCGACCGGTAGCCCCCATTGCCAGGGACCTCGTGGACCTCAACGCGCGCTGCGCACCTCAAGGTTGAACTCGCCGTGTCCGAGGGTCCGGAACAGGTTCACCCACAGCGGCAGCATCATCTCCACGGCGCGCGCCGACTCGATGCCGCCCAGGTCCAGCACCCGGTGCGCGGGCCAGCCGAACTCCCCGAGCAGGCCCGTCACCCGCGCCTTGGCCTCCGCGTCCTCGCCGCACACGAACACCTGGTGCTCGCCCGGCACGAGCGAAGGGTCCACCATCACCTGGCAGTTGACCGTGTTGAGGGACTTCACCACACGCGCGTGCGGGAAGGCACGCTGGATCTGCTCACCCACACTGTCCGACTCCACCGGCGACAGCTTGAGCCGGCCGTCCTCGAACGCCAGGGGATTGGACACATCGAGGACGACCTTGCCGTCGAGATGCTCCGCCCCGGCCGCCTCCAGCGCGGCGAGCGCCACCCGGCCGCCCACCGCGTTCACGATCACCTCGCCCGCCGCGGCGGCCTCCGCGAACGTACCGGCACCCGCTCCGGCACCCGCGCTCTCGGCCCACTTCACGGCGGCCGGATTGTCCTTCGTGCGCGAGCCCAGGGTCACCTGGTGCCCCAACTCGACCAACTTGCCGCCCAGGGCCTGGCCGACCTCGCCCGTACCCAGCACCGCGTACCGCATCGCCACCTCCGGAAAGGGGCCGCCGGACGCCCGTCGGCCCGTGGTCAATTCTGCTCCGGGACACACGTTTTTCTCCTGGACAGGGCCGCACGCGTCGCATGGGATAGGACCGTGACCACCGACACGCCGACCGACGTCTTCGAAGACCACCGCCCCGTCCTCATGGGCGTCGCCTACCGCATGCTCGGGCGGGTGGCCGACGCCGAGGACGTCGTCCAGGAGGCCTGGCTGCGCTGGTCCGGAGCCGACCACCGCGCGGTCCGCGAACCGCGCGCCTACCTGGTGCGCGTCACCACCCGCCTCGCGATCGACCGACTGCGCCAGATCAAGGCGCGCGGCGAGACCTACGTCGGCCCCTGGCTGCCCGAGCCGTACGTCACCGACTTCGGGGACGCCGTCCCGGACGCCGCCGAACGGGCCGTCCTCGCCGACTCCGTGTCCCTCGCCGTCCTCGTCGTCCTGGAGTCGCTGTCGCCGCTGGAGCGCGCCGTGTTCGTCCTCAGGGAGGCCTTCGGCTACCTGTACGCCGACATTGCGGCCATGCTGGACCGCGGTGAGCCCGCCGTGCGCCAACTCGCCGGACGGGCCCGCAAGCACGTCGACGAAGGACGCCCGCGCTACGACGTCGACCCGGCCCAACGCCGCGATCTGACCGAGCGGTTCCTCGCCGCGGCGGCGGAGGGCGACCTGGCGGGCCTGATGGAGCTGCTCGCACCGGACGTCCGACTGGTGGGCGACAGCGGCGGCAAGACCAAGGCGCCGCTGCGGATCCTGGAGACTGCGGACAATGTGGGCCGCTTCCTGATCGCCGTCGCGGGCAAGGGCATCCCGGACCTCTCGTTCCGCTTCCTTGAGCTGAACGGCGGTCCCGCGGTGCTGATCCTTTCGGGTGACAAGCCCGACAGCGTCTTCCAGGTGGACGTATCCGCCGGACGCATCCGGTCCGTGTATATCGTCCGCAACCCCGACAAGCTCCGCTCGCTGGCTTCCGCTTAGCCGAGCCACGGACAGGGCCCCCGTTTCGCGACGGGGGCTTTGCCGTCGTGTCACGAAACGCGCCCTTTACGAACGCCCTGTGAACGCTCCATGGCAACCGCTCTCTGTGTTGCCTGTGGGATCGAGGATTGGTCTTGACCAAGGGTGTGGGCCGTCCTATGGTCACTGATAAGTGAAACAACCTTTAATAAACAAGGGCGCTAAAACGCGGCCGGACCACGGCGATTGCGGAGGACAGGGTGGGGACCACGCAGTTGGAATCGGTGCCGGAGCCGAAGTACTGGCATCTCAAGACAGTGCTGAGTGAGGCACTGGACTCCGAGTTCTCCGTGGGCGAGATCCTGCCCAACGAGCGAGACCTGGCAGCCCGCTTCGGCGTTGCCCGGGCCACACTCCGGCAGGCTCTGGAACAACTCGAACTCGAAGGCCGGCTGCAGCGCCGCCGCGGCGTCGGCACGACCGTCGCGCCGCCGCGCATGGGCGTCGCCGTCGGCACCGAACAGCACGCCTGGCCAGGCGCGGCGGAGGACGCCTGGCAGTCCGTCGACTGCGTCCTGGCGGCTCCGCCGGCGGCCGTGACCGACGTCCTGGAGACCGCTTCCGGCGAACTGGTGCACACCGTGCGGCGCTCCCGGGTGAGCCACGGCCAGCCGGTCGCCGCCGAGCTGCTCTACATCCCGGAGTCGTCGGTGCCCGACCTCTCCGCGATAGACGCTCCGTCCGCGGCGGCACGCGCGCGTGCGGTGCTGCGCGAGTTGCAGCGCCTCGAACTGGAGGGCCAGGACCGCGCCGTCGAGCTCGGCTCGGCCCGCGCGGACGACGCCAAGGAGCTGGACCGCCTCCCCGGGGCACCGGTTCTCGTCGTCACGACCCGCTTCTTCGCCGAGGGCCGCACCGCCGCGGTCTCCGTAGCGACCTACCGCGCGGACACCTGCCGCCTGACCTTCGCCGACTCCGGAGGCGTAGAAATACACCACGGCCCGGAACGCCAGGCTTCCTGACGGCAGTCACAGCTCGCCCGCCGCGCCCCGGAACTCCACCGGGGCGCGACGCGTTTTCCTCTCAACGCCGGGGACGGCAGCGCCCCTTCAGGGGCGCGGGGCTGTGTCGATTTGCGGCTCCGCCGCGTGGGCGCGCCCAGCCACAACGCCGCCGCACCCGAAACGCAACCCCACCGCCAAGCTAGCGCCGCGTCACCGTACCCTCGACCGCGAACAGTTGCTCCTCGACATGATCGAGAGCGAGCCGCAACGCCCCCGTAGCCGCAGCCGCCTCGCCGAGCAACGACAGGGCCACCTTGGGCGGACGCAGGCAATACCGCGCCAACTCCCGCCGCAGCGGCTCCAGTACGCCGTCCAGACCGGCCGCCCAGCCGCCCACGACGACCAGTTCCGGATCAAGGGCGAGGACGAGCGCGGCGACATCGTGCACCAGACGCTGTATGAAGCGGTCGACGGCCGCGCGGGCCCGCAGGTCGCCGTCGCGGGCCAGTGCGAAGACCTGGGCGACCGCCTGTTCGTCCAGGGGGTGCAGTGGTTCGTCCGTCGTGGACAGCAGCGTCTCCGGAGTCACGTCCCGGCCCAGCAGATGCAGCGCGCCGATCTCACCGGCCGCCCCGCGATATCCCCGGTGCAGCCGTCCTCCGATCAGCGAACCGGCGCCCGGGCTCAGCCCCGCCAGCACCATCACCATGTCGTCGGACTCGGTCGCGGCGCCCTTCCAGTGCTCGGCGACCGCCGCCGCGTTCGCGTCGTTCTCGACCAGGACAGGGCACTTGAAGGAGCGGCTCAGCCGCTCGCCCAGGTGCAGTCCCGTCCACTGGGGCAGCGCGGTGCCCAGCCGTACCGTGCCGTCCGCCTCGACGATGCCCGGTGTGGCGACCCCGACCGCCCGCAGCGAGCCGCGTGCCACTCCGGCCCGGCGCAGCAGCTCGGCGACCGCCGTGCGCAGCCGTTCCAGACGCTCGTCCGCCGACGCCGTCTCGTCGACGTCCTTGGCGATCGCGCCGAGCACCCGGCCGTCCAGGTCGGCGAGAAGCACGGCGACACGATGTGCGCCGATCTCCAGGCCCAGCAGATGCCCGGCCTCGGCCCGGAACCTGAACCGCCGCGCGGGCCGCCCCTGGCGCCGTACAACGCTCTCGTCGGCCGCCTTCTCGACGACGAGCCCGGCCTCGATCAGTCCCTCGACGACGCCCTCGACGGTCGGCCGGGACAGACCGGTCACCCGGGTGATCTCCGTCAGCGTGGCGCAGTCCGTGGCACGCAACGCGTGCAGCACCACCGCGGAGTTGATCCTCCGCAGCAGCGAGGGGTCCCCGCCGGTCAGCCCCGCCAAGGTCTGTCCTCCCAGCTCGTGCGCGTGTTGGGCGGATCGTACTCGGCGCGGCGGACCCCGGCGAGTGCCGGGCGCCACGGACTCACGAACCCCACCGGATCATCCGGGCGCCACGAACCCCGACTCGTACGCCGCGATCACCGCCTGGGTCCGGTCCCGCGCCCCCAACTTCGCCAGTACGGCGCTCACATGCGACTTCACCGTCTCGGTGCCGACGACCAGCCGGGCGGCGATCTCCGCGTTGGACAATCCCCTGGCCATCAGCCGCAGCACCTCCGCCTCGCGCTCGGTCAGCCGGGCCCGCTCCAGCACCGCGCGCGCCGCCCGGTTCCCGCCGCCGTCGCCGTACTCCGCCGCCAACTGCCTTACGGAGGCCGGGAACAGCAGCGACTCGCCCTCGGCCACCAGTCGCACCGCGTGCACGATCTCGGCCGGCCGGGCCCGCTTCAGCAGGAACCCGTCCGCGCCGGCCCGCAGCGCCTCGTACACGTACTCGTCGTTCTCGAAGGTCGTGATGACCAGGATCTTCGGCGGGTCCTCGATCGTGCGCAGCACCGCGCGCGTGGCCTCGATGCCGTCCAGGAGCGGCATCCGCACGTCCATGGCGACCACGTCGGGCCGCAGCTGCCGCACCAGCGGGATCACCGCGGCGCCGTCGGCGGCCTCCCCGACCACCTCGATGTCCGGCTGCGCCTCCAGCACGGCCCGCAGGCCCGCGCGTACGAGGGGTTCGTCATCGACCAGGAGAACGGTGACCGGCATCCGGCCACCCTAGATCAGCTCAGCGGCAGCTCCGCATGCACCTGCCAGTCGCCCTCGTCGGGCCCCGTGTACGCCCGGCCTCCGAGCAGCGCGGCCCGCTCGCGTATGCCCCGCAGCCCACTGCCCCTGCCCGGCCCGGATATCGCCGCCGTCAGCGGATTGCGCACCTCCAGATGGAGCGTGCCGTCCGCGACCTGAATACGGACCCGGACGGGTACCGACCCCGCGTGCCGCAGCACATTCGTCAGCGCCTCCTGAAGAATCCGGTACCCCTCCCGGGAGACCGGTCCCGGCACCGTCTCCAACGGCCCGGTCACCTCCGCGTCGACCTTCGCCCCGGACGCCCGCGCGGACTCCCACAGCCGATCGGCGTCCACCAGCGTCGGCCGACTGCTCACCGGCCGCTCCGCCTCACGCAGTACGCCCAACACCCGCTCCAGATCCTCCAGCGCGGCCCGGCCGGTCTCCTCGATGGCACCCAGCGCCCGCTCGGTGAACTCCGGGTCACCCGCCGCACGGGCGGCACCCGCCTGCACCACCGCCACCGTCAACGCGTGCCCGATGGAGTCGTGCAACTCCCGCGCGATGCGATTGCGCTCCAGCAACTGCTCGGTGCGCTCCTCCAGGGCGGCGAGCTGCTCCGCGCGCGAGGGACCGAGCAACACGCGGGCCGTCGACGTGGCCAGCTTGCCGAGGCCGACGACGGCGCCGTACAACGCGATCACGGGGAGCGGTGCCAGCCAGGCGTACCACCCGCTCGGTGACGCCTCCTCGAGGACCCAGACGTCGTCGGGCACGCGCCCGCGTGCGGTCTCGATCAGCTGGAAGGAGATGACCGGGCACCAGACGCAGGCGAACGTGGTCACCCAGCCCAGCGCCATCCGGGCCTCCAGCCACAACACGGTCCGGCCCCGGTCCCGCCAGGTCGCCGAGGGTGCCACGGAGATCCCCGAGTTCTCCTTGCCCGGCGTCAGCAGCAGCTGCGCCTGCACCCCCTCGCCGATCCGCACGGCCGGGATCAGACCGACCGGGATCAGCATGAGCGCGGGTGCGTACGGAGTCTCCGGGCTGATGAAGATCCACACGCTGGTGATCAGCATCGGCACCCAGAGGTGCAGCAGACGCGTGTACGTCGTCCCCCGGAGCAGCGGGCGCAGGAAGCGGGCCATTCCGACATCGTGACAGCCGGCACCGACAATCGGCCTCCCCCGGGCGGGGGAGACGATCTCCACCGACGGGGGAGGCCCCAACTCCCTTGAACGGCCAGGCTGTTGGTCATGACCAGCATCGACGTACGAGACCTCACCAAGGAGTTCGGCACCCGACGGGCCGTGGACCATGTCACCTTCGGCGTCCGTCCCGGCAAGGTGACCGGCTTTCTCGGTCCCAACGGCGCCGGAAAGTCCACCACCATGCGCCTCGTCCTCGGCCTCGACCGGCCCACCTCCGGAACCGCCACCGTCGGAGGCCGCCCCTACGCCGAACTCACCGAGCCCCTGCGCCATGTGGGCGCCCTGCTCGACGCCCAGGCCGCCCACGGCTCCCGCACCGGCCGCGACCACCTGCGTGCCCTCGCCGCGAGCAACCGCATCCCGGCCGCCCGGGTCGACGCGGTACTGGAGGAGACGGGACTCGCGTCGGTCGCGCGACGCCGAGTGAAGACGTACTCCCTGGGCATGCGGCAGCGGCTGGGCATCGCGGGTGCCCTCCTGGGTGATCCCGAAGTCATCCTGCTGGATGAGCCGTCGAACGGCCTCGATCCCGAAGGCATCGTCTGGATCCGGGAGTTGCTGCGCCGGCTGGCGGCGGAGGGCCGCACGGTCCTGGTCTCCAGCCACCTCATGAACGAGACCGCCTCCTTCGCCGACCACCTGGTCGTCCTCGGCCGCGGCCGACTCCTCGCCGACACGCCCATGCGGGACTTCATCGACGCGCGCGTGCAGCCCCACGTACTCATCCGTACGACGGACGCCGGTGCGCTCAAGGCAGCGCTCGCCGGGCACGGTCACGACGCCGTGGAGCAGGAGGACGGGCACTGGACCGTGGCGCACGCACGCGTGGACGAGATCGGCACCCTGTTGTCGGCGGCGGGTGTACCGATCCTCGAACTGACCCCTGCGGAGGGCACGTTGGAACAGGCCTATTTCGATCTGACCGCCACCGAGACCGAGTTCACCGCATCCCACCAGGAGGCCTGACCATGGCATTCACGCCCGTGTTCCACTCCGAGTGGATCAAGATCCGTAGCCTGCGCTCCCAGATCGTGTCTCTCGCCACGATCGTCGCGGTGACGGCACTCTTCTCCGCGCTCGCCTCGTCCGACACCGGGGGAGACGACTTCGACCCGCTCTTCTCGGTCTTCTTCGGCGTGAGCTTCGGACAGATCGCGGCGATCGCCTTCGGCACGGCCGCAGTGTCCTCCGAGTTCCAGGGTGGAGCGCTACGGCTGTCGCTGGCCGCGGTGCCGCGCCGGGGGCGCTGGTTCGCGGCCAAGGCGACGGCGATCGCCGTACCCGTGCTGGCCGTCGGCCTGCTCACCGGTGTCGTGACGCTACTGGTGGGCAAGGCGGTGCTCGGCGCGAAGACCGACGGGCTGGGCTGGGCGGACCAGGTGCGCGGAGTCGTCGGCTGCGCCGTCTATCTCACTCTGATGGCACTGTTCGCGGCCGGACTCACGGCGCTGCTGCGCAGCGGTGCGGCCACGCTGGGCATCCTCATCCCGTTCCTGCTGATCGTGTCCTTCGTCATCGGCGACATGTCGAACAACATCGCGGACCTGCTGCCCGACCGGGCCGGCCAGGTGGTGCTGCACGAGACCTGGGACGGCGCGATGGGCCCCTGGACCGGGCTCACGGTGACAGCGCTGTGGACGGCGGTGGCCCTGGCGGCCGGGGCGTGGAGCGTGCGGCGCCGGGACGCCTGATCAGGGGCAGTCACTGACGCCCCGCCAATTGTCAGTGGTGGCCGGTTCACTGGAACCATGAACATCACGCACTGGCTGACCACGATCGACCTGCTGCGCACCCGGGACTTCCCCGCGGAGCACGGCAGGACGGACGTGGGTACGGGGGGACCTGGCTATCACATCGCCGAATTACAGACGAGCGGCGACTTCTGGGAGGACGACGGCACGGAGCGGGAGGAGACCGAGACGCAGTACGAATTCGACCGGGACGGACTCGGAGAGTGGCTGATCGGGCGCTGGGGAGCGCCCGATGTCATCAGCCTGGCAGGCACGTTCGAACGGGCGGGGGACGGCGAGGACATTCCGGAGCCCTGGGCCTCCCTCAGCTCGCACGTGCCGGATGTCCAGCTGTGGAAGCCGCCGGACGAGGACCGATGGATCGCCCTCGGCATATCCCAGTGGGACAAGGAACTCCCGTTCCAACTCCTGGCCGTCGTCACGGAGACAGACCCACCCTGACCAGCCGGACAGACAGACCCTAGCCCCGCGCAGCCTCCCGCAACCGCCCGAACTCCTCCGCCATCGTCGCCGCCGTCCAATGCGCGTTCAGCCCGCTCGGATTGGGCAGCACCCACACCCGCGTGTCCCCGAACATCCGCTCCTGTGGACCCACTTGGGCCTTCCGGTCGTCAAATGCCGCCCGGTACGCGGTGACTCCGAGCACCGCCAGCCACCGCGGCTGCCACCCCGCCAGCTTCGACGCGAGCGACTGCCCGCCCTCCCGGTACTCCTCCGCGCTCAGCTCGTCGGCCCGTGCCGTCGCTCGTGCCACCACGTTCGTGATGCCGAGCCCGAACGACAGCAACTCGCCCTGCTCCGAAGGCTTCATGAGCCTCGGTGTGAAGCCGGACAGATGCAGCACCGGCCAGAAGCGGTTGCCGGGACGGGCGAAGTGATGGCCCGTGGCCGCCGTCATCAGACCGGGGTTGATACCGCAGAACAGGACACCGAGGCCGTCCGCGACGACGTCCGGTACGAGACGGTCGCGGGCGGCCTCCAACTCGGCCTGGGTGAAGCGCTTCGGAGGCATCGGGGGCGTCGGGGGCGTCAGAGGCATCGGAGGCGTCAGAGGATCGCCCCGGGGGTGTAGCCCGCGGCCTCCGGGTGCTGCTTCGCGATCTCCTCGACGCGGGCGACCACGGCGGCGACCTGGTCGGCGGCGGCGCCGGTGAAGGACAGCTTGTCGGCCATCAGGGCGTCCAACTCGGCGCGGTCCAGCGGGATGCGCTCGTCGGCGGCGAGCTTGTCCAGCAGTTCGTTGCGCTCGGCGCCCTGCTCGCGCATCGCCAGCGCGGAGGCGACCGCGTTCTCCTTGATGGCCTCGTGCGCGACCTCGCGGCCGACACCCGCGCGGACGGCGGCCATCAGCACCTTGGTCGTCGCGAGGAACGGCAGATAGCGGTCCAGCTCACGTGCCACGACCGCCGGGAACGCGCCGAACTCGTCGAGCACGGTCAGGAACGTCTCCAGCAGCCCGTCGAGCGCGAAGAACGCGTCGGGGAGGGCCACCCGGCGCACCACCGAGCAGGAGACGTCGCCCTCGTTCCACTGGTCGCCCGCCAGCTCGCCGGTCATCGACGCGTAGCCGCGCAGGATGACCATCAGGCCGTTGACGCGCTCGCAGGAGCGGGTGTTCATCTTGTGCGGCATCGCGGAGGAACCGACCTGGCCCGGCTTGAAGCCCTCGGTGACCAGCTCGTGCCCGGCCATCAGCCGGATCGTCTTCGCGAGCGACGAGGGCGCCGCCGCGACCTGCACCAGCGCGGTCACGACCTCGTAGTCCAGCGAGCGCGGGTACACCTGGCCGACCGAGGTGAACGCCTGCGAGAAACCGAGGTGGGAGGCGATCCGCTGCTCCAGCTCCGCGAGCTTCGCCGCGTCACCGCCGAGCAGGTCCAGCATGTCCTGAGCCGTGCCCACGGGGCCCTTGATGCCGCGCAGCGGGTAACGGCCCAGCAGCTCCTCGACCCGGCCGTACGCCACGAGCAGCTCGTCGGCCGCCGTAGCGAAACGCTTGCCCAGGGTGGTCGCCTGCGCGGCCACGTTGTGCGAGCGGCCAGCCATGACCAGCTCGCCGTACTCGCCGGCCAGCTTGCCGAGCCGGGCCAGGACGGCCACCGTACGGTCGCGCATCAGCTCCAGCGAGAGCCGGATCTGCAACTGCTCGACGTTCTCCGTCAGGTCCCGGGACGTCATGCCCTTGTGTACCTGCTCGTGCCCGGCGAGGTCGTTGAACTCCTCGATCCGCGCCTTCACGTCGTGCCGGGTGACCTTCTCGCGCTCGGCGATCGAGGCCAGGTCGACCTGGTCGAGGACACGCTCGTAGTCCGCGATCGCCGCGTCCGGCACCTCGATCCCGAGGTCCTTCTGGGCCCGCAGCACGGCGAGCCAGAGCTGCCGCTCCAGCTTCACCTTCTGCTCGGGCGACCAGAGCGTGGCGAGCTCGGTGGAGGCGTAACGTCCGGCGAGGACGTTCGGGATGCGGGGCTTGGCGGCAGCGGAAGTCACGTGTACGGATTCTACTGGCGATTAGTGCAGGCCAGCGCCACAGCCACCTTCGTCGGAAGCTACGAGACCTCCGTCACGGTCCCGAGTCCGCGAGGTCGGCCAGCACCTCCGCATGGCACAGCAGCGGCGCGCACCAGCACGCCAGGGTGCGTCCGCGCAGCTCCGGCACCAGGGCCAGCAGGTCGGGGCGCTCCAGCAGATACGCCCGGTACTTCGCCATCACCTCCGCGCGCGTGCCGTCCCGGCGGCGCGTGGGGGTGTCGTAGGCGAAGGGGTTGTAGAGCGGGTGGCGGGGGAGGTCCCAGCCGCCGAGGGTCCAGCGGCGGCCGACGTAGACGAGATCCGTGGGGGCGAGTTCCAGCTGAGGGCCGTACTCGTGAATCCGGCCCCTGACGTTGATCACCCGCGTGGTCATGGGGAGTTACGCCGCCGGGCCCTCGTAGGGGAGGAGGTCCGGGCGCTTGGGGGAGAGGCCGTCCCCCGAGGAGCGGCCGGTGAGGCGGCGGCCTATCCAGGGGAGGAGGTACTGGCGGGTGAAGCGGACGTCCTCCACGCGGCGGGCGGTCCAGTTCGGGGGCGGGGTCGGCGGCATCGGGGTGCGCCACTCCGGGTCCTCGGCCTCGTAGCCGAGGGTCTGCCATACCGCCTCGGCGACCCGGCGGTGGCCCTCATCCGTGAGGTGGAGGCGATCGACGTCCCACGCGCGCGGGTCGGCGAGCGAGGGGGCGCCGTACAGGTCGACGACCAGGGCGCCGTGCCGGTCGGCGAGGTCGTCGACGCAGGCGAAGAGCTCCTCCATGCGCGGCCGGAAGCGCTCCAGGACCGGGCCCTGGCGGCCGGGGCTGCGCATCAGCACCAGGTGCTTGCAGGCGGGCGTGAGGCGTTCGACGGCTTCTTCCAGCAGGGCGCGCACCCGGCCCATGTCGCACTTGGGGCGCAGGGTGTCGTTCAGGCCGCCGACCAGCGTGATGACATCGGGCTGCATGGCCGCCGCGGGGCCGACCTGTTCCTCGACGATCTGTGCGATCAGCTTGCCGCGTACGGCGAGGTTGGCGTACCGGAAGCCGGGCGTCCGGGCGGCCATCCGGCCGGCGAGGAGGTCGGCCCAGCCCCGGTAGGTGCCGTCCGGGAGCAGGTCCGACATGCCCTCGGTGAAGGAGTCGCCGATCGCGACCAGGCTGGTGTGCGTGGGATTCGTCTGCATGGCGACGAAGATGATATCCCGCGTCCATACCTGCCGGTCGGTCCCCCTCCCCGATCGGGGTCCGGGCCTACGCCCGCTGCCCGAACAGCTCCCGCAGCACGTCCTCCATGGTCACCAGACCGGTCAGCCGCCCCTCCTCGTCGAGGACCGCCGCGAGGTGCGTACGGCCCCTGCGCATCGCGGTGAGGACGTCGTCCATGGGCGTGCTCTCCCGGATGTTCGCGATGGAGCGCATGTCCTCCACCTTGAACGGCTCGTCGCGCGGCGACGCGTCGAGCGCGTCCTTGACGTGGAGGTAGCCGATGATCCGGCGCTCGTCGTCGACGACCGGGAAGCGGGAGAAGCCGGACTCGGCCGACAGCACCTCCAGCTCGGCCGGGGTGATGCCCGCCACCACGTAGTCGACGCGTTCGAGGGGGAGTACGACGTCCCGGACCGGCCTGCTGCCCAGTTCCAGGGCGTCGTTCAGCCGCTCCCGGGCGCGCTCGTCGATGAGGCCCGCCTCGCCGGAGTCCCGCACGATCCGGGCGAGTTCGGCGTCCGAGAAGGTCGCCGTGACCTCGTCCTTGACCTCGACGCGCAGCAGCTTGAGCAGCGTGTTGGCGAACGCGTTGATCGTGAAGATCACCGGACGCAGCGCCCGGGACAGCGTCACGAGCGGCGGTCCCAGCAGCAGCGCGCTGCGCACCGGCTCGGCGAGCGCGATGTTCTTCGGCACCATCTCGCCGAGCAGCATGTGTAGATAGGTCGCGGCGGAAAGCGCGATCACGAAGGACACCGCGTGTCCCGCGCTCTCCGGGACACCGACCGCGTGGAACACCGGCTCCAGCAGATGCGCGATCGCCGGCTCGGCGACGATGCCGAGCACCAGCGTGCACAGCGTGATGCCGAGCTGGGCCGCGGCCAGCAGCACGGACACGTGCTCAAGCCCCCACAGCACGCTCTTGGCGCGCCGGTCGCCCTGCTCGGCGTGCGGCTCGATCTGGCTGCGGCGCACCGAGATCAGCGCGAACTCGGCGCCCACGAAGAAGGCGTTGACGACCAGCGTCGCCAACCCGATCAGCAGTTGTACGGCGGTCACAGCTCCCCCTTCGCGGAGTCGGAACCGGAATCGGAACCCGAACCGGAAGCCGAGTCGGGACCGGATGCGGCTCGCGGCGCGTGCAGCAGCAGCCGCGCGGCCCGCCGCCCCGACGCGTCCACGACGTCGATCCGCCACCCGGTGACCGCGACGGTGTCCCCGACCTCGGGGATCCGCCCCAGCTCGGTGGCGACCAGACCGGCCAGCGTCTCGTACGGCCCCTCGGGTGCCCGCAGTCCGACGCGCGCGAGCTGGTCCATGCGGGCGGCGCCGTCCGCCGAGTACAGCGTCCGGCCCTCGTCGTCCGTGCCCGCCGATGCCAGGTCGGGCGTCTCGTGCGGGTCGTGCTCGTCCCGTACCTCTCCCACGACCTCCTCGACGATGTCCTCCAGGGTCGCGACCCCGGCCGTACCGCCGTACTCGTCGATGACGACGGCCATCGTGCGCTTGCCGGAAAGCCGGTCCAGGAGGCGGTCGACGGTGAGGGACTCGGGGACGAGGAGGGGTTCGCGCAGCACGTCGGAGAGGGGGAAGCGGGCTCGCCGGTCCGCCGGTACCGCCAGGACGTCCTTGATGTGCACGGTGCCGACGACGTCGTCGAGGCTGCCGCGGTAGACCGGGAACCGGGACAGCCCGGTCGCACGGGTCGCGTTGGCCACGTCCTCGCAGGTCGCCTGGGCGTCGAGGGCGACGACCTGGACGCGGGGCGTCATCACGTTCTCCGCGGTGAGGTCGGCGAGGTTCAGGGTGCGGACGAACAACTCGGCGGTGTCCGGCTCCAGGGCGCCCTGCTTGGCGGAGTGCCGGGCCAGCGCGGCCAGCTCCTGCGGCCCGCGCGCGGAGGCCAGCTCCTCGGCGGGCTCCAGGCCGAAGGCCCGCACCACGTGGTTGGCCGTGTTGTTCAGATGGCTGATGAACGGGCGGAACAAGGCACTGAACCAGCGCTGCGCGTTGCCCACCCGTTTGGCCACGGCCAGCGGCGAGGAGATCGCCCAGTTCTTCGGCACCAGCTCGCCTACGACCATCAGGAACACCGTCGACAGCGCCGTACCCAGCACCAGCGCGACGGACCTCGACGCCGAATGCGAGATGCCCAGCGACTCCAGGGGGCCCGCGATGAGTGCGGCGATCGACGGCTCGGAGAGCATGCCGACGACCAGGTTGGTGACGGTGATGCCGAGCTGGGCGCCGGAGAGCTGGAAGGTCAGATTCCGTACGGCCTTCAGGGCACCGGAGGCGCCCCGCTCGCCGCGCTCGACCGCGCGCTCCAGCTCGCCGCGCTCGACGGTGGTCAGTGAGAACTCGGCCGCGACGAAGGCGCCGCAGAGGAGCGAGAGCAGGATCGCCACCAGCAGCAGAAGCACTTCGGTCATCGGGTCACCTCCGTCCCATGATCGGACAGGGCAGGGAGGTTCGCGCGATGTCGCGTACTGGGAGGCTCGCCCATGGGCGGACGCTCACACCTTTCGAGGAGAAGCTGAAGTTCCGGGTCGTCCGCCAATGGTAAAGGATGAGCAAAGCGATCAGATGGTGAGGTGCTTCACCCAGCGCCGCCAGTGGTCCTCGCGTGCATACCCCGCCGCGCGCCACGCATGCTGCCCGGTCTCGTTGCGTTCCAGCACCATCGCGTCCCCACGCCGCCCGCCCAGCGCCACGAACCGCTCCTCGGCCGCCGTCAGCAACGCCGAGCCGATGCCCTGTCGGCGCTGCTCCGGGTGCACGGCCAGCCGGTAGAGGTGACAGCGCCAGCCGTCGAACCCGGCGATCACGGACCCGACGAGCCGCCCGTCGTGCTCCGCGAGGATCAGCGCGTCGGGGTCCCTCTCGATGAGCCGGGCCACGCCGTCGCGGTCGTCGCTGATGCTCGTGCCTTCGGCGGCCTCGCCCCAGAACGCCAGCACGGCGTCGATGTCGGAGAGGGCCGCGCTGCGGATGTGAAGATCACTCATGGGACGAGCCAAGCAGAGGGTCGGCGGGTGCGGCGAGCGGGTTTCGGCGCAGTTCCTCGACGACCGGCGCGAACGCGTCCATGTGCGGCTCCAGGACGGTGAGATACGAGAACCCGTGCCGGTCGCGCAGCGCGCGCAGCTTCGCGGTGATGTGATCCAGGGTGCCGACCAGCATCACGGGGAGGTCGAGCACCTGCTCCAGGGTGAGGTCCGGTCGGCGCTCCAGCAGCGGCCGGAGCGCGCTCGCGGGGTCGTCGGTCACCGCCACCATCTGGATCAGCAGGTTGAGTTCGGCGGGTTCCGCCCGGTCGGCCGCGAACTCCCGGTAGCGGGCGACCCGTTGACCGAACTCGGCGGAGTCGACCGGCACCAGTTTGCCCTCTGTGTCGCCCGGCACCAGCCGCGCACCCGTGAACGCCGCGATGTCCGCGTGCTCGGCGGTCAGCCGCAGCATGCGGTCGCCGTTGCCGCCCAGGAGCAGCGGTACCCGGGTCTCCGTGGTCTCCAGCAGTCGCGCCAACTCCTCGACGGTGCGCCGGAGATGGTCCACGCGTTCGCCCGGCGCACCGAAGGGCAGCCCCGCCGTGTCGTGCTCGGCCTGGATGTAGCCGGTGCCCAGGCCGAGTTCGAGGCGACCGCCCGTCAGGTCATTGGTCGTCGCGACCTCGCGGGCCAGCAGAGTCGGGTTCCAGAAGCCCGCGTTGAGCACGAACGTGCCCACCCGTGGCCGCTCGGTCGCGTCCGCCGCAGCGACCAGTGCCGGGAACGGCGCGACCATGCCCAGATGGTCGGGGACCAGGATCACGTCGTAGTCGAGTTCCTCGACGCGTCGGCATCTCGTGCGCCACTCGTCGGCGGGCGCGGACGTGAGCAGACTGGCCCCGAAGCGGAACGGGCGCGGCATGAACTCTCCTAAGCAGCGGGGGACTTCAGAACGACCGTCGCGATTCCATCACTCGTGCGCGATGGCCGCCAGCACGTTCATACGGGAGGCACGGAGCGCCGGCAGCAGGGCCGCCACGATGCCGACCACCGCCGAGCCGATGACGACCGCGACGATCGTGGTCCAAGGGACCGCGAGCGCCTTCATGCCCTGGAGCGCCAGGACTTGCTGTGCGGAGACGCCCCACACCAGGCCGAGCCCGAGCCCCAGCACCGCGCCGAACACCGCGATCACCACCGACTCCAGCCGGATCATCCGCCGCAGTTGGCGCCGTCCGAGTCCGATCGCGCGCAGCAGGCCGATCTCCCGGGTGCGCTCCACGACCGACAGGGCAAGGGTGTTGACCACGCCGAGCACCGCGATGACGATGGCCAGCCCGAGCAACGCGTAGACGAGATACAGGAGTACGGCGATCTGGTCGTGGACCAGCTTCTTGTAGTCGGCCTCGTCGCGGACCTGTACCTGCGGATAGGGCTTCAGCGTCGTGTCCAGCGCCTTGCGGAGCTGGTCGGCGCCGGTGCCGGAGGCGGCGTTCACGTACAGCGTGGAGTCCTGGCCGTTCGGGACGTACTTCTCGACCGTGGCGATCCCGAAGAACAGCCCGCCCTGCGTCCCGAACCCGCCCGCCGACTCCTGGTCGCTGAGCGCGCCCACCGTCAGTCGCGTGGTGCGTCCGCCCGGGAACTCGACGGGCAGCACACTGCCCAGCCGTACCTTGTGGTCCTTCGCGAAGTCGACGTCCATGGCGAGGTGTCCGGCGGCGAGTGCCGAAGTCGTGTTCCCCTGCGCGTACTTGATGTGGGCGACGTCGTCGAGCGCGCTGTCGTAGCCGGCGGCCGTCGTCTCCACCCGCTTGCCGTCCGGCAGCCGGACCGCGAGGGGCGCGAACCGCGCGCGTACGACCAGGCCGACGCCCTCGGTGGCGCGCACATGGTCCGTGACCTCCTTGGAGAACGGCACGAAACTGCCGTTCTGGATCACGAAGTCGGCGCCCAGGGTCTTGTCGATCTGCTGGTCGAAGGACTTGGACATCGACGCGCTCGCCACCGACATCCCGCCGACCAGGGCCAGGCCCACCATCAGGGCCGCCGCGGTGGCGCCCGTACGGCGCGGGTTGCGCAGGGCGTTGCGCTGGCTCATCCGGCCGACCGAGCCGAACAGGGCGGGGAAGGCGCCGCCCAGCACCCGGATCATCGGGCGGACCAGGAGTGGGCCCGCGATCACGGTCGCGATCAGGGTCAGGACGATGCCAAGGCCGAGGAAGGAGGCGGACGATGCGGTCTTCGTCGCGGCCGCGCAGCCCGCGAGCGCGGCCACGCCGATCGCGCCGACGATCGACCCCACTACCGCCCGCACCCTCAACGGCCGTCCCACACCGGCGACTTCGGCGTCCGCGAGGGCCGCCATCGGCGAGACCGTCGCGGCCCGCCGGGCCGGGAGATACGCGGCGACGAAGGTGACCCCGACCCCAACGACGTACGACGCCAAGGGAGTCGGCCAACTCACCACCATCTCGGTGGTCTTGAGGTTCATGCCGAACGCGGTCATGAGCTTGATCAGCCCGGCCGCGAGTCCGATACCGGCCGCCAGCCCCAGAGTTGAACCGATGAGGCCGAGCAGCAGCGCCTCGGTGAGCACCGAGCGCCGTACCTGCTTGCGGTCGGCGCCGAGGGCGCGCAACAGGCCCAGTTCGCGGGTGCGTTGGGCGATCAGCATCGAGAACGTGTTGACGATCAGGAACACACCGACGAGGACCGCGATGCCCGCGAAGCCCAGCATCACGTACTTGATGACGTCGAGGAAGCCGCCCAGGTCGGCGGCGGCCGACTTGGCCTGCTCGTCGGCGGTCTTGATGTCGTAGGAGCCGGACGAACCGATCGCGGCGGCCACCCGCTGCTTGAGCACGGCGTCGGACACGCCCTTGGCCGCGTCCACCGAGATGCTGGTGGCGCGGTCGGATGCGCCGAGGAGCTGAGACTTCGCGGTGGCGGGGTCGAGGAAGACCAGCGCGGCACCCGGGTTGGTGGTGGTGAAGGTCGCGATGCCGACGATCTCGACCTTGAAGCTGCCGGGCTGCGCCTGCACGGTGAGCGTGTCGCCGATCTTCACGTGCTTGTTGTCGGCGGTGTCCGCGTCCAGGAGGGCCTGGCCGACGCCCTGCGGGGCGTGTCCCGAGGTCAGTTTCACCGGGCTGCGGTCGGTGAGGTACCAGTCGGTGGCGATGGTGGGCGCGCCCGTGGTCGGCCCGACCGACTTGTCCTTGCTGTCGACGACGACGATGTTCTGCACGGACACGTCGGCGTGCGTCGCGGCGACCCCGGCCACCTTCGCCACCTGCCCGGCCAGCGCGGCGGGCACGGTCTCGGTCGCGCCGGTGGGCACCGAGGACTTGAGGTCCTGCTTCGGCTCGACGGTCACATCGGCGGACGTGGACGCGAAGAGGCGGTCGAAGGTGCGGGTCACCGTGTCGGAGAAGATCAGGCTGCCCGCGACGAACGCGACGGACAACACGACGGCCAGCGCCGAGAGCAGCAGCCTTCCCTTGTGCGCGAGGAAGCTCCGGAGGGTCGCCTTCAGCACGGGTTCAGTCCTTGTCCTCGGTCTGCGGCAACGGCCCGTCGGTCTGTCCCCTGGCCAGGTCGACCCCGGGGGTCTGGGGGTCTCCCCCAGAAAAGAGGCGCATGCGCTCCAGTACGCCCTCCGCCGTCGGCCGCTCCATCTCGTCCACGATCCGTCCGTCCGCGAGGAAGAGCACCAGGTCGGAGTGGGCGGCGGCGCCCGGGTCGTGGGTGACCATGACCACGCTCTGCCCCAGGCCGTCGACCGCGTCCCGCAGGAAGCCGAGCACCTCAAGACCGGCCCGTGAGTCGAGGTTGCCGGTCGGCTCGTCCGCGAAGATCAGCTCGGGCCGGGAGGCGAGTGCCCGCGCGCAGGCCACCCGCTGCTGCTGGCCGCCGGACAGCTGGGACGGCCGGTGCTTGAGCCGGTCCCGGAGCCCGAGTGTGTCGATGACCTGGTCCAGCCACTTCTGGTCCGGTTTCTGCCCGGCGATGTCCATGGGCAGCGTGATGTTCTCGGCCGCGTTGAGCGTCGGGATGAGGTTGAACGACTGGAACATGAACCCGATCCGGTCCCGGCGCAGCCGGGTCAGCTCGCGGTCCTTCAGGCCCGTTATCTCGGTGTCGCCCAGCCACACCTGCCCGGCCGAGACGGTGTCGAGCCCCGCCAGGCAGTGCATCAGCGTGGACTTCCCGGAGCCCGAGGGGCCCATGACGGCGGTGAAACGACCGCGCGCGATGTCCACGTCCACCGCGTCCAGGGCGAGCACGGTCGTCTCGCCCGAGCCGTACGCCTTGGTCAGACCGCGGGCGCGGGCCGCGATCCGGTCGGCCGAGGCCTGACCCGGGGCGTGCTCCGCTGCAGGTGTGGACAAGACGGCCTCCTGGAGTTCCCTCGCTCGTGGACGTGCCCGACTCCGTACTTCCGGCCGAGCCTAGGGTGACGCGGCGCACACCCGATATCCCCCGTGCGACCGAGGCGGTCTCCGCCCCAGGTCGGGCCCCCGACACCGGTGTAAGGGGCACTCTCCACCCACGGGACGAGCCCTTGCCCCTGCTAGCAGTTCGGCGCTAGCTTTGAGGTATGGCGAAGACCCAGCTGAACGTACGCGTGGACGAGGGCACCGCCCGCGCGGCCCGGGAACGTGCCCTGGCCCGTGGCATGAGCGTCAACCGCTACATAGAAGAGCTGGTCAGACAGGACACCGGGGAGGTCGGCCACACCTTCGTCGAGGCCGCCGCCGACTTCATGAAGCAGTACGAGTCCGTCTTCGCCGACGAGTTCGGCGCCGACGGGGCGGGCACCCGCGAAGGTCGCCGCTGATCCCTTGAACAACCTCAGGATCGACCTCGCCTGGCTGCTGATGCTCGCCGAACACAACACACCCGGAGATCCCCAGGTCACCGACTGGGGAGCGCTCGTCGCCGCCGTCGCCCGCCACCAGGCCGACATATTCGACGTCCCCGTCTACGACAGCCCGCACGCGCGCGCCGCCGCGTTACTCCAACTCCTCATCCACGTCCCCGCGTTGGAGCGCTCCAACGCCCTCTTCGCCTCGGCCGTCGCCTACGCGTACCTCGTCGCCAGCGGCCTGAAGGTCATCACCTCGCCCGAACAGGTCCGGGATCTGGCCCGGTTGGTGAAGAGCAGCGAGGCATCGGTCGACGACATCGCGCACGAGTTGCGCCAGTGGAGCCTGTGATCAGTCGTCCGTGACCGGGCGCCAGGCCGTGCCCAGAACGCAGTAGGACGTCGGCAGCGCGGGCCCCTTCTCCGGGATCAACACCCGACGGTACGGCCCGAGTTCGAACCCGGCGTCACGCAGCTCGGCGACCGGGTCGCGGGCCAGATGGCAGCCTCCGTTCAGCGGCGGCCACAGGGTGCGGTCCAGGGCGCGCTGGGTGAACGCCATCGCCGGTCCGCCGCCCCGGCCGTGCTCGAAGAACCGCACGACCCCGCCGGGCCGCAGCACCCGCCGCGCCTCCGCGAGCGCCCGCGGCACATCGCGCACGCTGCACAGCACCAGCGAGAGCACGACCGCGTCGAAGGCCTCGCTCTTGACGGGCAGCTTCTCCGCCGCGCCCGGCACCACGTCGACGGGCACCCCGGAACGGAGCGCGGACTCCACGGCCAGCTGCCGCAGAGTCCGCTCGGGCTCGATCGCGACGACCTCCGCGACCGCGCCCGGATAGTGCGCGAAGTTCAGTCCGTTCCCCGCGCCGATCTCGATCACCCGCCCGGAGAGCCCGGCGAGCAGCCTCTCCCGCATCCCGGACAGGCCGAACCGTGACTCGGCGCGCACGCTGAAACGGGCGTAGTAACGGGCGAACAGCGGGTGGTGGACGGCGTCCCGCGGCACAGTGCCGGAGCCTGCGGACCCTAGCGGCATGGCGACCTCCCGGGCAGGACCGGACGGGAACCGGTCCCTACCCGGATTGTCCCCCTTGCGGGCCGTGACCACCCCCGCTGTCGCCCTGGGGCGGGTCAGGAGATGAAGTCGTGCACCTGTTCGTAGACGCCGTGGTCGTTGTTCATGTTCGTGTGCGAGATGCACCCGACGTCGACATTGGTGGCGCCGCTCAGTTCGGCCGAGGTGTCCGGGTTGATCGCCTCGTCGCAGTCCGACCAGTAGGCCGCGTACGACACGCTGCCGGGCGTCTCGTCACCGGAGTTGAGCGCGGTGAGGAAGGAACTCCCGGTCTGCATCTCCTTGCAGGAGGTGTACAGCCAGCCGCACAGCGAGGCGATGGAGGTGCCGTGGTTCACGCCGGCGACGGACACGAAGTGGTCCACGTACGACGTGCCGCTCAGGTTCTTCAGGAAGTAGCGGGCGCTGAGCGTCCCCATGGAGTGACCGACGATGTCGACCTTCGACGCCCCGGTCTGCGCGAGCACGCTCTTGACCTCGGTGGCCAGCTGCGAGGCGGTCGTGACGTTCGACTGCGTCCAGTCGTACGACCACGCGAACAGCTCGGACGAGGAGTAGCCGTCGGCCTCGAAGTCCGCGACCCAGTCGTCCCAGCCGCTCGCCGAACCGCTCAGGCCGTGCACGAAGACGATGGGGTCGTGGCTCGCCGCGTGGGCGGGCGTCGAGGCCAGGGAGAGTGACAGAAGGAGCGAGGTGGTCACGGCCGACAGGGCCGTGGCGATGCGACGCTTGTGGCGCTGCATGATGCCTCCTGATACGGGTGGGGTTGTCAGGAGTGTCAGCGGGGTCTACGCGCGCCGCATCGGCGAAATCGCCGGTCTTTACGTGTGAATTAACTCGCCAGTAACGTCAGTTGTGTGGTGACACCAGTGAACCCCCCACCTCTGGACCGCACTTGGCCACCGTCGCGCACCGACGTGTGGCGAACCCCCGATCCCGCGCTCCCCGAAGGCGTTCACATCCGCCTCCTCCGCGCGGCCTACGGCGACCCCCGCGCCGCCGCCGAACTCCGCTCGCGCCTGACCCCACCCCAGGCCGCCGGACTCGACCCCCTCCCCACCGAACCGGCGTCCCTGGCACCGGAGTTGCTGAGCCGGCACCGCCGGGAGATCCGTTCCCTGCCCGACGACACCCGCCTGCTCCTGCTGCTCGCCGCCGCCGACCAGTACCCGGTCCCCACCCACGCCTTCCTCCGTGCTGTCGCGGCGGGCCGGCTAGACACCCGACCCCTCGAAGCCGCCGAGGCGGCCGGGTTCGCGCAGGCGACGGCAGGCGGGGTCGTGTTCCGCGACGCGTGGACGAGGATCGCCGCGTACGAGACAGCGTCCCCGGCGGACCGACGGGACGTGCACCGGCTGCTGGCACGGGTGTTGCGCGCGGAGGGCGAGACGCCCCGACGCTCCTGGCACCGGGGCGCGGGCGCGCTCGGCCCCAGCGTGCGGCTCACCGCGGAACTCCGTACGGCTGCGGACAAGGCGCGGGCGACGGGCGAACACGCCCTCGCCTGCGCCCTGGTGGAACGCGCCGCCGCGCTCTCCCGCGACCCCCGCGAACAGTCCCGCCTCCTCAACCGCGCCGCCGGCGACGCCTGGCAGTCCGGCGAGGGCGACCGGGCCCGAAGACTCGCCGCTGCGACGGACAGCGACGCGCTGAACGGGGTGTTCGCGCTGCGGGCCGGGAACGCGGCGGAGGCGTTCGACGCCTTGCTGATCGCGGTGGGGCGACGGGGAGTTGAGGGGG
>NZ_JAEQAZ010000170.1 GCF_016654115.1 Streptomyces sp. MBT53
AGCGTACGGGCCCGGAAGCTGGTGAACTGCCCTCCCCGAACGCCACATTGGGCACATGACCACCCAACCCCCCGCCACCGTACACACGTTCACCCAGCGCCTCAGCCCCACTCCCCGCGGTGCCCGCCTCGCCCGTCACCTCGCCCTGAACCAGCTCCACGCCTGGGGCATCCCGCACGACAGCGACACCTCCGACACCGTCGCGGCGATCGTCGCCGAACTCGCCGCCAACGCCGTCACCCACGGCCGCGTACCGGGCCGGGACTTCGAACTGCGGCTCTCCCTCGTCACGGGGAGTGTCCGCATCGAGGTCACCGACACCCGCAGCGGACCGCGTCCCCCGGGACCAGGCGCCGTACGACAGCCCGAGGCGCTCGCCGATTCCGGGCGCGGACTCGTGATCGTGGAGGCGCTGGCCGACCGCTGGGAGGTGCTGGACCGCGAGCCGCCGCCGGGCAAGACCATCCGTGCCGAAGTCGACGTACCGCCCTGGTCGGCCCATTTCCACGGAGCCCCGTCGGTGCGATGATCGGCCAGTGCTTATAGCCCTCGACGTACTGCTCTTCCTCACCGCCGCCTTCTGTCTCGCCGTGGGCATCACGGCCGCCACGTCGCTCCGGCTGCTCCCCTGGCTGGTCCGCAAGGTGCGCAGGCCCCGGCTGTGGGGCGCCGGATACATCCTGTTCGGCGTCGTCGTCCTGTACCACGCGGTGGACGCGCTGGTGCATTTCAACCCGTCGCTGGGACTCGTGCTGACATTCGTCACCACGGCGATCGCTCTCGCCGGCCTCGGGATGATGGGGTTCGCCCAACGGGTCGCCCCGGGGACGCCGACACCCCCTGCCGGGCCCGGAGCCACCGAGTAGCCCTCGTCTCACAGGTAGCTGACAAGAACGCTTCAGGTCCGGCATGGACCCTGATCCCCATGCATGGACACCGACCCCACACCCCCGCATCCGAGCGCAGCCGCCGCTGGTTCATGAACAAGGCGCTGCTCGCCGGCGGAGTCGCCGCCGTGGCGACCATGACGGGATGCTCCAACGACTCGTCGGACACGGCGAGTTCGTCCTCGGCCGCACAGTCCGGCGTCCCGAGCGGCATGCCCTCGGGCGGGCCCGGAGCCGGCGGCGGTGGCGCGGGCGGCGGCATGGGCCCGGGGGTCTCCCAGACCAAGTACAAGGACGTCAAGGGCGTCACCACCGACGGCACGGTCGTCGACGACCTTTTCACCGTCCACTCGACCGGCGTCTCCACGGACGGACTGGTCAAGGCGGCGCAGGCGTTCCTCGACGGGCTCTCCGCGAAGGAGCGCAAGTCCTGCACGTTCGACATCGACGCCGACGAGTGGACGGCCTGGAGCAACGTCGACGGCTACGCCCGCAAGGGCGTCCGCATGGGCGACCTGACCGAGAAGAAGCGCGACCTCGGGTTCGCGCTGCTCGGCGTCGCGCTCTCCGCCGACGGTCTCACCCAGACCCGCAACATCATGAAGCTCAACCAGTTCCTCGGCGACTCCAACGGCGGCAACCAGAAGACCCTGACCGAGGGCCACTACTTCTTCACCTTCATGGGCACCCCGTCGACCACCAAGCCCTGGGGCTTCCAGTACGAGGGCCACCACGTCGCCATCAACTACTTCGTGCTCGGCGACCAGGTCGTGATGACCCCGACCTTCATGGGCTCCGAGCCGACCACGGCCACGTACAAGGGCGAGAAGATCACCCTGTTCCGGCCGGAGACGACGGCCGGCCTCGCGATGATCCGCTCCCTCACCAAAGCACAGCTCGCCAAGGCGGTCTCCTCGCAGGGCAACGGCAACGAGGACATGAAGGCCGGCGCCGGCTCGGACAACCTCAAGCTCGCCTACGAGGGCCTGCGAGGCTCCGAACTCACCGCCGCGCAGCGGAAGAAGCTGCTGGCCGTGGCCCAGGTGTACATCGGCTACATCAACGAGGGGCACGCCGAGGTCAAGATGACCGAGGTCGAGAAGCACCTCGACGACACGTACTTCTACTGGATGGGCGAGACGAAGGACGACTCCGCCTTCTACTACCGCATCCACAGCCCGGTCGTGCTCATCGAGTACGACGCCCAGGCCCCGCTCTTCTATCACGAGGCGTCGTCCGCGAGCCCCAGCGCCAGCGCGAGCGCCAGCCCGAGTTCGAACGCTGGTGGCCCTCCCGGCGGCGGCATGGGCATGGGCGGCGGCACCCCGTCCCAGGAGCACATCCACACCATCATCCGCACCCCCAACAGCGGCGACTACGGCGTGGACCTGCTGAAGCTGCACCTGGACAACGACCACTGACATATGCCTAATTGGGCCTTAAGGGCTATTTAGTCATTATGGATTCCTCATCACCGCGATCTGGCTGATATGAAACCCCTTGGCCGAAAAAGCAAGATCAGGGGTGTTTGTGGGGAAACGATTCGACTCCGGGACGCGGACCGGGGTGGTGATCGTCGGGGCGGGCCCGGCGGGGCTGGTCCTGGGGAACCTGCTCCTGGACCAGGGCATCGACTGCGTGATCCTGGAACGGCGCGGACGCGAGGCAGTGGAAGGGCGGGCCAGAGCAGGGTTCCTGGCCGCCCACTCCGTCCGCGTACTCGCCCGACACGGCCTGGACACCGGCCTGTTGGCCAGGGGCCGGACGCACCGGACCTGCCTCTTCCGCAGCGAGCAGGGTGAATTCACCCTCGACTACGGCGAGTTGGGACGCGGCGAGGTCCACACCGTCTACCCCCAGCAGGAATTGGTACGGGACCTGCTCGCCGAGTATCTACGGCGCGGCGGCGAACTCCGCTTCGGCGCCGAGGCCGACGAGATCGCCGAGGGTCGGGTGCGGCTGCGCGACGGTTCGGAGGTCACCGGACGCTACGTCGCCGGCTGCGACGGACACCGGGGCGTCGCCCGCGGCACCCTCGTCGCACAGGGCACCCGTACCGCCCGCTGGGACCACGGCGTGACCTGGCTGGCGGTCCTCGCCGAGGCCCCGCCCAGCCTCGCCGCCGTCGGATACGCCCTGCACGACCGCGGATTCGCCGGCCACATGGCCCGTACGGCGACCGTCACCCGCTACTACCTCCAGTGTCCGCGCGGCACCGATCCCGCCGACTGGAGCGAGGACCGGATCTGGACCGAGCTGGAAATCCGGCTGAGGGCGGCCGAGTTCGGCCCGCTCAAGCAGGGCCCGGTCCTGGAGAAGACGGTCGTCGACCTGCGCTCCGACGTCCTCGACAGCCCCGGCGCCGGACGCCTCTGGCTGGCAGGGGACGCCGCCGGACTCATCAGCCCCTCCGCCGCCAAGGGCGCCAACCTCGCCGTGCTCCAGGCCGAACGCCTGGCCCGGGCACTGACGTCGGCGGTGATCCGCGACGACGAGAGCGACCTCGCCCGTTACGCCGCCGACTGCCTGCCCCGCGTCTGGCGGGCCCACGAGTTCTCGCACTGGATGAGCGGCCTGCTGCACGGCCCCGTCACCGAGGACGCCGAGGCCCGTTACGGCCGCGCGCTCCAGTACGCCCGCCTCGACAGCCTGCGCACCTCCCGCACGCACCAGGACTTCTTCGCCGAGAACTACACCGGCATCTGACTCCGTCTCCCGTCCCCACGATCACCGGGAACCCCCACATGAACCTCCCCGTCGTACAGGCACGCCTGGCCGAGGCCGACGTACACCGCATCCGGCGAGCGGCGGCCTACGTCGAGGCCCACGACACGGACACCGTCCTGGCCGAACTGCTCCCGGACCTCACCCCCGCCGAACGGGCCGACGTGGCCCGCCACTTGGTCTTCGACCACACCGCGGTCCTGGTCTTCCCCGACTCCCTCGACGGCCTCTGCGACGAACTCCGCCGCCTCGGCTTCGAACCCGGCTCCGTCACCCCGAGCGTCGTGGTCCGCGAACGCCTCGCCCGCCGCCACGGCCCCGCCCTCGCCGACACCCCGGTCGCCATCGTGCACGTCACGGTGGGCACCCGCAGTGTGGAGATCTTCGCGCTCCCCGTCCCCCCGGACTCCCCCTTGGAGGCGGTGGCGGCGGACGAACGCGCCGCCGAGCACGAATCCCACCACGCCTTCGCGGTCACCGCTCCCGGCCCGGTGGTCCCCGCAGGCCTACGGCTCCTCCTCCAGGAGCGGGGCGGCGCGGTCCCCGACGGCGGCGGCTACAACGGCCACGAGAACGTCACCGTCCTCTACCACCGCACCCGGACCCACCGCCGCTTCGAACTCCGCCTCCCCGGCCGCCACACCCCGCTCCCCGACCCCACGACCGCACTCCTCGGCGTCATGACGGGCGCCTGGGCCACCCAAGCGGTGGCCACGATGGCCGAGTTGCGCATCGCCGACCACCTCACGGACCACCCGGGCACCGACGCCGACACCCTGGCCCACCTCACGGCCACCCACCCGGAGGCCCTGCGCCGCCTGCTCCGCTACCTCACGTCCCTGGGCCTGCTCACCTCGTCCGGCGGCACATACCACCTCACCGCGACGGGCCAACCCCTGCGCACAGGAACGGAGTTCAGCCTCCATCCCCTGGCACGTCTCTACGCGGGCCCGTTCTACGACTCCTTCGCCGGCCTGACCCACTCCGTACGCACCGGCCAGGAGGCCTTCGCCCACCGCTACGGCCAGCACCACTTCCCGTACTTCGCCCAACACCCGGAACTCGGCCACCTGTTCCACCGGGCGATGGCGGCGAGCTCCGAGATGTTCGCCCCGGTGCCGACGCTGATCGACTTCTCGGCAGCACGACGCGTGGTCGACGTGGGCGGCGGAAACGGCGCCCTGCTGTCCCGACTCCTGCGCACCCACGCCCACTTGGAGGGCGTACTCCTGGAACGCCCCGAGGCCCTGGAAGCGGCCCGCCCCCAACTCCCCGAACGCTGCACCTTCGTAGCGGGCGACTTCACCGAGTCCGTACCGGCCGGCGGCGACATCTACCTCCTGTCCCGAGTCCTCCACGACTGGGACGACGACCGCTGCCTGACCATCCTCGACAACTGTGCCAGGGCAATGCGCCCAGGAGCCCAACTACTGGTGGTGGAACGCCTGTTGCCGACTCCGACGGCGGTGGCCTGGGACATCCACATGCTGTGCAACGTAGGGGGAAGGGAGAGGGACGAGGACCACTACGGCCTACTGCTGGAGAAGACGGGCTTCGAGGTAAAGGGTTGTTACGCGTTGCCGCTAGGGGCCTCGCTACTCAACGCCGTGAGAATCTAGGGGCGCGGGGAACTGCGCGACCAGCCACAGCCCACCCGCACCCGGCAACGAACCCTCAGCCCGCCTGCCCCATCCCCGCAGCATTGGGCCAACTCTGAGCATTGGGCCACCCGGTGGCAGGCGCAGGCGCAAGATTCTGCATCCCATTAGGACTCGTAGCCCCCCGCACCTGCGCGGCCGTAAGCCCATTACGAGCAGGAACTCCAGTGGGCGTAGGCCCTTGAGGAGCCGGCGCAGGCGTCCCGTACGGCTGCTGCATGACCGGCATCTGCTGCGACACCTGAGCCAACTGCTCCGGCATCTGCGCAACAGGCTGCATCGGCATCTGAGGAGCCTGCGCCGCGGCCACCATCGGCTGGTACTGCGGCTGCTGCTGAGGCTGGGGCTGCGGAACAGACATGGGCACGGGCTGCGGCTGAGGCACCGCGGCCGCAGGCGCCTGCATGGGGACGGGCTGCGGCTGCATCGGCATCTGCGCGACAGCCGCCGGCATCTGGATGCCCGCACCGTTCGTCGCGCCCACAAGGCGATCCACGGCCGCCGTACCCGAGCTGTAGCTGGTCCCTGTGCTCAGCTCGGGTACGGCGGCTCCCCTCCTGGTCCCGTAGAGCACCTGTTCCAGGCCGGACACCAGGCGACGCACGTCCGTCTCGGGGCGCACCACGAGCCGCAGGAAGCGGCTGGACGAGCCGATCTTGTTGCCGCACTCGCGGACCAGGATGCGGTGCTCGGTGAGCATGCGGTCCCGGACCACGGTCCCCTCGGCGCCCACGGGGAGGCGCACGAAGAGGAAGTTGCCCTGTGACGGATAGACCGTCAGGCCGGGCAGCGCGGAGAGTTGGCTCGCCATGTCGAGCCGGTCGCGGCGCACCTGCTGGAGGCTCTGGGCGTACTCCGCGCCGTGCTCCTTGAGGATGAACACCACGTGTTCGGCGAAGGCGTTGAGGTTCCACTTCGGGAGCATCGAGCGGATGCGCCCGGCGAGTGCGGGGTTGGCGACGAGGTAGCCGAACCGTATGCCGTGCAGGCCGAAGTTCTTGCCGAGGCTGCGCAGGACGACCACGTTGGGGCGGAGCATCGCCTCTTGTACGACGCTGGGTTCGACCTCCGCGTCGGCGAACTCCAGGAACGACTCGTCGATGACGATGAGGTCCAGGTCGGCCATCGCGTCCATGAACTGGACGAGCGCCTGCTTGTGCTGGAAGCCGCCGTCGGGGTTGTTCGGGTTGCAGATGACCGCGACCTTGGTGTTGCGCTTGCGGATGAACTCGGCGTACTGCCCGAGGTCCAGGGCGAAGCCGTTGGACTCCTGGAGCGGGAACATGTCGACCCGCTTGCCGGTCTCCATGGGCTGGTCGGTCCAGCGGCCGAAGGTGGGGACGGGGATGGCGAGTGACTCGCGGACCATCAAGTGGTCGATCCAGGTGATCAGTTCGGTGGAACCGTTGCCCATCGCGACGCAGCTCGGCGGGAGTTGGAGCAGATTGCAGAGCTCGGCCGTGATGGTGTCGGCGCTGCTCGGGTAGTACGTGATGATCTCGCGCAGCCGGGCCGCCATCTGGTCGAACATGGCGGGGGTGGGGAAGTACGGGTTGCACGGGATACAGAAGTCCACGGGGCCGGTGCCGTCGCTCTCACGCGCCAGCGCTGCCATCGACGGGCTGTGCGCCGCCGTACTGCGGAACAGCGAGGTGACGTTGGAGTCGGCCAATGGAACCTCCGTATGAAGGCGGGCCCGGCGGGGACGACCGGGCCCGTCGTCTTGGGTGGCCCGCGCGGGGGAGCACGGGCCACCCTTAGGTACGGAGACGAGTGTGGCGCTGTTCAACGGATGTGAAATTAGTGTGAGTTCGGGAACCCCTGGCGCGAGATGCGCGTCCCGTACTTGATGGTCAGGAGCCGAACGTGTGGATCGTCGACGTCCGGTACGTCTGACCCGGCCTCAGCACGGTCGACGGGAAGTTCGCGTGGTTCGGCGAGTCCGGGAAGTGCTGGGTCTCCAGGCACAGGGCGTCGCCCTGGCGGTAGGTGTGGCCGCCGGTGCCGGTGAGGGTGCCGTCGAGGAAGTTGCCGGTGTAGAACTGCAGCCCCGGCTGGTCGGTGGCGATCTTCAGGGTGCGGCCCGAGTGCGGGTCGTGCAGGGTCGCGGCGTGCTCGGGCTTCGCGGTGATGCCCTTGTCGAGGGCCCAGTTGTGGTCGAAGCCCTTCGCCTGCACCTGCTGGACGTGGCCGGCCCGGATGTCGCGCCCGATCGGCTTGGTCTTGCGGAAGTCGAAGGGGGTGCCGGAGACCTTGGCGAGTTCGCCCGTGGGGATCAGGCCCGAGTCGGTGGGCGTGTAGCGGGCGGCGGGGATCGTGAGCTCGTGGTTCTCGATCGTGCCGCTGCCCTCGCCGGCGAGGTTCCAGTAGACGTGGCTGGTCAGGTTGACGACCGTGGCCTTGTCGGTGGTGGCCTCGTAGTCGATGCGCCAGTCGCCGTGCTTGTTGAGCGTGTACGTCACCTTCACCTTGAGGGTGCCCGGGTAGCCCATCTCCCCGTCGATGCTGGTGTAGTGGAGGTGCAGGCCGACGTCGGAGCCGGAGGTGAAGCCCTCCACGTCCCAGATGTGCTTGTCGAAGCCCTGGGTACCGCCGTGCAGGCTGTTGACCCCGTCGTTGACGGAGAGCTGGTAGCTCTTGCCGTCCAGGGTGAACTGGCCCTTGGCGATGCGGTTTCCGTAGCGGCCGATGAGCGCGCCGAAGTACGGGGTCTTCGCCACGTAGTCGGCGATGTTGTCGAAGCCGAGGGAGACGTTGGCGTACTTGCCGTGCCGGTCGGGGAGTTCCAGGGACTGGACGACCCCGCCCCACGACAGCACCTTGAGCCGGGTGCCGCCGTTCTCCAGCGACCAGCGGTACACCTTGCTGCCGTCGGCGAGAGTGCCGAAGAGTTCCTTCACGGGCTTTCTGCCTCCGGATGCCGCCTGCGCCGTACCTGTACCGAGGGTGCTCGCGGCGATACCGGCTGCCGCGGCTCCTGCAATGACCGTGCGTCTGTTCAGTTCCATTGAGCGGCTCCTGCACATGGAAGGGGCCCCGCCGTGCTGTGCGAATGACAGACGTACGGGGCCCGGGCTGAAGTTACGAACCGGACTTGCGTTTGTTCCACACGTCGAAGCCGACCGCGGTCAGCAGGGCGAGGCCCTTGATGACCTGTTGCCAGTCGGTGCCGACGCTGAGGAGGTTCATGCCGTTGTTCAGCACGCCGAGGACGAGACCGCCGATGATGGCGCCGAGGACGGTGCCGACACCGCCGCTCATGGAGGCGCCGCCGATGAACGAGGAGGCGATGGCCTCCAGTTCGAAGCCGTCGCCCGCCTTCGGCGAGGCCGCGTTGAGGCGGGAGGTGACCACCAGACCCGCCAGGGCCGCGAGCACGCCCATGTTCAGGAACACCTGGAAGGTGACGCGCTTGTCCTTGACGCCGGACAGCTTCGCGGCCGGCAGATTGCCGCCGATCGCGTAGATGTGGCGGCCGAAGACGGTGTTGCGCATCACGTAGCCGTAACCGGCCACCAGGACACCGAGGATGATCAGGATGATCGGCGCGCCGTCGTAGCTGGCGAGCAGCAGGGTCAGCCAGAGGATCGCGGCGACGATCGCGACCAGCTTGAGCAGGAACAGCTTGGCGGGCGCCACGTCGAGCGAGAACTCCTGCTGCCGGCGCCGGTCGCGCACCTCCTGCCACACCACCGCGGCGATCATCACGAGGCCCAACAGCAGGGTGATGTTGTGGTAGTTGGTGTTCGGGCCGACCGCCGGCAGGAAGCCGTTGCCGATCTTCTGCAGACCGCCGGGGAAGGGGCCCAGCGTCTGGCCCTGGAGGAGGATCTCCGTGAGGCCGCGGAAGAGCAGCATCCCGGCGAGGGTGACGATGAAGGACGGTATGCCCGCGTAGGCGATCAACAGCCCTTGTACCGAGCCCGCCACGGCGCCCATCAGCAGGCACAGCACCAGCGCGACAGGCCATGGCACCTGGTGATTGACCATCAGGACCGCCGCGAACGCACCCACGAACGCGGTCAGCGAACCGACCGACAGGTCGATGTGCCCGGCGATGATGACCAGCATCATGCCGATCGCGAGGATCAGGATGTAGCTGTTCTGCAGCACCAGGTTGGAGACGTTGCGCGGCAGCAGCAGGTCCCCGCCGGTCCAGATCTCGAAGAGGATCACGATCAGACCGAGCGCGATCAGCATGCCGTACTGCCGCATGTTGCGCCGCAGTCCGTTCAGTACCAGCTGCAACAGGCTGCCGCCCGCGCCCGATCCGCCCTTGCCCGGCGGTGCCGCGGCCGGGATCTTGTCGGTCACGTCCGTGCTCATCGCGTTACCTCTTTGTCCTTCGTCATCTGGCGCATCAGCACTTCCTGCGTGGCCTCGGCCCGGGGTACCTCACCGGTCAGCCGGCCCGCCGCCATCGTGTAGATGCGGTCGCACATGCCGAGCAGCTCCGGCAGTTCGGAGGAGATGAAGACCACCGCCTTGCCCTCGGCGGCGAGTTGGTCGATGACCGTGTAGATCTCGTACTTGGCGCCCACGTCGATGCCGCGCGTGGGCTCGTCCAGGATCAGCACCTCGGGACCCGCGAAGATCCACTTGCTGAGGACGACCTTCTGCTGGTTGCCGCCCGACAGCTTGCCCACCGGCTCGAAGACGGTCGGCGCCTTGATGTTCATCGACGTGCGGAACCGCTCGGCGACCTGCCGCTCCTCCTGCTCGTCGACCACACCGCGCTTGGACACCTTGTTCAGGGCGGCCAGCGAGATGTTCCGGTTGATCGTGTCGATGAGGTTCAGGCCGTAGTGCTTACGGTCCTCCGTGACATAGGCGATGCCGTGCCCGACCGCCTCCGCGACGGACTTGGTGCGGATCTCCTGGCCGTCCTTGAGGACCGTGCCGCCGGCGTAGCGGCCGTAGGAGCGCCCGAAGACGCTCATGGCGAGTTCGGTGCGGCCGGCGCCCATGAGTCCGGCGATGCCGACGATCTCACCCCTGCGCACATTTATTGACACATCGTCAACTACCTTGCGCTGCTGGTCGATCGGGTGGAACACGGTCCAGTCGCGGATCTCCAGCGCGGGCGCCGCCTCCGACTCGCCCTCGTACGGGGTGCGTTCGGGGAAGCGGTGGTCGAGGTCGCGGCCGACCATGCCGGAGATGATCCGCTCCTCGGTCGTCTCCGGCGCCTTCACGTCGAGGGTCTCGATGGAGCGGCCGTCGCGCAGGATCGTCACCGAGTCGGCGACCCTGCGGATCTCGTTCAGCTTGTGGGAGATGATGATCGAGGTGATGCCCTGCTTCTTCAACTCCAGGATGAGATCCAGGAGTTTGCCGCTGTCCTCGTCGTTCAGCGCCGCCGTCGGCTCATCCAGGATGAGCAGCTTCACCTTCTTCGACAGCGCCTTCGCGATCTCCACCAACTGCTGCTTGCCCACGCCGATGTCGGCGACCCGGGTCTCCGGGTGGTCGCTGAGACCCACCCGGCGCAGCAGTTCGGTGCCGTGCCGCAGGGTCTCGTTCCAGTTGATGAGCCCGCGCGTGGCGTGCTCGTTGCCGAGGAAGATGTTCTCGGCGATGGAGAGGAACGGCACCAGCGCCAGTTCCTGGTGGATGATGACGATGCCTCGGTGCTCGCTGGCCCGGATGTCGCGGAAGCGGCACTCCTCCCCTTCGAAGAGGATGTCGCCCTCGTAACTGCCGTGCGGATGGACGCCGGAGAGCACCTTCATCAAGGTGGACTTCCCGGCGCCGTTCTCACCGCAGATGGCATGGACCTCGCCCTGACGGACCGTCAATGTGACGTCCGACAGCGCTTTTACACCGGGAAAGGTCTTGACGATCGAGCGCATTTCCAGGACGGGTCCCGCCATGGTCGTGCCTACCAATCAAGTGTGGGGTCGGGTAACTGGCCGCGGACTTACTTGAGTTGGGCGTCCGTGTAGTACCCGCCCTTGACCAGCACGTCCTCGTAGTTCGTCTTGTCGACGCTCACCGGCTGGAGCAGGTAGGCGGGGACGACCTTGGTGCCGTTGTCGTAGGTCTTGGTGTCGTTGGTCTGCGGCGTCTTCTTGTTGAGGACGTCGTCGATCATCGTGTCCGCGACCTTGGCGAGCTCACGGGTGTCCTTGTAGACGGTCTGCGTCTGCTCACCCGCGATGATCGACTTCACCGAGGCCAGCTCGGCGTCCTGGCCGGTGATCACCGGCAGCGGCTTGCTCGCGGAGCCGTAGCCGTCCGACTTCAGCGCGGACAGGATGCCGATGGAGATGCCGTCGTAGGGCGACAGCACCGCGTCGACCCGGCCGCTCTTGTACGAGCCGGTGAGGATGTCCTCCATGCGGTTCTGCGCCTTGGTGCCGTCCCAGCGCAGGGTGGTCACCTTGTTGAGCGCGGTCTGACCGGACTTGACGACCAGCACCTTCTGGTCGATGTACGGCTGGAGCACGCTCATCGCACCGTTGAAGAAGTACTTGGTGTTGTTGTCGTCGTTCGAGCCGGCGAACAGCTCGATGTTGAACGGGCCCTTCTTGCCGGCGTCCAGACCGAGCTTCTTGACGATGTAGGTGGCCTGGAGGACACCGACCTTGGTGTTGTCGAACGACGCGTAGTAGTCGACGTTCTTCGTGCCGAGGATGAGGCGGTCGTAGGCGATGACCGGGATCTTCGCGGCGGCGGCTTCCTGGAGCACGTTGTTCAGGGACTTGTTGTCGATCGCCGCGATGATCAGGCCCTTGACGCCCTGGGTGATCATGTTCTCGATCTGGGAGACCTGGGTGTCCGGGTCGTCCTCGCCGTAGACCAGCTTGGTCTTGTAGCCCTTGGTCTTGAGGTCCTTGACCATGTTGTCGCCGTCGGAGATCCAGCGCGCGGAGGACTTCGTCGGCATCGCGATGCCGATCGTGCCGCCCTTGGCGCTGCTCTCCTTCTCCTTGCTGCCGCCCGAGCCACTCTGTCCACAGGCGGACAGGGTCAGCGCGAGGGTGGCGGCGCCGGCTATCAGGGGAAGGGCGCGGCTTCTGCGGATGCGCATGTGAACTGGCCTCATTCTTCTCGTCGTTGAGAGGTGCAGCGAGTACGTGGGGGGTGGTTCAGGATGCGGTGCGGTGTTGTTCGGTTGTGTTGTGCGGTGCGGGTGATGTGGGGCGCCTTGGGGAACCGGGCCGCGTTCGGAAGGGGCGCGGGGAACTGCGCGACCAGCCCCCACGCACCCGCAGCCCCCGACGGTCAGGCAGTGGCACTCTCTGCGGGGAAGCGGTTGAGAGTGCCCGGCAACCTGGAACCCAGCGGAGCCATGTCGCCGTCCGCGCCGTGTCGCGCCAGCAGGTCGAGCGCGAGCCGGCCCCGACGGACCCGTTCGCGCGCCGTGTCGAGGGTGACGTCACGGAGGTGGGTGCCCCACGGGTAGATACCGGGGGCCTTGGAGAGGCCGAACTTCAGGTACAGAGGGGCCCCGCGGCGGATCAGCTCCGCGACCTCGTACATCCGGATGTAGCCACCGAGGTCGTCCGGCGCCTCGATGTACATGTCCATGGGCGCGGCCGACACGCGCCGGATCTCGGTGAGATGGTCGAGCGTGAGGTCGCTGGGCACGTTGAGAGAGTCCGCGCCGAGCTGCTCGTAGACCGCGTACGCCGCCGGGTTGACCGGCCCGATCAGCGCCGAGACCTTGAGCGTCGTGTCCGCCGGGATGATCCCGGCGACCCGCGCCCGGTGCAACGTCCACAGCACACCCTCGTCGGCGACGAGCAGGCACTTGACGCCCAACTCCGTTGCCCGCACGGCGTCTTCGATGCAGCCGGCGACCGCGTCGTGACCCCGGGCGCGCAGGCCCCCGCCGCGCGAGTCGGAGCGGACCGAGCCGCCGATGTCCCAGGTCCCGCGCGGACCCGTGAACAGGCAGAGCTCGATGTCGCGTTCGGCCGTCGCCTCGACCATCTCGGTGATCTCGGAGTCGGTCAGCATCCACACGCCGCTGCCCTGGCTGATCCGGTGGATCGGGACGTCGAGGCGCGAGGACTCCTTGAGGATGACCGCCAGCGCCTCGGGACCCTCGCAGGAGGGGATCTCGGTGCGCCAGCGACCGCCGCCGGGGAACGTGTGCGGCGAGGCGTCGGCGGGGTCGAGGGCGGGCGCGCCCAGGCCGAGCGCGGAGAGCGCCTGCTCCCCGGGCCTGCGGGCTGCCGTGGCGGTGTCGGTCACTGGCTGTCCTTCGTGTTCGGTATTTCGGACGCGGTTCGCGGCTCGGGGTAGAGAAAAACTGTGGTGGTACGTCGGCACGGGGTGGTCAGGACACCCCGTGCCGACGTACGGCTAGGGGTTTCCTACGGCCGCAGCAGCACCTTGCCGACCTTGGGATCGCCGGACCCCACCAGCTCGATGGCCTGCGGGAACTCGGCGAGCGGCAGCTCATGGGTGACCAGGGGGAGCGGATCGAGCAACCCCGCCCCGAACACCCGCACCGTGTGCGCCCAGGCGTCCGGCGGTGCCCCGAAGACGGTGTGCACCTCCAGCTGCCGTACGACGAGATCGGTCGGGTCGAGACCCTTCGCGCCCGGTGCGGGGATGCCGGTCAGGACCAGGCGGCCACCGCGCCGGAGCAGGGCGGCGGCCGTACGGGCCGCGTCCGCCGAGCCGGCCGTCTCGATCACCACGTCGAAGTCGTCCGGGAGTTGCTCGTTCTTGGTACGGAAGTCCGTCGCGCCGAACTGCTCGGAGAGGGCCGCGCGGTCCGGGCGGGAACCCACGACCAGGAGTTCGGCGGGGGAGTTCGCCTTGAGGAACTGGATCGCGAACATGCCGAGCGTTCCGGTGCCGACGACGGCCACCCGCTCACCCGGCCGCGCGTTCGCCTTCAGCGCCGCCGCCGCGATGCAGGCCGCCGGCTCCAGCAGTGCCGCCGCCGTCAAGTCGGCCTCGTCCGGGAGGACATGGAGCAGCCGGGCGGGGAGCGTGAGCGTGGTGGCCATGGCGCCGGGCTGGGTGAAGCCCGTCTCCTCGTAGCCCGCCGAGCACAACGTTGTCTCGCCCGCGTGACACCGGTCGCACACCTGGCAGTTGCGGAAGCCCTCGCCGACGACCTTGCGGCCGACCAGACTTGACGGCACCCCGGCACCGACCGCCTCCACCGTGCCGGACCACTCGTGGCCCGGGGTGAGGGGGTAACGGACGTAGCCCTCGGGCCTGTTGCCCTGGTACACCTCGCGGTCGCTGCCGCAGATGCCGACCGCGTGGACGCGCACGAGCGCCTCGCCCGCGTCCGGCTGCCGGGGCTCGTGCGAGACCAGGTTGTGCTCGCCGGGTCCCGCGACGACGACCGCGGTGCTCGCTGCTGTGGGCGCGGTGCTCACTGCTGCGTGCCCTTCGGCTTGCGCTGCTCCCAGCCGTCCGCCCAGAGGTCGAACCGGGCCTGCTGCTGCGGGAATTCGGCCGCCGCGTCGACGTCCAGCTCGACGCCGAGACCGGGCGCGTCGGAAAGGTGGAAGTAGCCGTCGATCACCTGCGGGGCACCCTTGACGACCTTCTTGATCTCCGCGTCCGCGAAGTCGTTGAAGTGCTCCAGGATCTTGAAGTTCGGGGTGGAGAAGCCGACTTGGAGCGAGGCGGCGGTCAGCACCGGCCCGCCGACGTTGTGCGGGGCGACGAGGACGTAGTGCGCCTCGGCGGTCGCGGCCAGCTTGCGCGTCTCCCAGATGCCGCCGATGTGACCGACGTCGGGCTGGATGATGTCGACGGCCTGGCTCTCGAACAGCTCGCGGAACTCGACGCGGTCGTGGATGCGTTCACCCGTGGCGACCGGGATGTCCACCTTGGCGGCGACCTTCTCCAGTGCCTTCAGGTTCTCCGGCGGGCAGGGCTCCTCCAGCCAGGCCGGCTTGAACGGCGCCAGCTCGTGCGCGAGCCGTACGGCGGTGGAGGGTGAGAAGCGGCCGTGCATCTCCAGCATCAGCTCGGCGTCCGGGCCGATGGCGTCCCGTACGGCCTCGATGAGCGAGACGGCGTACAGGGTCTGCTCGTGGTCGAGTTCGAAGTGCCCGGTCCCGAACGGGTCGATCTTCAGCGCCTTGTAACCGCGCTCCATGACCCCCTGGGCGGCCTTGTGATAGGCCTCCGGGGTCCGCTCGGTGGTGTACCAGCCGTTCGCGTACGCCTTCACCTTGTCGGTCACCTTGCCGCCGAGCAGCTGCCACACCGGCACACCGAGGGCCTTGCCCTTGATGTCCCAGCAGGCCATCTCGATGACAGCGATGCCGGACATCACGATTTCGCCCGCACGGCCGTAGTCGCCGTACTTCATCCGGCGTACGAGGTCTTCCACGGCGAACGGATCGGAACCGAGAATGTGGTTTGCCTCGGCCTCGCGCAGGTAACCGATCAGCGCGTCGGTGTGGCCCAGCATCCGGGTCTCGCCGACGCCTGTGACGCCCTCGTCGGTGTGCACTTGGACGTACGTCAGATTGCGCCATGGCGTCCCGACCACGTGCGTGCTGATTCCCGTGATGCGCACGGCAGATGCCCCCTGTGCTCTTCGGTGCTGTTCGAAATTTCGGCTCACGTTCGAAATGCTGGGCAGACAGTAAGGACGGCGGGGCTGGGGTGTCAATGGGTCGAACAAGTAACGGTTTCGGTAAGGGGGTCGATCGTCGGTCGGGTCGCGGCCGGGTCGCGGCTGGGTCCCGATGGGGTCCTTGTCGGGTTCCGGTCGGTTCGGCACGCGGTTCTTGCACAATTTTCACAGCTGTGACTATGAACGTTACCTGTGGGGAACTTAGTCTTCCGGCGTCATGGACTACTGCCACCCCTGCGGCCGGCACCTCAACGGCGCCCTCGCGTGCCCTGGGTGCGGCGCACCAGCCGAAGTGCCCGTCGTGTCAACGCCAACCCCTGTCTACGAGGCGGGGGTTGACGTGCGTTCGCAAATGGACGGTGGGGGCGATCCGGCCTCCGGCACCGGCACTGGCATCGACACCGACACGGACACCGACACCGAGGAACCGGACGCGCCAGGCGCGAGTCGTCGCGATCGCAAGGCCGCGGCACATCGCCGACGGCGGCGCCGGGTACTGCTCGTCACGGCCGGGTTCGTGCTCGCGGCCGGCGGGCTGAGCCTGGCCGAGCTGGGTACGGACGCGCCGTTCTCGATCTCGAAGCCCGCGGGGTCTGGTGACGCGTCGGCGGAGGGCGGGGCCTCGTCGGAGGCGAGCGGAACCGCCGAGCCCTTGGGTGACACGAAGACTGCGGGGGCGGGTACGGGTGCGGGGTCGGCGTCCCCGGGTGCGTCGGCGTCACGGTCGGCTTCACCCTCCGCGTCGGAGACGGAGGCGAAGAGTCCCTCCGTGTCGCCGACACCGACCACCGCCGCCGGCGACACGTCCCCCACGTCGACGTCCACCAGCGATCCGGCGACCACTCCGACCTCGGAGCCCTCCTCCTCGGAACCGAGCCCGACGCCGTCGCCATCGGAAACCTGCAAGCAGGTCTTGTGGTGGTGTTCCTGAGGCGGTCGGCTTGGGGTTCGGGATCGGCTTGGGGTTCGGGGTCGGCTTGGGGTTCGGTTCGGGGTCGAGTCGAACTGTCAGATTTCCAGCATCCGTCGTAGCAGGCCTCGGAGTGCCAGTCTTTCTTCGTCCGACAGGCCGGCGAGTGGTTCTCGGGCGAACCTCAATGATTCGCGCAGGCTACGAGCCACCTGGCGCCCCTCGTCCGTCGCCGCCGCCAGCTTCACCCGCCGGTCGGCGGGATCGGGGCGGCGTTCCACCAGGCCTCGCGTCTCCAGCCTGTCCACGATCCCGGTGACGTTCGACGGCTCGCACTTCAGCTTCTGCGCCAGCTTGCGCATCGGCAGCGGCTCCAGTGACAGCAGGCTCAGCAGCCGCGCCTGCGCGCCGGTCAGCGAGTGGTCGCCCGCCGCAGCCTCGTAGTCCTCGTAGAACCGCGCCACGACATCGCCGATCAGCTCGACGACCTCCAGGGTCACGGGGTCGGCGCGGCGCGTCTTTTCGGGTGTGGACATGCGTCGAGCGTACCCGGTTACTTGACATCATGAAATATTCAGGAGCATTGTTGTTTCAGGTACTGAAGTATTTGGACCATGTGAACACCTTGCACGAGGAAAGGCGCTTGTGATGATCAACCGCGAATGGCACCTGCTCAACCGCCCGGTCGGCTGGCCGAAGCCCGAGGACTTCGCCCTGGTGGAGACCGAGACCCGGTCCCCGGGCGAGGGCCAGGTGCTGGTGCGGAACAAGTACCTCTCCGTCGACCCGTACATGCGCGGCCGGATGAGCGCCGCCAAGTCGTACGTCGCCCCCTTCGAGCTCGGCAAGGTCATGCAGGGCGGCGCGGTCGGCGAGGTCGTCGAGTCCGACGCCGAGGGGTTCGCGGTCGGGGACCACGTGCTGCACTTCGGCGGGTGGCGCGAGTACGCGACCATCGACACCAAGGGCGCCGTCAAGGTCGACCCCGACCTCGCCCCGCTCTCCACCTACCTCGGCGTCCTCGGCATGACCGGCCTCACCGCCTACGCCGGGCTGCTGCGCACCGCCTCCTTCAAGGAGGGCGACTCGGTGTTCGTGTCGGGTGCGGCTGGTGCCGTGGGCAGTCAGGTCGGGCAGATCGCCAAGCTCAAGGGTGCGTCTCGGGTTGTCGGATCCGCCGGGTCCGACGAGAAGGTCAAGCTGTTGGTCGAGGAGTACGGGTTCGACGCTGCCTTCAACTACAAGAACGGGCCGGTGAGTCAGCAGCTGCGTGAGGCTGCTCCGGGTGGTGTCGATGTGTACTTCGACAATGTCGGGGGTGAGCATCTTGAGGCTGCCATCGGGTCGCTCAACGAGCGTGGGCGCATTGCCATTTGCGGCATGATCTCCGTCTACAACAGCACCGAGCCGGCTCCCGGGCCGAAGAACCTCGGGCGGCTCATCCAGACCCGGGGGCGTATCGAGGGGTTCCTCGTCGGCGACCACTACGACCTGCAGCCGGAGTTCGTGCGGGAGGTCGGGGAATGGGTGGCCTCCGGGGAGCTGAAGTACCGGGAGACCGTCGTCGAGGGGATCGAGAACAACCTCGAGGCGTTCCTGGGGCAGCTGCGGGGGGACAACACGGGGAAGATGATCGTCAAGCTTTGAGCTGGCGGGGGTGAGAAGGCGCCGGGGCGCTGGGGCGGTGTTGGGTGGGCGGCGCGTGGGTGGGCCGG
>NZ_JAEQAZ010000171.1 GCF_016654115.1 Streptomyces sp. MBT53
CCCCGGCGGCGATCATCCCGCGCAGCGCCTGCGGTTCCGGCAGTCCGGACTCGGGGGCCCAGCCGCCACGCGGTGGCAGCACCCCGGCCCACGGCGGGCCGGTCACCGCGGCCGGCACCCGGGCCGTGGCCGCCGACTCGTCGAGGGATTCCAGGAGTTCACCGGCGGAGACGGTCACGTCGAGCGTGGCGTCGAGGCCGTTCTCGTACGGCTTGGCGAGGCGCACCGCGCGGATGGCGAGCACCTCGAAGGACGGCGGGCGCCCGAAGACGGCGAGGGCCGTGCCGGCCGCCTGGAGGCGGACGGCGGCGCCGCGGTCGTAGTGCAGCAGCCGGGAGAGGAAGGCCGCGAAGTCCGCCGCCTCCCCTTCGTCGGCGAGGTGGAGGACCGTCATGCCGCGACGGCCTCCTCCTCGTCGTCGTCCCGGTNCCGGTGGACGAGCTGGCGTTTGTAGTCGATCTCGTGGCGCGCCACGACCGAGCCCTGCTTGAAGTCCTTGTCCGGGCGGAACAGGAAGTCGATACGGGCTTCCTCCAGGTAGCGGAGGAAGACCACGTTGTTGACGTGGCCGTACGCGTCCATGTCCGCCCAGCGCAGTGGGCAACGGTAGATGTGGCGCAAGAAGATCAGCCCCGGGTCAGCTTCTTGTAGGTGGCGCGGTGCGGACGCGCGGCGTCCGGGCCGAGCCGCTCGACCTTGTTCTTCTCGTAGGACTCGAAGTTGCCCTCGAACCAGAACCACTTGGAGTCACCCTCGTAGGCGAGGATGTGCGTGGCCACCCGGTCCAGGAACCAGCGGTCGTGGGAGACGACCACGGCCGCACCGGGGAACTCCAGGAGCGCGTTCTCCAGCGAGCCCAGGGTCTCGACGTCGAGGTCGTTCGTCGGCTCGTCGAGGAGCAGCAGGTTGCCGCCCTGCTTGAGGGTGAGCGCGAGGTTGAGGCGGTTGCGCTCACCGCCGGAGAGGACGCCGGCCGGCTTCTGCTGGTCGGGGCCCTTGAAGCCGAACGCGGAGACGTAGGCGCGGGACGGCATCTCGACCTGGCCGACGTTGATGTAGTCCAGCTCGTCCGAGACGACGGCCCACAGCGACTTCTTGGGGTCGATGTTCTCGCGGCTCTGGTCGACGTAGGAGATCTTGACGGTCTCGCCGACCTTGATGGAACCGGAGTCCGGCGTCTCCAGGCCCTGGATCATCTTGAAGAGGGTGGTCTTGCCGGCGCCGTTCGGGCCGATGACGCCCACGATGCCGTTGCGCGGGAGCGTGAAGGAGAGGTCGTCGATGAGGACCTTGTCGCCGAAGGCCTTGGAGAGGTTGCTGACCTCGACGACGATCGAGCCCAGACGCGGGCCCGGCGGGATCTGGATCTCCTCGAAGTCCAGCTTCCGCATCTTGTCTGCCTCGGCGGCCATCTCCTCGTAGCGGGACAGACGCGCCTTGGACTTGGCCTGCCGGCCCTTGGCGTTGGAGCGGACCCAGTCCAGCTCCTCCTTGAGCCGCTTGGCGCGCTTGGCGTCCTTCTGGCCCTCGACCTTGAGGCGGGAGGCCTTCTTCTCCAGGTAGGTGGAGTAGTTGCCCTCGTAGGGGTGGGCGCGGCCGCGGTCGAGTTCGAGGATCCACTCGGCGACGTTGTCCAGGAAGTACCGGTCGTGGGTGACGGCGACGACGGTGCCGGGGTACTTCGCGAGGTGCTGCTCCAGCCACTGGACGGACTCGGCGTCCAGGTGGTTGGTGGGCTCGTCGAGGAGCAGCAGGTCGGGCGCTTCGAGCAGCAGCTTGCAGAGCGCGACGCGGCGGCGCTCACCACCGGAGAGGTTGGTGACGGGCCAGTCGCCGGGCGGGCAGCCCAGGGCGTCCATGGCCTGCTCCAGCTGGGTGTCCAGGTCCCACGCGTTGGCGTGGTCCAGGTCCTCCTGGAGCTTGCCCATCTCGTCGAGCAGGGCGTCGGAGTAGTCGGTCGCCATCAGCTCGGCGACCTCGTTGAAGCGCTTGAGCTTGCCCATGATCTCGGCGGCGCCGTCCTGCACGTTCTCCAGGACCGTCTTCGACTCGTCGAGCGGGGGCTCCTGGAGCAGCATGCCGACGCTGTAGCCGGGCGACAGGAAGGCGTCGCCGTTGGAGGGCTGCTCGAGGCCCGCCATGATCTTGAGAACGGTGGACTTACCGGCACCGTTAGGTCCGACCACACCGATCTTCGCGCCGGGCAGGAAGCTCAGCGTCACATCGTCAAGGATGACCTTGTCGCCGTGCGCCTTGCGCGTCTTGCGCATGGTGTAGATGTACTCAGCCAAGAGAAACCGTCCGGCAGCTTGAAATCTGGAGTGGGCAGATGTAGTCCATCTTGCCTGACCCCTGGCCCTCGGGGGAAACGCGTATGGGCGAGGGGGCTGTGAGCTGGGGGTTGGCCGCGGGCTGCGGCGCCCGGTCCGGCGGAACTACACCGGCTGGCCCTCAGTGCCGTGCCACGGCCCGTAGTCGAAGCCGTTGCCGACGTACCAGTCCAGCCTGGTGCCGCTGCAGACACCGCTGTGGACGTCGAGGAAGTCGTAGTCGACGGCCTTGATCGACTTCTTGGGGAAGGTCACCGATATCTCGGTGGTGACGGTGCCTCGCGCGGGGATCGTGCCCAGGGACAGGGTCGTGGAGTTCCACAGCGGCAGTGAGCCGTTGGTCTTCTTGTTCCAGTGCAGGCTCATCCTGTGCCAGTGGCCGTTGCCCACGCGCCACTGCACGAGCGGGGCCGGCCCGCGGTTCCGCATGAGATTGCCCAGGGCGAAGACGTAGGTGGCCTTGGGCAGGGTCACGGACTCGGTGTTGTGCACCCGGAGGCGGGCGTGCAGCGCCACGCCCGCGCGGGTCGCCGTGGGCACCACCGACCCGGCGGCGTCGGAGACGGAGACCGCTCCGTATCTGCAGTCGTATGCCGCGGTCGTCGCCGTCGTCGCGGCCCGCGGCTGGGCGGCTTCGGCCGCGACGGTCCCGGGCACTGCGCCGAGCAGACCGGTCGCGATCATCACGACCGCTCCACGGCGAACGGTGAGCTTCATCAGTGGTTCCCCCCGATTCGGTGTCGATGGTGTTGCGTGCCGCCGCCGCTACCGCTCAGCCCTGCTGTCCGGGCTTGCGGTCGCGCAGCAGGATCAGGGCGGTGGCGCCGATGCCGACCAGGCCGAGGGCGACGACCGTGATCATCGGGGTGATGGCGGAGCCGCCCGTCTCGGCGAGGTTGGTGTCGGCGGCGGTGCCGCCCACCGTGGCGGGGCTGGGCTCGCTGAGCGTCTGGGTCACGGCGCCGCCCGCGTCGCTCTGCGTCCGGCAGTCGAGGACTCCGGCGAACCGCTTCGCGTAGCCGTGCGGCGCGGTGATCGTGAAGTCGTACGCCTGGTCCTCCTGGAACGGGATCGTCACCGTCCGGGACGTCCCGGCGTCGATGTCGTGCTCGACGCCCATGAGATCGAAGGTGAACGTCTCGTCGCCCTCGTTGGCCGCCGTGATGTCCACGCCGCCCGCGGCACAGTTCTTCCGTGCCGACAGTGCCGGTATCGGCCCCGTCTTCGCCCAGTCCGCGTCGGCGGCGGCGGAGACCGTCGACTCGCTGGAACCGGCGAGGATCTGCGTCTGGCTCCTGTTCTCGGAGGTGAAGGCCCGGCCGACGGGCACGGTGGTGGAGGCCTGCACGGTCAGCTCGGCCGACCCGTCCGCCGCGCGCTCGGGGACGTCGAAGAACACCTGGCTGCCGTCCGCCGCCGACGTGACGGTCTTGCCGTCCTTGTCGACGATGCGCACCCCGGTCGTGGTGGCGTCCGCGGGCGGTGTCAGCGTCACCCCGTTCGCGTTGGTGTGCACCGTCACCGGGCCGAGCCGCTCGCCGGGGTGACCGGAGACCGCGGGCGGGTCGAGGGTCAGCGAGGCCTGCGGCTCGGCGACGTCACGCGCGCTCTTCTGCAGGTAGTCCGCGAGCTTCTCCGCCTGCGGGTCGACCGCGTCGACGTCGGCGCCGTCCGAGTAGCGCCAGATGGCCACCTGGGTGCCGGCCGCCGCGTCGCTCTCGGTCAGGCCCTTGGTGCCGGCCTTCGCGGAGAGCGCCGCGAGGTCGTTCACCTGCGGGTAGGAGTTCTGCAGGATCCAACGGATCCTGCCCGCGCTCTTGTTGGTGCCCAGCGACGTGCCGCTCCACGCGGTCTCGTGGTACTTGGCGTCGCGCTGGGTGGGGTTCTGGAGATCGACGCAGTACGTCTGCAGGGTGCCGCCGCCGTCCACGGACATCTCGAACAGGCCCGCGGAGACCTGCACATCGCTGCCGCCGGCGTCGTGGATCACGGCGTCGCCGTACGTCTTGAGCCCGCCTATCGTGGCCGTCGCCCCGCCCTGGGTCTGCGGTGTCTCGTCGGCGAAGGCCGGGCCCGCGCCGGCCAGCACACCGGCGGCGACGAGTCCGCACGCCCAGGTCGCGGCGACGAAGCGCACGGCGCCGCGGCCACGTGGTGACAGCGCGGAGAAGACGGACAACGCAGAAGACACGGAATTCCCCTTCGAGCAGGACCCATGGGCGTGGGGGGCGTGACGTGGTCCCACCAGCAGAATCTGTAGCGCCGAGAGCTGTGCCCGAGCTATGTCCGGCATCCTAGGGAGGCGGGCGCACCACGTTCTCCAGTCGGGTGATCCGATAACCGTTCCGAATCGGAATCGTTATCGCCAAGATCACCTGCGAGCGTGGCTTATCGACAAATCCACCGAGTCATTCGGAACGCATTCATCGATAAGCCTCGGACAAGCCGTAGTTCGATCAGCTCGGGGCATTCACTGACATCACGTCACCGCGACGGGCTCGGTCTTTCGCCGCCGGTCCGGTTGCCCGGAGACCTCGGCGGAATCCCCGGCCGGTGTCTCCCAGTCGGGCTCGGGCCGGGGCGGAGAGGCCGCCGTGTCCGGCCTGTTGGCCCGCCGGAAGGCCGAGGTGCCGCGCGCCAGGTCGTGGCCGATCGCCACGGCGTCGAGGTCCGCCCAGGACCGGTTCGGCTGCCCCTCGCGCGCCTCCTCGCGCAGCTTCAACCGGCCCTGGACGACGACCGGGTCACCGACCGTCAGCGACGCCGCCACGTTCGTGGCCAGCTGTCGATTGGCCCACACCGTGAAGAAGTTGGTGTGGCCGTCCGTCCACGCGCTCTTCTCCCGGTCCCAGTAGCGCGAGGTCACCGCCAGCCGGAAACGTGCCGACGGTCCCGCCGCCAACTCCCGGTACACCGGCGGTGTCGCCACATTGCCCACCGCGCAGACCATGGTCTCGTTCATCGCGCATCCCTCCCTCACCCGGCCGCGCAGGCCAGGCGGAAACGCGTACGGGCCCGTCCCGTACGGCTGCAGTCAGACTGCCTCCGCCGAGCCGGGCCCGCTGAGCGCTGTGCACCACCGCCCACCTGTGGAAAACCTCATCACCCGGACGAGGGAACGACGTTCGGACCGAGGTTCACCCCGTCCCGATCACCCCGTCCCGACGCCCGCCCCGGTGACCCGCCCGTACTGCTCCCGCACCTCCCGGTACCGCAGCAGCTCGGCGGCCAGCGGATCGAGCACCCGTGCCCGGCCGCAGCCCGCCGCGGCCTCCCGCAGTCGCCGCTCGGCGTCGAAGCCGTAGCGCCGGGCGGGGCCGCGGGCCGCCATCCGGCAGCTCCACTCGACGAGCGGGCCGCCGATGATGCCGGCCACCATCAGCAGCACCGGCACCCCCAGGTTCGGTGCCATGAACCCGATGATCTGGCCCAACAGCCAGAGCCCGCCGACGACTTGGAGGATCGTCATGGACGCCTGCGCCAGTACGGCCGCGGGCCACCACCCCGGTCGCGGCGGGCGCCCCACGGGCAGCCCGGCCCGCGCCGCCAGCTCGTCCAGCGCCTCGGGCAGCCCCTGCGCCCCGCGTACGGCCGCCTCGCGCACCGCCTGCGCCCAGGGCGCGGGCAGCCCGCCGGAGGCCCGGTCGGCGACCGTGCGGACCGCCTGTTCGACGCGCTGGCGTGCCGTGGCCTCCTCGTCCTCCTGGGCCCGGACGGGCAGTCGGCCGGTGGTCGGTTCGCGCCGGTCGTTGTACCAGCGCCACAGCCGCAGCCAGGGCGTGCCGCAGGCCCGGTTGGCGTTGCGCAGCCAGGCGCGTTCGGCCGCCTCGCCCGCCGCGGTCGCGCCCACCGAGTCCGCGAGCCGCGCGGCGAACTCGTCCCGCGCCTCCTCGCTGAGCCCGGTGCGCCGCCCCGTGGCGTACACGGGCCGCAGCCGCCAGGCGGCGGCATCAACATCGGCTGAAATTCGCCGTGCCGCCGCTCCACGATCCGCCACGAACTGGCCCAGAACCTCCCGCAGTTCGGGGATGCCGTCCCCGGTGAGCGCGGACAGGGACAGCACGGTCGCGCCCGGTTCGCCGTACTCCCCCAGGGCGATCCCGTCCTCGTCGAGCAGTCGCCGAAGATCGTCGAGAACCTGGTCGGCGGCCTCCCCGGGGAGCCGGTCGATCTGGTTGAGGACGACGAACATGACCTCCGCGTGGCCCGCCATCGGCCGCAGATAGCGCTCGTGCAGGATCGCGTCGGCGTACTTCTCCGGGTCGACGACCCAGATGACCGCGTCGACGAGGGCGAGCACCCGGTCGACCTGCTCGCGGTGCGCGACGGCCGCCGAGTCGTGGTCGGGCAGGTCCACCAGGACGAGCCCGCGCAGCTGGGCCTCCATCTCGGCGCTCTGCAGGGGGCGTCTGCGCAGCCGTCCCGGGATGCCGATCCGGTCGATGAGGGTGGCCGCGCCGTCGCTCCAGCTGCACGCGATGGGCGCGGCGGTGGTGGGCCGTCGTACGCCCGTCTCCGAGATGGCCACTCCGGCGAGCGCGTTGAAGAGCTGCGACTTGCCGCTGCCGGTGGCGCCCGCGATGGCGACCACGGTGTGCTGTCCGGAGAGCCTGCGCCGCGCGGCGGCCTCGTCGAGGACCCGCCCCGCCTCCGCGAGGGTCCCGCTGTCGAGGCGGGTCCTGGAGAGCCCCACCAGTTCGCGCAAGGCGTCGAGACGGGACCGTAGCGGCCCGTCGTACGCCAAGGGGGCCGGGACCTGGGCGGGGTGCGCCGTCTGCTGTCCCCGGGAGGCCCTGATCTCCACGGCGGCGGCCTGCTGCGCGGCGGTGGTCTCGTTGACCCGCCGCGCGATGAGCCCGTCGTCCCAGGAGCCGGTCGCCTCCTCGGGGTCCGTGGGGTTCGCCGGGTCCACGGCCGCCCTGGATTCCGTACGGCCGGAGGTGTCGGCCCGCACGCGCGCGTGGCCGTCGGTGTCCTCCTGGTCGCCGATTTCCTGTGCGGCCTCTACGGGAGGCGGGTTTTCAGGGCGCTCGTCCTTGGCGTCCGCGTCGCGGCCGTCGTCGGCGTGATCGGCGTGGTCCATCTCGTCCGTGTGGTCCTGGTCAGTGACGGCAGTCACCGGTCACCTCTCCTTCTGCAGTACGGACAGCGCGGCGATGAGTTCGGCCTGGGGTTCGGGGTGCACGTCGAGGGCGTCGAGCGGGGCGAGCCGGCGTTCGCGCTCGGTGTGCACGACCCGGTCCAGGTGGTCGTTGAGGAGCCGTCCGGCCCGGTCGCGCAGCCGCAGCGCCCCGTGGGCGCCGATCCGCTCGGCGAGCCCCTCCCCCGCGGACCTCGCCCTACGGCCGCCCAGCAGCGCGGTGGCGACGAGGGCGGCGACCACCTCGGGGTCGGGGGCGATGCTCCGGTCGAGGTCGGCGACCTCCTCCTCGGCGTACTCCTCCAGCTCGCGCCGCCAGCGCCGTACGGCCATGCCGATGCGGTGCTCGGCGCTCTCCAGCGAGGGATCGCGGTCGGTGAGCTCTGGGGCGCCCGCGGCCGGTTCGCGGCGCCAGGCGTCGTCGACGCGCTCGTCGGCGGCCGTGACGGCGCACAGCAGCAGTGCGGCGAGGCTTTCGGCGAGGGCGTCGAGGAGTTCGCCGGCGGAGCAGTCGAGCGGGAAGGCGCGCCAGCGCTTCAGCGCGTCCCCGGCGAGCACGGCCCCGGCCTGCAGCCGGCCCCGCACGCGCGCGTGCTCGCTGTCGTAGGCCCCGTCGACGGCGGCCGTGAGCCGCAGCGCGGCGGCGTACTGGGCGGCGGCGGCACCGGCCAGCTCGGGCATCCGCGACTTGAGCGAGTCGAGGACGCCGTAGGCCGTGCGTGCCATGGACTGGTGCCGGGCTGCGGGGTCCTGGGCCTGCTGCACGAGCCAGCTCCGCAGCGTCGCCACGGCGCTGGCCGGCAGCAGCCCGCCGCCCCAGGCGGACTCGGGGAGTTCGGGCACCGTGAAGCGCGGTACGTCGCCGAGGCCGGCCTTGGCGAGCAGGGCGCCGTACTGCCGGGACACCTCGGACACCACCTGGTGGGGCACCCGGTCGAGGACGGTCACCAGGGTCGCGTTGTGCTCCTTGGCGCTGCGCAGCAGATGCCAGGGCACGGCGTCGGCGTAGCGGGCGGCCGTGGTGACCATCACCCAGATGTCGGCCGCGCAGATCAGTTCGGCGGCCAGTACCCGGTTGTCGGCGACCAGGGAGTCGATGTCGGGCGCGTCCAGGAGGGCGATTCCGCGCGGGAGGGAGTCGGCGGTCTCGACCCGCAGAACGCGCATACCGTCCTCCCCAGGGAGGAGCAACTCGTCCCCCGGGTCCTGATGGGGCACCCACACGCGCGTGAGGTCGGGCAGCACGCGCATCCCGCTGAACCAGTGATGGTCCTCCGGATGGCAGACCAGCACCGGTGTGCGGGTCGTCGGCCGCAGCACGCCGGCCTCGCTGACCCGGCGCCCCACAAGGGAGTTGACGAGCGTCGACTTGCCCGCGCCGGTGGAACCGCCGACCACGGCCAGCAGGGGCGCTTCGGGCTCTTTCAGGCGGGGCACCAGATAGTCGTCGAGCTGGGCGAGCAGTTCGTCGCGGTTGGCACGCGCGCGTGGAGCCCCCGCGAGGGGCAGCGGGAAGCGTGCGGCGGCGACACGGTCGCGCAGGGCGGAGAGTGCGTCGAGCAGCTGAGGCCGTACGTCCAAGGTCACCACATGTGAAGAATGCCCAATTTTGGGGGAATTCTGAAGCATATGAGCATGCCTGCGCGCCGACGGAACACAACGGACGGAAGGGATGACTGGGGCAAGGGCACAGTCCAGGCATAACGAGTGCACAACACCCGTGGCGCGGGGCACCAAAAGCGATGCACGATTCGTACCTGCCTGCGATTATCAGGACCGCTTCACCGAACCTCCACATCGAGCCACGGAGGGGAAGCAACAGGGACAAGGACCCGGGAGCCCTATCCTTGTCCCCGGCAACGTCACGGACCGGCCCACACCCGGGCACACCACGACCGAGGCCACCACACCCGGCCCCCGTAGCTCAGTGGATAGAGCAGGCGCCTTCTAAGCGCTTGGCCGCAGGTTCGAGTCCTGCCGGGGGCGCCCAATCACACTCCGCGTTTCTGCAGGTCAGACAAGGTGACTCCTCGTGGCCGACGAGCAGACCGCCCCCCAGGCCCCGCCCGGTATCGAGCCCGACGTGCCCAACGTGGCCCGGATCTACGACTACTTCCTCGGCGGCCGCACCCACTACCCCGCCGATCGCGCGGCCACGCAACGCATCATCGCCGCCAACCCGCAGGCGCCCCTGCTGGCCCGCGCCATGCGCCGCTGGCTGGTGCGGGTGGTGGCCGCCATGACGGCCGAGGGCATCACCCAGTTCCTCGACCTGGGCGCCGGCCTGCCCACCCAGGACAACGTGCACGAGGTCGCCGCCCGCCACCACCCCGGCACCAGAGTCGTCTACGTCGACAACGACCCCGCCGTTCTCGCCCACGGCAGGCCCCTGTTGGAGCCCGGTCGATCCGTGCTGCTCCTGGGCGACGTCCAGGACATGGCGTCCGTCCTAGACCACCCCGACCTGCACGCCCTGATCGACCTCACCGCCCCGCTCGGCGTCATCATCTCCGGCGTCGTCCACTTCCTGCCCGAAACACCCGCCACCGCAACCCAGTTCGCCGCCCTCCGCGACCGCCTGGCACCGGGCAGCGCCCTCGCCCTCAACTCCCTTGTGTCCGACGCCGATCCGACCGGCGCCACCACACTGTTCCGCCTCTACCAGGGAGAGACCGGCCGCGGGCAACTCCGCACGGCCCATCAACTCCAGCAGTTCTTCGGCGACTTCGACCTCCAGCGACCGGGCCTCGTACCGCTGGACGACTGGCGCCCCGACGCGCCCGTCCCGGTGTCCGATCTTCCCAAGCCCTTGATATGGGGCGCATGGCGCGCAAGCCGTGAGCGCGGAACCGCAGTTCCCGGTGAAGCCGCCCAAGATCCCGTGCGCCCACCGCGATGCGGGCGGACGGAGTCGGCCGCGCGGGCTGTTGCCTCCGGGCATCAGGCGGTCTCCGCCGAAATCACTCTCGGTGAGGGATTCCAAAATACGCGTCGGCCCGGCCTGACCGATGGCTCGTCCACCCGTCCCGACGGGCACCTGAGCCCTACTTGGGCCACGGCTTCATCCCCTCGGGCGCATGAACGCAGATCAGCGGGCGATCCGCGCTCACCATGAGGTCCAAGCCCTCGCAGGGTGTGCTTCCGATGCTCCAGATCAGGCCGTTCGCGTAAGCGGCCACAGCCCCGTCCGGGCGCATGAAGACATGCGAATAGCTGAGCCACCAGCCGACGGGAAACCATGAACCACCGAGGGTTGAGCCGATCGCCGAGGATTCGTCCTGATGCCTGCCGCCGGCCCCCACGGCATCGACGAAGAACGGTTCGCCGTTGATGAAGTTGGGGCCGTCCTCACGGGCCGGCCCGATCTTCAGACCTCGGAATGATTCGAGGAAGGCAGTTGCCAATGGGCTCGGAATGTACCCCTGCTCCTCCAGAGACCGGATGTCGGAGGACACGTCGAGGTGTCGCCCGGGGTACCAGCCGGCCTGCCGCAGGGCGGAAACCGTCGCCGGGTTCAATCGGGAGATGAAATCCGCCGGTTCGCCGCTCACTAGTAATTCGCCCCCAAGCTGTCCATCACTCGGCGGCACGCCTTGCACGGGGTGGCAGGAGCACCGTGGTCATCCTTGGGCGTATCGCTCACATGCACCGTAGTCATGTTCCCGCCTCGGATACCGGGTTCACCTTCTCTTGCATACGCCTTGCTCAGGCACTGCGTCTCCGCACATCCACCGTTCATCGGGTGGGCCTACTCCTCGAAGATCTCCGCCATTTCATCCGGAGCGGTGACGGGCTCCTTGTTGTCCGATCGGCAGACATGGCCGCTCTGAGATTCGTATTCGGCGGCGAAGTCGCTTCCCCGAATCTTGCCCGCATCGGCTACGCGACGGTGAGGCAGCTGGGCTGAGGTCCGGGCCGCCGGCGCGGCCGACCCACCGCGCCGGTGACTCGATCGCTCTCGTGTTTCCCCCCGGTTTCCGTTACGTCCCGATGGATACGTAATGGTCAAGACTTGGCCCCGAACGCTTGTGGGGTTCCCCATGGGAGCCGATCATTGGCCGAATCCCGCCCCTCGTCCCCGCAGGAGCTCCCGGTGGCCGCTGGTCAGACAGCCTTCGAGCCGGCCGACGCGCCGGCCGCAGCCCAGACGGAGCGGCAGAAGCTGCGCAAGCACTTCGGCCGTTTCGACATCCTCTTCTTCCTTCTCTGCACCATCGTCGGCGTGGACACGATCGGCACGGTCGCCTCCTCCGGCGCCGAGGCGTTCACCTGGCTCATCGTGCTGGCCGTGGTGTTCTTCATCCCCTCGGCGCTGCTGATCGCCGAGCTGGGTGCCGCGTTCCCCGAGGAGGGCGGCCCCTACATCTGGACCAGCCGGGCCTTCGGCCGCCTCGCGGGCGCCGTCAACAACTTCCTGTACTGGATCACCAACCCGGTCTGGCTCGGCGGCACCCTCGCCGTCGCCGCCGTCACCGCGTTCACGACCTTCTTCAACGACGGCAAGGACCTGAGCACCCCGGCCTTCTACGCCTTCGCCCTCGTCTTCATCTGGGTGGGCGTCCTCGCCGCGATCCTCTCCTTCGACGTCGGCAAGTGGATCCCCACCATCGGCGCCTGGAGCCGCTTCGTCCTCCTCGGCTTCTTCACGCTCACGGTCGTCGTCTACGGCATCAAGCACGGCCTGCACGGCTTCGGCCTCGGCGACTTCTCCCCGACGTACGCGGGCTTCGTCGGCCTGGTGCCCGTCCTGATGTTCAACTACGTCGGCTTCGAGCTGCCCAACACGGCGGGCGACGAGATGACCGACGCGCAGAAGGACGTGCCGTTCGCGATCTTCCGCAGCGCCGCCCTGTCCGTGCTCCTCTACGCGCTGCCCATCCTCGGCATCCTGCTCGTCCTCCCGGTCAAGGCCATCACCGGCCTCGGCGGCTTCCTCGACGCGATCCGCCAGGTCTTCACCGTCTACGGCGGCAACGTGGCCGCCGACGGCACCGTCACCAGCAGCGGCGCCGGCACGGTCCTCGGGGACATCGCCGCGATCCTGTTCATCCTCACGGTGCTGTCCTCCGGCGTCACCTGGGTCATGGGCTCCGACCGCGCCCTCGCCGTCTCCGGCTACGACGGCGCCGCGCCCCGCTTCCTCGGCGTGATCTCCAGCCGGTTCGGCACCCCGGTCCGGGTCAACATCCTCAGCGGTCTGGTCTCCACCCTCGTCCTGGTCCTGGCCCACCAGCTGACCAACGGCAGCGCGGCCAAGCTCTTCGGCGCCGTCCTCGGCCTCGCCATCTCCACCACCCTCATCAGCTACCTGGGCATCTTCCCGGCCCTCGCGGTACTGCGTTACAAGGCCCCGGACGTCCCCCGCCCCTACAAGGCGCCCTTCCCCCGCACCATCAGCGTGGTCCTCACCGTGCTCATCCTGTTCGCCAGCGTGCAGCTGATCGCTCCCGGACTCGGAGACCACTGGTTCAAGAAGGACGAGTACGCCGTGGACGGCTGGACCCACGCCGAGCGCTGGCAGTACCTCCTCACCGAGGCCGTACCGCTCGCCGTCTTCATCCTCCTCGGCGTCCTCTTCTGGGCCCTGGGCAAGCCGACCCGCACGGCCAACTCGCTTGCCAAGGAGTAGCGTTCCTCCGTGACCTTGCGCTGTGTTGTCCTCGACGACTTTCAGAACGTGGCGACCGAACTCGCCGACTGGTCGGTCGTCGAGGACACGGTGGACGTCGTCAGCCTGCGTGAACACCTCGACGACGAGGGCGAGTTGGCCGCCGCCCTCGCCACCGCCGACATCGTGGTCACCCTGCGCGAACGCGTCCCCTTCCCCGCCTCGCTGTTCGCCCGGCTCCCCCGGCTGAAGCTGCTGATCGCCTCCGGCATGCGCAACACGGTCATCGACTACGCCGCCGCCGAGGCGCACGGCGTCACCGTGTGCGGTACGGCCAGTTCCTCGGCGCCGCCCGTCGAACTGACCTGGGCCCTGCTGCTCGGCCTGGCCCGGGGCATCGTCGAGGAGAGCAACTCCCTTCGCGCGGGCGGCCCTTGGCAGCAGACCGTCGGCGCCGACCTGCACGGCCGCACCCTCGGACTGCTCGGCCTCGGGAAGATCGGCAGCCGGGTGGCCACGATCGGGCTCGCCTTCGGCATGCGCGTCACCGCGTGGAGCGAGCACCTCACCAAGGAGCGCGCGGACGAGTTCGGCGTACAACTCGCCGCGTCCAAGGAGGAGTTGCTCGCCGACAGCGACTTCGTCTCGGTCCACCTGGCCCTCGGCGACCGCTCCCGAGGGCTCCTCGGCCCCGCCGAACTCGCCCTCCTCAAGCCCACCGCGTACCTCGTCAACACGTCCCGCGCGGCGATCGTCGACCAGGACGCCCTGCTCGCCGCGCTGCACGAGGGCCGTATCGCCGGTGCCGGAGTCGACGTCTTCGACATCGAGCCGCTCCCCGCCGGCCACCCGATGCGCACGGCACCGCGGCTGCTCGCGACACCGCACCTCGGCTATGTGTCGCGGGCCAACTACACGACGTACTACGGCCAGGCCGTCGAGAACATCCAGGCCTACCTGGCGGGTTCACCCGTACGACAGCTGCCGTAGGTCACGCCTCGATGCGCCGGTAGATGCCGTTGCCCCGCCGCAGATGGTGCAGGTCCACCAGGTAGCGGCGGAGCGTCACATGGTCGATCTCGCCCTCGTCGCACCAGGCGCGCAGCTTCTCGTTGACGATCCGCTCGGGGTACTCGACGCCGGGGGTGAAGGTCTGCTCGGCGATGTGCTGGAGCACCACCTGCTTGCGGGTCCACTGGGCGGGCAGGCGGATCAGCCGGCCGCCCTGGACGAAGGTCCGCAGGATCATGTCGGTGTGCTCGTCGCCGGTGGACGGGCCCTGGTCTGCGGGCTCCTCGCCCTCGCGCGCGAGGTTCCTGAACAGGTCGTAGTCGACGCGGAGTTCGCCGTCGTCCATGGTCTTCACCACGCCCTGCTCGCGCAGCTTGAGCAGCGCGAGGGCCGTCCCCTTCGGGGTGAGGCCGGCCACCTGGGCGACCTCCTCGGAGGTCTCCGCTCCCAGGGCCACCGCCGCGAAGGCACGTACTCGGTTCTGCTCGGCGAACAGACGGAACAGTTGGTCGGTTGCCATGCCGGGAGGCTAGTGGACACCGACCGCCGGGGGCACCGAATTTCCGGCCGTCGAACGTCCTCTCCCGGCGCTCGAAGTCCTGTTCAAAAAGGTGATCCCCGCGCTGTCGCCGTTACCAGGCATGGACCGCCGCGTTGAACCCGAAGTGCGGCGGCGAGTCCTGCAGTCGCACTCACCGAACCAAAGGAGAACGTGATGTCTCGCATCGCGAAGGCGGCCGTGGTCGCTCTCGGCACGGGCGCCGTGGCGCTCAGTGGCGCCGGCCTGGCCATGGCGGACGCGGGCGCGCAGGGTGCGGCCGTCGGTTCGCCCGGCGTCCTGTCGGGCAACGTCGTGCAGGTGCCGGTCCACATCCCGGTCAACGTCTGCGGCAACACCATCAGCGTGATCGGCCTGCTGAACCCGGCCTTCGGCAACACCTGCGCCAACGTGAGCGGCCACCACGACAAGGGCGGCCACCCCGGCCCGGGCGGCTACGGCGACAACGGCTACGGCCACTGATTCGACCGCACGCGCGGACGGACGTACGCGAAGAGCCCCGGCACCTCAGGCGCCGGGGCTCTCCCCGTGTCCGCGACCGGTCAGCCGTAGCGATAGATCCTGCTGACGTCCTCCAGCTGCTCCGGTGTCACGTCCCACGGCGGCATCCGCTGCTGCCGTGCCACGATCCGCCCCTCCTGGTCGTCGCCCGGCCCCGGCGGCTTCGCCGGGAGGTAGCGGGCGCCGCGGTGCTTGTTCTGCCAGCGCGTCCACTGGAGGTCAATGAAGGCGTGGTGCAGCCAGAACACCGGGTCGTTGACCGAGGCGCCGCCGAGCATCACGCCCCCGACCCACTTGTGGACCCGGTTGTGGTTGCGCCAGGACGCGCTGCCCGAGCCGGTGCCCCAGCCTTCGAGCCGGTTGCGGAATCCGGTGCGGGAGGTCGAGTCCCAGGGCGCGGTGTCGTAGACGGGATCCGCGAGCGCCCCGTCCAGGTCGCTCTTCGTCGGCAGCGCGATCGGGGCACCGGCGCGGCCCAGGTCCCGGGTGAGGTACGGCTCGTCGGTGATGTTCTCCGTGATCTTCCACTTGCCCGCCGCGTACGCGAACGGCCCGGTCGTCACCTGGTGGTCGGAGCGCCGCCCGGTACCGCCGAGCAGGTCCTTCGTCCAGGGCAGGGCACTCGCGGAGCGGTCCCGCGTCCAGTCCCAATAGGGCACCGTCACCGAGGAGTCGACCCGGCGCAGCGCCCGCTCCAGGTCCAGCAGGAACTGCCGGTGCCAGGGCAGGAAGGAGGGCGCCATGTGCGCGGAGCGCAGCCCGTACTCCCCGTCGGGCACGAAGAACTCGATGTGCGTGCGCACGAACTCGTCGTACTCGCCCCGCCGTTTGATCTCCAGCATCGCCGCCACGAACCGCCGCTTCTCGCCGGCGGTGAGTGTGCTGACGTCCTTACGCGTGTACGCCATGGTCTCCCCCCATGTGCATCTGCCCCATCTGCCCGTCCGCCTCCCGCAGTTCACGGCCGGGGCTGAGCTCGTCGACGGCCGCGCGGGTCGCCTCCAGCGCGGTGGGATACGAGCGGTAGTGGTCGACCATGCTCAGCCAGGTGCCGTCCGCGCGCCGCATCAGATGCAGCGGCCGGCCGTCGACCGTGACCTGCCAACTCCCCTTCAGCACACCGCGGATACGACGGCCCCGGTACGTCTCGTCGAAGGCGGTGTCCCCGGGATCCTCCCCGGAGCGGGTGGGCCGGGAGGCCGCGACGACCGGCACCAGCGCCACCGCGAGCACGGCACCGAACGCCCCGCGCAGTGCCTCCCGCCGCGTCCTGCGCACCGACCCCGGTCTGACCGGCTCCCGGCCCACCGACACTCCACCGACACTCACGCTCATGGCCCAACTCCCTCGTCCGTTCCGACCGTTCGAGGGGCTAACCGTCCGACCCCCCGCCCGGTCACCGTCCGAAAGCACCCATGACATGCCATGACATGGGGAAGGGCCCGGGTCGCACCACCCGGGCCCATGTCCACTCCGGCCGTACGGCCGTATTCGCTCCCGCGCTACGGCCTAGAGGCCGGCCCCCGTGACCAGGTCCGCGCCCGGCACGGTCTGCAGGACCGGGGCCAGGACGCCCGCCTGGGGCGCCTTCAGGTCCGGGAGGCCGAAGTTGTCGGGGTTGGGCGGGGTCAGCGGGACGTCCAGGGCGAGGCCCGGGGCCATCGTGCGCAGGTCGGAGGCGGGGGTGCTGACGCCGACGTGGTCGAAGCCGTCGCCGAGGACGTGCGGCAGCGGGGCGCGCAGGCCGATGCCGGGCAGGCCGCCGTGGACGGGGAGCTGGGGCAGCGCGTGCTCCGGGATGAGCCGGCCCTCGACGTACCGCGGGCCCTCGGGGGTGCCCGGCATCGGCACCGGGATCTCGCCGCCCAGCTTGGGCAGCGCCATGCCGAGGGCGCTCTCCGCGCCCTCCAGCGGCACGGGCACCGGGACCGTGCCGAGCGCGGCGGCGGGGGTCGCGGCGGCGGCGCCGGTCGCGGCCGCCACGGCCGTGATGACGGCGGCGATGGTTCCTCGGGTGGTCGACTTCATCGTGAGTACGGTCCCTTTCGGAATTCGGAGGCTCTGCGTTCTGAGGCTCTTTGTGCTGACCGGGTAACGATCCCGGGAAGGAGACCAGTTCAAGATTCCCCCGGGTGCCGCAGTAGTCAGCTTTTCCCGAATTCCCATCAACGGGCCGGAACCGGCTTCCCGTCAGCGGGCCGGAACCGGCGTTCCCGCCCGCTGTCCGGTCGTCAGCCGCGCAGGCTGCGGGCGGGCAGGACCACGTGCGCCGCGGCGGTCAGGGTCTCCTCGGCGCCCGCGAACTCGGCCAGCGCCTCGGGGGTGACGGGCTTGCCCGGCTCGGCCTCGGGCCAGGGGCGGGTGGTGAACACCAGGTAGGCGAAGCCGCGTTCGCCGACCGCCGCGAGCCACTCGGGCGGCGGCACGCACTGGGCGTTGAGCTGCGGCATGTTGAGGACGGCCTGCCCGGACTCGACGAGCATGGTGATCGGCAGGCTGGGCCGGGTGGCTCCGTCGACGACGTCGCCGCCGACCGGGAGTCCGTTGTCGGTCAGCAGTCGTTCCACCGCGGCGCTCGCGGCCTCGGGGCCGTCCGCGGCGTCGCCCAGGGTGTAGGCGAGGAGGTAGGGCATGTCCCCGTCGGGGGCCTCGCCGCTCCACGCCAGGACGACGAGGGTGCCGAGGTCGGCGACGCGGAAGGGGCGCGTTTCGCTTGAGGTTGAGGTCACCGCGCGACCTTATCGACGGGCCGGAAGCCCACCGGACGCGTTCTCACCCGTCCGGCCGATGGCACGGTCGACCCGCCACACGAACGAGGGACGCCTCGCGACGCCCCTCGAACACCACCGGCGGGCTCAGCCCTGCAGCGGCAGACCGCCGAGCAGTGGGTTGTGCTGGTTCAGCGCGCCGGCCGCACCCTTGACGGTGCTGAGCGGGGACTGCTTGTTCTCGGTGTCGAGCGCGTCCGACTGGTGCTGCAGCGGCATCACGTCGACGGGCTGGATCCGACCACTGGTGAGGGTGTTGACGGCGCCGGTGAGGCTGGTGGGCGTCACGTCGGCGGGGCTGTAGGCGAACGCGGGCGCGGCGGCACCGGCGAGGGCGACGGACCCGGCAACGACAGCGGCAGCCTTCAGGGACTTCATCGTGTTCCTTTCTTCGGCAACTCATGTCACCAGAGGGAATTCTGTCGCCGTGTGTAACGAGTTCCGGCCGGGCCGGAAACCCGTGCGCAGAAACTTTCTGCGCCCCCACCCGAATGCGGAGTGTGTCTCATCGGCGTTTCCCATCCTCATATGAAAAGGCCGTTGGGCCGATCCCGGAAAGGATCGGCCCAACGGCCTTTCTACGACTGCTCGCGTCACACTCCCGGAAGCGCGGGCACCGCCGGAAGGGCCGGCGTCGCGGGCACCGCAGGGAGCGAGGACGTGGACGGCAGTGAGGACGTGGACGGCAGCGCGGGCAGCGCCGGCAGACCGGCCAGGCTCGGCGCGGGCAGCCCGCCGCCCAGCAGCGTGGCCGCGACCACGTTGACCAGGCCCGTCACCACACCGGTGACCGCCGGGACGACCGCGCCGACATCGCCGGAGGTGACGGCGGCGAGCAGGGTGGCGACCGCTTTCTGCAGGGACGCGAGGGCGTCCCCGGCGAGGTCGGTGGGCGCCTTCCTGCTCTTGGAGTCGTCAGCGCTCTTCGGCAGCGCGGGGAGGGCGGGAGTG
>NZ_JAEQAZ010000172.1 GCF_016654115.1 Streptomyces sp. MBT53
GTGGGTGAGGGTGGGGATGCGGGCTGCCAGGTCGGGGTGGTTGGCCTTGAGGTGGGGGTGGATGGCGGTGAGCGGGTCGATGAGGTTGGCGGCGTCGTTGTCGGCGAGGGCTTCGGTGAGGCGGGCCAGGGGGGTGTGAGCCCGGGCGGGGAGGTCGGTGAGGGCGGTGATCTGGCCGGCGAGCTGGCGCAGGCCAGCGGCGTTGGTGCGGGCCCAGGCGGTGAGGGTCCGGTCGGCGGCGCGGCGGTTGCGGGTGGCTTGGACGCGCTGTTCGCCGGTGGTGCCGGGGGTGCCGGGGCGTACGCGCAGGTAGCGGCGTTCGGCGGCCTGGCGGCTGGCTACGCCCAGGGGGTGGGCGAGGTCGGCCCAGCTGTTGCCCGCCGCACGGGCCGCCTCGATGAGTCCGGGTTCCCATCCGGCGAGTTGTTCGCGCAGCTCGCGCAGCATGAGCAGGGCGGCCAGGGCTTCCTCGGAGCTGGCCTGGCCGCCTTCGGCGGATGGTGGAGCCTGGGGGATCTGGGCGGTGCGGACGGCTTCGTTGATGGCGTGGAGCGCTGCCGCGGCGGCGAAGAACGAGGTGGGGTCACGAGGTGCGGGGGAGGTGTCCATGAAGATCCTCTCGGCGTCATCGTTCGGATGACACTCAGCTTGTCATCGTTTGGATGACATGCTACAACGGTGCCAGACGAAGCGCATTGGCAGTTCCTGCCAGACCTGTGGAGGTGTTTTCGCGATGTTGATGCGCACCGACCCGTTCCGCGAACTCGACCGGCTTGCCCAGCAGTTGACGGGTGTGACCGGCACCTGGTCCAGGCCCTCGGCAATGCCGATGGACGCCTACCGCGAGGGCGAGGAGTACGTGATCGCCCTTGACCTGCCCGGTGTGGCGAAGGACGCGATCGACATCGACGTCGAGCGGAACATGCTCACCGTCAAGGCCGAGCGCCGCCCGGTCGCGAAGGCCGACAACGTGCAGATGGAACTCTCCGAGCGGCCCCTGGGCGTCTTCTCCCGTCAGCTGGTGCTGGCCGACACCCTGGACACCGAACGCATCACGGCCGACTACGAAGCAGGGGTGCTGACCCTGCGGATCCCGATCGCCGAGCGCGCCAAGCCCCGCAGGATCACCATCGGCGGCCAGGCCGAGCCCCGGCAGATCAGCGGCTGAGGAGCCATCCCCTCGACCGCACCGACGGCGGAGGACGGGCATCGGTCTCCCCCCTCAACTCCCGTCCTCCGCGCTACCTCCCTCGCACAACGACGCAGACAAGGCAGGGGCGGCCATGCGCTGGGAAGCATTCCTCGACCACGTGCGAGAACGCGGCGAGTACACCACACCCCAGGACGCCGAGCGGGCCGCCCGCACGGTCCTGGCACTGCTGGGCGCGCATCTGGTGGGCGAGGTCCGGGCCGAGCTGGCCGCCCGCCTCCCGGAAACCTTCGCCATGATCCTTCTCAACCCGCTGCGGGCCACCGAGCCACTTTCCCCGGAGCGGTTCCTGCGGGCGACCGCGGCATGGATCGAGGGAGCCACCGAACAGACCGCCGCCTGGGACGTCGGCGCCGTCCTGAGCGTGACCGCCGACGCGGCGGGCGAGGAACTCACCCGCCGCCTCCTGCTCCAACTCCCACCGGGCTACGACCTCCTCTTCGGCCATCCCGATCACATCTGAACCCGCACACCCCGGCGCGCCCCCACAGCCGGTCGACCCTCATCCGGCCGGCCCTTCCCAACAGCGACAAGCCCATCGCACGAGAAAGGCGACCACTCCCCGATGCTTCCGCTGCGCGAACCGGCTTCTGCCCGGCCCTGCACGACGTTTCACCAGATGCTGGAAAGAATCCGCTACGAGGGCGCGTACCCCACCCGGGAGCGGGCCGAGGACGTCACGCGCGCCGTGCTGGAGGCCCTGGGCCGCCAGCTCACCGGCGACGAACGCGTCGAACTCGCCGCCTGCCTGCCCGTAGAGGCAGCACTCGACCTCACCGGCCAGATCCCGGCCCCCCAGCCACTCACCGGCTGGGGCTTCGTCAAGGACCTGGCCGCCCGCACCGGTGCCACCCCCGCGACCGCCCGCTGGGACACCGGAGCCGTCCTCGCCGTCGTCGGCCAGCTGGCCGGCCCCGGCCTCCTGGACCGCATCCTGACCCAGCTCCCGACCGGATACGCGCTGCTGTTCGGCCGCGCCGAACTCACCCAGCCCGCCTGACCGTTCCGGGCCGCATCGGTCGAGGACGGCAGCGGCCAAGGAACAGTGGGAACGCGAAAGGGCTCCGGCGACGATCCCGCCGGTGCCCAGCGCCTGGTACCGGCGGGCGGGGGCCAGCGAGTCAGGCGTCCACAGCACGGCGGGACCGTCTGCCAGGCGAAGCGCAAACTCGCCGCATGATCTAAAACGCAGACCCTGACCGAAGAAATCGGGAGCACCCCCTTCGATCGTCCGGCTGTCGACAGGCCCCGCTCCCCCTGCCTCGTCGACGCGCGGCACACCACGCACATCTGGGGACCACCACCTACCTGCACCCGACTCCCCGGCCTCCCCGCGTCCAGCCTCCACTGGACCCCACGCTGCTCTACACCGACGGCATCACCGAGGCCCGCGCCCACGAGGGAGCGTCATGAAGGGACGTGAACGGGTGGGGCGAGGGACGGGGCCGACGGCAGCCGGCTGATCCCTCTGAAATCGCCGGGTATGCATTCCGTGAACCCGGGTAGGCCGATGATTGTCGGCGGACAAGGAACCGGCGGCACGGAGTCCGGACAACGCGGGAGGGGCCTGACATGACGGTGACGAAGACGGCAGACGCGCAGACCCGGGTGCTGCCGGAGATCGCGGACCCTTCGCAGGTCGCCCCCAAGGACGCCCGTCAGCTGACCAGGCTGTTCCTCGACCAGCTCGCCGTTCTCGAAGAGGGCACGCCCGAGCACCAGTACGCGCGCAACACCCTCATCGAAATGAACATCACCCTCGTCCGGTACGCGGCTTCGCGGTTCCGCAGCCGTGGCCAGGACGAGATGGAGGACATCGTCCAGGTCGGCACGATCGGCCTGATCAAGGCCATCGACCGCTTCGAGCTCACCCGCGAAGTCGAGTTCACCTCCTTCGCCATCCCCTACATCACCGGCGAGATCAAGCGCTTCTTCCGCGACACTTCCTGGGCCGTGCACGTCCCCCGCCGCCTCCAGGAGGCCCGCGTCCAGCTCGCGAAGGCCAACGAGGAGCTCCGCAGCCGGCTCGGCCGTACGCCCACCGTCAAGGAACTCTCCCAGCTGATGTGCCTCAGCGAGGAAGAGGTCAACGAAGCGCGCCTCGCCTCCAACGGCTACAAGTCCGCGTCCCTGGACGCGGCCATCAGCTCCAGCGACGACGGCGAAGCGGCGCTGGCCGACTTCATCGGCCTCGACGACAACGCCCTCGAACTCGTCGAGGACTTCAACACCCTGGCCCCCCTGATCGCCGAACTCGACGACCGCGAACGCCGCATCATCCACATGCGGTTCGTCGACGAACTCACCCAGGCCCAGATCGGCGAACACCTCAGCGTCTCCCAGATGCACGTCTCCCGCCTCATCTCCCGCACCCTCGCCAAACTCCGCGCAGGCATGCTCGCCACCGACTAGGCCGCACCGGACCCCGGCCCACCCGCTTCTCCCCGTCGCCCCTGCGAGGTGGGGAGCCAGACCCCGCTCCTTCAGCTCACGGCGACGCCAGGGGAACCCTCCCTCGTCGCCCGCACCCTGATGACGTCACCCTGGTTGGGTACCCGGCGCCATGCGTGTGCGCTCTGAACTGGTCCACCGAGAACCTGCCGCCCAGTACCACAAATGTGAGGCCCCGTCACCGAAGCACTGAGCAATGGCGGAGTGCTGGTGCTCGCGGGCGGGCATCACCAGGAGTCCGGCATCCCGGACCGCCAGGTCATGGGAGGAAGCCCAAGCCGAAACCCTCCCATGACCTGTCAGGATTTCACCACGGGCGCGCAGGCCCGCCGCCGTTACGGGGCGCGCACCTCATCGGCCGGCCATGCCTCCGGCTGCGGTCGTGCCACACAACGATCAGTCCCTGCCGGGCAGTTCACCTACCCATATCTGGCCCTGTCCCGTAAACGTACGCCCGACCGCGCGGCATGGTCTCTACATCCCACCTCGGTGACCGACCTTCCAGAACCCCCGCCAGCACAAGTGGGCTTCACTCGCGGGTCCTGAAGCCCCACGCCCCTCAGCGCCTGACGCTATCGAGGACCTTGGAGAGGCCCTGGTCTGACGAGCAGCCTTGGCAGAACTTGGCCACGGGACAGTACAGCCGTTGGCCTTAAGCGCTTGATTTTGAGCGGCTACCAGCGGGTGGGCGCTGGCCAGTGCTGGTCGGCGCGAGAGGTGAAGATGTCCAGCAGTTCCCGGACCGGTACGTGTGCCTCTGAGGAATGGCGGAGGACGCCGTCCAGGCAGAGGATGCAGCGCGTGCGTCGTCCGTCGCGCTCGCGGCGCATATAGCCGGCCTGTTCGAGGTCGGTGAGGATGCTCTGCGCGGTGCGTTCGGTGATGCGGCAGACAGCGGCGATGTCGCGGCGCCGGGCGGCAGGGTCGCGTGCGATGGCGAACAGCACGCGGGCGTGGTTGGTAAGGAAGCGCCACTCCCCGGCCTGCCCGCTCGCGTTCTGTTCCCTCCCTTTAACTCTGCCCAGGTGGGGGTACCCGCAGCGGTTTCCCGGAAACAGACCTCGTTGGTTTGCGCGTGAGGTGATGATCCGGGGGCAGGCGAGTAGGGCAATAGCGGCGCTTGGGACGTGAGGCGGTTCCATGGACCTTGCTGGGCAAACCGAGGGCCAGGAGCCGCTCGTCGACCGTCCGATCACGGCCGGTGCCGCATTCGAAGGCAGTGCGGAGATCGCGGAGGCACGCGCCTTGGCCCGCGATTTCCTCGTGTCTGTGCAGGCCGTGCACGGGCTGCCGGTGTCAGCTCGGGCTATGGGCATGGTGCAGCTGGTGGTGAGCGAGCTGGTCACCAACGCCCGCAAATACGCGCCCGGCCCCTGCCTGCTGGACCTGGAGATCAGCGACGGCGCGGTCCGGATCAGCGTGTGGGACAGCAGCACCGCGCTGCCGTCGGTCCAGGCTGCCGACCCGGAACGGATCGGTCAGCACGGGTTGGAGATCGCCATGGCGGTGAGCCAGACCTTCTGTGTCCAACGGGAACCGGTGGGCAAGCGCATCACCGCGGTCATCGAGATGGCTGACGACCCTGGTGGAGACCCGTCCGGCCGGCAGCCCTCCTGACCGCGCACGGCCGGGCTGTTCCCGAGGCCGGAATTGCGCTGCTCGTGTGGCCCGACCCACAGGGGTTCGGGGCGAGGCGGTGACCACCGCCTTCAGAATGATCAGTTCAGCCTGAGGGGTGTGTGGCGACACGCCAGGACCAGGGCGGGGGATGGGCTGCCGGCCGAGGAGGTCCTGAAGAGCGGTCGGGTTTCGAGGCTGGCGAGTCGGCATCGGCGAGAGATGGACGTCGACGCGTTCGAGACTGACCGCGATGGCGGTGAGGACGTGCTGGACGCGCGCCTTGTCTTCGCTACGGTAGCGGTACTGGCGCATGCCGTGGCCATTGACGAACTCGCCGATCGTGCTCTCGACAGCGACCCGCCGCGAGTAGTGCGACAGCCATTCCTGGGTCTGCTGCTCAGTCCGAGATTCGGACTGGACCTCGCGGAGATCGCGCGGGAGGATGGCGACTTTCCGGGCACCGGTGCGGGGAGAGGCGGCCTTGATCGGGCACTGCCGGCAGTTGTTGACGCTCTCTCAAAACTGGCTCGCCTCTACTCCCATCCGTCAAGTGACACCTGAGGACCGCTATTGAGATAGGCGTGGAGGGCACTGGCAGTTGTTTCCACGAACGCCTCTGGGATGGCGTTGGTATCGATCCAGCGAACCTGGGCGTGCTTCCGAGGTTCGCGGTTTTCGGGTTCGCCGGTCCATGCGTGGGCGGTGAAGACGACCGTGAGGAAGCCGTTTGGAGCTTCAACGCCCCACGCGCTGTGGATGATGTGGGCGACCTTCAGGGCCTCAGGCTTCACGGTCAACCCGGTCTCCTCGTACAGCTCGCGTACTGCGGTCTCGGTGACGGGCTCGCCGGGTTCGCTCTTGCCGACGGGAAGGTCCCACATGCCCTGGGCGAACTTGGCGTTCTGGCTGCGTTGGAGGAGGACGACGCGGTTGGTGGCCTGATCGTGGACGATGACGGCGGCGACCAGCAGGGTCATGGATTCGAGGGCGGGCGGTAGGGGTTTGGGCTGGTCGTCGGTGGTCCGCTGAGCCACGGCTGGTGTCCCTTCGTCGCTCGCAGCCAGTTGCGAGGCGCGGTCCACCTCAGAATTGCTGCCTGATCCCTTCATCCTCGCGACCTCAACCCCCGTGTGACTACTTGCAGTTGGAGTCACCTTCGAGCCGGCGGCGTGAGTCGGTCCTCTGTCTCAGCCGAAGGCGAGCTCGCGGAAGACGTTGCGGATCTCGGTGAGGGGCTGGCGGTCGCGGGTGTAGTAGAGCTTGTTGGTCAGCAGTACGGCCCAGCGCCCCTGGTCGGGTGAGATCCACATGCCGGTTCCGGTGAAGCCGTAGTGCACCCAGACATCCTGGGTTGGATCGGTTCCGGGAGCCGGGTGCCAGAACAGGCCGCGTGCGGACTCCAGTTCACCGGTCTGGATCGTCAGTGATTCGGTCGTCCAGGCCGTCCCGAAGCCGGCCTGCTCAGATTCAGAGGTGCCGCCCACCATGTGGCGCAGGAAAGCGGCGAGGTCGTCGAGGACGGTGAAGGCGCCGGCGATGCCGCACACGCCGCCCAGGAGTCGTGCGGAGAAGTCGTGGGCGACGCCTTTGAGGTGAGTGCCGGTGTCCTCGTCGAGTTCGGTCGGTGCGCACCGTGCGGCGATCTCGGAGGGCAGCGGCCCGAACCGGGTGGTGTTCATGGCGAGCGGCTGCCAGGTCCGTTCCGCGGCGAGCTGGTCGAGGCGCCGGCCGGAGAGGTGTTCGGCGAGATAGCCGAGGATGAGAGCGGCCCGGTCGGTGTACTCGACAGCCTCTCCTGGCTGACGATGCAGTGCTTCTCTCAGTACGCCATCGCGGATGTCCTGCGGGTCGGTGCCGTAGAGGTTTTTGAGTTGGGCCCGCAGGGGGACGCCGGCCGTGTGGGTCAGCAACTGGCGGGCGGTTGCCGATCCGAGCGCGTGGCCTTCGACCTCGGGCCAGAAGGTACCGAGGGGAGAGTCGAGGTCGAGCTTGCCTTCTTCCCAGAGGGAGCCGATGGAGGACCACACGGCGAGGATCTTGGTAAGGCTGGCGGCGTCGAAGACGGTGTCGGACCGCATCGGCATGTCCGGCTGCTCGGGGTCGAGGGCCCCTGTGGCGCCGTGGACGTGAGTTCCGGCGGCGTCTCCGACGGCCCATACAGCGCCGGGGTAGACCTTGTCGCGGACGCCTTCGCTCAGGAGCTGTTCGATGCGGTCGGTGCGGTACGTCATGGTCTCCCTGTTCGCAGTGGGCATCCCGCCGGTCAGCGTAGTGACGCGGGTGGGGTGAGCGGAGGAACGGCGTGCGGGGCTGCCCTCGCCCCGCCGGATGGCCCGGTTTCTGTACCGGCTCAGGAGAGTTGGTGGCCGAGGTCGATCAGAGCTTGTGCGGCAACCGACAGCGGGTAGCGAGCAGCGTTCGCGTAGCCCGCCTGCTGCAGCGCGGAGAGTAGGCCCGGAGAGGTTCGCAGCCGATCCAGATCGCGGGTGAGAGCGGCCGAGTTGGTGAAATCTGTGGCCATTCCGGAGGCGGCGAGGGCCTCGTTGAGGCCGGGTACGGGTTGGTAGAGGACGGGCAGTCCACAGGCTTGGGCCTCCAGTGCGACCAGGCCCATGGCCTCCAGGGTGGTGGACGGCATGACCAGCACGTCGTGGTCGGCGAACGTCTTCCACAGTTGTGGACGGCGGAGCCAGCCGAGGTAGCGGGGCCGTAGGCCGGCCCGTTGCAACAACGGTGCCAGGGCGTGGAATTGGGACCTAGGCGCAGCGATGCTCAGCTCGATACCTGGCACGGGCGCCAGGCTCTTGATCAGGGCGTCGCCCCCCTTCTCTGCGGTCAGCCGTCCCGCGTACAGCAGCCGTAGGTGGCTGGCAGAGGCGCGAGTTGGCCGGGGTGGTGGGTCGGTGAGTAGGTGGTTGGGGATGCCCCAGGGGATGTGGGTGATCTTCCTGCGGTCGATCTGCGGGGCGAGCGTGAGCAGGCGGTCAGCCATTGCCACCGTCGGCACGACGATCGCGTCTGCGGCTCTCGCAGTCTCGCGCAGGACGCGGAGTTGATCGCGGTGGGCCTCGGCGAAGAGCAGGTCGATGCCGTGGACCAGGGCGATGCGGGGATGCAAGGGCAGGGCTCTGATCAGGGCTGGGGTAGCGCCGAAGGTCAGGTGCTGGAGGTGCAGGACGCCGATCTGAATTGGGTCGATCGCGGCAGTGAGGGCCCTGCGTAGGGCTGTGACGTAGCTGCCGAAGGCCGGGCCTTCCAGGCACTTGCCGGCCACGGGCAGCAGGTCGAGCCCAGCGGGGAGAAGGCGCCTCGCGTTGGACGGCCCGAGCATGAACGCGCGTGCGGGGATCAGAGGGCGGTCGCCGGTGTAGAGGTCGAGGAAGAGTTCGACGCTGCCGCCCGGGCTTCCGACAGGCAGGTCCAGCAGGGTGGCGGCCAGCGGCCCGGCGGCTGGGCGGGGACTCACAGGACTCCTCCGGGGATCTCCTCGTAGAGGCGGGAGATGTCGATGCCGTCCGTCGTCGCGTACTTGGAGGGCTGCTGCTGGTAGCTGGCCGGTATGCCGAAGGCGGTGAGGAAGACGAGCTTGCCGAAGGTCATCCCCGGATAGACCCGGACGGACTTGGCCGCGCGGATCTCCAACGTCCAGCGGATGGCGTGGCCTTGGTGGCCAAGCGGGGCGGAGACGTGGACCCAGATGCCGAGTGAACCGATGGTCCGATCGCCGTTGAGCATCTGCGCGTACGTCTCTGAACCGGTCTTCTCCAGCGTGACCCCGAGGTAGAGCACCTCCGGCTTCAGCACCAAGCCCGTTGCGGGGATGACCTGTTCGACGAACGCGGTGGGGGCGGCGGCGTCCAGTTCACCGGCGCAGACGCGAAGAGTGTCGCCGAGCCGCCAGTCGTAGGCGTTCGGGGAGAGACGGGCGGGATCGTACGGCTCGATCGTGATCTCGCCGGCCTGAAGGGCAGCTCTGATTGCGGGGCCGGTGAGGATCATGAGGCGACCGCCTGCAACGGGGCGACGTCCCGCCAGTACTTCGACGGCTGCGGTCCTGTGGCGGCCTGGTACTTGCCTTGGTAGGGGTCGATTTCACCGGTGGAGACGAAGAACATGATCTGCGCGATCTTCATTCCGGCGTACACCCGTAGCGGACGGACCGGCGAGAGCATCAGCGTCCACTGGCCGTGGAAGCCGATGTCGCCGATGGGGGCGGTGATTTCGACGAAGAGGCCGAGCCTGCCGACCGAGGAGCGGCCGAACAGCAGCGGTACGAAGGAGTTGGAGCCGACCTGTTCGAGGGTGTGCCCGAGGTACAACTCCCCTGGCTGGAGGACGTATCCGTCCGTCCCGATCTGCATCTCACGCGTGAGGTTGGGGCGGTAGGAGTCGATCACGGTGTCGGCGTAGGTCAGCAGGGTGGGACCGAGGCGGACGTTGTAGCTGTTGGGGTTGACCTGCTCCAGCTCGAAGGGGTCGATGGTCAGGCGACCGTCGCGGGCAGCGGCGGTGATCTCGGGGCCGGTGAGGATCACTGCTCGCCTCCCTCGGTGGCACCGCCGGGCAAGGTGGTGGCCAGGACGCGGCGTACTGCTTGGCTGAGCCGGAGCCCGGCTTGATGTGTTCGGCCGCCCATGTGGCTGTCGGCGAGGTAGCCCGTCGTCAGCACGCTGCTCATCGCCGACGGAAGAGGCGTGGGGGCGATGACCAACGGGCCTACGCATTCAATGAGTTGCGTGAGCAGCTTGTCGTGGTCCTGGGCGTGCTCGTCAGGAAGGACGGCGTGGACGAGGTGGTTGTCGAAGGGCTCGATGGCCAACAGGTCGCCGAGGGTGAGCACTTCGCCGAGCTGTACGGAACGGAGCGCGGTCTCGTTGAGGATCACCGCGTCTGCGCCGAGGCCGGAGTGGAGTCGGCCGGCGATCTCTCGCAGCAGACGGCTGCGGTCCAACTCCTCATTGCGATAAGGCTCGTTCACGGTTCCGAGCGGACTCGCCAGCTTCCGGCTGAAGAGGGAGATCTTCTCCTGCACCATGGAGAGGTCTTCGGGAACTACGGCTGCGTTGGGAAAGGTGCATGTGCGGGTGCCCCATCCATTGCCAACGGGTTCTGCGGTGGCGTAGCCGATGCCGAGTTCGCGTCCTTTGACGACCAGCGTGTCGCCGATGCGCACCGGGCCGTAGGTGTCGCTGTGGCAGTGGCCGGCGAAGATGACGTCCGCGAACGGGCAGGCGGCGGCCAGCTTCAGGTCCTCCTCGAAGCCGGAGTGGGACAACACGATCCAGGCGTCGGCTCGGTGGTGGTTCTCCAGCATCACCTCGCGCAGGGCGTGAGCCGGGTTTATGACGCGGTGGCCGATGCGGTCGCGGGTCGGGATCGTGTTGAACGCCTGGGGACCGATCACCGCGGTGATAGCGACCCGTTGGCCGCCGATCCGCTTGATGCGCACTCGGTCGAAGAGCGGTTTGCCGTTGGCGTCGGAGGCGTTGGCGCACACGGTCATCTCGTGCAGCCCTGGTTCGAAGTAGTGCGGCCAGCCGTGATTTCCGGGCGCGAGCAGGTCGTACAGGCTGGTGAGGATCTCGCGCTCGATCCGGCCCTTGCCGAAGCGGTAGTAGCCGCTCCCTTCGAAGAAGTCGCCGCAGTCCACGATCAGGCTCTCGGCCCTGGCGGTGTGGAGGTGGGTGAGCATCGGCATGCCCGCGTCGAAGGCCGAGTGGACGTCCGTCGTAGCGATGATCTTCCGTAACCGTCGGCTCATGGGGTGACCTCGCAGATGTCGGCACCTAGGGCGTGGAGCTTGGTGGGCAAGTCGGCGTGTCCGCGCCGGAGTTGGTCGAGGCCACCCAGCGTGGTGACACCGCGTGCGGTGAGGCCGGCGATGAGCAGGGCGGAGCCCGTGCGGATGTCGGTGGCCTCCACTCCGGTGCCGGTCAGTTGCTGCGGGCCGGTGAGACGGCACTTGGTGGGCGACAGGTCGTGGATCTCGGCGCCGAGCCGGGCGAATTGGGGCAGGAGGTTGCCGTGGCGGCCGGGGTTGATGGTGTCGGAGAAGAGATGGGTGCCGGGGCGGGTGAGGGCCAAGGCCATCAGGGGCGGTTCGAAGTCGGCGTCCAGGCCGCCGGGGGCGAGGGAGGCGACGGCTCGTAGCGGCCGGCTGGTGGGGTGGGTGTCTTGGGCGTGGATGGTCAGTACGTCGTCCTCGGTGCTCGCGGGCACACCGAGCTGTCGCAGCGCGCTGACCAGGGGAACGACGTCATCGCCGCGTACGCCGCAGATACGCGCCTCGCCGCCCGTCACTGCGACGGCACAGGCCAGTGTGCCTGCCTCGATCTTGTCGCCGGGCACCTTCCAGGCGATGGTCTCCGTGGGGGCGGACGGGGGTGGTGCGAGCGAGAGGAGGGACTCGCTAACTCGGCACTGCCATCCAGCCAGCCGTAGCGCCTCTACGACGCTGAGCACTTCCGGCGAGAGGTTGGGCCCGCCCAGCCGCAGTGGCCGTCCGGCCACGACCGCGCGCAGGACCGCGGCGATGGTCGCGCCTCGGGAGCGGAAGGGCAGCGTGATCGAGACCGTTCCGGTCCGTGCGGCGGCTGCTTCCACGAGGTAGCCCCGGTCGTCGACGGTCGTACGGTCGCCGAAGCGCTCGTAGACCGCGAAGTGCTGTTCCATGCCGCGCTCCCCGATCCGGCACCCGCCTGGCCAGGGGAGTCGGGCCCGACCATAGGCGCCGAGTAACGCTGGCACGAGGTAGTACGAGGCTCGGATGCGTGCGGCGGTTTCGGGGTCGGGGCCCAGTTGTGGCCTGTCGCTGGGCAGGATGACCGCGGTGTGCGGATCGGTGACGGGGCGTGCCGTGTGCCAGCCGGACTGCTGGAGCAGGGTGAGCATCGTTTCGACGTCGGTGTTCGCCGGGACGTTGCCCAGGTGTACGGGCTGGTGCAGGGCCGCGGCGGCGGCCAGGAGGGGCAGGGCCGCGTTCTTGGACCCGTCGACTGTCACAGAACCGGTGAGAGAGGTGCCGGGCCGGATGGCGACCACTTCAGCGGCGACCGGGGGAATCCTTACGGCTGTCAACCGTCAACTCCTTTGCAGGGGAAGGCATCGTGAGGGCTGGTCCGGGCCACTGACCTTGAACTCGGCCCAGCACCGCTTGCCGGACGGCAGTGGTTCGATCCCGTGGCGGTCCGCGAGGGCGGCGACGATGAACAGGCCGCGTCCGCCTTCCTCTTCCGCGTCAGGCAGTCCGACCTGCGGGGCCTTGGAGCTGGCATCGGTCACTTCGATCAGCAGGCGTTCGTCGTTCAGGCGCGCGCCGGCCGAGATGGGGCCGTGGCCCGCGTGCCGTACCGCGTTGGCGAGCAACTCGGCGGCAACCAACTCCGCTGTTTCCAGGAGTTCCTGATCGAGGGAGGCGTCCCAGGCCCGTATCCCGATGGCGAGTTGCCGGCGCGCGGAGCTGGCGGCAGCAGGTGTGCCGTGAACGGGGAAATGGATCTGATGCGCTTCCATGAGCGGCCTCCTGGATCGGTGTGGCACCTCCACGCAACCGCTTCGGAGGCAGGCGGGGCCACGCCGTGTGCCGGCGCCGCATGACTTATGCAGGAGCTGCATCGCGGTCAATTGCCGCTCGGTTACGCTCGGTTGAGCAGGCAGGATCGGCGACGGCAGAAGGGGCCGTGGCACAGATGGCCGAGGCACAGAGTGAAGCGAGACGGATCGGCGAAGTGATCCGTCAGGCACGCGTGTTACAGCGGCGTTCGCAGACGGAGGTTGCCGCCGCCCTGGGGTACCACCAGTCGAAGGTGAGCCGTCTGGAGAGCGGCAGGGGCACCGAGGACGTGCGCACGCTGCGCGAGATCGCGCAGGTGCTGGACATTCCACCGCACCGGCTCGGTCTCGCCGCCTCCTCCGACACCAGCCCCGCCGACCCCGGAACAGAGGACATGCACCGCCGTACCTTCCTGGCCGCGAGCGTCGCAGCTCTCGCGGCTCCGCCGTCGTCCACCGCAGCACATTTCGACCTGGTACAGGTACTTCTGCCAAGTACGAGCCCTGCTGCCACCAGGCAAGCCCTGGACATCGACGAGCTACGGGACCGGACACGGAACGTACGCCGAATGTTCTGCACGTGCGACTACACGGATCTGGAACGGACGCTGCCGGGTCTCATCACCGACCTGCGCCATGCCGCCGGCGGCTCGTCCGGCTCTGCGGAGGCGTCCGGGTTGCTCGCCACCGCGTACCAGACATCGGTGAGTCTGCTGCTGAAGCGAGCCGATCAGGGCAACGCCTGGCTCGCGGCCGGCCGGGCCATGGCCGAGGCGGAACGGTCGGGGGATCCCATCGTCCTCGCCGCCAGTGTCCGCGTTCACGCCCACGTCCTCGTGCGCGAGAAGCACACCGCCCAGGCCGTGAACATGGTCCGCCACACTGCCGACCAGCTCACCGGTTCCTACGACCAGCGCTCGCCCCGGTATCTGGCGGCGGTCGGCCTGTTGTTGCTGCGCGGGGTGACCGCCGCCAGCAGAAACGGCGATCGCGCCACCACCCAGGACTTCCTCACCGAGGCCAAGGAAGTGGCTCGCTACGTCTCGTTCGACCGGCCCGACGCGTGGGCGAACTTCAGCCCCACCAACGTGGCTCTGCATGAGATCAGCGCGGCCGTCTCCTTCGGCGACGCCGGCATCGCGCTGGAAACCGCGCGACCCCTCATGCGGCGGCACATTCCCGTCCTCGAGCGCCGGGCCGCGCTCTGGGTGGAGACCGCCCGCGCCTACAGTCAGCAGGGCAGACTCGCCGACGGCTACCAGGCCCTGCGCATCGCCGAGAGCTGTGCGGCTCAGGACATCCGCCGCCCGGCCGTACGCGAACTGGTCGCCGACATGGCAGCCCGCGACCGCCGCCGGGCACTGCCCGAGCTGCACCACTTCAGCCGCCAACTGGGAGTGCCCGCGTGAGTGACCAGCCCGACAAGCCGTTCCTCCAGATCGTCGTCTGCGCGGCCGGAGTCGCCACCGACGTCGGCAAGCTGATTACCGCGGCACAGGAACGGCACTGGGACGTCGGCGTCGTCGCCACCCCACAAGGACTCGGCTTCATCGACGCGGAAGCGGTCGAGGCGCAGACAGGGCTCCCCATCCGCTCGGCCTGGCGGACGCCGGACCAACCGCGCCCGACCCGACCCGCGGACGCGATCGCCGTCGCCCCGGCCAGCTTCAACACCGTCAACAAATGGGCCGCCGGGATCTCCGACAACCTCGCCCTGGGCATCCTGTGCGAAGCACCCGCCATGGGCGTACCGGTCGCCGTGCTGCCGTACCTGAACTCCGCCCAGGCCGCCCACCCCGCGTACCGGCAGAGCCTGGAGCGGCTGCGCGAGATGGGCGTACTGATCGGGTCGTACGAACCTCATCGGCCGAAGGCCGGCGGCGGGGCGGATCGGTATCGCTGGGAAGAAGTGCTGGAACTGCTTGCCCCGAGGATCTCCGCGAGATCGTGATCAGCGCCGCCTTGCTTGCGGGGGTTGTGAGGTCGGGATGGCAGCGGATGTGTGGCCTGCGGCATCGGGGAGTTGTGGTGCGCTGCCGGTCCGTACTGTGCTGCGTGCCTGCGCAGCACGGGCTCGTGCGCTGGGCGCCGGTCGTGTGCTGAGGCGTTGGATACGCCAGGTCAGGACTCGTGCGGGAGAGTCTGCGTCGTCCAGGGCTCGCTGATCGGCGGCCTGCTGAAGGAGCTGCTCCGGATCATGGCCCGCTGCCTCGGCCTCGGCGAGGGTGGCGGTGAGGGCGGCGAAGGCCGGGTCATCGACGACCTTCTCGACATGGTGGGGCACGGCCTGGCGCAGGTGTCGGATGTGTCGGTCGACCGTCTGCTGGGGCGGTCGGCGTTGCGCGAGGGAGGCCAGAGGCGCAGTTGCGGCTTGGCTGTAAGCGGCCTGGAGATGGATGAGCGTCTCGCGCGCGGCGGCGACTTGTTGGTCGTGATGGTGGAGTTGGTGCCAGCGGGCGGCGGCGATGACGACGAGGATCGCGGCGTCAAGGAACATCGCCAGGACGGCTCCGTCTTTGGGCGCGGGTTCGCGGAGCATTGCGCGTACGGCGCCGCGCAGGGCGCGGGCGTGGTGGTGTTCGGCGTGGATGCGGGAGCGGGTGGCGCGCTCGAACGAGGTTGCCGCCTCTCGGAGTTGAGGACGTATGGCTTGGGGTGTGACGAGGGGAAGCGCGTCGAGAGCTTCACCGAAGGCGGCCAGGTGTGCTTGGGAGGCTTCGTCGTCGGCCTGGTCAAGGCGGTGGGGGATGCGTTCGGCTGCGGCGGTGGCCTGGTGCCAGGGGTTGGGCCTGCGCTTGCCCGGCTGTCCAGTGGGCTGCGGTCCCATACTCGCCAGGCGTTCCTGGATTTTGGGGAGGGACAGGTCCGGGGCGAGTTTGGAGCCGGAGTACCAGATGGGGCCTTGGACGTCGTCCGCGACGGCGACCTTGTATCCGCGTACGTCGCCTGAGGGGAAGTGCACGACCTCGACGAGTACGCCGTCGATGTGGCTGAGCAGGTCGACGAACTCGTCGATGGTGGAGGCGGCGGCCACCGCGGTGCGGACGGTGGTGCGCAGGCGTTCGCGGGCGGTCGTGTCGTGGCCGGCGCGGCGGGCCTTCTCCTGTTCGGCGCGGGTGGGGCGCTTGGCGGCGGTGCGGTCTCCGCGGACGACTTGGAAGAGGCCGTACTCCTTCTCGATGGCGGCGAGTTCGCGGTCAGCGGTGAGGTAGTCGTTCCAGTGGCGTGCGGTGCGCAGGTCGGCGCGGACCTTGGTGGCGGCAATGTGGATGTGGTCGGGGGCGTGGCGAACGGCGACCCAACGGCAGCTGTCCGGATCTCCCTCAGGAGCGATGCCGGTGGCCGCGACGACGCGGCGGGCGATGTCGGCCCACTCGTCGTCGCTGAGGTGGCGGTCGCTCTCGGCGGCCCGGATCGAGCAGTGCCACGTGTGCTTCTCGGGCGCGCGGCCCAGTCGCCGGGCCTGTTTGACGTGCAGGTCGAGGTCGGCCACCAGGAGCTTTCGAGTGGCGTCGAAGTCGTCGGCGCGGCCGGGGTCGGGGGCGAAACCGTCCCAGGAGGCGACCAAGTGGGGGTCTGTGTGGTCCTTGGCCTTCTTCGTATCGAACAGGTACCGGATCAGGCCCGCGGTGTCCGTGCCGCCGCTGATCTTCGCGATCATCGGGCGGACTTTTTGGCGACGGCTTGGTTCGCGGCGGACGCGATGTGGCCGACGGTGGCGCCTACTGCGTCCAAGGCGGGTTCGACCTGGGCCAGCATGGCGCTGTCCCCAGGGTGTGGATGGCCGCCGGAGTTGAGCTTCTTGGTGATCTGGTTGATGTTGTGGCCGATCCAGGCGACCTCGCGGCGCAGGGCGGTCAGTTCGTCGATGTAGTCGTCGAGCGGGGTGCGCTGGCCGGGGAGGGCGAGGTCGCCGTGGAGGTGGGCCATGACAACGGCGCCAACGTAGTGGGCGCCGGCGATGTTCAGGGACCGGGCCTTGGCGAGGATCGCGGTCTTCTCGTCGGTGCTGTAGCGCACGTCGACGCGCTCTTTGCGCTGGACGGGTTCGCGCTGACGGCGGCGGGCGACTCGGTGCAGTGCGGCGGCATCGGCTGCTCGCGGCAGCGGTATGGCGGGGGTCTCGACGAGCTTGTCCTCCTCGGGCACCCCCTGGTGCCCGAGCCCCTCCGCCACTCCTGGGGCGGAGGCACCCTCGTTAGACCGGCCCTTGGACGGTCCAACGGGATACCTTGCTGGCTGGGTTGCGGTGGTGGTCATCTCCCGTTGGGGAGTGGGGGGTTCGTAGCCCGGGTCGTGCATGAGGGGGTTCTCCGTGGCGCGTTCGTGGGGCGGGAAGCGGTCGTCTCAGAAGGCGCGGGCAGATGCCCTGTCGCCTTCGGCCTGCCGCTGCGAGGCGGCTTCGTCGAGTTCGGTCTGCAAGGCGTCCTTGACCTTTTCCGCGTCGGCCCTGCCGATGGACAGGCCCTTGTCTCGTATCGCCGCTTCAATGTGGCGGCGTGAAGCGCGTCCTCCTCGTCCGAGTGGCGCGGTGCGGGCGATGGTGAGGAGTTCCTCGGAGACCGTGCTGGACTCTTGGTCTTCCGGCTCGTCCGAAGGGTCCGGGAACTCCGGCAGGTTGGTGGCAGCCTGTGCCACGTGGGAGTGCCGGTCCGCCACTTCGAGAGCGGCAGGCTGCGGCTGACCGGAACCGTCTTCCGCGAGACGGACTATCTGGGTGCTGTTGTGGCTGCGGTCGGCGGTGTTGTGGCGTTGAGTGGCATCGGAGGGCGCCGCGACGAGCTGGTGGATCTGCCGCATCAGGACACCGAAGGCCAGCAGCGCGGCGGTCGGAGGGACCGCGGCGACCACATAGTCGAGCAGGGGCACGGCGCCGGTGCCACCCGTGCCACTGACGCCCGCCACGTTGAGTGCGATGGAGCCGACCGATCCGGTGGCGGTGAGGGCGATGGCCCACCCGTCGGTCGCTTGCCGCAAACCAGCGCGGAGCATGAGCAGTTCGCCCGCAATGATGAACGCGTCGAGGGTCGCCGGCCAGGCCCACTGGCGGACCGGGGAGTTCCTGAGCCCATGCTGTCCGGCGACCTCGGCGAGATGCGCGTACGAGAGCCAGAACCCGCCGGCTGTGAGGGCAACGATGACCACGCCCGCTGCGATGAGCGTGAATCGCTCGGCGGCCTGCTGGGTCGTGGTCGGCCGTCCTTGGTCGAGGTGGTCGTCTGGGTTGCTGGCGGTGGAGAGGTTCGTCAAGCGGGGTGCTCCTGGGCGTCGGCGTGTGGTCCGTCTTTGCCGTCTTGGCCGTTGCAAGCGCAGGTCAGGGCAGGTACGGCACGGGGTTTGGTCTGCCGTCCCAGCGGATGCCGCTCTGACCTGCGGCGATACGGCGGGGACGGGCGGGACGGCACAAGACGGATCGGGGCGTGGTCCCGGCCCTCCAACGCGGCCTTCATGATCGCGTTGCCGTCTTGCCCCCGGTTGCCGTCTTGTCTGCATGCCGTTTGACCTGCGGGATCACGGCAGGGACGGCAGGGACGGCCACCCGGGGGATGCGGGCCTCAGCCCGAGGCGGAGGCGCTAGGCCCGGCGTCCACCGGGTGGACGGTGGGGCAGTAGCGCCGCCAGGCGTCGAGGAACTTGTTGCGCATGTAGCCCTTGCGCTGGGTCCCGTCTGCGAGGCGGACGTTGCCTGGCTTGATGGCGTACGGGCTGAGCATCCGTGCCAGAACGCGGGAGTCCAGCCCGCTGCGCCCCCACTCCGCCCACGGAGCCTCGGCGTCCTTGCGCAGGTGGTACAGCAGCTCGTCCGTGGAGAGGCTGTCCGCCTCCCGCTGGGCGACGAAGACCCGGCGGATGTCGGCGAGGATCCGCGCGCCGCCGGGTCGCTCCTCCTCCGCCTCGACCTCTGTGGCCACCATCCGCGCACACGCCTCGCGGGCGCGACGGGGCCAGGACCCGGCGGCCAGGTCGGCGACGATGACCAAGGGCTCCCAGGTGTCGGCCGCCCGGTCTTCCACCGGCATGACCGGCTCCAGCTCTGCCGCCTCGTCCAGCAACGGCCTGGCCCACGCAGCGATACGGTCCCGCAGTTCATGCAAGGCCGGGATGTCGCGGCGGGAGCGGAAGGGCTTGACCTTCTCGCCCTCGGCCCGGCGCCGCATCCGGATCACGATGGCCCGGTCCATGATCGTGTCGGGCAGGTCGCCAATCCCCGCGATGGCCGCCATGGCGAAGGTCGCGAAGCGGTGCGGGGTGTGGTCGTTGCCCACGACCCGGGTGACGTACCGGTTGCGCTGGTGGTCGGCGTTGAGCAGGCCGCGCATCTCCTCGTTCTTCTCGGCCACCTTCGGGGTGCCGAAGATGGTGTCCGCCTCGTCCACCAGGAGCGTGGGCGGGTTCTCCTCGGTGATCGACCGGAAGATGGCCGCCGGTGTGGTGTTGATGGTGAGCATCGGCTCATGGACCGTCTCGGTCAGCACGTCCAGCAGCCGCGACTTGCCACACCGCTTCGCTGGTCCCGCCACCGCCAGACGCGGCGCGTGTTGCCACGCTGGCTGGAGATGCGTCGCCGCCACCCACAGCGTGACCGCGTCCAGCGCCTCGGACGAGGGCAGGATCACGAACTTCGCTATCTGCCCGCGCAGTTCGTCCAGCAGCACCGAACCGGGCGTCGGATCCGGATCCGGCACTACCTCCTCGGTGGGCTGATCCGCCGAAGTGACGTCAGGCGCACCGTCGTTGGCGATCGGCGGGGCTTCGCCGGTGTGGTGGCCGAGCTGGCCGGGGACGGTGACGGGCGGCCACGAGGGCTTGCCGGAGTCGGAATAGGGCTCGGCTCCCGCATGTTCCACGGGGCAGCTCCTTTTCTGGCGGTGGCGGGCGTGTGCGCCCTGGCCGCCGGGTTGGTTCTTCACAGGCCGGTTGGGGTTGCTCGGGCCTCCGGCGTTGCACCGCCGGGGGCCCATCCCCGTCTCGCGGGCACCAGGCCATCGCGAGGGAACACGGACCGTACGTCCACACCCGGCAACGGTCCAGCGTTTCTGTGTCAGCTCAGCGCAGAACGGTTTGCTACGGTGCCGTGCCATCACGCCGCCAGACCCAGCAGATCGAGCAGATCCGCCGTCACGACCCGGTAGGCGTTGCCCAGCCGCAGCACCTTGCACGGGTACTCGCCCCGCTTCGCCAGCTCGTACCCCTTGCTCCGCCCGAGCCCGAGAGCGCGGTTGCCTGTGTCCAGGTCAACGGACACGGGGAGGGCGAGAAGCTCCTCCCGGCTCATCCCCTTCGAGTCCTTCATCCGTCCGGCCGTCGCGTCTTCGCGCATGCAGTGCGCCCCTTTTCGGTACAGCCCTCGACGAACGCGGCAATCACGTCCGGCTCCAGGCGTCTACAACCATCATCGGGAAGCTAATGTGTCTTCATGACACAACGCGGTGTGGATGCTGATGAGGACGAGGTTCCCGAGTGGGAGGACCGGGTCAAGGCCAACGTGGCCGGCGAAGTCCGGCGCAGAAGGAAGGAGATGGGATGGAGCGCACAGGACCTGGCCGACCGGTGCGAGGAACTTGGGCATCCCATCCCGCGCAACGTGATCGCCAACATGGAGTCCGGCCGCCGGGCCACCCTGCCCCTGGTGGACGTCATCGTCCTGGCCGCCGCCCTGGAGACGTATCCGGTCTGCCTGATCTTCCCGGTCGGCTACGTCGACCGAACCCAGGAACTCCCCTTCCAGGACCTCGTCCCCACCTGGGACGCCCTGCGCCGCTTCACCGGCGACGAGGACGTGGCCATGCACGACGCGGGCCTGGTCCCCGACTTCGAAGTGCACAGCAACCTCGTACGCACCGCCTTGGCCGCCCTCGAAGAAGCAGAACAGGCACGGTTCGCAGCCAAGACGGCCAGCAACCGCGCCCAGCAGGAAGAAGCCGAGCGCAGACGGACCAAGTACGGCGACGAGGCCATCTCCGCCAAGTACAAACTCCGCTACCTGCGCCGCGAACTCCGCGACGAAGGCGCCACCCCGCCCTATCTCCCACCCGCCCTGGGCGACGTCGACTTGCCTGAAACCGACCCCAACACCACCCCGGAGGAACGCCTTTGAAGGGCTCCACCTACCGCCGCTGCTCCTGCCGCGACCCCAAGACCGGCAAGGAACTCGGCTCCTCCTGTCCGAAGCGCAACAGCAGGAACCACTGCACCTACTCCATACGCCAGGAGTTGCCGCCCCGCGAAGATGGAAGCCGACGTTCCTTCGCCCGTGGCGGGTACGCCAGCCTCAAGGCGGCCCAGGCCGACCTCGACCACGTACGTGCCCTCATGGCGCTCGCCGAGTCGGACGACCCCGAAGGCGTCCAGCTGATCGCCGAGATGCTGTCCGAGGTCAGCCGCGACAAGCTGCCCCTCCCCGATATCGAGGAGACCCGGCGTCGCCTCAACGCCGGCCAAGACCTCGTCGGCAGCCTCACCGTGAACGAGTGGCTGGACCGATGGCTCGCGGGCAAACGCATCCGGAAGTCAGGCGTCAGCCGCTACGAGACCGACGTCCGCGTGCACCTCAAGCCCCACATCGGCGACCGGCGCCTCGACCGGCTGCGCGTGAGTCACCTGAGCGAGATGTTCACCGCCATCACCGACGCCAACGCCGAGATCCTGGAGCAGAACGCCCAACGGCGTGCGGCGGTAGAGGAGTTGGCGACCGTGCCGTGGAAGGGCGTGGAGAACCGGGCCCGCCGCAAGGCCATGAAGACGGCGATCGACGCGATGCCACCCTTCCGCCGCGTCACCGGGCCGTCCACCCGCCAGCACGTCAAGGCCACGCTCCGCGCCGCCCTGAACGAGGCGATCGGCCAGCAGATCATCACGTTCAACCCAGCGTCCCACGTCGAGATCGACCCCGTCCGCAAGCCGAAGGCCCTCGTCTGGACGGACGAGCGGGTCGCCCGGTGGCAGCAGACCGGCGAGAAGCCCTCCCCCGTCATGGTCTGGACGCCCGAACAGACCGGCGCCTTCCTCGACTTCGTCGCCGCGGACCGGCTGTACGCCATGTGGCACCTGATCGCCTTCCGCGGCCTGCGTCGCGGCGAGGCGTGCGGCCAGCCCTGGTCGGAGACCAATCTCGACCGGCACTCCCTCACCGTCACCGGCCAACTCGTCCAGGACGGATGGGACGTCGAAGCGTCCGAACCGAAGACCGACAGCGGCTTCCGCGTCGTGGCCCTGGACGACGACACCGTCGCCGTCCTGGAGCGGCACCGCAAGCAGCAGGCGGCCGACCGCGAGGAATGGGGATCGGCCTGGGTCGACACCGGTCTCGTCTTCACCCAGGAAGACGGCTCCTGGCTGCACCCCGGCAAAGTGACCGACCTCTTCGAGCGGCTCGTCGCCGCCTCCGGTCTCCCGCCGATCCGGCTGCACGACCTGCGCCACGGCGCGGCCACGCTCATGCTCGCCGCCGGCATCGACGTGAAGATCGTGTCGGACACCCTCGGGCACAGCGACACCCGCATCACGCGGGACATCTACCAGAGCGTCCTCCCCCACGTCGGCAAGAGCTCAGCCGAGGCCACCGCCAAGCTGGTCCCTCTCCAGCGCAAGGCCGAGGCGGAGAAGGCGGCCCGCAAGGCCGCGAAGACCGCCCAGAAGGCCAAGGAGAAAGCGAAAGCCCAGGCCAAGGCGAAGAAGAACAAGGCGCGGAAGAAGCCCAAGAAGTAGGGCACCGAGCCGCTCCGCTCACGCATCGCTCACGCAAGCCGTCCCACGGCACCCCAGCCGTGTGACCCGTCATGCCCCGAGCAACACAAAAGGCCAGGTCACGGGCTATGTGACCTGGCCTTCGAAGGAGCCCCCTGTCGGATTCGAACCGACGACCTACGCATTACAAGTGCGTTGCTCTGGCCAACTGAGCTAAGGAGGCCTGCACGGGCGCGAGACGCGTGCGGGACGTGTGCGATCACGTGCCTGGTGCAGTGTACCCAGGTCCCCGCAGCGCCCTGTCGAAAATTTCCGCGAAGTTCACATGCCCTCGGGTACTGACAGACCGGGCAAACGCCAGGTACCGTCCGTACCCAGTTCACTCGCGTGGACTACACCACCACCTTCCTACAACGGATCGTCCGGCACGTTCCTGCCGGTAGAAGGGGGCCTTCACCATGGCCACTGTTTCGTTCGACAAGGCGACCCGGATCTACCCGGGCACCGAGAAGCCCGCCGTCGATGGTCTGGAGATCGAGGTCGGGGACGGCGAGTTCCTCGTCCTCGTCGGTCCGTCCGGCTGTGGCAAGTCCACCTCGCTCCGCATGCTCGCGGGGCTCGAGGACGTCAACGCCGGCGCCATCCGCATCGGTGACCGCGACGTCACGCACCTGCCGCCGAAGGACCGGGACATCGCCATGGTGTTCCAGAACTACGCGCTGTACCCGCACATGACCGTCGCCGACAACATGGGCTTCGCGCTCAAGATCGCCGGCGTCAACAAGGCCGAGATCCGCCAGAAGGTGGAGGACGCGGCGAAGATCCTCGACCTCACCGACTACCTCGGCCGCAAGCCGAAGGCGCTCTCCGGCGGTCAGCGCCAGCGTGTCGCGATGGGTCGCGCCATCGTGCGTGAGCCGCAGGTCTTCCTCATGGACGAGCCGCTGTCGAACCTCGACGCCAAGCTCCGTGTCTCGACCCGTACGCAGATCGCCTCGCTGCAGCGCCGCCTCGGCATCACCACCGTCTACGTCACCCACGACCAGGTCGAGGCCATGACGATGGGCGACCGGGTGGCCGTGCTCAAGGACGGTCTGCTCCAGCAGGTCGACAGCCCCCGCAACATGTACGACCGCCCCAAGAACCTCTTCGTCGCCGGCTTCATCGGCTCCCCCGCCATGAACCTGATCGAGGTCCCGATCACCGACGGCGGTGTGAAGTTCGGCAACTCGGTCGTCCCCGTCAACCGCGAGGCGCTCCAGGCCGCCACCGACAAGGGTGACCGTACGGTGACCGTCGGCGTGCGCCCCGAGCACTTCGACATCGACGAGCACAACGGCGAGGCCGCGAAGTCCCTCACCAAGGACACCGAGGACGCCCCGGCCGGTCTCGCGGTCACCGTGAACGTCGTCGAGGAGCTCGGCGCCGACGGCTTCGTCTACGGCAGCGCCAAGGTCGGCGACGACCTGAAGGACCTGGTCGTCCGCGTCAGCGGCCGTTCGGTGCCGGACAAGGGCGCCACCCTGCACGTGGTGCCGCGTCCGGGCGAGCTGCACGTCTTCTCGACCTCCACGGGCGAGCGCCTCACCGACTGAACCGACTGGACCGACCGATCACACGGTCATGGAAAGGCCCCGCGGTCATCCGCGGGGCCCTTTCCCGTTTCCGGTCCGCCCGACCGCCCGACCGCCCGACCGACCGACCGACCGACCGACCGACCGACCGACCGATCAACCGGCCTGCCGGCCGATATGACAAATACCCCGGCAGACCCGTCATTTCGAGCAGTGTTCGTCAACGCCCTACCCAATTCGAGGCACCAATCCATCCCCCGAATTGGTGACTAAATGTCGCCAAATCATTACCGGGCGCTACCCTCACACGCGTGAAGCACTCCAATAACCAACAGCCGCGACGCGGCCGGGGCCCCGCCCGCCGGGTCGGCCGCACCCTCGCCCTCGTCCTGCCCGTCATGATGGTGCTCTCCGGGACCCTCGCGGTCACCCGGGTCAACTGGTCGGGGAGCCCCTCCAGTTCGATGCTCACCGCGACGGACGTCACCGCGGCCGGAGCCTCCTCTCGGGCCGCCGCACGCGCCCCGCAGGACATCCTGCGCGACCAGCTCATGACCGAGCTCCAGGACAAGAACCCAGGCGTCGTCCTGACCCACCTCCAGGAGGCGGTGAACGGCCACCCGTCGCTCGCCACGCACTGCACCTCCATCGCCCGCGCACTGGGCCGCGCAGCGGTCCGCATCTACGGCGCCGCACGCGCCCAGTCCTACGCCCGCCCCGTGTGCGACACCGCGTTCGCCTCCGGGGTCATGGCCGCGCACAGCTGACCGGAGCCGGCGCCCGGAGTAGGAGGTCGGTAACGGCTGATTAAGGAACGGTTGCAGCCGAAAGTTGCGGTGGGGCCGCCACGTACAGTTCGGGTCATGACCGATCCGAACGCCGCGTCGCGCCCCACCCAAGCCGTGATCCTGGCCGGTGGCCAGGGATCCCGGCTGCGCCCCTACACCGACGACCGGCCCAAGCCGATGGTCGAGATCCCCGGCACCGGGACGCCGATCATCGGCCATCAGCTCGTCTGGCTCGCCGAGGAGGGCGTGACCGACGTCGTCGTCAGCTGCGGGCATCTTGCCGAGGTGCTGCAGGACTGGCTGAAAACAGCCGATCTGCCTGTCGACGTGACCACGGTCGTCGAGACGGAGCCGCTGGGCCGCGGCGGCGGCCTCAAGTACGCCGCCGCGCGTCTGCCCCGCCCGGACAGCCCCTGGTACGCCACCAACGGCGACATCTGGACCCGCTTCTCGCTGCGCGACATGGCGGACTTCCACACGGAGCGCGACGCCGTCGCCACGATCGCGCTGGCTCGGCCGCGGATCCCCTGGGGGGCCGTGCAGACGGACGACTTCGGACGGGTCACGGACTTCATCGAGTCGCCGCCGACGCAGTACGCGATCAATGCGGGGGTGTACGTCTTCTCGCCCGAGTTCGCGGGGTTGTTGCCGGAGCGGGGGGATCACGAGCGGACGACGTTCCCGCACCTCGCGCGTGAGTTGCGGTTGGCTGGGTTCCCTATTCCGCAGGGGGCTTACTGGCGGGCCATCGACACCGCCAAGGATTTGAGGGAAGCCGCCAAGGAGCTTGCTGCGCTGGGTCGTTGAGTGCGGCTCCGTCGTGGTTGGTCGCGCAGTTCCCCGCGCCCCTGAAAGACAAAGACACAGGTCGAAGGGGCCCGCACGGATTCGTGCGGGCCCCTTCGTCATACGTACCGGAGTTTCAGCCGGTGGGTGGTGACTGCTTCAACAAACCCCCCACCGGCCCAGTTACCCCAACAGGCCGCCCACCAGGCCCGGCTGGCCGGAGGAGGACGAACCCCCGGTGCTGGAGCCGCCACTTGAGCCGGTGCCGCCTGTCGTGCCGCCGCCCGACGTGGGGCCGGAGGTCGTGCTGGGGGCCTGGCCGGCCGGGGAGGACTGGTGGGGCTGGGTGCGGCCCGCCGTGCCCTGGGTCTGGCTGGGGGTGCCGCCGGTGGCCGTACCGGTGGACGAGTGGGTCGCGCCCGGGCTCGTCGCGGCGTGCGACGGGCTGGCCGAAGTGGGCTGCCTTGACGGCGAGTTGACCGCCGAGGGGCTGCTGCTGCGGCTCTTGGTCGGTTCCCCGGGGAGCGGGGCGCCGGGGAGTTCGTTGCGCGGGGCCTCGCCGGGGCCGGGGACGACCACGCGGCTGGAGTCGCGCACCGCACCGCCGAGCAGCGAGCCGATGAGCAGGGTGAGGCCGATGGAGACCGCCGTGACCAGGGCGCCGCGGCGCAGGACGTAGCGGCGCAGTTCCCAGATGTCGGCGCGGGGTCCGAGGCGGCGCCAGGCGCTGCCCGCGAGGCGGCCGTCGACGGAGTAGACGGGGGCGCCGGCGATGATCAGCGGGGACCAGGCGGCGAGGTAGATGATGTCGGGGGCGTCGTAGGCGGGAACGGTCTTCCAGCTGACGGTGACGATGAGCGCGGCGGAGAGCAGCGCGCCGCCGACCGCCGCGACCCGCTGCCAGAGGCCGAGGATCGTCAGGACGCCCACGATGACCTGGGCGAAGGCGATGACGAGCCCGGAGCCGACGGGGTGCTGGAGGGCGAACTGCCGTAGTGGCTCGGCGACTTCCCAGGGGTGCAGGGTGTTGAGCCACTTGACCATGGAGCCGCGTTTGCCGCCGTCGAAGTAGACGGGGTCGCACAGCTTGCCCATGCCGGCGTAGATGGAGATGAAGCCGAGGAAGATGCGCAGGGGGAGCAGGACGACGCCGAGGTTCATCCGGCGGCCCGGGTAATAGGCGTGCCGTACCGGGTCGTTGGGGTGCCGTCCGGTGCTCCGCTCGCGCTCGCCGTCCGCCTCGAAGTCCTCGAACTCCCCGTCTCCGTAGGCGGGTTCGTCGTAGGCGCTGCCCACGGTCCGCATCTGCGGCAGGAGTCGGTTCTCGCCGGTGTCGTGGGCGTGGCCGCGCTGGGCGCCGACGATGGGGGTTTCGAGGGTCTGCGCGGTCAGGTCGCCGTCGTAACCGCCGTCCGCGATACGGGGGATGACCTGCGTGGCGCCCGCGTCGCCGGCCGACTGCTCGCCGTGGCGGACGCCGCTGCCCCGCACGGCCTGCAGGAGCCGGTGGGCGCCGGTGTCGTCCGGCGCGGACCTGCCGCTCCAGACGACGGGCCTACGGCGCGCGGCACCGGCCGCGGGCATCCGGGCGGTGTCCTCGGCGGTACTCAACTGCCGTGCGAGGCGCGGGTTTTGGGTGCGCGTCGAGGCGCCCAGCTGCACGCGGAAACTCGCATGGTTGACGATGACCTGGGCCGGATCGCTCGGCACCTTCACCATGCTCAGCGCGGGAGCGTCGTCCAATCCGGACTGGAATCCGGACGAGCGGTCCCCCGTGGGTGTGCGGGGTGTTCTGGTGTCCACACTCATCTAACCGAGTGACGTGTGTTTAGGACACTGCTTTGACTTGCCGGATGTGTCCGGACAGCGTCAAGCTCGCCCTCGCTCCCCAGATTGCCCCGAGTGGGTGACCGCGCCGAACATCCGTACAGCCAGAACCCGGCTACGACTCAGCTACGGCGCCGGGCCGCCTCGTACAGCACGATGCCCGCCGCCACACCCGCGTTCAGCGACTCCGCGCCACCCGGCATCGCGATCCGTACCCGGTAGTCGCACGTCTCGCCGACGAGGCGGGAGAGGCCCTTGCCCTCGCTGCCCACGACGATGACCACCGGGCCCTCCAGGGCCGGGAGTTCACCGATCTCGGCCTCGCCGTCGGCGGCCAGGCCGACGATCGCGATGCCCGCCTTCTTGTACGCCTCCAGGGCGCGCGTCAGGTTCGTGGCGCGGGCGACGGGCGTACGGGCCGCCGTACCGGCCGACGTCTTCCACGCACCCGCGGTCATGCCGGCCGCGCGGCGCTCGGGGACGAGGACGCCGTGGCCGCCGAACGCGGAGACCGAGCGGACGATCGCGCCGAGGTTGCGCGGGTCGGTCACCCCGTCGAGGGCGACGATCAGCGGGTCCTCGCCCTTGTCGTAGGCCGCGTTGGCGAGATCCTCGGCGTGCGCGTACTCGTACGGCGGGACCTGGAGGACCAGGCCCTGGTGGTTGAGGCCGTTGGTCATGCGGTCCAGCTCGGGGCGCGGGGCCTCCATGAGGTGGACGCCACCGCGCTCGGCGACCAGCTGGAGCGCCTCGCGCACGCGCTCGTCGTTGTCGATGAACTGCTGGACGTAGAGCGTGACCGCCGGAACGCCCTCGCGCAGCGCCTCCACGACCGGGTTGCGGCCGACGACCATCTCGGACGTGCCCTTGCCGCCGCGCCCGCGCGCGACCGGTGCCCGGCGCTGGACCTGCCTGGCCTGGGCGTTGGCGATGCGGTTCTTCTTGTGGCCCTTGCGCGCCTCGGCGGGCGGGGTGGGACCCTTGCCTTCCAGGCCCCGGCGCCGCTGGCCGCCACTGCCGACCTGCGCGCCCTTCTTGCCGGACATGCGGCGGTTGTTGGCTGCCATGACCTACCTGTCTGTTCAGAGTCGTATCAAAAGTCTGTGGACGTACGTCTATGCAGTGTGCCGCCCGGAGGGCCGGGCGGCACAGTCGATCTTCGTTGACCGGGACGGGTTCAGCGTGGGCCGAGGGTCCAGCGGGGGCCCTGCGGGCCGTCCTCGATGACCAGGCCGGACTGGTTGAGCTGGTCGCGGATGGCGTCCGCGGTGCCCCAGTCCTTACGGCCCCGGGCGGCCTCGCGCTGGTCCAGGACCATCCGGACCAGGGTGTCGACGACACCGTGCAGATCCTCGCCGCGGTCGGTCTCGCCGGCCCACTGCGGGTCCAGCGGATCGAGCCCGAGGACACCGAGCATGGCGCGCACCTCAGCGAGACGCGCTACGGCCGCTTCCTTGTCGTCGGCGGCCAGCGCGCTGTTGCCCTGCCGGACGGTCGTGTGTACGACGGCCAGCGCCTGCGGCACGCCCAGGTCGTCGTCCATCGCCTCGGCGAACGCGGGCGGCACCTCGGCCGCGGGCTCGACGACTCCCCCGGCCTTCTCCACCACCCGCTGCACGAAGCCCTCGATCCGCGCGAACGCGGACTCGGCTTCGCGCAGGGCCTCCTCGCTGTACTCGATCATCGAGCGGTAGTGGGGAGTGCCGAGGTAGTAGCGGAGCACGATCGGCCGCCACTGCTTGACCATCTCGCTGACCAGCACGCTGTTGCCGAGCGACTTCGACATCTTCTCGCCGCTCATGGTGACCCAGGCGTTGTGCACCCAGTACTGCGCGAAGTCGTCGCCGTAGGCCTTGGCCTGGGCGATCTCGTTCTCGTGGTGCGGGAAGATCAGGTCGAGGCCGCCGCCGTGGATGTCGAAGGCCGGGCCCAGGTACTTGTGCGCCATCGCCGAGCACTCCAGGTGCCAGCCCGGCCGCCCGCGGCCCCACGGGGTCTCCCAGTCGGGCTCGCCCGGCTTGGTCGCCTTCCACATGGCGAAGTCGCGCGGGTCGCGCTTGCCGGTGATGCCCTCCTCGGCGGGCTGGCGCAGATCGTCGATGTCCTGGTTCGACAGCTGCAGGTAGTCCGGGTACGACCGCACGTCGAAGTAGACGCTGCCGTCCGCCTCGTAGGCGTAACCGCGCTCGATGAGTCCGCGCATCATCTCGATCATCTCGGGCACATGGCCGGTCGCCCGCGGTTCGTACGTCGGCGGGAGGCAGCCGAGTGCCTGGTAGCCGTCGTTGAACGCGCGCTCGTTCTCGTACCCGATCGCCCACCAAGGGCGGCCCTGGTCACGGGACTTGGCGATGATCTTGTCGTCGATGTCGGTGACGTTGCGGATGAACGTGACGTCGTAGCCGCGGTGTTCGAACCAACGGCGCAGGATGTCGAAGTTCAGGCCCGAGCGGATGTGGCCGATGTGCGGGGCGGCCTGCACGGTGGCACCACACAGGTAGATCGAGACACAGCCCGCTGTGAGCGGGATGAAGTCGCGAATCTGCCGGGTGCTGGTGTCGTACAGGCGAATGGTCACGGTACAAGGGTAGTGGGCGGTAAGGGGTGCGCGGGACCGTATGTCGGGTACCGGCCGGTGGGGGCTGGTCGCGCCCCGCGGCGGAGCCGCAAATTGATACAGCCCGCGCCCCTGAAAGCCAAGGTCGGACCGCTTAACCGTGTTTCACGACCAGCGCCGTTGCCACTGCCATCAAGCCCTCGTCCCGGCCCGGAAAGCCCAGGCCGTCCGTCGTCGCGCCCGAAACCGACACCGGCGCCCCCGCCGCCTCCGACAGGAGCTTCTGCGCCTCGTCCCGGCGCTTGCCGATCTTCGGGCGCGGGCCTACGACCTGTACGGCCACGTTGCCGATGGTGAAGCCCGCCTCGCGGACGATCCGCGCGGCCTCCGTCAGCAGGGTCACCCCGGACGCACCCGACCACTCGGGGCGGCCGGTACCGAAGTGCTGGCCCAGGTCTCCCAGACCCGCCGCCGAGAACAGGGCGTTGCAGGCCGCATGCGCCACGACGTCCGCGTCGGAGTGGCCTGCCAGGCCCGGGCCCTCGCCCTCCCACTTCAGGCCGGCGCACCACAACTCGCGGCCCTCCTCGAAGGCGTGGATGTCGGTGCCGATGCCGACCTGGGGCAGGACAAACGGAAGGGGCTCAGAAGCCATCGTTCAGCCTCCTGCGGGCGAGGACCGCCTCCGCGAGGACCAGGTCCAGGGGGCGGGTCACCTTGAAGGCCTCCTCGTGGCCGGGGACGACCACGACCGTCAGGCCGAGCTGCTCGACCATGCTCGCGTCGTCGGTGACGTTGTCCGTGACCGTCTCGTGGGCGCGGACGAGCGTGGCGCGGTCGAAGCCCTGCGGTGTCTGTACGGCGCGGAGGCGGGCCCGCTCGGGAGTGGCGACGACCGGCTCGGGGCCGCCGGGGTACGCGGCCGGCTCGACCTCCTTGACGGTGTCGGCGAGCGGGAGGGCCGGTACGACGGCGGGGGCGCCGTCCCGTACGGCCTCGATGACCGCGTCGACCGTGTCGACGGGGACGAGCGGGCGGGCAGCGTCGTGGACCAGGACGATGTCGTGCCCGGGCGGCAGCGCGTCCAGGCCGAGCTTCACGGACTCCTGGCGGGAGTCGCCGCCGGGGACGACCAGGAAGTCGGTGCGCTCGGGCAGCGCGTGCGCGTCGAGGAGGGTCTTGACCTCGGCGGCGCCATCGGGCGGGGCCACGACGACGACCAGGGAGACCGCGCGGGACGCGGCGAGTGCGCGGATCGCGTGGATGAGCATGGGGGTGCCGTTCAGCGCGCGTAGCGCTTTGGGGGCGCCGGGGCCGAGGCGTACGCCCCGTCCGGCGGCCGGAATCACGGCGGCGACGGAGGACTGCGCCTGCGAAGAGCGCGAATCGTCAGACATCGGTTCCTGTCAGGTTTGTGTGCTCGACCTACGTGGGTATGGCCTGAGGAGTGCCGGGCGCGACGCCTTGACCGGACCCTTCCGTGACACCGGTCGAGCCTGCTGCCCGGGCCCGGCACACCATTATCGGGGGCATGTCTCCGGCGTTCGACACAGAGTCACACGGTGTTCGACGGAGTCGCGAAAATCGTTGGCTCCACGGAGTCGCGAAAGTCCCCGAACATGCCGAAGCGCCCGGCGACAGGCGGGCTGTCATCGGGCACCACGGCATTTCAGTGTGCTGAGCAGGGCGTACCAGGTGCCTGCGTCAGGACGCGAGAACCTCGTCGAGCAGGGCCTCGGCCTTGTCCTCGTTCGTGTTCTCCGCGAGCGCGAGCTCACTCACCAGGATCTGGCGAGCCTTGGCGAGCATGCGCTTCTCACCTGCGGAGAGTCCGCGCTCGCGCTCACGACGCCACAGGTCACGGACTACTTCCGCGACCTTGATGACATCGCCGGAGGCGAGCTTCTCCAGATTTGCCTTGTAACGACGCGACCAGTTCGTGGGCTCCTCGGCGTACGGAGCGCGCAGCACCTCGAAGACCCGGTCCAGCCCGTCCTGACCGACCACATCACGTACGCCGACGAACTCCGCATTGTCCGCTGGCACACGCACCGTCAGGTCACCCTGAGCGACCTTCAGCACCAAGTAGGTCTTGTCCACGCCTTTGATCTGGCGAGTTTCGATAGCCTCGATCAGCGCGGCCCCGTGATGGGGATAGACCACGGTGTCGCCAACCTTGAACGTCATGTGACAGGTACCCCTTCCGTGGCTATCCAGGGTAACACGGAAACTGCGTGTTCTGAATGGCGTTTTCGCAGGTCAGGGCATATCTCGGGGCTTGACAACAGCAACAGGAACGTGCTGCGGAGGCCGAGCGGAAGAGGGTATTCGCAGGTCGGAGCAGCTCTCCGGGCGAGGTGAAACGCGTACGTTACACACATCCGGAGGCGCCCCCAAGTGGATGAACGTCCCCAAATGTCTGGTTCCAAGTGCTCGACTTCCACTACTCCGTTCGGTGGCCGGAGCCCGGTGCGAGGCGAATCCGGAATTGATCACCGAGGTGGCGCGGAACGGCCGGTGATCAATTCTTCGAGGTGCCCTGCATTCTTCACGGAAAATCCGCCGACGGACGGCTGAGCTGCTTATGTGAATGCCGGACGAGTGCCGGGCACAAGTGACCCGCGGGTCACTTGTGGCACACGGGTACCCGGTTGGGGGAGGGTCGGGTGCGGTGGCGCGGGAACGGCTCGGTAACCTAAGGCCGCTGACAGACACTTAGGGCGGCTTTATTCGGGAGTCGCCCTGCTCCGCCCACGTTCAAGGAGTAGCCGCCGCCGTGAGCAGCAGCCTTCGACGCGGCGCCCTCGCCGCCGCCGCCATCGCGTTCTCGATCGCCTCGCTCGCCGCGTGCGGTGCCGGCGACGACGCACAGACGCTGGAGGTCAAGCCGGACAACGCGGCCGTCTCCGTCGGCGCCATCAAGGTGCAGAACGCGCTCGTCATCACCCAGCCCATCACCGACTCCAGCCCCCAGCCCTCGGGCCCGGCGGTGATCTCCGCGACGCTGTTCAACACCAGCAAGGACCCCCAGACCCTGGACTCGGTCAGCGTCGACGGCATCGGCACCGCCACCCTCACCCCCGCGAAGGGCAAGGGCAAGCTGACCGTCCCGGCCTTCGGCTCGATCGTCCTGGGCGGCAAGGGCAACGCCTCCGCCGCGCTGACCGACGTCGGCACCGGCCTGGAGGACGGCAACGCCCAGAAGGTCACCTTCACCCTCAGCACGACCGGTGCGGTGAGCCTGAGCGCGTTCGTCGTCCCGGCCGACAGCTACTTCACCAAGTGGGGCCCGACCGCGATCCCCACGCCCGCCCCGGGCGCCACCGCGACCGCGACCACCTCGGGCTCGCCGAAGCCGGGCAAGAGCACGTCGGCCACGCCGTCCGACTCCGCCTCCGAGAGCACCACGGCGACGGCCACGGCCTCCGCCGGCTGAGCAGCGGCCGCAGCAACAGCCGTAGCGCTACGACGATGGGCGGGACCTCTCCGTGAGGTCCCGCCCATCGTCGTAGCGCCGCTAAGAAGCTGATCGCGGTTTACGGCTCGAACTTGTAGCCGAGGCCGCGGACCGTGACCAGGTACCTGGGCGCGCCCGGGTCCGGCTCGATCTTGGCGCGGAGGCGCTTGACGTGGACGTCCAGGGTCTTGGTGTCGCCGACGTAGTCGGCGCCCCAGACGCGGTCGATGAGCTGCATGCGGGTCAGTACGCGGCCCGCGTTGCGCAGGAGCATCTCCAGCAGGTCGAACTCCTTGAGGGGCAGGTCGACCTTGGAGCCGGAGACCGTGACCACGTGGCGATCCACGTCCATGCGGACCGGACCTGCCTCGAGGGCGGCGGGGGTGACCTCCTCGGGCTCGCCGCGGCGGCGCAGGACGGCCCGGATACGGGCGACCAGTTCGCGGGACGAGAAGGGCTTGGTGACGTAGTCATCGGCTCCTATTTCCAGGCCTACGACCTTGTCGATCTCGCTGTCCTTGGCCGTCACCATGATCACGGGGACGTTGGAACGGCCGCGCAGCTGGCGGCAGACCTCCGTGCCGGGCAGCCCCGGCAGCATCAGGTCGAGCAGGACGAGGTCGGCGCCGTTGCGCTCGAACTCGTCGAGTCCGTCGGGCCCGGTGGTCGCGATGGCGACCTCGAAGCCCTCTTTGCGAAGCATGTAGGACAGGGCGTCGGAGAAGGACTCCTCGTCCTCGACGACGAGCACTCGGGTCACGGAAGGACCTCCGGGGCGGGAAGCGGTTCGTACGGGGATGGATCAGGGGACCCCTCGGCCTCGTCGTCGAGGTCGGGGTGCTGGTGGGCACGGTCGCGGGCCGCACCCGCCTCCGGTAGCCGCAGGGTGAACGTGGAGCCCTGTCCCTCGGAGCTCCACACCGTGACCTCCCCGCCGTGCGAGGCGGCCACGTGCTTGACGATCGCCAGCCCGAGACCCGTACCGCCGGTGGCCCGCGAGCGGGCCGGGTCGACACGGTAGAAGCGCTCGAACACGCGCTCCTTGTCCTTCTCGGATATCCCGATGCCCTGGTCGGTGACGGCGACCTCGATGTGGTCGCCGCCGTGCGCGGTCAGCCGGCGGGCGGCTATGCCGACTCGGGTACGGGCGGGCGAGTAGTTGACGGCGTTCTCGACGAGGTTGCCGAGGGCGGCGGCCAGCTGGCCGCGGTTGCCCCAGACGTACAGGTCGGCGGTGCCGCCGGCGGCCATGGTGATCTGCTTGGTGCCGGCCTGGTGCCGGCACCGGTCGATGGCCTCGGCGACGAGTTCGTCGACGCGCACCGGTTCGGCGTCTTCGAGGGGGTCGTCGTTCTGGACCCGTGACAGGTCGATGAGCTCCTGCACGAGGTTGGTCAGCCGGGTGGCCTCGATCTGCATCCGGCCGGCGAAGCGCTCCACCGCCTCAGGATCGTCGGAGGCGTCCATGACCGCCTCCGACAGGAGGGAGAGCGCGCCGACCGGGGTCTTCAGTTCGTGGCTGACGTTCGCCACGAAGTCTCGTCGTACGGCCTCGATGCGGCGGGCCTCGGTGAGGTCCTCCACGAGGAGCAGGACGAGCCGGGAGCCGAGCGGGGCCACACGTGCGGACACGGCGAGTGCCTCGCCGCGTCCGGTGCCCCGCCGGGGCAGGTCCAGTTCGACCTGGCGTATCTCGCCGTCGCGCCGGGTGTCCCGGGCCATGGTGAGCATGGGGTCGACGGAGAGTTTCCCGCCACGGACCAGTCCGAGGGCGTAAGCCGCCGAGCTGGCCTTGACCACGGCGTCCGCTTCGTCGAGGACGACGGCCGAGGAGCGGAGCACCGAGAGGACGGTGTCCACGCCCGGCGGAAGCACCGGGTCCGTATGCAGGGAGGTCCTGGTCGGTCGCTTCTGGTCGCGTTCGCTCCAGCGGAACGCCAGCATGGCGATGACACCGGTAAGCACCCCGGCGATCGCTGCCGCTGCGGCGACCGCCGCGTTCACGTCCATGCCCCCAGGTTAGGCATGGGATACCTCCTGGCCACAGCCATCGGAGTGCGACCTCGAACACTCGTCGCCCAGAGTTCACCTTGGAGCCAGTATTGGTTCATTTGGGGTGGCGGAAACCGTCGCGTAGGAGCGGGAACGTGGGAGCGTGGGGTGGAAGGGCCGGTTTTTCGTCACAACCGACAGGCCCGGGGCCCCTGAGCCCCCGAAGCGAACGTAGGAGAGGGAACCCTGATGCGGGACGCGTACCACGAGGAACTTGACTCGATCGGTGACGGTCTGGTGGAGATGGCCCGGCTGACCGGGTCGGCGATCGGACGCGCCACGACGGCGATCCTGGACTCCGACCTGAAGCTGGCCGAGAGCGTCATCGAGGCCGACAAGAAGGTCGACGACCTCCAGCACGACCTGGAAGCACGGGCCATAGCCCTGCTGGCCCGGCAGCAGCCGGTGGCGACGGACCTGCGGATCGTCGTCACGTCCCTGCGCATGTCGGCCGACCTGGAGCGCTCCGGCGACCTCGCCCAGCACGTGGCGAAGCTCGCCCGGCTCCGCTTCCCCGACCGCGCGGTGCCGCACGACCTGCACGCGACCATCCTGGAGATGGGCCAGCTGGCCCAGCGCCTGATGGCGAAGGCGGCCGAGGTCATCATCACGAAGGACGTCGACCTGGCCCTCCAGCTGGAGCAGGACGACGACGCGATGGACCTGCTGCACCGCACGCTCTTCCAGCACCTGCTGGACGACAAGTGGAAGCACGGCATCGAGACCGCGGTCGACGTGACCCTGCTCGGCCGCTACTACGAGCGCTTCGCCGACCACGCGGTGTCGGTGGCGAAGCGCGTGGTGTTCCTGGTCACGGGTGAGCACGCGGACGAGATCCAGCCCGACATCCAGCCGNGCGTTCTCACCCGTGACCAGGAACACCACGCGCTTCGCCACCGAAGCGCGTGGTGTTCCTGGTCACGGGTGAGCACGCGGACGAGATCCAGCCCGACATCCAGCCGGCGACGGGGGCCGAGGGGGCGTAGGTCCCAGGTCGGGGGGCTCGTGGAGGAAGCCTCAATGCGCCGTTGATGCGCCCGCCGGAGCGGGCATCCAATGGGCAGCATCCGATGGGCACAGGCACGAGCCTCCAGGAGGACCCATGGCCGAATCCCCCGCTACGACGACGCCGGACCCGACACAGGAGCGCGAGACGCAGCAGCCCGCCGAGATCAAGAGCCTCCCGCTCTTCGGCGCCTGCGGCTGCGGCTCGGGCTGCGGGTGCGGGTGCCAGTCGGGCAACCCCTGCCAGTGCGGCTGACCGCCGCCTGCTTCCCGGAGGGGCCTCGGTGCTAC
>NZ_JAEQAZ010000173.1 GCF_016654115.1 Streptomyces sp. MBT53
GCCGATGTTCGGCTACATGGGACTGGTCGCCGCGACCATCTCCATCGCCGGCCTCTCCGTGACGGTGTGGGCCCACCACATGTACGTCACCGGCGGAGTGCTGCTCCCGTTCTTCTCCTTCATGACGTTCCTCATCGCCGTACCCACCGGCGTGAAGTTCTTCAACTGGATCGGAACGATGTGGAAGGGGTCCCTGTCCTTCGAGACCCCGATGCTCTGGGCGACGGGCTTCCTGATCACCTTCACCTTCGGTGGTCTGACCGGTGTCATCCTGGCCTCGCCGCCGATGGACTTCCACGTCTCGGACTCGTACTTCGTCGTCGCGCACTTCCACTACGTGGTGTTCGGCACGGTCGTGTTCGCGATGTTCTCCGGCTTCCACTTCTGGTGGCCGAAGATGACCGGCAAGATGCTCGACGAGCGCCTCGGCAAGATCACCTTCTGGACGCTGTTCATCGGCTTCCACGGCACCTTCCTGGTCCAGCACTGGCTGGGTGCCGAGGGCATGCCCCGTCGTTACGCGGACTACCTCGCGGCCGACGGCTTCACCGCCCTGAACACGATCTCGACGATCAGCTCCTTCCTGCTCGGCCTGTCGATCCTGCCGTTCCTCTACAACGTGTGGAAGACGGCCAAGTACGGCAAGAAGGTCGAGGTCGACGACCCGTGGGGCTACGGCCGTTCGCTCGAATGGGCGACGTCCTGCCCGCCGCCGCGGCACAACTTCCTCACCCTGCCCCGCATCCGCAGCGAATCCCCGGCGTTCGACCTGCACCACCCGGAGATCGCCGCTCTCGACCAGCTCGAGAACGCGCACCACGCTGACAAGGCCCTCGCCGGCGGCAAGGAGGCGGGCAAGTGAAGGTCCAGGGCTGGATGTTCATGTGGCTGAGCGCCTTCGTGCTCGCCATGGCGGTTGTCTACGGCCTCTGGTCCAAGGAGGCGGCCGGTACCACGGCCCTCTTCATGGCCTTCGGCCTCTGCGTCATGATCGGCTTCTACCTGGGCTTCACCGCCCGGCGGGTCGACACGCTGGCGCAGGACAACAAGGAGGCCGACGTCGCGGACGAGGCCGGCGAGGTGGGCTTCTTCAGCCCGCACAGCTGGCAGCCCCTCGCCCTCGGCATCGGTGGCGCGCTGGCCTTCCTCGGCGTGGCCATCGGCTGGTGGCTGCTGTACTTCTCGGCGCCGCTCATCGTGCTCGGCCTGTTCGGCTGGGTCTTCGAGTACTACCGCGGTGAGAACCGCACCCAGTAGCACACGCGGCACGCACCCGAGCCCGGACACTCCGTCAGGAGGGTCCGGGCTCGTGCTTTTGCCGCAGTCCCGGTCCCTCATCCGAGTGACCCAACGCGCCGCCGCTGACGAAGCTTCATAGCGTGAGGCCATGAACCACTCTCCGCGCATCCGCACCGTCGTCAGCTGCACCCTGCTGGTGATCTCCCTCGGCGCGGGTTTCACCGCCTGCGGGTCCGGCGGCGGCAACCCGCTGTCGGACAAGCCGTACGACGCGGCGGGGCAGATCTCCTTCAACGGCCCGTCCGGCAAGGGCAAGAAGGCCGACCCCGACAAGCCCCTGGAGGTCACCACCTCCGAGGACGACGGACGGATCACGGACGTCACGGCCACGGACGCCACGGGGCGCTATGTCACGGGCGAACTCAACGCCGACGGCACCCGCTGGCGCAGCACCTCTCCGCTGGCCGCCAACGCCCACTACACGGTGCGGGTGAGCACGGAGGACGAGGACGGCGCCCCCGGCCGCAAGGTCCTCACCTTCGACACCACCAGGCCCACCACCAAGAAGAGCCTGACCGTGAAGTTCGGTCCGGACGCGGGCACCTACGGCGTCGGCCAGCCGATCACCGCCCAACTCAACAAGCCCGTCAAGGACAAGGCACAGCGGGCCGTCGTGGAACGCGCCCTCAGGGTGGACTCCGTGCCCGCCGTGGAGGGCGCCTGGCACTGGGTGGACGACAAGGAACTCCACTACCGCCCCAAGGAGTACTGGCCCGCCCACGCCACCATCCAGGTCCGCAGCGACCTCGACGGCGTGAAGATCAGCGACCGCCTGTGGGGCGGCAAGTCCAAGGGGCTCAAGCTCACCACCGGCGACAAGATCATCGCCGTGACGGACGCCGCGTCCCACGAGATGACGGTCTACAAGAACGGCGAGGAGATCAACGAGATCCCCGTCACCACCGGCAAGCCCGGCTTCGAGACCCGAAACGGCGTCAAGGTCGTACTGGGCAAGGAGTACTTCGTACGGATGCGCGGTACCACCGTCGGCATCTCCGAGGGCTCCTCGGACTCGTACGACCTCCCCGTGTACTACGCCACCCGCGTCACCTGGAGCGGCGAGTACGTCCACGCGGCCCCCTGGTCCGTGGGCTCCCAGGGCTCCGAGAACGTCAGCCACGGCTGCACCGGCATGAGCACCAGCAACGCCGAGTGGTTCTTCGACACCATCCACGAGGGCGACGTGGTCAAGGTCGTCAACTCCAACGGCGACGACATGGAACCCTTCGGCAACGGCTTCGGCGACTGGAACGTCGGCTGGAAGAAGTGGCGGGGCGGCAGCGCGCTGGTCGGCGGAACGCCTGATGGTCCGAGGCCGGAAGACGCGGCACGGCTCCGCCCCGAGTCAGTGTGACCCACCTGGGGGTGACCCACTCAGGGGCGCGGGGCTGTGACATTTGCGGCTCCGCCGCGTGGGCGCGACCGGCCACGGCCGGCCCGCAGTCGCCACACACCTCGCGCCCCGAGCCACTAGGCGCTCAGTGCCCGCTTCTCCCGCAACAAAGAGGCCAGCGAGGCAGCGAACTCGACAGGGTCGACAGGCAACGTCACAGCCGCGTCCGCCCGGCTCCACGTGGCAAGCCACGCATCCTGGGGCCGCCCGATAAGCACAAGCACAGGCGGGCAGTTGAAGACCTCGTCCTTCACCTGACGGCACAGCCCCATGCCACCCATCGGCACGGACTCCCCGTCGAAGACACAGACGTCAACACCACCCCGATCCAGCTCCTTGACGACCGCAGCCTGCGTCGCACACTCCAGGAACTCCACCAACGGTGCGTCGGGAGCCGGCCTGCGCCCCGCGGCCAGCCGGACTTGCTCGCGGGTGTTGGAGTCGTCGCTGTAGACGAGCACCGTGGCAGTCGGCTGCATTGTTCCTCCGCGTCGTTGGTCGGGAACTTCGGAAACCTCGGGTACCGATGCGGCGGATGCTACTCCCTTGAACACCCCGTCAACACCTGTTGGAACACCCCTGCGATGGGCCATACGGGCAGTACACACGCTGCGAACACTCCGAACGGCACCCCCCGGAGTGAGGGCGGGATAAGCGACCGACATAATGTCGGTCGTGGCGACAGCAACGACAGTAGAAACCGGGCACGCGCACCCGTCGGTCAACCGGCCGAACCTCACCAGCGTCGGAACCATCATCTGGCTGAGTTCCGAGCTGATGTTCTTCGCGGCCCTCTTCGCGATGTACTTCACCCTGCGATCGGTGACCGGTCCGGATCACTGGAAGGAGATGGCGAGCCATCTCAACCTTCCGTTCTCCGCGACCAACACCACGATCCTGGTGCTCTCCTCCCTCACCTGCCAGCTCGGCGTCTTCGCCGCCGAGCGCGGGGACGTGAAGAAGCTCAGGGGCTGGTTCATCATCACGTTCGTGATGGGTGCGATCTTCATCGGCGGTCAGATCTTCGAGTACACGGAGCTGGTGAAGAAGGACGGCCTGTCGCTGTCCTCCGACCCGTACGGCTCGGTGTTCTATCTGACCACCGGCTTCCACGGCATGCACGTGACGGGCGGCCTCATCGCCTTCCTGTTCGTCCTCGGCCGCACCTACGCGGCGAAGAGGTTCACCCACGAACAGGCGACCGCGGCCATCGTCGTGTCCTACTACTGGCACTTCGTCGATGTCGTCTGGATCGGCCTCTTCGCCACGATCTACTTGATCAAGTAGTCGGGCCCGATCCCGCGCGCGGCCAAGAAGCGCACATTCCAGAAGCATCGACGCAGAAGATCCTGACACCGGGGTAATCCGTGAAAAAGCTCTCCACACGACGACGCCATCCGCTGGCGGCGGTCGTCGTACTACTCCTCGCGCTGGCGGCAGCCGGGGGGGCGTTCAGCCTGCTCGCGCCCGCGAGCAAGGCGCAGGCCGACGAGTCGGCTCAGTCCCTCTCCATCGACGAGGGCAAGAAGCTCTTCGCCGTCGGTTGCGCCAGCTGCCACGGCACCGGCGGTCAGGGCTCATCCGACGGGCCGAGCCTGGTGGGTGTCGGCGCCGCGGCGGTCGACTTCCAGGTGGGCACCGGCCGTATGCCGGCCCAGCAGCCGGGCGCTCAGATCCCGGCCAAGAAGGTCATCTACTCCCAGGCCGAGATCGACCAGCTCGCGGCGTACATCGCCTCGCTGGGCGCCGGCCCGGTCATCCCGACGAAGAACGAGTACGGGCCGGAGGGGTCGGACATCGCCAAGGGCGGCGAGCTGTTCCGCACCAACTGCGCCCAGTGCCACAACTTCACGGGCAAGGGCGGCGCGCTGACGCACGGCAAGTTCGCGCCGAGCCTCGAAGGCGTTGCCCCGAAGCACATCTACGAGGCCATGCAGACCGGCCCGCAGAACATGCCTTCCTTCCCCGACACCACGCTGTCGTCGAAGAACAAGAAGGACATCATCGCGTACCTCAACGCGGTCAACGGCGACAACACCGAGAGCCCCGGCGGTCTTGAGCTGGGCGGTCTCGGTCCGGTCAGTGAGGGTCTCTTCGCCTGGATCTTCGGTCTGGGCGCGCTGATCGCGGTAGCCGTCTGGGTCGCCGCTCGGACCGCAAAGGCCAAGAAGTCATGAGTAGCCAAGACATTCCAGAAGAGAACCTGCCCGCTGAGCAGGACGCGCACGGCGCGGTGTCGGTCGCGGACGAGCAGAACCCGTTCGCCGACCCGGGACTGCCGCCGCACGAGCACCGTGTCCAGGACATCGACGAGCGGGCCGCCAAGCGGTCCGAGCGCGTCGTCGCCTTCCTGTTCACGCTGTCGATGCTCCTCACGGTCGGCTTCATCGCCTCGTACGTGGCGATCCCGGCCGACAAGTCGATCTTCGTCTTCCCGATCGGTCACATCAGCGCGCTCAACTTCGCGCTGGGCCTGACCCTCGGCGGAGCGCTCTTCACCATCGGCGCGGGCGCGGTCCACTGGGCCCGCACCCTGATGTCCGACGTGGAGATCGCCGACGAGCGGCACGCGATCGAGGCGCCCCCCGAGGTCAAGGCCAAGGTTCTGGCCGACTTCAAGGAGGGCGCCAAGGAGTCGGCGCTCGGCCGTCGCAAGCTGATTCGCAACACGATGTTCGGCGCGCTGGCCCTGTTCCCGCTCTCCGGCGTCATGCTGCTGCGCGACCTGGGCCCGCTGCCGGGGACGAAGCTCCGCCACACCATCTGGTCCAAGGGCAAGCTGCTCGTCAACATGAACACGAACCTGCCGCTGCGTCCCTCGGACGTGGCCGTCGGCTCGCTCACCTTCGCCAAGCCCGAGGGCCTGGAGGAGACCGACGAGGAGTTCCAGACCGAGATCGCCAAGGCGGCGCTGATGATCGTCCGGCTGCAGCCGGAGAACATCAAGGACAAGCGCGAGCTGGAGTGGGCGCACGAGGGCATCGTGGCCTTCTCGAAGATCTGCACCCACGTGGGCTGCCCGATCTCCCTGTACGAGCAGCAGACGCACCACGTGCTGTGCCCGTGCCACCAGTCCACCTTCGACCTCTCCGACGGTGCCCGAGTGATCTTCGGCCCGGCCGGTCACGCCCTGCCGCAGCTGCGCATCGGCGTGAGCGACGAGGGTTACCTCGAAGCGCTCGGCGACTTCGAGGAGCCCGTCGGTCCTGCATTCTGGGAGCGCGGATGAGCACCAACGAGACCAACGAGCGGCGCGACAAAGCACCGGCCGGCGAGAAGATCGCCGACTGGGCGGACGGACGCCTCGGGATCTACTCCCTGGCCAAGTCCAACATGCGCAAGATCTTCCCCGACCACTGGTCGTTCATGCTGGGCGAGGTCTGCCTCTACAGCTTCATCATCATCATCCTCACGGGTGTGTATCTGACGCTGTTCTTCCACCCGTCGATGAACGAGGTGACGTACCACGGCAGCTATGTCCCGCTCCAGGGGCAGCTGATGTCGGAGGCGTTCAACTCGACGATGCACATCTCCTTCGATGTGCGCGGTGGTCTGCTGATCCGTCAGATCCACCACTGGGCGGCGCTGATCTTCCTGGCCGCCATGTTCGTGCACATGATGCGCGTGTTCTTCACGGGTGCGTTCCGCAAGCCCCGTGAGGTCAACTGGCTGTTCGGCTTCCTGCTGTTCGTCCTGGGCATGTTCACCGGCTTCACCGGTTACTCGCTCCCGGACGACCTGCTCTCCGGCACCGGTGTCCGCTTCATGGAGGGCGCGGTCCTGTCCGTGCCGATCGTGGGCACGTACCTGTCGTTCTTCCTCTTCGGCGGCGAGTTCCCGGGCGGCGACTTCGTCGCGCGGTTCTACTCGATCCACATCCTGCTGCTGCCGGGCATCATGCTCGGTCTGGTGGTCGGCCACCTGATCCTGGTCTTCTACCACAAGCACACGCAGTTCGCGGGTCCCGGAAAGACGAACAACAACGTCGTGGGCATGCCGCTGCTGCCGGTCTACATGGCCAAGGCCGGAGGCTTCTTCTTCCTGGTCTTCGGTGTCATCGCGGCCATCGCGGCGATCGCCTCGATCAACCCGATCTGGGCCATGGGTCCGTACCGTCCGGACATGGTGTCCACGGGCGCCCAGCCCGACTGGTACATGGGCTTCTCCGAGGGCCTGATCCGCTTCATGCCCGGCTGGGAGATCAACTTCTGGGGTCACACGCTCGTCCTGGGCGTGTTCATCCCGCTGATCATCTTCCCGCTGGTCCTGGTCGCGATCGCGGTCTACCCGTTCATCGAGTCCTGGGTCACCGGCGACAAGAGCGAGCACCACATCCTGGACCGCCCGCGCAACGTCCCGACCCGTACGGCCTTCGGTGCCGCGTGGATCTCGTGGTACTTCGTCCTGCTCGTCGGTGGCGGCAACGACATCTGGGCCACGCACTTCCACCTGTCGATCAACTCGATCACCTGGTTCGTGCGTGTCGCCTTCTTCGTGGTGCCGGTGCTCGTCTTCATCGCCACCAAGCGGGTCTGCCTCGGCCTCCAGCGCCGCGACAAGGACAAGGTGCTGCACGGCCGCGAGTCGGGCATCATCAAGCGCCTGCCGCACGGTGAGTTCGTCGAGATCCACGAGCCGCTCAGCCAGGACGCGCTGCACACGCTCACCGCGCACGAGCAGTACGTGCCGGCCGCGATCGGCGCGACGGTCGACGAGAACGGTGTCGAGCGCAAGGTCAAGGGCACCGAGAAGCTGCGCGCCAAGCTGAGCGAGGCGTACTACGGCGAGGAGTCGCAGATCGCCAAGCCCACTGTCGAGGAGTACAAGGAGATCACGAGCGGCCACGGCCACCACTGATCGCTGAGGCGTCGCCACGCCACAGTCGAAGGGCCCCGTCCGAACACCGGACGGGGCCCTTCGCCGTGCCCGGTGCTGGATAGGGTGGGCATGTCCAATGAACGATGTTTCTACGACTCTCAGGAGCGGCCGTATGAGCGCTGTGACCCCCGCTGGAGGCGACACCGCGGCGGCCCGTTCCTGGCCCGACGTACTGAGCGCGCTGCTGGCCGGACAGGATCTGAGCACCGCCGACACGGCGTGGGCGATGGACCGCATCATGAGCGGTGAGGCCGCGGACGCGCAGATCGCGGGTTTCCTGGTGGCGCTGCGGGCCAAGGGCGAGACGGTCGAGGAGATCACCGGTCTCGTCGAGACGATGTACGCCCACGCGAAGCCGCTGGACATCCCGGGTCCCGCCGTCGACATCGTCGGCACGGGCGGCGACCGGGCCAAGACGGTCAACATCTCGACGATGTCCGCGATCGTGATCGCCGGTACGGGTGCGAAGGTCGTCAAGCACGGCAACCGGGCCGCGTCCTCGGCGAGCGGCTCCTCCGACGTGCTGGAGAAGCTCGGCATCAATCTGAACCTGCCGACCGAGCAGGTGGCGCGGGTGGCGGCGGAGGCCGGGATCACCTTCTGCTTCGCGGCCAAGTTCCACCCGTCGATGCGGTTCGTCGGCGCGGTCCGGGGGGCGCTGGGGATTCCGACCGCGTTCAACCTGCTCGGCCCGCTCACCAACCCGGCGAAGGTCACCTCGTCGGCGGTCGGCTGCTTCGACACCCGCATGGCCGGGCTCATCGCGGGCGTGCTCGCCGAACGCGGCTCCTCCGCGCTGGTGTTCCGCGGCGACGACGGCCTCGACGAGCTGACGACCACGGCCACCTCCCGGGTGTGGATCGTCCGCGACGGCAAGGTCACCGAGGAGTCCTTCGACCCCCGGGACGTGGGCCTCGAACTGGTCCCCGTGGAGGCCCTGCGCGGCGCCGACCCCGAATACAACGCGGGTGTCGCCCGCCGTCTCCTGGACGGTGAGAAGGGCCCGGTGCGGGACGCCGTACTCCTGAACTCGGCGGCTGCCCTGGTGGCGCTGGAGCGCGGGGACGGGCCGTTGGCGGACCGGATCAGGGCCGGGATGGAGAAGGCGGCCGAGTCGATCGACTCGGGGGCGGCCAAGCGCACGCTGGAGCGCTGGGCGGCGGCCACCAACGCGTAGCGGTAGGCGGTACGGCGGTCGTCGTCCCGCGATCCGGACACGGGTTGCGGGACGACGATCACTTCACGTAAGTTTTTGGACCAGGTCATGAGTGACAGTCATGAGGCCCCGGCCGACTGTCCGGCAACCCTCCGTCCGTGGCGGGGTGCCCCGGGTGAAGACCAGGCCGTAGGCAGCGAGGTCTGCGGCAAGCGCGGGCCCCTCGAAAGACACCAGGGGTCCTGGTCATCGAGGGAGCCCTCTGTGAGCAAGCGAATGCGATAGGGCGTCGAGCCCCGCCTCCGCACACCCCCTTTCACCCCCTCCGTGCTTGAGCCATGTCCCGCTCGCACGGCGGAACCGCCTTGCCTCTCACAGGAGTTCGCCATGTCTGTCTCCACCACGGCCACCGCCACGACGCTTTGTGCCCCACTGCCCGTTCTCGGCCGGGATGTCACCGTCCCGCTCGTCACGGGCGGCGAGGTCACCTACGCGGCGCTCGACTACGCGGCCAGCGCCCCCGCCCTGCAGCGCGTCTGGGACGACGTGGCGGCGTACGCCCCGTACTACGGCAGCGTCCACCGAGGCGCCGGCTACCTCTCCCAGCTCTCCACGGACCTCTTCGAGAACGCGCGCAAGACGGTCGAGGAGTTCCTGGACTGCCGCCCCGACGACCAGCTGATCTTCACCCGCTCCACCACGGACTCCCTCAACCTCCTCGCCGCGGCCCTCCCCGCCGACTGCCAGGTCTTCGTCTTCGAGACCGAGCACCACGCGTCCCTGCTGCCCTGGAAGGACGCCCGGGTCACCTACCTCAACGCCCCCCGCACCCCGGCCCAGGCTGTGGCGACCTTGGAGCAGGCCCTCGCCGCCCGCGACCCCTACGGCCCGGCCCTCGTCTGCGTCACCGGCGCCTCGAACGTCACCGGCGAACTGTGGCCCGTACGGGAGTTGGCGACCGCGGCGCACGCCCACGGCGCCCGCATCGTCCTGGACGCCGCCCAACTCGCCCCGCACCACCCGGTGTCCGTCCAGGACCTCGACGTCGACTGGATCGCGTTCTCCGGCCACAAGCTCTACGCCCCCTTCGGCTCCGGCGTCCTCGCCGGCCGCGCCGACTGGCTCCAGGCCGCCGACCCCTACCTCGCGGGCGGCGGCGCCAGCCGCAAGGTCACCCGGCGCGAGGACGGGGGAGTGGACGTCGAGTGGCACGACAGCGCCGCCCGCCACGAGGCCGGCTCCCCGAACGTCATCGGCGCCTACTCCATCGCGTCGGCCTGCAAGGCCCTCACGGAGGCGGGCTTCGATACGCTGGTCGCCCGCGAGCAGCACCTGATCGCCGAGGTCCGCGCGGGCCTGGCCGAGGTCCCCCAGGTCAAGATCCTGTCCCTCTTCGGCGACGACGCCCCGCGCGTGGGCGTGATCTCCTTCGTCGTCGACGGCTGGAACAGCTCCCACTTCGCAGCCGCCCTCTCCGCCGAGTACGGCATCGGCGTCCGCGACGGCCTCTTCTGCGCCCACCCCCTGCTGCGCACCCTCCTGGGCACCGACCCCCAGACCCAGGGCGAATGCGGCGCCCCCGAGGCCGCCCCAGGCGAAAAGTCCCTCAACGCGATCCGCGTCAGCTTCGGAGCGGGCACCCCGGACGAGCACGTGGAGCGCTTCGTGACGGCGGTACGAGAACTGGTGACCGACGGCGCCAAGTGGAACTACCGCACGGAGAACGGCCGTTGCGTGCCCACGGTGTGATGCAACAGGTCTCAGGGGCAGCCCACCCAGGGGCGCGGGGCTGTATCGATTTACGGCTCCGCCGCGTGGGCGCGACCAGCCACAACGCACGGTCACCCGCAAACGATCCGCGCCTCTCCCCCATCGCGCGCTCTGGCCGTGATTTCGACATCCGCGATCTAATACGCGGTGATGGACGCGAGCGTGGTGGGACTGGTGGGCGCGGCGGTCGGCGCGCTGGGGGCCGCGGCCGGCGGCTGGGTTTCCGTGCTCGGTCAAGGGCGCCAGCAGCAACGGCAGTTGCAGGCGGACCGGGAGCACCGGCGCGAAGCCGCACGTCGGGAGGCGTACGGCGCGTGTATCGCAAGCACGAAGCTGCTGTCGAATGCGTGGTGGCGGTTTTCCGACGTCGTCTGGACGGAGCAATCCACGCCCGAGCAGTGGCGGACCGCCTTCGCCGAGGTGCACGAGGCATGGACCCGATTCAGCACCGCGGTCGCGGCCGTTGCCGTCGCTGGGCCGGTGGCGGCCGCGGAGGCGGCCGAGGAACTACGCGTGGCCATGTACGAGTGGGAGAAGGCGGGGATGGACTGGTACGCGGCGGCCCGGCGGGAGGGGCACGGCCGACTCGATGAGTACGCCGCGCGTTTCCAGCAGGCATGGCGAGCGAAACGCGCTCCGGACCGCACCTTCCAGCAAGCCGCTCGAAAGGCTCTCGGGACGGAGGAGCCATGACCAGTCCGCCCAGTCACGCGAGCAACCTCAAGAATCCAGCCCAATGGCGAACGCAGCCTCAAGATCATGCTGTGAGTACGTCCGGAACGCCACGTGCGTGTCCGTGCCCTCGACGCCCGGGATCTTGCTGATCCGGCCGGGGATGACCTCGGCCAGATCCTCGTGCTGTCGCACCCGCACCATCGCGATCAAGTCGTACGTACCGGTGACGGAGAAGACCTCGCTCACGGATTCGAGCGCGGCGATCGACTCGGCGATCTCCGGAATCCGGTCCACGCTGGTCTTGATGAGGACGATCGCGGTGATCACGGCTGGTTCTCTCCCTCGGGGACCGTTGCTGGGGCGGCCCTCACTCTAGTCGCCCTCCCGTCGCCCACCACCGCCCTTCCAGAGCCGCCCTTCGGGCCCTTCCTTTTTCCGAATCTGACCCACGCGTAGCCGAAGCCCAGCGTGAAGCCGACCAGGTGGGCGAGGTACGCCACCCCCGGCCCCTGCGCGGCCTGCCCCGCCGCCAGCCACTGGAGGGCCGCCCAGAACGGCAGGACGACCCACGCGGGGAAGCGCAGCGGCAGGAAGAAGAGGAAGGGGAGGAGGCTCGTCACGCGGGCCCGGGGGAACAGGTACAGGAACGCCCCGAGGACCGCCGAGATCGCCCCGGACGCGCCGACGAGGGACTGCGCGGAGTCGGCGTTGGCCATCGCGTAGCCCAGCAGCGCCAGGTAGCCGCAGACCACGTAGAACAGGGTGAACTCGACCCGGCCCAGCCGCTCCTCGGTCATCGCTCCGAAGACGTAGAGGAAGAGCATGTTGCCGAGGAGATGGATCCAGCTGCCGTGGATGAAAAGGGCGGTGACCGGGGTCAGGGCCTCTCGCGCCGGGCTCGCGAACAGGTCGGCCGGTACCACTCCCCAGCGGTGGAAGTACGCCCGCTGCGCGGCGAGCAGCGCGTCCCCGGTGCCGTAGGACGGGACGAAACCCGAGGCCGGGCCCAGGACGAAGATCAGGCAGCACAGGGCGATCAGGGCGTATGTCATCGGTGTCGAGGTGTTCCGGAGGGCTCTGACGGCCGCTGTCGCCCAGGTGCTGATCATGGACACAGAGCATGACGTAACGGGACGCACCGGGTCAGGGTGCCTCGCCGCTGTGGACGACCGAGCGGCGAGTACCCGCCAGGCCGTAGGGTTACGAGCCACACTCGCCGGGCAAACCGGCGATCACGGAAACTGGAACAAGAAGGAAGCGGACAGCCACGATGACGGTACCCCTGCCGACCGCCTCGACGCGGTGGCGCTGCACCCTCTGCGGCAACCTCACGCGCTTCGACGTGACGCGTTCGTCGAAGGTCGTGGAGTACCTCCACCTGGACCTGGCGGGTGAGCCGAAGGTGGAGGAGCGCGAGGTGGTCAGTGAGACCATCGAGTCGGTGCGCTGCCGCTGGTGCAACGCCGTGGATCAGGTGGAACTCGTGGACAGGCCGGGCGCCGGCTCCTGAGAGGGAGCGGCCCCGCACACGTATTGGGGTGTGAGGGATGGTGGAGAACTCAGGCGGGGGGCCGGGCGACGGCGCCGCCGAGGTGCTCGACCGTCCGCTGCCCGACGGCGTGCGCAGGAGAGTCGTACAGATCGTGTCGGACGGCTTCGGCGGCCTGACCGTCGCCGAACTGCCCGCGCAGCTACGACAGTACGCCCGCTTCGCCCCCAACCGGCGCGCCAAGTTCGCCGGCAACGCGATGGCCGCCGCGCTGGAGACCGATCCGCTGTTCCGGCAGCGTATCGGGGAGAAGCTGAGAGAGACCCAGCCGGAGCTGACCGGCGCCCTCGACTCCGGCTCGCCGCCCCCGGCCGCGGATCCGCTCGACGTGGCGGCCGCGGCCTATGTTCTGCGCCCCACCGGCTGGGTGAAGCTGGTGACCGCCGCCGGCGAGGAGGCGCTGCGCGCCGACGCCGAGCGCGCCGACGAGGAGAGCCGGGCCGAACTGGAGCGGCTGCGCGAGGAGTTGGCGCAGGCGCGGGACGCGACCCGGTCCGAGACGGAGCGGCTGCGCACCGAGCTGGACGCGGCGAAGAAGGAAGCGGAATCGCTTCACCGCAAGCTGCGGTCGGCGCACAGCGACATCAAGCGCGGCGAGGCCGCCCTGCGCAAGCTGCGGGCCGAGACGGACACCGCGCGCACCGAGGGCCAGGCGCAGCTGTCCGCGGCCGAGAGCGAGGGCCGGCGGCTCAAGGCCCGGCTCGCCGAGGCGGAGGCGGCCCTGGAGGCCACCCGCAAGGCGGCCCGGGAGGGGCGCAGCGTCGAGGACATGCGGGTACGGCTGCTGCTGGACACCGTGCTGGAGGCGACCCAGGGGCTGCGCAGGGAGCTGGCGCTGCCGCCGGTCTCCGTACGGCCCGCCGAGACCGTCGACGCGGTCGAACCGGGACGAATGACCCCGAAGGACATCGCGGCGCGGGCGTTGTCCGAGAACGACCCCGCGATCCTGGACCAGTTGCTCGCGCTGCCGCAGGCCCATCTGGTCGTCGACGGTTACAACGTCACCAAGACCGGCTATCCCCAAATGCCCCTGGAGAAGCAGCGGTTGAGACTGCTCGGGCAGCTCTCGCAACTCGCCGCGCAGACCGGCGCCGAGGTCACCTGTGTCTTCGACGGGGCCGAGCTGGCCGCGCCGGTGCTGCTCGCGCCGCCGCGCGGGGTGCGGGTGCTGTTCTCCAAACCGGGCGTCACCGCCGACGAGTTGATCCGCCAGCTGGTGCGCGCGGAGCCGCCGGGCCGGCCGGTCATCGTGGTGTCGACCGACCGCGAGGTGGCCGACGGCATCGCGAAGGCGGGCGCGCGGCCCGTCGCTTCTGCGGTACTCCTCAAGCGACTGTCGTGAAGGTCAACGTACAGGTTTAATGCCGGAATTGACCGATCGGTCACGCAACGTAGCGTCAATCGACCATCACTGCATGTTGGTTATGTGCAAAGAATGCTTTGAGTGACGGCATTTTTTCGTGTGAGGATTTGAACTGATCACAGGAACGTCACTAGGGTCGTGCCTCGAACCTCCGAACGGGTGATCACTCAATAGAAGGAGCTCGACTCCGTGGCGTCCCATCGTCGACCGAAGCAGCCGAGCCGCACGCGTGTGACTGTGCTGACCACCGCAGCCGCAGCCGCCGTTGCCTTCAGCGCTCAGGCCGCAAACGCCGCGCCGAGCGAGAAGCCCAGCAAGGACGAGGTCAAGTCGAAGGTCGACGCCCTCTACGAGCAGGCCGAGCAGGCCACCGAGAAGCTCGACGGGGCCCAGGAGAAGCAGGAGAAGCTCCAGAAGGAGATCTCCACCATCCAGGACAACGTGGCCCGCGGTCAGGAGGAGCTCAACAAGCTCCGGGACGGCCTCGGCACGATGGCCAGCGCCCAGTACCGCACCGGCGGCATCGACCCGTCGATCCAGCTGTTCCTGTCCTCGGACCCGAGCGACTACCTCGACAAGGCGTCCACCATGGACCAGTTGAGCGCTCAGCAGGTCGAGGCGCTCACGAAGATCCAGAGCAAGCAGCGCGAACTCGCCCAGGAGCGCGCGGAGGCGAGCACCAAGCTCAAGGACCTTTCCGCCACCCGCACCGAGCTCAAGAAGAAGAAGGACGAGGTCAAGGCGAAGCTGGCCTCGGCCCAGAAGCTCCTCAACACCCTGACGGCGGCGGAGAAGGCGTCCCTCGCCCAGGACCAGGCCAACGCGGCCAGCCGCTCCACCTCCCGCGTGAACCTCGGCAACACCGGTTCCGCCTCGGGCCGCGCGGCCTCGGCCTTCGCCGCCGCCCAGTCCGTGATCGGCTCCCCGTACGTCTACGGCGCCTCCGGCCCGTCCTCCTTCGACTGCTCCGGCCTCACCTCCTGGGCCTACGCGCAGGCGGGTGTCTCCATACCCCGCACGTCGGAGGCGCAGGCGAACGCCGGCACCCGGATCTACAGTGAGAGCGACCTCAAGGTCGGCGACCTGGTCATCTTCTACGGCGACTACCACCACGTCGGCCTGTACGCGGGCAACGGCCAGGTGCTGCACGCCCCGCACACCGGTGCCGTCGTGCGCTACGAGTCGATCGCCAACATGCCCTTCCAGTTCGGCGTCCGGATCTGATCCGGTCCGTATCCGGTCGTTCCGGACCGCCCGAACGGGCGAATTACGACACACCACGCTGACTCCACGCCCCGCCCATGACCTGCGTCATAGGCGGGGCGTCACGTTGTGTGCCCGCGGAGGTCTTTGGCCCGCACCCCTTCACAGAGCTACTGTCTGGCGCGTTTCCCCGCATCGGGGGAGCGGTCCGTGTCCGCCAGCGGAAGGAGTGCGGCTTCCCGTGGGATCCCGTCGTCGCCAAGCACCGTCCGGGTTCGACCGAGGCGCCAGCGCCGCGGTCTGTGTGATGTCCGCCGCCGCAGCGGCACTCGGCGCCCTTCCGGCCGGCTCCGCCGTGGCCGCGCCGCACGACGACGCCCGGGCCGAGGTGGACCGGCTCTACCAGGAGGCCGAGAAGGCGACCCAGGCCTTCGACAAGGCCGACGAGCGCGCCGGGCAGCTGCACCGGCAGGTCAGCGACGCCCAGGACCGGATCGCCCGGCAGCAGCAGCGCATCAACACCATGCGGGACGCGCTGGGTTCACTCGCCGGCGCCCAGTACCGCTCCGGCGGCATCGACCCCACCGTCGCGCTGCTGTTCTCCGACGACCCGGCCGACTACCTCGACAAGGCCTCCGTCCTCGACCGCATCACCACCGAGCAGGCGGGCGAGCTCAAGGATCTCCAGGACGCCATGCGCGAACTCGCGCAGGAGCGCAGCGAGGCCTCCGGCCACCTCGCCGAACTGGAGCGCAGCCGCAAGGCCGTCGCCGGTCACAAGAAGACCGTCGAGGGCAAGCTCGCCAAGGCCCGGCAGATCCTCAACGGGATGCCGCTCGCCGACCGCGCCGCCTTCGACCGGGCCTCCCGCTCCTCCCGCGTGGACATCCCCGACCTCGGCGCCGGCGTCCCGTCCTCGGGCCGCGCCGCCGCTGCGGTGGCCGCCGCCCAGTCCGCACTCGGCAAGCCCTACGTCTGGGGCGCCACCGGCCCCAGCGGCTTCGACTGCTCCGGCCTGATGCAGTGGTCGTACGCCCGTGCGGGCGTCCACCTCCCGCGCACCTCGCAGGAACAGCGCTACGCCGGCCACCAGATCCCGCTCTCCCAGGCCCAGCCCGGCGATCTCGTCGTCTACCGCTCCGACGCCAGCCATGTCGCGATGTACGTGGGCAACGGCCAGGTCATCCACGCCCCCTACCCCGGCGCGCCGGTGCGCTACGACCCGGTCGGCATGATGCCCGTCTCGTCGGTCACGAGGGTCTGACCGGCGCGAAAGGGTCGTACGATCGGGAAGTGACTGGTCGTAGGCGGGCGTCGCGCTCCGGAGTGCTCGCGCTGTGTCTGCTGTTCGGCTCGCTGGTGGCGTGCGGCGGGCAGCCGGCGGCGGACAGTACGAAGGCGGTGGTGCAGCGGCTGCTGGACACCCGGGCGGCGGCCGTCCTGCACCACGACGAGACGGCATACGCCCGCACCGGCGCGCGCACGGCGTACGAGAACCTGAGCGCCGTACCGCTGGCGTCCTGGTCCTACCGGCTCACCTCGCTGCACCGCACCGGCGCCACCGCGACCGCAGACGCCGACCTCAGCTACCGCGTCCGGGGCTACGACACCTCACCCGTCACCGTCGGCCGGACGCTCACGCTCCGCCTCACCGCGGACGGGCAGTGGTACGTCGACTCCGACAAGCCCGCGAAGAAGTCGGGCCAGCAGCTGTGGGACCAGGGCAAGGTGAGCGTCGTCAAGGGCGCGCACAGCCTGGTGATGGGGGTCGGGCAGTCCGTCGCCGGCCTGCGCGAGTACCGCACGCTCGCCGACCACGCCGTACCGGCCGTGTCGGGCGCCTGGGGCACCGACTGGACCCGGCACGTCGTCGTGCTTGTCCCCGGCTCCCTGGACGGCATGGCGGGGCTCCTGGGCGCACCGGCCGCGTCCTACCGGGGCATCGCCGCGGTGACGACGGGGGAGGCGGGCGGCTCGGGCGACGCCCCGGCGGACCGGATCATCGTCAACCCGGACGCGTACGCCCTGCTGGGCTCGGTCGGCAAGCAGGTCGTGCTCACCCACGAGACGACCCACGTCGCGACCCGCGCCCATACCACCCCCGCGACCCCCCTCTGGCTCTCGGAGGGCTACGCCGACTGGATCGGCTACCGCGGCACCGGCCGCACCCCCACCCAGGCCGCACCCGAGCTCTACCGCGCGGTCGAGGACGGCCACGTCCCGACCGCACTCCCCACCGACAAGGACTTCGGCTTCAGCAGCGAGGCCGGCGAGCTGGCACAGGCCTACGAGGGCGGCTGGCTGGCCTGCCGGATGATCGAGGACCGCTGGGGAGTCGGCCAACTGGGCAAGTTCTACCGGGCGGTTGGCGCCCACAAGAAGCGGGCCGGGGCGGTGGAGGACGCGATGAAGAAGGTCCTCGGCGTGAGCCTGGACGACTTCACCGCGCAGTGGCGGGACTATCTCAAGGCTCAACTCGCCTGATCCAGTTGGGTGATGGCCTCGGTGAGCCACTCCCGCTCGGCCGTGCCGGTCGCCCGCGCGACCCTCAACATGCCCTGCCGGAACAGGTCTTGGGTCTCTTCCGCCCGCACCGGCTCACCGTCCCGGTAGAAGAAACTCGCGGGGGTCTGAAGGAACTCCAGCCGGCGGCGCAGCACGTTCGCCTGCTCCTTCCGGTCCGGCAGATGCCGTAGGAAGGCCAGGACCGTGTTGAAGCGGACATGGTCGGTGATCTCGGTCTGTTTGGGGTGGCGGAGGCGTTCCAGGAGGTCCGCGCGGCCCGCCCCGGTGAGGGACAGGACGCGGCGCGGGGCCGCGCTCGTGCCGTCCTCCGTGTGCTGGTCGAGCTTGCCCGCGGTGACCAGGCGGGTGATCGCCGGGTAGAGCGCGCCGTCGCTGACCGGGCGCACATGGCCGCTGAGCGCCTTGATCCGCTCCTTCAACTCATAGCCGTGGAGCGGTTGTTCGGCGAGGAAGCCCAGGATCGAGAGCTCCAGCATGTGTCCTCCTTGCGGGCGGGATGGGGTCATGATACCTCTTATCGAGCTACCTCGATTAGAGGTAGCTCGTATCGAGGAGGTCTTGTCGCCGTGAACAGTCACCGCAAGCGGCTCATATCGCTCGCCCACCCCGTCTACCTCTCGCTCCTCGCCTCCGTCGCCGCCGGGATCATCAACACCGGCTGGGTCGCCGGGCTCGGCGGCCCGGCCGTCGCCGCGGTGGCCGTCGCGACCAGTACCGAGAACGTGCTGCTGGGCATCGCCCTGGTCTTCGCCTCCGGTACGACCGTGCTGGTCGCCCACGCGAGGGGAGCCCGCGACCCGGCGGCGCTGCGCTCGGCGGTCCGCGGCGGCTGGGCCCTGTGCGCACTGGTCACTCCGGCGGTCGTCACGGCCGGCTTCCTGCTCCGCGCCCCGCTGTCCCGCCTGCTCCTCGGCGGCGCGGGGCCCGAACTCCCGCTCGCGGTGGCCTACTTCACGATCTCCCTGCCGGGCGTCGCCGTCTTCTACGTCCAGCAACTCGTCGACGGCATCCTCAAGGGCGCCGGCGACACGAGGACCCCGATGCGCCTGGCCCTCCTGGCCAACGGCCTGATCCTGGTCTGCGACCCCTTCCTCATCCACCTCTACGGCGTCCAGGGCGCCGCCGCCTCGACCGTGCTGTGCCGGGTGCTCGCGCTGGGGGTGGGACTGCGCGCGCTGCGCCGCAACGCCGTGTTGCGGACGGCGGCCGTCCCCGCGGGGCGCGCTCCCGCCGGACCTGCCTCCGAAGGGTCCGCTTCCGGTGAACCGGTTTCCGGTGAGTCCGCGGTCGCCGGGCCCGGTCTCGCGGAGGCCGTCCTCGAGCAGCCTGCTTCCGTCGGGGCGGCTTCCGGTGAGTCCGTTGCCGACGAGCCCGGCCCTCCGGAGGCCGTCCTCGCTCGACCCGCATCCGCCGAGTCCGCAGCTGCCCAGCCCACGCCCGCTCGGCCCGCCCCCGGGATGCGGACCGCGGCGGTGCTCGAGCGTGATCTGCCCGTCGGCC
>NZ_JAEQAZ010000174.1 GCF_016654115.1 Streptomyces sp. MBT53
GTCGCGGGCGCGGAGGCGGCCCGCCGCCACGGCGTCCGTACGATCCTCACCCCCGCCCCCGCACAACCCCTCCCACCCGAACTCCTCACCGCCACCGACCTGTTGGTGCCCAACGAGCACGAGGCCACCGCCCTCACCGGACACACCGACCCGCGCAAGGCAGCCGCGGCCCTGCTCGACCACGTACCCGAGGTGATCGTCACCCTGGGCGCGGCAGGCAGCCTGTACGCGGCCCGGGACGCCGAGCCGTTCACCGTCCCAGCGCCCCAAGTGACCGCCGTGGACTCGACCGGCGCGGGTGACACCTTCGTCGGCGCGCTGGCGGTGGCCCTCGCCGAGGGCCGCCCGACGCGGGACGCGCTGGGCTGGGCGGCAGCCGCGGCGGCACTGTCCGTGCAGCGGCCGGGTGCGACGGCCTCGATGCCGTACCGCGCGGAGATCGACAAGCAGTACGCCTCATGACCGAGCCGACCACAACTCCCCTGTCCGGGCTGCGCGTTCTCGACCTCGCGACACTCTTCGCCGGTCCGCTCGCCGCCACCATGCTCGGCGACTTCGGCGCCGAGGTCATCAAGGTCGAGCACCCGACGAAGCCCGACCCGTCCCGGGGCCACGGCCCGTCCAAGGACGGCATCGGCCTGTGGTGGAAGCTGCTGGGCCGCAACAAGCGCACCATCACCCTCGACCTGTCGAAGCCGGGCGGCCGGGACACCCTCCTCCGCCTCGCCGCCACCGCCGACGTGATCATCGAGAACTTCCGCCCCGGCACGCTGGAGAAATGGGACCTCGGCTGGGCCGAACTCTCCGCCGCCAACCCGAAGTTGGTGCTCGCCCGGGTCACCGCGTTCGGCCAGTTCGGGCCCTACGCGCACCGCCCCGGCTTCGGCACTCTCGCCGAGGCGATGAGCGGCTTCGCCGCGATCACCGGCGAACCGGACGCGCCCCCGACCCTCCCGCCGTTCGGCCTCGCCGACTCGATCGCCGGGCTGGCGACGGCGTACGCGGTGATGACAGCCCTGGCGGCCCGCGACCGCACGGGCGAGGGCCAGGTCGTCGACATGGCGATCATCGAACCCATCCTGACCGCGCTGGGCCCCCAGCCCCTCTGGTACGACCAGCTCGGCCACGTCCAGCCGCGCACCGGCAACCGCTCCCAGAACAACGCCCCGCGCAACACCTACCGTACGGCGGACGGGAGTTGGGTCGCGGTCTCCACCTCGGCCCAGTCGATCGCGGAGCGGGTGATGCGCCTGGTCGGGCGCCCGGAACTGATCGACGAACCGTGGTTCGCGACCGGCGCGGACCGGGCCCGGCACGCCGACGTCCTCGACGCGGCGGTCGGCGACTGGATCGCGCAGCGCTCGCGCACGGAGGTGCTGGCCGCCTTCGAGAAGGCGGAGGCGGCCGTGGCTCCCATCCAGGACGTACGGGACGTGATGGCGGACCCGCAGTACCAGGCCCTCGACACGATCACCACCGTCGACGATCCCGAACTCGGCCCGCTGCGCATGCAGAACGTCCTCTTCCGGCTCTCCGCCACCCCGGGCTCCATCCGCTGGTCCGGCCGTCCGCACGGCGCCGACACGGACCCGGTCCTGACCGAACTCGGCCTGACCGAGGCCGAGTTGGCCACCCTCCGACAGGAGGGCGCCCTGTGACCCCGTACCCCCTGACCTGGCTCTACGTCCCCGGCGACCGCCCCCCGATCGTCGCCAAGGCTCTCGCCGCCGGCGCCGACGTGGTCGTGATCGACCTGGAGGACGCGGTCGCCCCGGACCGCAAGGACTACGCCCGAGCGGCGACGGCGGAACTCCTCGCGGAGCCTCAACTCACCGTCCACGTCCGGGTGAACGCCCTGGACAGCCCGTGGGCCGCCGACGATCTCCGCGCGCTCACACCCCTCCCGGGCGTGTCCGGCCTACGGCTCCCGAAGGTGGCGTCCGCCGAGGAGGTCGTAGCCGTGGCGGAAAGGACGGATGGCCTCCCCCTGTTCGCCCTGCTGGAGACAGCCCTCGGCATCGAGCGGGCCTACTCGATCGCCACCGCGCACCCTTCACTGCACGGCATCGCGCTCGGCGAGGCGGATCTACGGGCCGACCTGGGCGTGCGCGACGACGCGGGGCTCGACTGGTCGCGGTCGCGGGTGATCGTCGCCGCCCGGGCGGCAGATCTGGCTCCCCCGCCGCAGTCCGTCCACCCGGACATCCGCGACCTGGAAGGCCTGGCGGCCTCCTGCGCCCACGGCCGCGCCCTCGGTTTCCTCGGGCGTGCGGCGATCCATCCCCGTCAACTCCCGATCATCGAGAGCGCGTTCCTCCCGACCGACCGCGAACTCGAACAGGCCGAGACGATCGTCAAGGCGGCCATGCGGGAGGAGGGTGCCCAGGCTCTTCCGGACGGGCGGTTCATCGACGCGGCGGTGGTGGCGGCCGCGCAGCGCACGCTGGCGTTGGCGCGCCGGACCTGACACGCGACGAGGGCGCCCTGTCGATCACAGGGCGCCCTCGTCGTCGTAGAACCAGCTGTCAGCTCTTCTTGGCCGACTCGGGTTCGTCCTTCTTCATGTCCACGGCCTCGGACTCGGACTCGGCCTCGGGGGCGTCTTCCTTGGCCTCCGTGGCTTCGGACTCGTCGGTCTTTGGCTCTTCCTTCGCCGTGGGCTCGTCGTCCCCGTCGCCGGCCGCTTCCGGTTCGACGACCTCTTCGCGGCCCGGGCGCTTCTTCGCCGAGATCACGAAGTAGGTCACCGCGAGGATGAAGACGATCATCGCGGTCCAGTCGTTCAACCGCAGGCCCAGGAAGTGGTGGGCGTCGTCGACGCGCATGTACTCGATCCAGCCGCGGCCCACGCAGTAGGCGGCGACGTACAGCGCGAACGCCCGGCCGTGGCCCAGCTTGAAGCGGCGGTCGGCCCAGATGACGAGGAAGCCGACGCCGACGCACCACAGGGACTCGTACAGGAAGGTCGGGTGGTAGTAGCCCGGCACACGGCCGTCCGTCGAGGACGTGATGTGCAGCGCCCAGGGGAGGTGGGTCTCGCGGCCGTAGAGCTCCTGGTTGAACCAGTTGCCCCAGCGGCCGATGGCCTGGGCGAAGGCGATACCGGGGGCCAGCGCGTCGGCCCAGGCGGGCAGCGGGATGCCACGGCGGCGGCAGCCGATCCACGCGCCCACCGCACCGAGCGCGATCGCGCCCCAGATGCCGAGGCCGCCCTGCCACACCTTGAAGGCGTCCACCCAGTCGCGGCCCTCGCTGAAGTACAGCTCGTAGTCCGTGATCACGTGGTACAGGCGACCGCCGACGAGGCCGAACGGCACGGCCCAGACAGCGATGTCGGCCACCGTCCCGACCTTGCCGCCGCGGGCGACCCAGCGTTTGTTGCCGAGCCAGACGGCGACGAAGACGCCGATGATGATGCAGAACGCGTAGCCGCGCAGCGGAATGGGGCCGAGGTGGATGACCCCGCGCGACGGGCTGGGAATGTAGGCAATTTCCATGGCAGGGTCGACGCTACCGTGCCGGACCGCGACCACGGCAAGCGGCCCGGCTACGGCTCCATAACGGGCCGGTGTGAAAACCGGCCCGCCCGCTTACCCCTCGTCACCCCTTGTTCGCCGCCTGGACCAGCTGCTTCAGCTTCGCCGGGGTCATCGTCTGGTCCGCGTAGATGTTCTTGCCGTCGAAGAGGACGGTCGGAGTGCCGGTGAATCCGCCGGCTTGGAACGCGGCGGCGGACTTCGTGACCCAGCTGTCGTGCGTACCGCTGTTGACGCACTTCTGGAAGGCGGGCGTGTCGAGCCCCGTCACCTTGCCCGCCAGCTCGATCAGCTTGGCGTTGCTGGAGAACGCGTCGTCCGTCTCCTTGGGCTGGTTCTCGTACAGCACGTCGTGGAAGTCGCGGAACTTTCCGGCGTCCTGGGCGCAGGCCGCCGCGTTGGCCGCGCGCTTGGAGCCGGTGCCGCCGAGGTTGCCGTCGATGATCGTGACCAGGTGGTACTGCACCTTGAGCTGCCCGGAGTCGGTCAGTTCGTGCAGCGTCGAGCGGTACGCCGTCTCGAAGGCCTGGCAGGCCGGGCAGCGGAAGTCCTCCCACACCGTGAGTGTCGGCTTGGCGCTGTCCTTGCCGACCTGGATCGCCAGGCTGTCCTTGCCGGTCGCCCCGGAGGGCGCCACGACCGGGCCCGCGCTCTTGCTGCCGCTGTCGTCCTTGCCGTGGTTCGCGGCGAGCACGCCGATCACCGACGCCAACCCCAGCACGCAGACGACGCTCGCGGCCACGATCAGCGTGCGTCGCCGCCGCTCCGCGGACTTCTGCTTCTCACGCTCGACCGCCAGCCGCTCGCGGGCGGTGCGCTTTCCGTCACGGTTCTTCTCGCTCACACCCGCAGAACGAACCGGGGAGGCGCAGCGCGCCTCCCCGGTCCCAGGTCCACCCATATGGGGGACTCGTTGTTCTGTTATGCCGTTGCTCGATTACGCCTGTCCGCGCACGCCCTTCGCGAGGTCGGCCGCGAGGGCGCGGACCGCCTCGACGCCGGCCGCGTCGTCCGGCGCGTCCAGCATCCGCTTGACGAAGGCCGAGCCGACGATCACGCCGTCCGCGAAGCGGGCCACCTCGGCGGCCTGCCGGGCGTCGGACACTCCGAGGCCGACACACACGGGCGTGTCGGTGGTGGCGCGGGTGCGCTCGACGAGGTCCTGCGCCTGCGCGCCCACGGACTCACGGGTGCCGGTGACGCCCATCAGCGAGGCGGCGTAGACGAAGCCGGTGCCGACCTTGGTGATCTCGGCGAGGCGCGCGTCCTTGCTGCTGGGCGCGACCACGAAGACCGTGGCGAGCCCGTGCTTCTCCGCGTGCTCCCTCCACAGGCCGGCCTCCTGCACGGGCAGGTCGGGCAGGATGCAGCCGGCGCCGCCCGCCTCGGCGAGTTCGGCGGTGAAGCGCTCGACGCCGTAGCGGTCGATCGGGTTCCAGTACGTCATGACGAGTACGGGCTTGCCGGTCGCCGCGTGGGTCTCCCGGACCGTGCGCATGACGTCCGCGATCTTGACGCCGCCGCGCAGGGCGATGTCGTCGGCGGTCTGGATGACGGGGCCGTCGAGGACGGGGTCGCTGTGCGGCAGGCCCACCTCGACGACGTCCGCGCCGCCGTCGAAGGCGGCCTTGATCGCCGCGATGCCGCCGTCCACGGTCGGGAACCCGGCCGGGAGATAGGCGATGAGCGCGGCGCGTCCCTCGGCCTTGGCGGCGGCGAGGGTGTCGCTCAACAGCCGGATGTTGCCGCTCACTTGGCGTCCCCCTCGATCTCGGCGGTGTCGGCCGCGTTGGCCGCGACGGTGGCGTCGGTCCCGTTGTCGTACAGGCCGAAGTAACGCGCGGCCGTGTCCATGTCCTTGTCGCCGCGCCCGGACAGGTTGACGACGATCAGGCCGTCCTTGCCCAGCTCCCTGCCGACCTCCAGCGCGCCCGCGAGCGCGTGGGCGCTCTCGATGGCCGGGATGATGCCCTCCGTGCGCGACAGCAGGCGCAGGGCCTGCATCGCCGCGTCGTCGGTGACCGCGCGGTACTCGGCGCGCCCACTGTCCTTGAGGTAGGAGTGCTCGGGGCCGATGCCCGGGTAGTCCAGTCCGGCCGAGATCGAGTACGGCTCGGTGATCTGGCCCTCCTCGTCCTGGAGGACGTAGGACCGCGAACCGTGCAGGATGCCGGGCTCGCCCGCGGTGAGGGTCGCCGCGTGCTCGCCCGTCTCGACGCCGTGGCCGGCCGGTTCGCAGCCGATGAGGCGTACGCCGGCGTCCGGGATGAAGGCGTGGAACAGGCCGATGGCGTTCGAGCCGCCGCCCACACAGGCGATCGCCGCGTCGGGCAGGCGGCCGGCGCGCTCCAGGATCTGGCGGCGGGCCTCTACGCCGATCACGCGGTGGAAGTCGCGGACCATGGCGGGGAAGGGGTGCGGGCCCGCGACCGTACCGAAGAGGTAGTGGGTGCGGTCGACGTTGGCGACCCAGTCGCGGAACGCCTCGTTGATCGCGTCCTTGAGGGTGCGGCTGCCGGACTTCACGGCGATGACCTCGGCACCGAGCATGCGCATCCGGGCCACGTTCAGCGCCTGGCGCTGGGTGTCGATCTCGCCCATGTAGATGGTGCATTCGAGGCCGAAGAGCGCGCACGCGGTGGCCGTCGCCACACCGTGCTGGCCGGCGCCGGTCTCCGCGATGACCCTGGTCTTGCCCATGCGCTTGGTGAGCAGGGCCTGACCGAGGACGTTGTTGATCTTGTGGGAGCCGGTGTGGTTCAGGTCCTCGCGCTTGAGGAAGATCCGCGCGCCGCCCGCTTCCGCGGCGAAACGGGGGATCTCGGTGAACGCGCTTGGCCTGCCGGTGTAGTTGACCAGGAGGTCGTCCAACTCGCGGGCGAACTCGGGGTCGTGCTTGGCCTTGTCGTACTCGACGGCGACCTCGTCCACGGCGGCCACGAGAGCCTCCGGGATGAACTTGCCGCCGAAGGCGCCGAAGTAGCCCTCGGCGCTGGGGATGTGACCCTCGGGGTCGGGAATGAAGAACTCGCTGGGCATGCGGAAACCTCACGGTGAGTTTGTGGAAGTGCACTAATCGCCGTGGGGGCGGGGGTTGTTCAGATGGCTGCGGGACCGTTGTGACTGGTCGCGCAGTTCCCCGCGCCCCTGAAGGGGCGCCATCGCATGCCGTTTACCTGTCCAGGCTCGTCCCCGATGACGTAACGCACTCGTCGACCGTGAACCCGCCTCGCGGGCGCGCGGCACCCACGGGGGCGGCAGCCACGCGCGAGGCGGGCGTACCGGTCCATGGGCGTCAGGGTGATCGTCATCGAGACCAAGCCTAGCGGGTGATCAGCTGCGGCCGTGTCGCAGTGCGGGGTGTTCGCCTGCTGCCACCAGGTCCGAGACCGCGGACTTGGGGTCGCGGCCGGTGACCAGGGACTCGCCGACCAGGACCGCGTCGGCGCCGGCGTTGGCGTAGGCGATGAGGTCGTGGGGGCCGCGGACTCCGGACTCGGCGATCTTGACGATGTGGGCCGGGATCTCGGGGGCGACGCGCTCGAACGTGGAGCGGTCGACCTCAAGGGTCTTGAGGTTGCGGGCGTTGACGCCGATGATCTTGGCGCCGGCGTCGACCGCGCGGTCGACCTCGTCCTCGTCGTGGACCTCGACGATCGGCGTGAGGCCGATCGACTCGGCGCGCTCGATGAGGGACTCCAGGGCGGGCTGGTCCAGGGCCGCGACGATCAGCAGGGCGAGGTCGGCGCCGTAGGCCCTGGCCTCCCAGAGCTGGTACGACGTGACGATGAAGTCCTTGCGCAGGACCGGGATGTCCACGCGGGCGCGGACGGCCTCCAGGTCGGCCAGGGAGCCGCCGAAGCGGCGCTGTTCGGTGAGGACGGAGATGACGGCGGCGCCACCCGCCTCGTAGTCCGCCGCGAGGCCCGCCGGGTCGGCGATCGCCGCGAGCGCGCCCTTGGAGGGGCTGGAGCGCTTGACCTCGCAGATGACCTTGACGCCGTCGCCGCGCAGGGCCGCCACGCCGTCCTTGGCCGCAGGTGCCTTCGCCGCGCGCTCCTTGAGCTCGTCGAGGCTGACGCGCGCCTGCCGTTCCGCCAGGTCGGCACGGACTCCGTCGATGATCTCGTCGAGCACACTCACGCGAGCGGCCCCCTTCCGGACGGTGAAAAGCAATGGTCACATCTGACCTCGATGGTATCCGGAGGAAGGCGTAGCCCTCGCATCCGGTTGACGCCGGTCCCACTACCTGGACATCCGCCGGTTGATCAAGGATGTAGCCAGCCACCGAACGGCAGGTTCCGGACAACCGTGAAGACCAGCACCAATGCGCCCAGAGTCCAGAGCTGGACGCCGCCGAGATCGATCCGCACCGGTCGGCCGCGTGCCGCGCGGACCACCCAGACGGTCCATACGACCATGAAGGCCAGATAGCCCACCACGGCGATCGCGTTGTCCTGGAGGGCGGCCAGGAAGTCGCCGTGGATGAACTCGTGCGCGCTGCGCAGTCCGCCGCAGCCGGGGCAGTACAGGCCGGTGAAGCGGTACAGGGGGCAGACCGGGTAGTGGCCCGGCTGGTTCGGGTCGACCGTGCCGACGTACGCGAAGGCTCCGGCGACGGCCGCGAGGACTCCGGCGGGCACGGCTACGCGGTTCAGCACGGAGGCGGAACCGGGGGTGCGCGTCTTCGGGATGCTCCGGCTGTCGGCGTTCACGTCTCGCATTGTGCCCCCTGGCCCCTACGTGCGGCACGCGCGCGTGAGGGGCGGTCCCCGATGTGTCCGGGACCGCCCCTCCACGAAGTGGTGGCCGACAGCAGCTACGGCTCAGCTGTCGGCGTGCGCCGTCTTGCCGAGCAGCTCGGTCAGGTCCTGGGGACGGTCCTTGGGCATGCCCATACCCATCGCGCTCATGACCCAGCCGACGATGCCGCCGATGACCACGATGCCCATTCCGGCCCAGAAGCCGGCCGGCTGGGCCATGACCATGAAGGCGCCCGCGACCAAGAAACCGATGAAGATGATGGTGGTACCGGTCCAGGCGGCCAAAGTGTGACCGTGGCTGTTGCCCGCCATGACGTGCTCCTCGTTGCTGTGTGCGTGTGTGAGCAGACGCTCGGAGTTCATTGTTCCGCACGCGTGCGTGTGCGGTGCTTCGGGGTGGGGCACTCGCGCGTCGACCCGGCTAGGCGCCTGTCGGGTCCTCACCGCGGTCCAGGGCCTTCCAGATGTCCTCGGGACGGTCGGGGTCGACCACGGGGGCGCGGCGGGCCCGGGGGGCGCCGTTGCGTTCGTAGCGGCCGGACATCGCGGGCCAGCGGCGGCCGTAGAGGAGGGCGAGGAGGCCGGCCAGCAGGATCAGGGCGCCGCCCACCGCGGCGACGTAGGGCCAGGCGGTGTGGTCGAAGGCGTGCACGGCGGACGAGGTGCCGCCGGAGGCCTGGGTGGCCTTGTCGTCGAGCGCGGAGCTGTCGGAGGCGCCCAGGAGGGCGGCGACGACGATGCCCGCGCCGGAGAGCGCGAGGAGGGCGGAGACCGCGAAGCGGCCCGTCCTGCGGACGGCGAAGACGGCGACGAGCGCGGCGAGGCCCACTATGGCGAGCGCCGCGGGCACACCCGTGACGTCGCTGCCCTTGGCGGACAGCGGGAACGGGTCGCCCGCCACCGTCGCGATCCCCTCCGACCAGCGCTGACGGGTGGCCAGCAGCGCCACGGCCGCGCCGAGCGCACCGCTCATGAGCGCTACGGCGAGGCTGCGGCGGCCGGCGCGTGCGGGGCCTTCGCCTTCGGAACGGGGGTGAGGAACAGCTGCAGTCACGTAGTCCACTATCGCTCTAACCCCGGGCGAACCGTCACCCGGGGTTCATATGACCCTCGTCCTATTGCCCGAGTCGGTTCGCCGTGTGCACCGCGCGGAGGACCGCCGCCGCCTTGTTGCGGCACTCCTGGTCCTCCATCTCGGGGTCCGAGTCGGCGACGATGCCGGCGCCCGCCTGGACGTAGGCCGTGCCGTCGCGGAGGAGGGCCGTACGGATGGCGATGGCGGTGTCGGAGTCGCCCGCGAAGTCGAGATAGCCGACGCAGCCGCCGTACAACCCCCTTCTGGAGGGCTCCAGTTCGTCGATGATCTGCATCGCGCGGGGCTTGGGCGCGCCAGAGAGGGTGCCGGCCGGGAAGCAGGCGGTGAGGACGTCGAAGGCGGTGCGGCCGGGGGCCACTCGGCCGGTGACCGTGGAGACGATGTGCATCACGTGGGAGTAGCGCTCCACCGACATGAAGTCGACGACCTCGACCGAGCCGGGCTCGCAGACGCGTCCCAAATCGTTACGCCCGAGGTCGACCAGCATGAGGTGTTCGGCGCGCTCCTTGGGGTCGGCGAGGAGTTCGTCGGCGAGGGCCTGGTCCTCCTGCGGGGTGGCGCCGCGGTGCCGGGTGCCGGCGATGGGGTGCACCATCGCGCGGCCGTCCTCCACCTTGACGAGGGCCTCCGGGGACGAGCCGACCACATCGAAGCCGTCGAAGCGGAACAGGTACATGTACGGGGACGGGTTGGTCGCGCGCAGCACCCGGTACACGTCCAACGCGCTTGCCGTGCACGGCGTTTCGAAGCGCTGGGAGGGGACGACCTGGAAGGCCTCCCCCGCGCGGATGCGCTCCTTGATGTCCTCGACGGCCACCTTGAAGTCGGGGCCGCCCCACAGCGCGGTGTACTCGGGGAGCTCGGAGGGCGGGAGCTGGGCGGGCGGCTGGGCCACCGCGCGGGAGAGGTCCGCCTCCATGGCGTCGAGGCGGGCCACGGCGTCCGCGTAGGCCTCGTCGACGCCGGTGTCGAGGTCGTTGTGGTTGATCGCGTTGGCGATCAGCAGGACCGAGCCGTCCCAGTGGTCCATCACGGCGAGGTCGCTGGTGAGGAGCATGGTCAGCTCGGGGAGCTTGAGGTCGTCGCGGTCGCCGGGGCCGATCTTCTCCAGGCGGCGGACGATGTCGTAGCCGAGATAGCCGACCATGCCGCCGGTGAAGGGCGGCAGGCCCTCCTGGTGCGGGGTGTGCAGGGTGTCGATGGTGGCGCGCAGGGCGGCGAGGGGGTCGCCGTCGACCGGGACGCCGACGGGCGGGGTGCCGAGCCAGTGGGCCCGGCCGTCGCGGGCGGTGAGGGTGGCGGCGCTGCGGACGCCGACGAAGGAGTACCGGGACCAGGAGCGGCCGTTCTCCGCGGACTCCAGGAGGAAGGTGCCGGGGCGCTCCGCGGCGAGCTTGCGGTAGAGCGCGACCGGGGTGTCGCCGTCGGCGAGGAGCTTGCGGGTGACCGGGATGACGCGACGGTCGGTGGCCAGCTTGCGGAACGTGTCAAGGTCCATGGCGGCTGACCCTACTGATCCGAGACGGCGGTGCCGGAATCAGCGCCTTCTTCAAGAAGACTCTCGTCAACGAGCGCTTCTTCAGGAAGCGCTTCTTGAGGAAGCTCTTCTTTGAGGAGCACGTCCGCGTCGAAGCAGGTGCGGGCGCCGGTGTGGCAGGCGGCGCCGATCTGGTCGACCTTCACCAGGACCGTGTCCGCGTCGCAGTCCAGGGCGACGGACTTGACGTGCTGGAAGTGGCCGGAGGTGTCGCCCTTGACCCAGTACTCGCGGCGGCTGCGGGACCAGTAGGTGCAGCGGCCGGTCGTCAGGGTGCGGTGCAGCGCCTCGTCGTCCATCCAGCCGAGCATGAGCACCTCACCGGTGTCGTACTGCTGGGCGATGGCGGGGACGAGCCCGTCGGCGCTCCGCTTGAGGCGGGCGGCGATCTCGGGATCGAGGCGACTGGACTGGGGCGCGCTGGTCATGGGGCCATTGTGCCGCGCGGCACCGACAGTCCCGGTCGACGTCCACTGTGCGGACCGGCCAGGCGTCCATCTGATGGGGAGCAGTGGCGCGAAGCGCCTCGTTGAGGGGTGGTGGCCGGGAGACGGGTGGGCGGAGCGGACGGGCGGTCGTAGGCTGACGGTATGTCGACCTTCGCCAAGCGTGAACGACTCCTTCTCGCCGACCTCCTGGAGACGACGGGCCCGGACGCCCCGACCCTCTGCGAGGGCTGGCGGACCCGTGATCTGGCCGCGCACGTGGTGGTGCGGGAGCGCCGTGCCGACGCGGCCGGGGGCATCATGATCAAGCAGCTCGCGCCGCGCCTGGACCGGGTGATGGCGGAGTTCGCGGCGAAGCCGTACGAGGAGCTGATCCAGCTGATCCGTACCGGCCCGCCGCGCTTCTCGCCGTTCCAGCTCAAGCAGCTCGACGAGGCGTCCAACACGGTCGAGTTCTACGTCCACACCGAGGACGTACGGCGGGCCCAGGAGGACTGGACTCCGCGCGAGCTGGACCCGGTGTTCCAGGACGCCCTGTGGTCCCGACTGGAGCGCGTGGCCCGGCTGGTGGGCCGGAGCGCGCCGACCGGGCTGGTGCTGCGCCGCCCGGACGGACAGACGGCGGTCGCCCACAAGGGTGCGCCGGTCGTGACGGTGACCGGCGAGCCCTCGGAACTGCTGCTGTTCGCCCACGGCCGGCAGAACGTGGCCAAGGTGGAGCTGGACGGCGACGAGAACGCGATCGCCAAGCTGCAGGAGGCCAAGCAGTTGGGGATCTGAACCGAGGCAGCGGGGGTCGGCCGGGCGGTTCGGTCAGGCGCCACCCATGAGTAAGCCCCGACCGCCAGGCGGCCGGGGCTTACAACACCGCTTATGACACCTCTACGGGACACACCGCACCGGATGCCCCGCCTCCCGCAGCACTTGCTTCACCTCGCCGATCCGCAGGTCGCCGAAGTGGAAGACGGAGGCCGCCAGCACCGCGTCCGCGCCTGCCGCCACCGCGGGCGGGAAGTCGGCGAGCTTGCCCGCGCCGCCGGAGGCGATGACCGGGACGGTCACGTGCTTGCGGACCGCCGCGATCATCTCCAGGTCGTAGCCGTCCTTGGTGCCGTCCGCGTCCATCGAGTTGAGGAGGATCTCCCCGGCGCCCAACTCGGCGGCCCGGTGCGCCCATTCGACGGCGTCGATGCCGGTGCCCTTGCGGCCGCCGTGGGTGGTGACCTCGAAGGAGCCCTCGGAAGTCCGGCGCGCGTCCACCGACAGGACCAGGACCTGGCGGCCGAACCGCTCCGCGATCTCCTTGATCAGTTCCGGTCGGTTGATCGCCGCCGTGTTGACGCCGACCTTGTCCGCGCCCGCGCGCAGCAGCTTGTCCACGTCCTCGGCCGTGCGGACGCCGCCGCCGACCGTGAGCGGGATGAAGACCTGCTCGGCGGTGCGGCGGACCACGTCGTACGTCGTCTCGCGGTTGCCGGAGGACGCGGTGATGTCCAGGAAGGTCAGCTCGTCGGCGCCCTCGGCGTCGTAGACCTTGGCCATCTCGACGGGGTCGCCGGCGTCGCGCAGGTTCTGGAAGTTGACGCCCTTGACGACCCGGCCGTTGTCGACGTCCAGGCAGGGGATCACGCGTACGGCGAGGGTCATGAGGAACCCTCCCCTCGGTACGCCTCCACCTCGACCTCGACGACCAGGCTGGGGTCGACGAAGCCGGACACGATGATCATCGAGGCGGCGGGCCGGATCGCGTCGAAGAGTTCCTTGTGTGCGCGGCCCACGTCCTCGACGTCCCGGGCGTGGGTGATGTACATACGGGTGCGCACCACATCGGCGGGGCCGAGGCCCAGTTGTTCCAGCGCCGCGAAGGCGACGTTGAACGCGTTGACCGTCTGCTCGTAGGGACCGCCCCCGGCGATCTCGCCGTCCACTATCGACGTGCACCCGGAGACCAGCACCAGGCCGTTCGGCAGTTCCACCGCGCGGGAGTAGCCGAAGGCGTCCTCCCAGGGCGCGCCGGTCGACACGCGTCGTAGCTCGGTCACCGGGCCACCGCCTCCAAGGCCTCTTCCAGAGTGAACGCCTTCGCGTAGAGGGCCTTCCCGACGATGGAGCCCTCGACACCGAGGGGTACCAGCTCGGCGATGGCGCGGAGGTCGTCGAGCGACGACACGCCGCCGGAGGCCACGACCGGGCGGTCGGTCGCCGCGCAGACGTTGCGCAGCAGCTCCAGGTTGGGGCCCTGGAGGGTGCCGTCCTTGGCGATGTCGGTGACCACGTAGCGGGCGCAGCCCTCGGAGTTGAGGCGGTCCAGCGTCTCGTAGAGGTCGCCGCCGTCGCGGGTCCAGCCCCGGCCGCGGAGGGTCGTGCCGCGTACGTCGAGGCCGACCGCGATCTTGTCGCCGTGCTCGGCGATGACCTTGGCGACCCACTCGGGGGTCTCCAGGGCGGCGGTGCCGAGGTTCACCCGGGTGCAGCCGGTGGCGAGGGCCGCGGCGAGCGTGTCGTCGTCGCGGATGCCGCCGGACAGCTCGACCTTGATGTCCATGGCGCCGGCGACCTCGGCGATGAGCTTGCGGTTGTCGCCGGTGCCGAACGCGGCGTCCAGGTCGACGAGGTGCAGCCACTCGGCGCCGGAGCGCTGCCAGGCGAGGGCGGCCTCCAGGGGGGAGCCGTAGGAGGTCTCGGTCCCGGACTCGCCGTGGACGAGGCGGACGGCCTGGCCGTCGCGGACGTCGACGGCGGGGAGGAGTTCGAGCTTGGCCATGGTCTACAGGGTTCCGATCCAGTTGGTGAGCAGCTGCGCTCCGGCGTCGCCGGACTTCTCGGGGTGGAACTGGGTGGCCCACAGGGCGCCGTTCTCCACGGCGGCCACGAAGGGCTTGCCGTGGGTCGACCAGGTCACCAGGGGGGCGCGCATCGCCGGGTTCACGACTTCGAGGGACCAGTCGTGGACGGCGTAGGAGTGCACGAAGTAGAAGCGCGCGTCGGCGTCCAGGCCCGCGAAGAGCTGGGAGCCCGCCGGGGTGTCGACGGTGTTCCAGCCCATGTGGGGCACGATCTCGGCCTGCAGCGGCTCGACCGAGCCGGGCCACTCGTCCAGGCCCTCGGTCTCCACGCCGTGCTCGATGCCGCGCGCGAACAGGATCTGCATGCCGACGCAGATGCCCATCACGGGGCGCCCGCCGGCCAGTCGGCGGCCGACGATCCAGTCGCCGCGCGCCGAGCGCAGGCCCTCCATGCAGGCGGCGAAGGCGCCGACGCCGGGCACCAGCAGGCCGTCCGCGTTCATGGCCTTGTCGTAGTCACGCGTTATCTCGACCTCGGCGCCCGCGCGCGCGAGGGCACGCTCGGCGGAACGGACGTTCCCGAAGCCGTAGTCGAAGACGACTACTTTCCTCGCTGGACTCAATTCCACACCTCCAGCCTCATGACGCCGGCGACCAGGCACATCCCGGCGGCGATGGAGATCAGCACGATGAGCTGGCGCGGCATCTTCTGCTTGACGAAGGAGTAGACCCCGCCGAGGAGGAAGAGCCCGACGACGATGAGGAGGCTCGACAGGCTGGTCACAGCGCGCCCTTCGTGGAGGGGAGGATGCCGGCCGCGCGCGGGTCGCGCTCGGAGGCGTACCGCAGGGCGCGCGCGAGGGCCTTGAACTGGCACTCCACGATGTGGTGCGCGTTGCGCCCGTACGGCACGTGCACGTGCAGGGCGATCTGGGCCTGGGCCACGAAGGACTCCAGGATGTGCCGAGTCATCGTGGTGTCGTACTCGCCGATCATCGGCGCCATGTTCTCGGGCTCGGTGTGCACGAGGTACGGGCGGCCGGAGAGGTCGACGGTGACCTGGGCGAGGGACTCGTCCAGCGGGACCGTGCAGTTGCCGAACCGGTAGATCCCGACCTTGTCGCCGAGCGCCTGCTTGAAGGCGGCGCCGAGGGCGAGGGCGGTGTCCTCGATGGTGTGGTGCGAGTCGATGTGCAGATCGCCCTCGGTCTTCACGGTGAGGTCGAACAGACCGTGCCGGCCGAGCTGGTCGAGCATGTGGTCGTAGAAGCCGACTCCTGTCGACACGTCGACCTTGCCGTGGCCGTCGAGATCGATCTCGACCAGGACCGAGGTCTCCTTGGTCGTCCGCTCCACCCGTCCAACGCGGTTCATGTGCTCTGCTCCTTCATCAACTCACGGACCGCGTCGAGGAACGCGTCGTTCTCTTCGGGGGTTCCGGCGGAGACCCGCAGCCACCCCGGGATGCCGTTGTCCCGGACCAGGACGCCCCGGTCGAGGATCGCCTGCCAGGCGGTGTGGGAGTCCGCGAACCGGCCGAACTGCACGAAGTTGGCGTCGGACTCGACGACTTCGCAGCCCAGGGCCCGCAACTCCCGTACCAGCCGGTCCCGTTCGTCCTTCAGCTGTTCCACATAGCCGAGCAGTGTGTCGGTGTGCTCCAGGGCGGCCAGCGCGGTCGCCTGGGTGACGGCCGACAAGTGGTAGGGCAGCCGGACGAGTTGGACGGCGTCGACGACCGCCGGGTGCGCGGCGAGATAGCCGAGGCGCAGCCCTGCCGCGCCGAACGCCTTCGACATCGTCCGCGAGACGACGAGATTCGGCCGACCTTCGAGCAGCGGCAGCAGCGAGTCGCCGTGGCTGAACTCGATGTACGCCTCGTCGACGATCACCATCGACGGCTTGGCGGCCTGCGCGGCTTCGTACAGCGCGAGGACCGTCTCGGGCGGAACGGCGTTGCCCGTGGGGTTGTTGGGGGTCGTGACGAACACGACGTCGGGCTTGTTCTCCGCGATCCAGCGCTCGGCGGCCGGGAGGTCGATCGAGAAGTCCGCGTCGCGCGGCCCGGAGATCCAGCCCGTACCCGTGCCGCGCGCGATGAGCGCGTGCATCGAGTACGACGGCTCGAAGCCGATCGCCGTACGGCCGGGGCCGCCGAAGGTCTGGAGAAGCTGCTGGATGACCTCGTTGGAGCCGTTGGCCGCCCACACGTTCTCGATGCCGACCCGGTAACCGCCGGTCTTCGTCAGGTAGTTGGCCAGCTCGGTGCGCAACTCGACCGCGTCCCGGTCCGGGTAGCGGTTGAGGCCGCGGGCGGCCTCGGCCACGCGCTCGGCGATCCGCGCGACCAGCGGCTCGGGCAGCGGGTAGGGGTTCTCGTTGACGTTCAGCCGTACGGGCACGTCCAACTGGGGCGCGCCATAAGGGGACTTGCCGCGCAGCTCGTCCCGTACGGGAAGATCGTCGATTCCGAAGCTCACTTGCCGGGCACCTTCCAACCGAACCTTGCCTTGACCGCCGCGCCGTGCGCGGGCAGATCCTCCGCCTCCGCCAGCGTCACCACGTGATGCGCCACGTCGGCGAGGGCGTCGCGGGTGTAGTCGACGATGTGGATGCCGCGCAGGAACGACTGCACGGAGAGCCCCGAGGAATGGCAGGCGCAACCGCCGGTCGGCAGCACGTGGTTGGAGCCTGCCGCGTAGTCGCCGAGGGAGACGGGCGCCCACGGTCCGACGAAGATCGCGCCCGCGTTCCGCACCCGGTCGGCGACGGCGGCCGCGTCCACCGTCTGGATCTCCAGGTGCTCGGCGCCGTACGCGTTCACGACCCGCAGCCCCTCCTCGACGCCGTCGACGAGGACGATCGCGGACTGCCTGCCCGCGAGGGCCGGGGCGATCCGGTCCTCGATGTGCTTGGTGGCCGCGACCTGCGGTTCGAGTTCCTTCTCGACGGCGTCCGCGAGCGTCACGGAGTCCGTGACCAGGACGGCGGCGGCGAGCGGGTCGTGCTCGGCCTGGCTGATCAGGTCGGCGGCGACGTGCACCGGGTCGGCGGTGTCGTCGGCGAGGACCGCGATCTCGGTCGGACCGGCCTCGGTGTCGATGCCGATCTTGCCCGTGAAGTAGCGCTTGGCGGCGGCGACCCAGATGTTGCCGGGCCCGGTGACCATGTTGGCGGGGGCGCAGGACTCGGTGCCGTGGGCGAACATCGCGACGGCCTGGGCGCCGCCCACGGCGTAGACCTCGTCGACGCCGAGCAGTGCGCAGGCGGCGAGGATGGTCGGGTGCGGCAGGCCGCCGAAGTCCGCCTGCGGCGGAGACGCGAGCGCGATGGAGCCGACGCCGGCCTCCTGGGCGGGCACCACGTTCATGATCACGGACGACGGGTAGACCGACCGCCCGCCGGGCGCGTACAGCCCCACCCGGTCGACCGGCACCCACTTCTCGGTGACGGAACCGCCCGGCACGACCTGGGTGGTGTGGGTCGTACGGCGCTGCTCGCGGTGGACGAGCCGGGCGCGCCGGACGGACTCCTCCAGGGCCGCACGGACGGCCGGGTCGAGCTGTTCCAGCGCATCGCTGAGGGCCTCGGCCGGGACCCGTACCGATTCCAGCCGCACGCCGTCGAACTTCTCGGCGAAGTCGATCAGCGCCGCGTCGCCCCGATGATGCACGGCCTCGCAGATCGGCCGCACCTTCTCCAGGGCGGCCGAGACGTCGAAGTCGGCTCGGGGCAGCAGGTCGCGCAGGGCGGGCCCGTCAGGGAGGGCGTCGCCGCGCAGATCGATTCGGGAGATCACGGGGCCAATTCTCTCAGACGGCGATCGGGCGCTGCTCGCGCATATCAATGGCTGATACAGAACGTGGCCGGAACCCGGAAGATCAGGGGGGTGTGGGGGGTGTCCCCCCACAAAGCACAGCACGTCTAGTGTTCCGGGCGTTACTCAGTGGGCATGAACAGCTGTGCGAAACCCGTGAGCAGTCGAGAGGGATGACAGAGCAGTGACCGAGGGTGTGGGCATCCGCGCGGGGGATGTCCCGGACGATGCGACCGCCGCCGAGGCCGGTATGTGGCAGGCCTTCCGCAACGGCAGTGTGTACGACCTGAGCAGCGGCGACACCGTCGTCGACGATCCGCACGGCGGACATCCGTGGGGCCCGGAGCGGACCGTACGGGCGCGGTTCGTGTGCTGGCTGCTTCTGGACGGGCCGCCCGCGCTGTCGGGCCGGGTGGCCTCGCTGAAACTCACCGGAGTGCAGATCAGCGGCACCCTGGATCTGGCGGGCGGCACGGTCCACCCCTTCGTCGAGCTGAAGGGCTGCCGCTTCGAGCACGAGATCCTGCTGCCGGAGGCCCGCTTCCAGACCGTACGGCTGGTGGACTGCTCGGTGCCGCGACTGGAGGCGGCGCGGGTGCACACGGAGGGTGATCTGCATCTGCCGCGCTGCCGCTTCCACAACGGGGTACGGCTGACCGACGCGCACATCGGCACCGATCTGCTGCTCAACCAGGCGATCGTCTACCGGGACCGCACGGGCCGTTCGATCGCCGCGGACGGCATGACCGTAGGACAGGATCTGCAGGCAGAACTCCTTGAATCGCACGGTGAGTTGAGCCTGCGCAGCGCCAAGGTGGGCGTCTCGCTGAGTCTGCGCGGCGCCCGGCTGGCCAACCCGTACTCCCGACTCGCCCTGAACGCGCCCCAGTTGACCGTCGGCCGCACCCTGTACCTCACTCCGGCGGGCGTCGGCGGTCCCTGGCTGAGCGGTACAACTCCCGCGCGCGGGACCCGCATCCAGCGCTTCACCTGCCAGGGCGGAGTACGCCTGGACGACGGGCGGTTCGGGGACGCGGTGGACCTGGAGCGGGCCCGGTTCACCTTCACGGACGACCAGGAGCTGTCGCTGCTGCGCGTCCAGGCGCCCGAACTGCGCTTCCTCGGGGAGAGACCGCAGCGCGGGAAGGTGGTGCTGTCGGGGGCGCGGGTCGTCAACCTCATCGACGGCAAGGACAGTTGGCCGGGTCCGGGCAACCTCCACATGGGCGGCTTCGTGTACGAGAACCTCGTACCGCAGGGCCCGTTCCCGCTGGAGGCCCGCCTCGACTGGGTGGCCGCCGCGACCGCCGAGTACAACCCGGAACCGTACGAGCGGCTCGCGACCGTGCTGCGCAACGCCGGTGAGGACGAGGACGCGCGCGAGGTGCTGCTGGCCAAGCAGCGGCGGCGCCGGGAGAGCCTGCCCGTCGCGGCGAAGCTGTGGGGGTTCGCGCAGGACTGGACGGTGGCCTACGGGTACCGGCCGGGCCGGGCCGCCGTATGGATGGCGGTGCTGTGGGCGGCCGGGTCGCTGGCCTTCACACACGCGGACCATGTGCCGGTGAATCCGAGCGGACATCCGCCGTGGAGTCCCGCGCTGTTCGCGCTGGATCTGCTGCTGCCGGTGATCGACCTGGGGCAGGTGGGGCAATGGCAGTTGCACGGGGGCTGGCAGTGGCTGTCGGTGGCGCTGATCCTGCTGGGCTGGATCCTCGCGACGACGGTGGCGGCGGGGGCGACCCGGCTGCTCAGGCGGGGATAGTCACCGGCCACGCACAGCACTCGAACAGGTGAGCAAAAGTCACCTTTTACCGGGGCTTGACCGAGACACGTACAACTTTCCACGGGGTGCCCAAACGGTCTGGCGCACTCCGTATCCCGGTCATTCAATGGTCGGCACCATGGCTCTGCTGCGCGACTTCATCCGCACCGCCCGGATGGCAAGGAGCACCTCGCGGCCCACCGGACTGCCGGCCGACGACGAGGTTCTCCTCGACGCGCCCGACGACCGGCTCGGCCCCGCGCTGGTCGCGGCCGGACGCGGCGAGTACGGGCCCGCCGCCGAGCTGCTCGCCACCACCCGCGCGTCCGCCGAGTGGGAGAACCGCGACCGCTACACGCGCCGCCTCTCGGCCTTCGCCCGCTCCCGCCCCGAATGGCTGGCCGACTGGCGCGCCGCCGCCCCGCACGACCCCGACGCGCTGCTGGTCGGCGCCCAGCTGGCGGTGGACCGCTGCTGGGTGTCGCCCGCCCGCGCCGAACTGCTCGGCGACATCGGCCCGTTGATCACGGCGGCGGCCGAGGCCGAACCGCGCGACCCCGTGCCCTGGCGGATCGCCCTGGACCACGCGCGGGGCACCCACGCCGGACACGCCGGGTTCGAACGGCTGTGGGGCGAGGCCGTCCGCCGCTCCCCGCACCACTACGGCTGCCATGTGGCCGCCCTCCAGTACCTCTCGGCCGCCTGCTGCGCCCAGCGGGGCGACGCGCCCCGCACCGCGCGGCACTCCCACCGCGAGTGCTTCGACTTCGCCGAACGGGCCGCCCAGGACGCCCTGCCCGGCTCCCTCGTCCAGGCACTGCCGGTGCGGGCCGCCTTCGCCTGTCTGACCGACAGCTGCGGCGCGACGGTGCCGCGCGCCCGGCTGGACACGGCGGCCGACCTCGGGATCGCCCTCTCGGCCGGCTACGCGGCGGCCGACCCCTGGCCCGCCGGGGTCCGCAACCTGCTGGCCTACGTCCTCGTCCGCCTCGAACGCTGGCCCGACGCCCTCGACCAGCTGCGCCTGATCGGCCCGTACGCCACGTCCTTCCCCTGGGACCGGATCTCCGACGACCCGCTCGGCCGGTTCCTGGAAGTGCGCGACGGCGTACAGATCGCGGTCGCGTCGCGACTGCCGCTGGGCGGCCCGGTTCCGGCCTGTCTCACGGCGGTTCCGGGGCAGCCGCGGAGCTTCACGGACGCGCCGCCCCATCCACGGAGTGAGCACGACGGTCGCGCCCGCTCCCGCGACCACTAGGCTTTTGCGCCGTGACCACCGTCGGGCTGCCGCTCTTCCCCCTGAACTCGGTTCTGTTCCCGGGGCTCGTGCTTCCTCTGAACATTTTCGAGGAGCGCTATCGCGCCATGATGCGCGAACTGCTCAAGACCCCCGAGGAGGAACCGCGCCGATTCGCTGTCGTCGCCATCCGTGACGGCCACGAGGTGGCCCAGACCGCCCAGGGCATGCCGGACCAGACCGCCGTGCCCGAACGCGGGCCCGCGGCCGGCTTCGGCCCCGACCCGCTCAAGGCCTTCCACTCGGTGGGCTGCGTCGCCGACGCGGCGACCATCCGGGAGCGCGCCGACGGCACCTTCGAGGTGCTGGCGACGGGCACGACCCGGATGCGGCTGCTCTCCGTGGACGCCTCGGGCCCGTTCCTGACGGCCGAGCTGGAGGAGCTGCCCGAGGAGAAGGGCGACGAGGCGGGCGCGCTGGCAGAGGGGGTGCTACGCGCGTTCCGCCAGTACCAGAAGCGCCTGGCGGGCGCCCGCGAACGCTCCCTGTCGACCGGCGACGCGGAACTCCCCGACGAGCCGGCGGTGGTGTCGTACCTGGTGGCCGCCGCGATGATGCTCGACACGGCGACCAAGCAACGCCTGCTCCAGGCCCCCGACACCGCCTCCCGGCTGCGCGACGAGCTGAAACTCCTGCGCTCCGAGACGGCCATCATCCGCAACCTGCCGTCCCTGCCCGCGTCGGACCTGACGCGCAACCCGACAAGCCTGAACTGAGACCCCCGATGGCGAAGAAGTCCAGGAAGCAACAACAGCCCCAGTCCGGCGGCACCCCGGCCACCGTGGCCCTCACGGCCGCCGGAGTGCCGTTCGAGGTGCACGCCTACGAGCACGACCCCGCCCACCCGTCCTACGGCGAGGAGGCGGCCGAGGCGATGGGGGTGTCTCCGGACCGGGTCTTCAAGACGCTCGTCGCGGACGTGGACGGGGCCCTGACGGTGGCGGTGGTCCCGGTGGCGGGCCAGCTCGACCTCAAGGCCCTCGCGGCGGCGGTGGGCGGCAAGCGCGCCGCGATGGCCGACCCGACCCTCGCCGAACGCACCACGGGCTACGTCCGGGGCGGCATCTCCCCCCTCGGCCAGCGCAAGAAGCTCCGCACGGTCGTCGACGACTCGGCCTCGGCCCACGCCACGATCTGCGTCTCGGCGGGCCGCCGGGGCCTGGAGGTCGAACTCTCCCCCAAGGACCTGGCCACCCTCACGGAAGCGGTACTGGCCCCCATCGGCCGTGCGTGACCCCTCGACGCCGGCCCCGTCCTCGGTTAAGCACAAGGGGCATGTCGAAGAAAACCAGGAAACGAAAGTGGCGCATCAAGAAACGCCGCTCGAACCACGGACACCGGCCGGCATAGTTTTTTCGGTCACTTCTCAACGCGGGCCGGCACCATCCAGCCCGTCCGGCACCTTTCCAACGCGGGCCGGCACCATCCAGCCCGTCCGGCGTTTGAGGACGAGGCCGTTCAGGCCGAAGCGGGGGTCTGG
>NZ_JAEQAZ010000175.1 GCF_016654115.1 Streptomyces sp. MBT53
CGTCCCCGTCGGCGACCGCGAGCTGCCGATTTCGCAGCAGGTGACCGCCGCCCGCAAGGCACACCCCGAGGGCACGGTCGCGGCGGTCCGGCCCTCCCCGGAGGCCGGAGCCACCACCCGCGTCATGCTCTCCGGCGTCGCGGGCGTCCGCTCCGACCACACCCTCGCGGTGTTCGTCGACCCGTACACCGGGAAGGTCCGCGGCGCGCTGGAACAGTACGGCTCGACCGGAGCGCTCCCGCTGCGCACCTGGATCGACGACCTCCACCGCAACCTCAACCTCGGCGAAACCGGCCGCCTTTACAGCGAGTTCGCCGCGAGCTGGCTGTGGGTCATCTCGGCCGGCGGTCTGGTGCTGTGGTTCTCCCGCCGCCGCGCCCTGCGCAAGCTGCGCGGCACCAGCGGACGCCGTCGCACCCTCGGCCTGCACGGCACGGTGGGCGTCTGGGCCGCCGCCGGGTTCATCTTCCTGTCGGCGACCGGACTGACCTGGTCGACGTACGCGGGCGCCAACATCGACGAACTCCGCACCTCCCTGGGCCAGTACACGCCCTCGGTGTCCGCCGCGGCGAGCGGTGAGCACGCGGGCCACGGCGGCTCCGCCGCGACCGGCGACGCCGAACACGGCGTGGGCCTCGACAAGATCCTCGCCGCCGCGCGGGCCAAGGGGCTGGGCAACCCCGTCGAGATCGTGCCGCCCGCCGACGCCAACTCGACGTACGTCGTCAAACAGGTCCAGCGCAGCTGGCCCGAGAAACAGGACGCGGTCGCCGTCGACCCCACCACCGGCAAGGTGACCGACGAACTCCGCTTCGCCGACTACCCGTTGCTCGCCAAGCTGACCCGCTGGGGCATCGATCTGCACACCGGTGTCCTGTTCGGCCTCGTCAACCAGATAGCCCTGATGCTGCTCGCCCTCTCCCTGATCCTGCTGATCGTGTGGGGCTACCGCATGTGGTGGCAGCGCGGCCGGGGTTCCTCCTTCGGCCGCCCGATCCCGCGCGGCGCCTGGGCCCAGCTGTCCCCGCTGGTCCTCGTCCCGTGCCTGGCGGTGATCGCCGTACTCGGCTATTTCGTCCCGCTGTTGGGGATCCCGCTGGCCGCGTTCATCGCGGTGGACGTGGTGCTGGGCGAGGTGGCCCACCGCAAGGGCCGCCGGACGTACGCGAACTAGCGGCACGCGCGAAGGGGCCCGGTTCCGTGACGGAACCGGGCCCCTTCGCTCGAGTCACCGCGTCTCAGACCTGCTCGAAGTCACCCGCGAGCGCCGAGGCGATCCGCAGATGCGGGCCCGCCTCATCGTGCCGGCCCTGCCGCTCCAGCGTGCGGCCCAGCATCAGCCGCGCGTAGTGCTCCACCGGGTCGCGCTCGACGATGACACGCAACTCGCTCTCGGCGCGCCGCAGTTGGGCCGAGTGGTAGTAGGCGCGCGCCAGCAGCAGACGCGGTCCCGTCTGCTCCGGCACCTCCTCGACCAGCCCGCCCAGCACCCGGGCCGCGGCGGCGTAGTCCTTGGCGTCGAAGAACATCTGCGCGCGCTCCCAACGCTCCGCCGGTGTTCCGTGGTCGTAGTACGTCATGTCCACTTGACCTCCTTCGACGCCCTCAACGGACCATGTTGGTTGAATATTCCACTACCCCGTTACGGTGGCCAGCTCGGCGTTGGCCCGCTCGGTGACCAGGGAGAGAACGCGACCGGCGGCCAGCAGATCCTCCTCGGGGAGGTCGCCCCAGATCCGGGCGCTCGCGGCGCTCGTCTCCTTCGTGATCCGCTCGAACAGCTCCCGGCCCGCATCGGTGATCCGCACGTCGGAGGCGTCCGCCCCGAGCAGCCCGGCCGTGATCAGTTCGTCGATGGTGCCCTGCGCGGAGTCCTCGTCGACCTTCAGCGCCGCCGCGGTGTCCGCGGCGAGCTGCCCGCGGTCGACGGGCCCGGCGGCGACGGCGACCGGCCGCAGGGTGATCTGCTGCTGGAAGCCGACGCCGTGGCGGACGAGGACGCTCTCCAGAACGGCGCGGGCGGCGTAGTGGGCCAGACCGAGCATGCGGGCGTCGGCGGGGGGCGTGGTGGCTGTGGTGGCTGCGGTCATGACTGCTCCTTCTCGTGCTCACTCGCGGGGTCGAGGGGGGTGTCGAGCAGAATCGCCAGGTCCCGGCTGAACTCCCGGGTCCGTTCGCTGTCGAGACCGCCGAGCGGTTCCAGCAACTGCTGCAGGAGACCGTGGACGACCTTGATCGCCTGCCGGGTCACCTCGCGGCCCTCGTCGGTGAGGGCCAGTTGGACGGCGCGCGGGTCGCGGGGGTCCCGGGTGCGCTCGACGAGGCCCGCCGACTCCAGGGCGCGGGCCAGCTTCGACACATAGAGGGCTTCGAGTCCGGTGTGGTCGGCTAGGTGCCGCTGGCTGGGGCGCAGCCCGGAGCGCTGCATGCCGTACAGCGACGCCACCAGGGAGTACTGCGCATGGGTCAGTCCCAGGGGTGCCACCGCGCGGTCGACCGCCACACGCCACTTCATCGACAGTCGCCAGACCAGGAAACCGGGCGTCGCGCCCTCGGATGCCGTACTCATGCCCGATACAGTACATAGCTACTATGTCCATGGCTACTATTTTTGGAATGGAGTGCCGGGGCGAGAGGGAACCTCCCTTGGGGCGGACCGGCGCTTGACGGACTGACGTAACCGCCCCGACGGGACTAGGTTGTCGCCATGAGCAATCTTGATCGCGAAGCGGTTCCGGCCCTGTGCGGCGGCCGCGGTTTCGTGGTGGCGGAGCCCGTCCGTGAACTCCTCAGCCCTCGCAAGGTCCAGCTCGGCGAGTCCACCGAAGTCCGCCGGCTGCTGCCCAACCTGGGCCGCCGTATGGTCGGCGCCTGGTGCTTCGTCGATCACTACGGCCCCGACGACATCGCCGACGAGTCCGGCATGCAGGTGCCGCCACACCCCCACATGGGTCTGCAGACCGTCAGCTGGCTGCACGAGGGCGAGGTGCTGCACCGCGACTCCACCGGCAGCGTCGCGACGATCCGCCCGCGCGAACTGGGCCTGATGACCTCCGGCCGGGCGATCAGCCACGCCGAGCAGAGCCCCAAGACGCATGCCCGGTTCCTGCACGGCGCGCAGCTGTGGGTCGCCCTCCCCGACAGCGACCGCCATGTCGAGCCGCACTTCGAGCACCACGCCGAACTGCCGGTCGTCACGGCGCCGGGCCTGCGCGCCACGATCGTCCTCGGCGACGTCGACGGCGCGGCCTCACCCGGCACGACGTACACCCCGATCGTCGGCGCGGACCTGGCCCTCGCGGCCGGCGCGGACGTACGCCTGCCGCTGGAACCCGACTTCGAGTACGCCGTCCTGGCCATGTCCGGCGAGGCCCACGTCGACGGCGTCCCGGTCCTCCCCGGCTCGATGCTCTACCTCGGCTGCGGCCGCACCGAACTCCCGCTGCGCGCCGCGTCGGACGCGGGCCTGATGCTGCTGGGGGGCGAGCCGTTCGAGGAAGAGTTGATCATGTTCTGGAACTGGATCGGCCGCACCCAGGAGGAGATCGAGCAGGCGCGCGAGGACTGGATGACGGGCTCGCGGTTCGGTGAGGTGAAGGGGTACGACGGCGCGCCAGTACCCGCCCCTGAACTGCCCCCGCTGGCGTTGAAGCCGCGGGGGAGGGTGCGCTGACCTGCTGAGATGCGTCAACGAGCCTGCCTGGCGAGGGAGCGGCCAGCTTTCCGTCCCTGAGCCCTGCAGTCACGCACGGGCGGTTGCCGAGCCCCGGACACGTACATCGCCGAGTCCCGTGGACGTTCCATGCCGGATGGCCGTAGACCGGCTGCTCCCTGTCATTCGTCTGCTGCCGGTGCTCCTGGGCTGGTCGCGTAGCGGTTGCGCATGGCGTCGCTCGCGGCGGGGCCGGCTGCGAAGACGTATGCCTTGCTGTCGTCGAGCCGGTGGCCGGTTGCGGCGTCGACGATGACGGGCTCGACCTCTTCGCCGGTGTGTGCGTCGACGAGGATCATGCTGCGTTCCGCTGGCGCGAGGCGGGAGTTGCCCCAGGCGGCCAGGGCGACGATCACCGGTCGCAGGGAGTGGCCGAGTTCGGTCAGGGCGTACTCGTGGCGGACGGGGTTGGTCTGGTAGGGCCTGCGTTCCAGGAGGCCGTCCGCCACGAGGGTCTTTAGCCGGGTGGTGAGCATGCTGGAGGAGATGCCGAGGCTCTCTTGGAACTGGTCGAAGCGGGTGTAGCCGTCAAAGGCGTCGTGCAGGAGCAGCAGCGTCCACCATTCGCCGACGTGCTGCACCGTGGTGGACAGCGGGCACTCCCGGTCCTCCAGTCTGATCCGGCTTGCCATGGCGGCCGCCTCCTCGGTTATTGCTAAAGGGTTACTGCTAAAGTCGAAGTTAGTTACTTCTATTTTAGCAGTCGGTGGGGGTGGCGTCTGGTGTGTCCGCACCCAACAAGGGGTTGGCCAACGAGGTGACCCCGCATGGTGTCCGGGCCAACACCGTCTCGCTCGGCTTCGTTCGGACGTCTACGGCCGACCACCTCGTCGCGCGGATCTCCGATCGGGCCTCGGCCATTGTCGGGGTCGGGCAGGTCATCGGCGGCGGCATCGTTCCAACCGTCTGAAACACCGTCAAACCGGCCTGACCGGCAACCAGTTGGAGGAGTGTCATGCACGACGACCAGCCCCGGACCATCGCCCCGGACATCCTGCCCGAGGTCGTCATCCGCTACTTGACGGCACACGATGCCCGCGACACAGCCACCGCGGTCTCGGTGTTCACCGACGACGCCACGGTGACCGACGACGGCACCGCGCACGAGGGCACCGCGGCGATCGCGGAGTGGTTGGACCGTTCCGCCGCCGAATTCACCTACACCACCCGGCTCATCGACGCCCGACGGGCCGACGCGACCCACTACGTCGCCACGCGGCGCCTCGAAGGCGACTTCCCGGGCGGAGTCGTCGATCTCCACTACGGGTTCACCCTCCGGGACGACCTCGTCGAACGCCTCGTCATCAAGGTGTGAAGCGTCGCATTCCCGGTGATGGACGGCGGCCTGGTTGGCTTCTCGGCAGGGACGGCCGATTTGATGTGAGTGCCTGTGTCAGGTTCTTGCGTGACAAGTCGAGTGATCTGTTGATGCAGCTCAGAGGCTCATGCGGTTCTGCGGGTGGGTTCTGGCCCCATCTGACTGGGCGGTGAGGAGAGCCGGCGCAGCGCGCTCGGCGGGGAAGGACGACGGGATCGTTGCCCTTGGCCCCTAGGGGTGCCCCTGATCCCGGCATTGGGGCTGGCTGTTCTTGGTTCCGGGAAACCCCTTCGTTCCCGGGGTGGATCCGTCGTACTGGCGTGGACGGGCACGATCGTCCACGCCAGTACGACGGGGACTGTGGGAAACAGCGAGGGCGGGAGAGCGATGAGGGGCTCACGATTCGGGGCGTTGGCGCTGCTGACGGCGTGCGCGCTGGTTACCGCGGTGGGCGGTGCGGTCGCCGCACCGCCCACGCCGGTACCGGACCCAACCGCGTGGCAGGCGGCGCTGGACCGGCTGACGGCAACCGGCGCGGTCGGCGCGGTCGCCGAGGTCCGCGAGGGCGATGCCGTATGGCGCGGCAGCAGCGGCACGTCACGGCTCAACGGCCGGCAGGCCGCCCCTGTCGACGGCCGCTTCCGCGCCGGAAGCGTCACCAAGACGTTCACCGCCACCGTGGTGCTCCAGCTGGTCGGCGAGGGGCGGCTGCGCCTGTCCGACACCGCCGAACGGTGGCTCCCCGGTCTCGTCCCTGCCCCGGGAGGCGACAAGATCACAGTCCGGGACCTGCTCCAGCACGCCAGCGGCCTGCCCGAATACACCGACGGACTGCTCGACGGCGACACCCCTCACGACCGTTTCCGCACCTGGACACCCGCCGAGCTGGTCCGACGGGCCGTCAAGGACGGCGACCACGACCGGCCTCTGCTGTTCCCGCCGGGCACCGACCACCACTACTCGAACACGGACTACATCGTGCTCGGGATGATCATCGAAAAGGTCACCGGCCGCTCCTACCGCACCGAAATCGACCAGCGCATCATCCGGCCTCTCGGACTCCGGGACACCCGCCTGCCGGGCTCCTCGCCCTTCATCACCGGGCCCCACTCCCACGGCTACGAACCGGTGACGAAAGGGGACGGGACACTCGTCCCGGTCGACTACACCACCGTCAACATGTCCATCGCCGGCGCTGCCGGCGAGCTCATCTCCACGACGGCCGACCTCGACCACTTCTTCCGCACCCTGCTCAGCGGCGGCCTCCTGCGCCCGGCCGAGCTGCGCGAGATGACCACCGACACCAGCGGAGCCGGCTGGGGCCTCGGCCTGGAGATGGCCACGCTGCCCTGCGGCACCATCGTGGGCCACGGTGGCGGCACTCCCGGCTACCGCACCATCTCCTTCCACACACTCGACGGCACCCGCCAAGTCACGCTGGACTGGACCGACTGGGGCACCGACGACGCCGGCCCTGCGGCCCTCGCCCTGATGACCGCCGCCCTCTGTCCCTCCTGGCAACCAGCGCGCCCATACGCCCCGCGCTCCGCAACGAGGCAGCCACTGGAAACCGCGGAGCCGGGCCGGAACCGCTGAGACGACAACCGGCACCCTGCGCGGATCACCGGGCCGGCTGAGAATTTCGCCTGCCTGGCGGCCCGGGTTCCGTGTTCCCTCGTTTCGCCCGGCCCCCCCCACGAGACCATGACGGACGAGCGGCTGCCCGAACTCCAGTGCCCGTCGAGTCGTAGGGTCACCGGGTGACGAACAGTATTCCGGCGCGCTCCCGTGTCCTCGACGGTTCCGGTCCCACGGCGAAACCCGGCGCCTGGGCGGAGAGGCTGCGCCTGTTCGGGTACGTCGGCTCTCCTCGGGCCGACATCCGTGAGCGTCTGGTTCCGCCCTTCCCTCAACCGGCGACCCGGGTCTGGGAGTTCGTCGGCCTAGGCCCGATCCTGGCGCATCGCGTCGCAAGGGCGATGGGGTGGCTGGGGCCGGTGTTCGTCGCCGCCTTCGCCGGTGTGCTCCGGTTCCGGCACCTCGGCAGCCCGCAGGCCGTCGTCTTCGACGAGACCTACTACGCCAAGGACGCCTGGGCCCTGCTGCACCTCGGATATGAGAGCAGGTGGCCGACCCGCACCGTCGCCGACCCGCAGATCCTGGCGCACCCTCAGGTGATCCCGCTCTCGGACACCGGTTCCTTCGTCGCGCACCCGCCTGCGGGCAAGTGGGTCATCGCCCTGGGTGAGGGGATGTTCGGCCTGGACCCGTTCGGCTGGCGCTTCATGACGGCGGTCCTGGGCACGTTGTCCGTGCTGATGCTGTGCCGAATAGGCCGCCGACTGTTCCGGTCGACTCTGCTGGGCTGTCTCGCGGGCGGGCTGATGGCCCTGGACGGGCTGCATTACGTGATGAGCCGAGTCGCCCTTCTCGACCTCGTCGTCATGTTCTTCGTTCTGGCGGCTTTCGGATGCCTGCTCATCGACCGGGACAACGCCCGGGCCCGGCTCGCGGCAGCCCTGCCGGTGGACAGAGACGGCTGGGTGCGCCCGGACGAGGCCACCGGCGACCGCGCCGGGACGGGAGTGCGTGGATGGCGGCCGGCAGCCGGCGTCTTCCTGGGGCTGGCGGCCTCGACCAAATGGAACGGCCTCTATTTCCTCGCCTTCTTCATCGTCATGGCCGTGATGTGGGACGTCGGCGCCCGCCGCGTCGCGGGGGCACGCCATCCCTACCGGGCGGTGCTGCGCAAGGACCTCGGCCGGTCGGTGCCGAGTCTCGTCGCGGTCACCGCGGTGACCTATCTGACGACGTGGACCGGCTGGTTCCTGTCCGACAACGGCTACGGGAGGCACTGGGCCGACGGCCGCGGCGGCACCTGGTCGTGGATTCCGGCCCCGCTCCGAAGCCTGTGGCACTACGAGTACCTCGTCTACCAGTTCAACGTGGGGCTGCACACTCCGCACCGGTACCAGTCCAACCCGTGGAGTTGGCTTGTCCTCGGGCGTCCCGTGCTCTTCTCCTACGAGGCACCGAAAGCCGGGGAGGGGAGCTGCCACGCGGCGTCCGGCTGCTCGCGGGAGATCATCGCCCTGGGCACGCCGCTGCTGTGGTGGGCGGCCTGCTGCGCGCTCGTGTATCTGCTCTTCCGGTGGGCGCTGCGCCGCGACTGGCGCGCGGGAGCCGTCCTGTGTGCCGTGAGCGCCGGCTATCTGCCCTGGTTCCTCTACCAGGACCGGACGATCTTCTCCTTCTACGCTGTCGCGTTCGTGCCGTACCTGTGTCTGGCTGTGGCGATGATGCTGGGCGCGCTGCTGGGCCGGCCGGGGGCGACCCGGAATCGCCGCCTGGGCGGCGCGACGGCCGTGGGCGTTGTTGTCCTGCTCATCGCCTGGAACTTCATCTATTTCCTTCCGATCTACACGGGTTCGACGATTCCGTACTCCGGCTGGCGCGCCAGAATGTGGCTCGACACCTGGGTCTGAGACCCGTCCCGCCTGTCCGGGGTGTCAGCTGTCGGTCCTGTGCAGTGTGAGGATGCGGCCGGTGATGGGGTTCGCGACGGTGCGCAGGTGGGCGAGGGCGACTCCGGCGGCCATCCGGCTGTCAGGTCGGCCGCACCGGCCTGACGGCATAGGGAGGGCGTCTCATCGACGAGACCCGGCTCAACCGAAGTACGCCGTCTCGTTCACATGGGACATGTAGTCGTACCAGTGCTCCTTGATGTAGGTGTACCGCGTCGGGTCGTAGCCCCACAGCGTGTCCAAGGTGTTGGCGATCACGTTCACGTTCGCGCGGACGTAGGTGAGGACCGCCTCGGAGACGGGCGCGTAGGACCAGTGCCAGCGCTCCTCGCTGATGGCGGGAGCGGCTGCGGCTGACTCGGCCGTGTACGTCTGGAGGAAGCCGTGACGTGCGGCATTGGCGCGCAGCCAGGCGTAGTTGGCGGCCTCGGGGCCGTCGTCCGCCCAGTCCTGGGGTGTGGTGTCGAAGAAGTCCGCGTCGGAGCCCAGGTGGTGGCGTGAGACACCGGGCGCCGTGGAGGTGCGGAGTATCTCGATCTGACGCTCCTCGGAGGTCAGCGCCGCCCACACTTCGCGGTGCGACTCCTTGTCGGGGTCCCACTGGGGATCGGTGCCGAGCTGAGCGGGATATGCGGCGCGGACATCGGGGGTGATGATGCCGAATGTGCCGGCTCCGCCCGAACCGGTGCGCAGGAACTCGTACTTGCGGTCCCATATCGTCCGCTGTGTCGCCGCGGAACGTATCCAGGAGACGAGGACCGCGTCGCGTGCGGTCCCCGTGCCCGTCGACGCCGCGTCGGCCAGGGAGTTGACCTGAGTGGTCATCTCCGTGCTGATCTCGGCGGGTGCCGATCCCGTGCCCGTGATCCAGGCGGCGACTGCTGCGGGGGCTGTGGAGTCGAGGATCCCGGCGATGAACTGTTCGCGGTCGGCGATGTCCTGCTGCGAGGAGTACGTCCGCGCTGTCGCGGGGGAGTTCGTGGCGGCGGCCACCCAGCCGGTCCCGGCTCCGCCGACCGTGGCCGCTCCGGCGGTCATCAGTCCGAGGAAGCGCCGTCGGCTGGATGTCGCGCGGCGGTGGGCCGGAGTCGGCCTGCCGTGTGAAGCGTGCATGGTGGTCCGTCCGTGAGATCGATTTCGTGAGCCGGTCGACTGCTCAAGATCGCACAGGTGGTCGTTGGAGCGACAGAGGTATTCGTCACTCAAGTGGTGCTGGGGTTGGGGGAGTTGGCGAATACGCAGGCAACAGGATCGCCTCTGTAAAGGCCCGTACCGGGCGGAGAGCGAGCTCCGCCCGGTACGGGCTGCTTGGTGGCGTGACCCGTTTTCAGGTCGCGCTGTCGGTGGCTGCCTCCGCCTCGGGACGTGTACGCACAGGTTCACCCGCGGCGGTCGGATCCGGACCGGCTGTCTCAGGCATCCGCCTGGAGCTGGGCGAGTTCGGCCTCCAGGTCTGCCATCGCCTCGCCGCCGGCCATGAGGTCGGTGATCTGCTCCCGGGTGCGTTCGCCCTTGCGGAAGTCGTCGGCCTTCTCGCCGCGGATCAGGACGGCGAAGTGGTCGCCGACCATCATGGCGTGACGCACGTTGTGGGTGACGAGGATGACCGCGACCCCCTTGGCACGGGCCTGCATGACGATCCGCAGGACGTGCGCGGCCTCCTTGACGCCGAGGGCCGCCGTGGGTTCGTCGAGAATGAGAACGTTGGCGCCGAAGTACACGGCCCGTGCGATGGCCAGGGCCTGGCGCTCGCCGCCGGAGAGGCTGCCCACCAGCCGGCTGCCGTCCGTGACGCGGGTGATGCCGAGGGACTGCATCTCCCGTACGGCGATCTCGCCCGCCAGCTTCTTGTCGAAGAGCCTGAACGGACCGAAGCCCTTGGTGGGCTCGGCCCCCACGAAGAAGCAGCGGCCGACGCCCATGAGAGGGAAGGTGCCACCGAACTGGTGGACGGTGGCGATGCCCTGGTTGCTGGCGTCGCGCGGGCTGTCGAACTCGGTCTTCTCACCGTTGAGTTCGATGGTCCCGGTGCTGGGCCTGTGGAACCCGGAGAGAATCTTGATGAGCGTGGACTTGCCGGCGCCGTTGTCCCCGAGCAGGCACAGCACCTTCCCGGCGTGCACGTCCAGGGAGATGTCCTGCAGCGCGTGCGTACCGAGGAAGGACTTGCCGACGCCGGTGAGACGGAGAAGGGGTGTGGTCATGGTCAGGCCTTCTTCGCGGTGCGGGGCTTGTAGGACAGGGCGAGGCGGCGGAAGGTGTTGTTCATCAGGACGGCGGCGAGGATGAGGATGCCGAGGATCAGGCTCGCCCAGTCGGAGTTCCAACCGGTGTAGTAGATGCCCTGGTTGACGATGGCGAAGGTCAGCGTTCCGAGGACGACGCCGATGACGGAGCCGTATCCGCCGGTCAGCAGTACGCCTCCGATGACCACGGCGATGATGGAGTTGAAGACGAAGGACTGGCCGTTGGCGACCTGGGCGCCGTTGTAGAGGATCGTCTGGATCACACCGACGAGGGCCGCGCCGAAGCCGCTGGACATGTAGAGCGCGATCTTGACTTTGTCGACCGGGATGCCGGTGGCGCGGGCGCTCTCCTTGTCCCCTCCGATGGCGAAGATCCAGTTGCCGTACTTCATGCCCTGGAGCACCACCGTGACCAGTGCGGCCAGGCCGAGCCACCAGAAGATCGCCACTTCGAACTGACCGGCGATCAGATGCCCGAACAGGGCCTTCGACAGCGGGTCGGGGCTGATGGCGACGCTGGTCGTGCCGGTCGTGACGCGGGACAGACCGAGCGTGAGACCGGCCAGCCCGGAGAGCGTGGCCAGGGTGACGACCAGGGAGTGGACGTTGGTGCGGGTGACGAGGATGCCGTTGATCAGGCCCGTCAGCAGCCCGAGTCCGAGCGCGCACAGGATGCCCACGATCAGCGGTGCGCCCCAGTACCCGGAGACGATCGCCAGCGTCATCGAACTGCCGGCGAGCACCGAGCCCACGGACACGTCGAGCTCACCGGCGATCATCAGCAGGCCGACCGGGATGGCGATGATGCCCAGCTCCGCCGCGATGTTCAGCCAGCTCGCCGCGCCCGCCGGGGCGAGGAACTTCTCGCCTCCGAAGATCGCGAAGAAGACGAAGACGCTGATCGTTCCGATGAGCGCGCCGACCTCGGGACGGTGGCGCAGCCGTCCGACTGGGCTCTCGGTCTGCTTCGGCGGGGCGACTGCGGTCTCTTTCTCGGCCGTCGCGTCGGGAAGTGAGGTTGTCATCGGAGTGGGTCACCTTCGTGGATCTGGATGTGGTGCGTGGCGAGGATCGGGGGAGTGGTGTCGGGCCCGGTGGCCGGGCCCGACACCGGTGGGTGGATCAGCGGACGCCGGCCTTGGTGCCGTTGATCGCCTCGGAGACGTTGTCCTTGGTGACCAGGAGAGGGCCCGTCAGGAACGGGTTCTGCGGGGGGAGAACCCCGTAGTTCAGGTACTGGTTGGCGATCGAGACGACGTAGAAGCCCTGCAGATAGGGCTGTTGGTCGATGGCGAAGACCTGGGTGCCGGCCTTGATGCGGTCGAGCTGGCTCTGCGAGAGGTCGAAGGTGCCGAGCTTGACCTTGCTGACGGCGTTCGCCTGCTTGATCGCGGCGGCGGCGCTGTCGGCGTCCCCGACGCCGATCGTCACCACCGCGTCGATGCTGCTGTCCTGCAGCAGCGCGGCCTTGATCGCCTGCGAGACGGCGGACGGGTTCCCGAAGTTCGAGGAGGGCAGCGGCAGTTGCTTGGACGTGGAGCCGTTGCTGGTGGCCCCGTCCTTGATGCCCTTGCAGCGGGCCTCCTGGTTGGCGGAGCCGGGCACGGTGTTGACGCAGAGGATCTTCTTGGCGCCGTCCTCGGCGAACTTCACGCCTCCGGCCTTGCCCGCCTCGTAGTCGTCCGACCCGACGTACTTCAGGGCGCCGACCTCCTTGGCCGCCTCGACGCCGCCCGCGTTGTACGTGAGAACCGTGATGCCCTTGGCGACGGCTTGCTTGATCGCGGAGTTCTGGTTCGCGGGCACCCAGTCCGGCACGAGGATCGCCGACGGGTTCTGCGAGATGGCGGTGAGCGTCAACTTCGCGGCGTCGGGGCCGAGGTTGTCGTAGTTCTGCGGGCCGAGGTAAGTGACCGAACCACCCTGCGACTTCACCAGCTTCGCCGCGTCGTCGACCCCACGCTTGACCGTGGACCAGAACGGGTCGTCGGACTTGCCGCCGATGACGTAGATGGAGATCTTGCCGCCGCTCTTCGCGCCGGACGTGGTTCCGACCCCGGCCGACGCCGTCGCCTTGTCCGTGTCGCTGCCCGTGGCCTTGCCGCCGGCGCACCCGGTCAGTGCGGTCGCGGCTGCTGCGAGCACGCTGACCGCGCCCAGAGCTCTTCGGGACGGACGACGACCGAACAGCCGTCGGGGCTGGTTGCGTTCCATGTGCGGGGTACTCCTTCAGGTGAATCCCGGTGGGTGTGCGCCTGGGCCGACGAGGCGGCATCCGATGGGCACCCGGGCTTGCTCTCTGAGCCCTTGTCCTCTCGGGGCATGAGGGGACAAGGCGTGGACTGAGGGGGGAGTCGTACGGGGTGAACGGGGTGAAGGCGGAGCGGTGCGGTGTTGCGCGGCGGGGCCGCGTGAACCATGGCGACGGGTCGCCTGCCTGCAGCCGGTCGACCAACGGTGATCCGGAGCAGGGGGTGGGGTACGTCTCGGGAGTCAGAGGCGTGTCGTCGAGAGCGAGCCATGTGGGTTGTATGGCGGCCCGTCATCCGTAAGATCCGCATTTATTAAAGCGCTTTAAGCGGTGCGCAGAGCATGCTTGTGTTTCGGGGACGTGTCAAGGCTCTGGTCGTAAATGCAAGGCGCACTGTGGACTGGCGGCGAAGGCGGGAGGCGTGAGTGGGGGTTCGCCGCGCTCCTGTGCGGCCCGGGCTTCGACGCGTCCGTGCTTCGCGGCGACTCTGTGGTTAGGGGGCGTCTCCGGCTGAGAAAACGCTTTTCCTTGAATGGGAACCGATGAGCCTCGCTCGGTTCGTCTCTGTCTGAGCTGAGACAGTCGGGGGGTGAGCTCGGTTTCGTCGCGTGATGCACGTCACTTCTTTGTCGTACTCCCTGGTCAGAACTGCGTTGGGGTGTGGGGCGGGCCGCGTTCTGGCGGGCCGTTCGGGGTGGAGGTGTACCGGGGGTTTACGTGGAGATCCGTCCGGAGCTAAATTGCGCAGCGAGCGTGAGCAAGCATTTTCCCAACGATGTCGTGGGGCTCCCCGCTTCGGGGTGAGTGTTCCGGGGTGAGAAGGCTGCTCGCTTTCAACTGTTCCACATCTCGAACAATGCTCGGTATTTCGAACATCCTCCACATCCTTCGAGTAGCACTAAGGACGGCCGGTGCAGGCAGAACACGACGAATCGGCGAGCCTCGCTCCCTGTGTCATCGGTGTCGACTTCGGCACGCTGTCGGGGCGGGCCCTGGTGGTCCGCGTCGCTGACGGCGAGGAGCTGGGGGTGGCGGAGCACGCGTACCGGCACGCCGTCCTCGACCGACAACTGCCGGACGGCACGCCGCTGCCACCCGACTGGGCCCTGCAGGTGCCCGCCGACTACATCGACGTCCTTCGGCATGCCGTGCCTGAGGCGTTGCGGCAGGCAGGGGTGCGACCGGAGCAAGTGATCGGCATAGGGACGGACTTCACCGCCTGCACGATGTTGCCGGTCCTCGACGACGGCACACCTCTGTGCGAACTGCCGGAGTTCGCGGCCCGCCCGCACGCCTACGTCAAACTGTGGCGGCACCACGCGGCCCAGGGCCAGGCGGACCGGATCAACGCGCTGGCCGCCGAACGCAAGGAGCCGTGGCTCCAGCGCTACGGCGGCAAGATCTCCTCGGAGTGGGAGTTCGCCAAGGCGCTGCAACTCCTCGAAGAGGATCCGGAGATCTACCGCCGAACCGAACGCTGGGTGGAGGCGGCCGACTGGATCGTGTGGCGGCTGAGCGGGACGTACGTCCGGAACGCCTGCACCGCCGGCTACAAGGGCCAGTACCAGAACGCGGAGTACCCCTCCCGTGACCACCTCGCGGCCCTGCATCCGGACTTCGCCGAGTTCGTCGGCGAGAAGCTCGATCAGTCGATCGGTGAACTGGGCGCCTCCGCGGGGCGGTTGACGGCCGAGGCCGCGGCGTGGACGGGGCTGCCGGAAGGGATCACCGTCTGTGTCGGAAACGTCGACGCCCACGTCACCGCCCCGGCGGCAGCGGCGGTGGAACCGGGCCAGATGGTCGCGATCATGGGCACCTCCACCTGCCACGTGATGAACTCCGACCGCCTGGGCCCCGTGCCCGGCATGTGCGGTGTGGTCGACGGCGGCATCATCCCCGGGCTGTGGGGCTACGAGGCCGGACAGAGCGGCGTCGGCGACATCTTCGCCTGGTTCGTGCGCAACGCGGTGCCCGCCGACTACACGGAGCGCGCCGCGAACCTGGGGCGCACAGTGCACGAGCACCTGACCGCGTTGGCGGCCCAGCAACAGGTGGGCGAGCACGGCCTGATCGCCCTGGACTGGCACAGCGGCAACCGTTCCGTGCTCGTCGACCACGACCTCAGCGGCGTACTCGTGGGACTCACGCTGTCCACCCGCCCCGAGGACATCTATCGCGCGCTCCTTGAGGCGACGGCCTTCGGCACCCGCACCATCGTCGAGTCGTTCGAAGAGGCCGGAGTACCGGTACGGGAACTCGTCGTCGCCGGCGGCCTGACGAAGAACGCACTGCTCATGCAGATCTACGCCGACGTCACCCGTCGCCCGCTGAGCGTCATCGGCTCCACGCAGGGCCCGGCGCTCGGCGCGGCTATGCACGCCGCCGTCGCCTCCGGCGCCTATCCCGATATCCGGTGCGCGGCCCAGGCCATGGGCAAGGTGCGCCGAAACGTCCATCTGCCCGATCCCGACCGGGCCGTGGTCTACGACCGCCTCTACGCCGAGTACCGGCTGCTGCACGACTACTTCGGCCGTGGCGCCAACGAGGTCATGCACCGGCTGCGCGGTATCCGAGCCCAGGCAGTGTCCCGCCCGGCCGCCGACCCGGCCGCCGGCCCTCAGTCCGCTTGACGCGAAAGGCACGACCGACATGACGACACCGGACACGACCTACGACAGCCAGGAGATCTGGTTTCTCACCGGCAGCCAGGGCCTCTACGGCGACGAGACCCTCGCCCAGGTCGCACAGCAGTCACAGACCATCAGCGAGCGGCTCGACGAGGCGCCGGAGATTCCGCTGCGGATCGTGTGGAAGCCGGTCCTCACGGACGCGGAATCCATCCGCCGCATGTGCCAGGAGGCCAGTTCCTCGGACGTGTGTGTCGGGGTGATCCTGTGGATGCACACGTTCTCGCCGGCCAAGATGTGGATCGCCGGGCTCTCCGCCCTGGACCGGCCGTTGCTGCATCTGCACACCCAGTACAACCTGTCGCTGCCGTGGTCGTCCATCGACATGGACTTCATGAACCTCAACCAAGCCGCCCACGGCGACCGGGAGTTCGCGCACATCGAGGCCCGGCTGGGCGTTCACCGCAAGGTCGTCGCCGGTCACGCCACCGATCCCAGGGTGCTGGGGCGGGTCGGGGCCTGGGCGCGGGCGGCGGCAGGCCACCGTGCCGCGCGCACCCTGCGGCTGGCCCGTTTCGGCGACAACATGCGCGACGTCGCCGTGACCGAGGGCGACAAGGTGGAGGCCCAACTGCGGTTCGGCTACTCGGTGAACACCTACGCCGTCAACGACCTGGTCGCCGTAGTCGACCAGATCGAGGAGAAGGCGGCCGTCGAACTCGCCGCCGAGTACGTCGACTTGTACGACGTCGTGCCGGCCCTGCGCCCCGGCGGGATCCGCTACGACTACCTGCTCTACGCGGCCCGCCAGGAGATCGGCCTGCGCGCCTTTCTGACCGAGGGTGGCTTCACCGCGTTCACGACCAATTTCGAAGACCTGGGCGGGCTGCGCCAGTTGCCCGGTCTCGCGGTCCAGCGGCTGATGGCCGACGGTTACGGCTTCGGCGGCGAGGGCGACTGGAAGACCTCGGCGCTGCTGCGCACGATGAAGGTCATGGGCCTCGGGCAGAGCGGCGGCACCTCCTTCATGGAGGACTACACCTACCATCTCGGCCCCGGCACCCCACGCATCCTGGGCGCCCACATGCTGGAGGTCTGCCCCTCGATCGCCGCCGACCGCCCCAGCTGCGAGATCCACCCGCTGTCCATCGGCAACCGCGAGGACCCCGTCCGTCTCGTCTTCGACGCGGCCCCCGGCCCGGCCGTCGTCGTCGGCCTCTCCGACCTCGGCGATCGTTTCCGGCTTACGGCCAACGCCGTCGACGTGATCAAGCCCAGCCAGCCACTGCGTCAACTGCCGGTCGCCCGGGCGGTGTGGAAGCCGCGCCCGTCGCTCGCCGAGTCGGCCGAAAGCTGGCTCCTCGCGGGCGCCCCGCATCACACCGTGCTCAGCTCAGCGGTCGACCTGGAGACACTGAGCGACTTCGCCGCCATGACCGGTGTGGAACTGCTGACCATCGACGAGCACACCACCTCTCAGCAGTTCTCCAAGGAGATCCGCTGGAACGCCGCCTACCACCGCCTCGCCCAGGCGCTCTGACGACCGTGACCGAGGTATTCGGCCCCGAAGGAGAACAACAGCGATGACCACGAGAGCCCCCGACACGCTGCGGCAGGAGGTACTCGATGCGAACCTCGCCATCCCTCAGGTCGGTCTGGCCACGCTGACCTGGGGCAATGTGAGCGGTGTCGACCGCGAGGCGGGCGTGTTCGTCATCAAGCCCTCCGGTGTTCCGTACGAGGATCTGGCCCTGGACGACCTGGTGACCGTCCGGCTGTCTGACGGCAAGGTCGTCGGAGGACACCTGCGGCCCTCCACCGACACCGAGACCCACCGCTGTCTCTACCTGGCGTTCCCCTCGATCGGGGGAGTCACCCACACCCACTCCACCCACGCGGTGGCCTTCGCCCAGGCCCGCCGCGACATCCCGGTCCTGGGCACCACCCACGCCGACACCTTCAACGGCCCCGTCCCCTGCACCCCCGACCTCACCGCCGAGCAGTGCGCGAAGGACTACGAGTACAACACCGGCCGCGTCATCGTCGACACACTCAAAGGGGACGACCGGCGGGCGGCCGAGGTGCCCGCGGCCCTGGTCGCCAACCACGGTCCCTTCACCTGGGGCGCGACCGCCCGCACATCCCTCGAACACGCCATCATCTGCGAGGCCGTCGCGGACATCGCCATCCATACGTTCGCTCTGGGCTCTGCGGAAACACCGCCGCGGCACCTGCTCGACCGTCACTACACCCGCAAACACGGGCCCGACGCCTACTACGGGAATCCGGAGCCGGGGGTGACCGCCACCGTGTGAACGGCGGTACCCGCTGGTTCTCGACGCGGTGCCTGCGGTGGCGTGGGCAGGCCGATCGGCGGCGGACAGGGCCGCTTGAAAACAGATTCCCGGGATCGACATGAGAGCGGAGTGCGTCCACGCTCACTACCGGCGACGGCGGGAGCACGGCGACCGGCACAACGCTGTCCAGCGCGACCTGCTCAACCGCTTCCTCGGACTGCCCCACCACTGCCTGCAGAACCGGCAGCTGTTCGATGAACAACGCGCTCTCGTGCCGTTCGGCCCAACGCCTGCCTGACCGCACGCCGGCCGGCCCACATTGCCGGATACCGGAAGGCAGTCGCTCCACAGGTCTGCCGTGCCCCGCAGATGAGGCGTCGGGGTCGGACGGCCATCATGCTGACCTGGGGACAGCCCTTGGCGTTGGGGCTGCGTGAAGTGAGAGAACGAGGCGCGGATGCTCGGGGTCCAGTCCGACCGGTGGGTCACGGCCGGGGGAGTTTTCATGGCCGGCATGGGACTGGCCCGCACGGGGGTGGGCGGGCCGGCCGGGCTCCGACCGCCGCGACCGATCGGGGGACCCATGTGGATGGTCCGTGCCGGGGGTCCCGGTGTGCTGCTGGGCATCTGCATGACTGCCCAAATGCCGATCATGCTGGTCGGCAGAGAGCCGGCCCGGCCGATGACCGTGGTCTGTCGGGCCGTGGGACCGCTCCTGATCATCTCGGTGACTTCAGCAGCTGTGTCCCAGTGGTGGACGGGCCGTCAGGCCGCTGGTGTCGTCGTCGGACGGCACAAGTGAAGCGGCCCGTGTCCTGGAGCGAGGCAGCACTCCTGAGCGCCGCCTGCTGGACCGTCAGTGGACTGGGCTACGCGGTGCTCGCCGCCCTCGATGAGCCGCAGCTGTCCCCCGCACCCCTGATAGCCGTGGGCCTGGCCCAATGGTTCTTCGCGTATCACCGCTGCTGGCCGGCCGCCGCGGCGGCCGGCCTCACGGCGTTCGTCGTGCTGTTCGCGCTGGTGGACATCCTGCGGCCGGGCCTGGGCCGCTACGTGGCGGATGCCTTGGCCACGGGAGTGGCATCGACGGCCGCTCTAACTGTCTTCACCCTGGTCGACCGTGCCGGCGGACGCCGTCATGACACGGCAGGCTCACCCGAGAACTCACGTACGGCACCGCCGACTTGACGTCTTGGCCCGCTGAGAGGTCCAACGGTGGGCGCGGTGGGGGAGTGTGCACGGCGACGAAGACGCTCACGGAGACGGCCTCCTCGTCGCGGTCGCTTCAGCCGGCGGTCAGAGCAGGCTGTCCCGGTGTGCGTCAGACGCAACCGGGACACCCTCACGGCTGTCTTCCGAGCGGCACGTGCCCAGGCGGTGGTCCGGCGAGGCGTGCTGCGCCGGTGAACCCGCACGGTCGTAGCGCTACGTCGATTCGCGGACGATGAGCCGACACGGGACGGTGTGCAGGCCCGGCTCCGGCTTGGAGCCGATGGCGTCCAGGAGGAGGAGGGCGGCCCGTCTGCCGATCTCGGAGAGGTCCGTGTCGATCGTGGTGAGGGGCGGGCGGGAGGCCAGCGCCATGACGTCCCAGTTGTCGTAACCGACCACGGCGATGTCGGCGGGCACGCTCACCCCGCGTTCGCGCAGTGCGTCCGTGACACCGCGCGCGATCTGGTCGTTGCCGCAGAAGAACGCGTCCGTGTCCGGTGCCGTACGCAGCACGGCATCGGCGGCGCGACGGCCCCAGGCCTCGCTCCACTCCCCGAAGTGCACACGCCCGGTGGCGAGTTCGAGGGAGGACCCCTGAAGGAGCTCAAGAGTGTGGCGGGCGCGATCACTGGCTGCCGCGTGATGGGCCGGGCCGGTGATGTGCGCGATCTGGGTACGGCCGGCGGCCAGCAGGTGCTCGATCGCGAGCTGGGCGCCGCTGCGGTCGTCGGACACGACGGAGATGTCGTCGGGGTCGGTGGAGGGCGAGAGCGCGTAGACCGTCGGTATGGGCTCGACGCCCTTGAGCGGCGGACGCGGGTCGGTTCTGCGGCCGGTCACGATGATGCCGTCCACCCGGCGGTCCATCAGGTTGCTCAGGTGGTGCTGTTCGCGGATGGCGTCGCCGCGGGTGTCGCACAGGAGCACGGAGATCTTGCCGGCACCGAGCGCGTCCTCGGCCCCGAGCAGGACGGGTGTGCTGAAGCGGCCGATGCCGTCCGTCGTCATGAGCCCCACAGTCCAGCTACGGCCGGTGTGTAGGCTCTGCGCCTGTGGATTGGGGCGGAAATCGAGCGCCTCGACCGCGTCCAGGACCCGCTGGCGGGTCTCGGGACGCATTCTCCCACCGCCGTTCAGCGCCTTCGAAGCTGTTCCGACACTGACTCCGGCCAGTCTTGCCACGTCGGTGAGCTTCGCCCGCCCGGCGGGTCGAAGACTTGGAACGACGGTCACGCGCAACCCTTTTCCTAGATGATGTCGTCAAGATGCATCCTGGCACCGTTCGCCGCTGCTGACCAGTGCCGGACAGGCGCTGAAAATACTTGCGCACACCTCTTGACGCGGAGTCTCCCGCCTTCCTACCTTTCCCGGCAGAAAAACGTTTTCTCTAGCGGGTCCGAGAGACCGAGCAATTCCAGGCCGATCTCCGGGGCGCCACACCGCCGACCAGGCGTCGGGTCCCGACCCGCTTCCCACCTACCTCCTCGGAGAGCCATGCCCCGCCCACGTTCCACCGTGCCCTCCTCCACGCCTCCGGTCCTGTCTGGAGAGGCAGGTACTTTCACGGGGCCGGTCCGTCTCGGCCCAGGGGCCAAGGCCGCGCTGACCCCCGCCGCGGTCAAGGTACAGGCCGGCTTCTGGAGCACCCGCCGTGAGGTGAACGCGAGCACCTCCCTCCCGCAAGGCCCCCAACTGCTGGAGTCGGCGGGCAATCTGCACAACCTGCGGCTGGCGGCGGGCACGGCCGAGGGCGAGTTCCGGGGCGCGTACCCGTTCGTCGACACGGACGTCTACAAGTGGCTGGAGGCGGCGTCCTGGCAGCTGGCCCAGGGGTCCTCGGCCGCGTTGGAAGCCGACGTGGAGCGGATCGTCGCCCTGGTCGCCGACGCGCAGCAGCCCGACGGCTACCTGAACACGTGGTTCCAGCTGGTCAAGGGCGGCGAACGGTACAAGGACCTGCGCTGGGGTCACGAGCTGTACTGCGCCGGTCATCTCATCCAGGCGGCCGTCGCCCACCACCGGGCCACCGGTCGGACCCAACTCCTCGACGTGGCAAGGAAGTTCGCCGACCACATCGACTCCGTGTTCGGCCTTCCTGGGAGTGGAAAGCCCATCGACGGCATCGACGGTCACCCCGAGGTCGAGACCGCCCTGGTGGAGCTGTACCGGGAGACCGGTGAGTGCCGCTACCTCGAGCTGGCCGGCTACTTCGTCGACCGGTTCGGCCATGGTCTGCTGGGCGGCGAGGCGTACTGCCAGGACCGGGTGCCGGTGCGCGAGGCGGACACCGTGGAGGGCCACGCCGTACGGCAGTTGTACCTGCTGGCAGCCGCCGCCGATCTGGCGGCCGAGACCGGTGACGCCGAACTCCGGGTGGCGGGCGAGCGGTTGTGGCGGGCGATGACCGCCACCAAGACCCACCTCACCGGAGGGCTCGGCGCGCACCACGACGAGGAGGACTTCGGCGACCCGTACGAACTGCCCAACGAGCGTGCGTACTGCGAGACATGTGCCGCCATCGCCTCGGTCCAGTGGAGCTGGCGAATGGCCCTGCTCACCGGCGAGGCCCGCTACTCCGACCTGATCGAACGCACCCTGTACAACGGCTTCCTCGCCGGAGTCTCGCTGGACGGCGAGCGCTGGCTGTACGTCAACCCGCTCCAGGTCCGCGACGGCCACACCGACCCGGGCGGCGACCAGTCGGCCCGCCGCACCCGCTGGTTCCGCTGCGCCTGCTGCCCGCCGAACGTCATGCGGCTGCTGGCCTCGCTGGAGCACTACCTGTCGTCCGGTGACGAACTGGGCCTGCAGATCCACCAGTTCGTGACCGGCCGGTACTCCTACGGCGCGATGTCTGTGCGCGCCGAGACCGACTACCCCTGGCAGGGCACGGTCGCCTTCACGGTCGAGGAGACTCCCGAGCAGCCGTGGACCCTGTCCCTGCGCGTCCCGCAGTGGTGCCGTGAATTCCGGGTACGGGTCGGGGAGTTGTCGTACGACCAGACGGACGCGCCCGTCTCCGACGGCTGGCTGCGGCTCGAACGCACCTGGACCCCCGGCGACCGGGTCGTCCTCGAACTCGCCCTCGCGCCACGCCTGACCGCGGCCGATCCCCGTGTGGACGCCGTGCGCGGCTGTGTGGCGATCGAGCGCGGGCCGCTCGTCTACTGCCTGGAGCAGGTGGACAACCCCGGCGGCGGCCTGGACGACATCGTCCTCGATCCCGCCCGTCCGCTCGCCGTGACACACCGCCCCGATCTGCTCGGCGGGGTCACCACCGTCGTCGCGTCCGGCCACCGCCGGCGTATCCCCGACGCGGGCTGGTGGCCGTACACCTGCGCCGACCGCGAGGCGCCGGAACCGGACGGTGACGCCGTCGAGTTCACCGCCATCCCCTACTACGCGTGGGCCAACCGCCAGGACGGCAGCATGCGCGTCTGGCTCCCCACCTCCTGACCCCGCCACACCCCCTCCCGTTTCCCTCCTACGAGCCGCACCAAGACAACGAGGTCACCGTGAGAAACACCCGCCGCACCCTCATCGCCGCCGTCGCCACCGCCGGCGCGCTCATCTCCGTCGCCGCCTGTGGCGGCGGTTCCGACTCCGCCGCCTCCGGCTCCGGTTCCGGGAAGACCGGAGGGACGTACAACTTCTGGGACCCGTACCCGCAGTTCGACGCCTCCTCGGCGTGGGGCAAGCTCGTCGCCAAGTGCGGCACGGACGCCGGGGTCAAGGTCAAGCGCACCAGCATGGACACGACGGACCTGGGCAACAAGGCGCTGCTCGCCGCCCAGCAGGGCAACGCCCCCGACGTGATGCTGGTGGACAACCCGGTCGTCTCCACGCTGGTGGAGGCCGGAATCCTCAACAAGACCAGCGACCTCGGCCTCGACACGTCGTCGATCCAGAAGAACATCCTCGGCGCGGGCGTCATCGACAACGCCTCCTACGGGGTGCCGATCGGCGCCAACACCCTCGCGCTCTACTACAACAAGAAGATCCTGACCGCGGCCCACGTCGACCCCGCTTCCATCAAGGACTGGGCCTCGCTGACCGCCGCGCTGAAGAAGGTCAAGTCGGCGGGCAAGAAGGGCATCACGTTCTCCGCGATCAACACGGAGGAGGGCAGCTTCCAGTTCCTGCCCTGGTTCTGGGGCGCGGGCGGCGACCTGACCAAGCTCGACTCGGCGAAGGGCGTGGCCGCGCTGTCACTGTGGAAGCAGTGGGTCGACGGCGGATACGCGCCGAAGGACGTCCTGCAGAACACCCAGACCACCAGCTGGCAGGAGTTCGCCACCGGCGACTACGCGTTCAGCGAGAACGGCACCTGGCAGCTCGGCAACGCCGACAAGGCCGGCTTCCCGTACGGCGTCGTCAACATCCCCGGGCAGAACGGCGGTTCGGCGCCGGTCCCGACCGGCGGCGAGTTCGTCACCGTGCCCGTGCAGAAGGACTCCTCCCGCTACGACGCCAGCAAGAAGATCGTCACCTGCCTGACGAGTTCGGCGAACCTGCTGTCCACGGACACGGCACTGACGTATGTGGCGCCCACGGCCGCCGTGCAGGCCCAACAGGTGAAGCAGAACCCGGAGTTGAAGCCGTGGGTCGGTGCGGTGGCGGCGGCGCGGGGCCGCACCAGCGACGGTCTGGGCACCAAGTACCCGACGATCTCCCAGCCCATGTGGACCGCCGTGCAGAACGCCCTGTCCGGCGGCAAGAGCCCGCAGGCGGCCCTCGATGCCGCTCAGACGGCCGCGAGCAAGGGCTGAGAACCGGCTTCCGATCTCCTCCGGAGACCGCATTGGAACCGCGCCCGCCCGGACTTCGCCGTCGGCCCGGACACGCCACTCGCATCCAGGAGTACGCATGACCATCGCCCGCGTCGACCGCCGCTCGCAGCGGTCCCCGGCCTCCCCGGCCAGGTCCGGGGCGACCGGCACCGGACAACGGACCGACGCGTCGGACCTGCGGCGCCGACAGCGCCGTAGGAGCCGCCTCACCGCCCTGGCCTTCGTCGCGCCACTGGTCGTCTACCTCGCCGCCTTCTACCTCTATCCCCTCTACCGCAACCTCGACCTGAGCCTGCGCGACTACACCGTCCGGTCGTTCGTGCAGGGGGACGCGCCCTTCTCCGGCCTCGCCAACTTCAGGACCGTCCTGGACGACCCGACCTTCGGCCCGGCGATGCGCCACACCGTGATCTTCACCTTCGCGTCGATCGCCTTCCAGTACGTGGCCGGGCTCGCCCTCGCGGTCTTCTTCAACCGGCACTTCCGGCTCGCCGGCACCCTGCGTGCCCTGTTCCTGATCCCCTGGCTGCTGCCGCTGATCGTGTCGGCGTCGACCTGGTCGTGGATGTTCAACAGCGAGTCCGGTGTCATCGACTACGCCCTGCACTTCGTGGGCGTGTCCCCGGTGGACTGGCTCAACTCGCCGGACTGGGCGCTGACTTCGGTCGTCATCGCGAACATCTGGATCGGTATCCCGTTCAACCTGGTCATCCTCTACAGCGGGCTGCAGAACATCCCGGCGGAGCTGTACGAGGCGGCCTCGCTCGACGGGGCGGGCGCCTGGCAGCAGTTCCGCCGGATCACCTTCCCGCTGCTGCGCCCGGTGTCGGCGATCACCCTGCTTCTCGGACTCGTCTACACGCTCAAGGTGTTCGACCTGATCTGGATCATGACCAAGGGAGGCCCCGGCGACGCCTCCACCACCCTCGCCACCTGGTCGTACCAGCTCGGCTTCGGCACGCTGCTGCCGAAGTTCGGCCCCGGCGCGGCCGTCGGCAACATCCTCATCCTCATCGCGCTCGTCTTCGGCCTGCTCTACATCCGCGTCCAGAGGAGGCAGGAAGCATGAAGTCCCGTACGGGAAAGCGCCGTTACACCGTCATCGGCGTCCTGCTGACCGCCGTGATGCTGTTCCCGGTGTACTGGATGCTGAACGTGTCCCTCACCCCGCAGCAGGACATGCGCAAGACCCCGCCCGACCTGCTGCCCCTGCACCCCACCTTCGAGGGCTACCGGGCCGTCCTGAACGACCAGTTGCCCTACCTCGGCACCAGCCTGCTCATCGGCCTCGGCACGGTCGCCCTCACCCTGGTCCTCGCCGCCCCGGCCGGTTTCGCCCTGGCCAAACTCCGGCCCGTGGGCGGTGGCACCCTCGGACTCGTCCTGCTGGTCGCCCAGATGATCCCGGGCATCGTCATGGCGATGGGCTTCTACGGCATCTTCCTCGACTACGGCCTGCTCAACTCCTGGTGGGGGCTGATCGTCGCGGACTCCACGATCGCCGTGCCGTTCGGCGTCATGATCTTCACCGCGTTCATGTCGGGCATCCCCGGCGAGCTGATCTCCGCGGCCCGTATCGACGGCGCCGGCACCTGGCGCACCTTCCGGTCCGTGGTGCTCCCGGTGAGCCGCAACGCGATCGTCACGGTCTCCCTGTTCAGCTTCCTGTGGGCCTGGTCCGACTTCGTCTTCGCCAACACCCTTGACGGCGGCGGCGATCTGCGGCCGATCACCCTCGGCATCTACAAGTACATCGGCAACAACAACCAGGAGTGGAACGCGATCATGGCCACCGCCGTCGTCGCGTCGATCCCGGCGGCCGTACTCCTGGTCCTCGCCCAGCGCTACGTCGCCGCGGGTGTGACCGCCGGCGCGGTGAAGGACTGATCCCACGGTGCCAGCCGCCCCGGGCCCACCGGTCGGGCGGGCCCGCGCTCCGCCGTGGCCTCGTCCGCCCTCCCCGCAGGACCGTCATCCGCCACCAGAGTCCTCAATCCTGGCCAACCGGTCGGCTGCTCCCCGAGCCGCCCCCGCACCCGCACTTGGCAAGTCCCCCTCCCTTTCTCAGGAGAGCCGCTGATGTCATACCTGAGTCACCGCCACCGCTCCAGAACGACCCTCGGCCGAGCCGGCGCGATCGTGACGGCCACCGCCCTGGCCGCCACCGCCCTCGCTCTGACGGGCGCACCCGCCCAGGCCAGCCCCACCTCGTCCACCACCCTGGTCGTCAACGCCGCGCAGACCCTGCGCTCCGTCACCCACGTCGGCACGGGCAGCCTCTACGGTCTGGCGAGCGCGAGCACGCCCGCCGACAGCCTGGTCACCCCGCTCAAGCCCAACACCTTCATCCAGATGGCGCCCGGCGGCAGCCAACTCCCCAACGGAGAGCCCGCACCCGCCGGCGACGCCCTGGTCGTCGCCTCGAAGGCGGCCAACGCCGGCGCCAAGGTGGTCGTACGGATGCCGGACTGGTATCCGAACTTCCCCTACCAGTGGGTGAGTTGGAGCAACTGGCTCTCGGCGGTCGATCAGCAGGTGGCCGCCGTCAAGGCCTCCAGCGCCACGAACATCAGCGCGTACGCGCTGTGGAACGAGCCGGACTGGACCTGGGACACCACCAACGCGGGTGCCTTCGACGCCGGTTGGGCGCGCACGTTCAAGGAGGTCCGCACCAAGGACACCACCACCCCGATCCAGGGCCCGAGTTACTCGGTGTGGAACCAGTCCTGGATGACCACGTTCCTCACCGACGCCAAGGCCAGCGGCACGGTCCCCGACGTCATCGCCTGGCACGAGCTCCAGGGCAGCTCCGGCATCGCCGCCCATGTCGCCGCCTACCGGGCCCTGGAGACGAGCCTCGGCATCAGCCCGCGTCCGATCGACATCGAGGAGTACGGCACGCCCGCCGAAATGGGCAACTCGGGCGCTCTCATCGGCTACGCCGCCAAGTTCGAGCGCGCGGGCGTCCGCGACGCCGAGCTGGCCTTCTGGAACCACTACGGCACCCTCGGCGACACCCTGACCGACACCGGCGGCTCGCCCAACGGGTCGTACTGGACGTACAAGTGGTACGGCGACATGTCCGGGAACATGCTCACCACCACGCCTCCCGCGCAGACCGGCATGGACGGCCTCGCCTCCCTCAACGGCGCGGGCAACCAGATCAGCGTGATCGCCGGTGGGTGCAGCGGCTCCTGCGCCGTCACCGTCAACGGACTCTCGTCCCTGTCGGCCTACGGCAGCACCGTCCACGTCAAGCTGGAGTACAGCCCCGACACGGGCCGCACCACCGCCTCCGCCGGCCCGATCACCATCTCCGACGCCGACTACCCGGTCTCGAACGGCTCGATCACGGTGCCGGTGGCGATGAACGCCACTGACGGCTACCACCTGACGATCACGCCCAGCGGCACCTCGAACTCCCTGGCCGGGCGCTACCAGGTCACCAACAAGAACAGCGGCCTCGCTCTGGACGCCCTCAACGCGGGTACCACCGCGGGCACTTCGGTGGTCCAGGCCACGTCCACCACCGGCACCGACCAGAACTGGACCCTCGTCGCCGCGGGCCAGGGCCTCTACAAGATCGTCAACCAGAACAGCGGCCTGCTCCTCGGCATCACCAACGCGGGCACCAGCAACGGCGGCACCGCCCTGATCTGGGGCGACAACGGCACGGCCGACCACCTCTGGCAGGTCATCCCCGCCCGTGACGGCTACGTCAAGATCGCCAACTACAACAGCGGGCTCCTGCTCGGCGTCGACCAGATGAGCACCACCTCCGGCGCCCAGGTCCTGCAGTGGGCCGACAACGGCACCGCCGACCACCTGTGGAAGCTCACCGCGCGCTGAGTCAACCACCACCCAGGGTCCCGCGTTCGTTCTCCATGGCGAACGCGGGACCGCATTCATGTGCAACTACCGGCGGATACGGTCACCTTGACGGCTCGCCGCTGCCGATGGGTTCGGCGGCCCGCACCTCGCGCTCAGGTCCGTACACCTCGGCGGGTTCGGGGAACCGGGCCAGCCCGGTGGCGACGGCCGCCGTCCGGACGCCCGGACCGCGAAGGTCGGGGCCGTGCCAGAACCAGTACGCACCGCCGCGGAGACCGCGGTCGAAGACCTGGAGACCTTCGACGTCGTAGTAGCCACGGCGGCGGAAGCGGCCGATCGTGACAACGATGATCCACGGGGTGCAGAAGCAGGTGAGCGACTGTAGGAATACCCCGCCCCAGGTGATGACGGCTTCGTCGGCATGCCCGATGTACACCAGCGCTGTCGCGGCCACGCAGGCGACGAGCGTTGCCTGGGGTCGGCGCGGTTCGGACCAGGCCGATCACATAGGGGGTGTCGGGGGAGGCGGGTCTGGCGCTGATCACGGCAGCCGCGGTGAAGGTGCCCCACAGCCGACTGACCGTGCCCGGTGGCTGCGCAGAAGCTGCAGGGCCCGATTGCGCCCTGCAGGATTGCTTGACAGATGCCCGAGAAGCAGACGGGAGATCGCAGGGACAAGTCCGAAAAGGTCATGAGGCGATCTCGGAGCTCTGACAAAGCGAGTGATGCGGATCACATTGATCGGGATTGTTCTCTAAGTGAAGATTCCTTCACATGTGACGCAGGTCGTTCTCTGGAGCGCACGCTCCTGCCGTGGCCGCGTCGGCCGACACAAAGGAGTGGCCATGACACCTACGCCTCTGCTCTTCCTGCACGGTTACTGGCACGGTTCCTGGTGCTGGAGCGAGGTCATCGCCAAGGTGACGGCGGCAGGTCGCCAAGCGGTCGCAGTGGACATGGCGGGGCACGGGCTGTACGCCCGCCGGCCGGAGTGCCTCTCCCGGCGTCCCTTCGATCCTGACGCGGTAGCCACGGAGGTTTCACCGGTGGCGGGTGTCGATCTGGATGAAGCGGCCGACCTTCTTGCCTCGCAGATCAGACAGATCGGCCGCGGAGGTCCGGTCACCGTGGTGGCCCACAGCATGGGCGGCACGGTGCTGACGCGCGCGGCCCAGCAAGTGCCGGAGCTGGTCGGACACATGGTGTACCTGACGGCGTTCATGCCGGCCTCGGACGTCCCGGCTCTCGTGTACATCCAGTCGGCCGACAACGAGGGCGAGCTCGTCGGGCCGTCCCTGCGTGCCGACCCCGCCGTGATCGGCGCGCTCCGTTTCGACCTCGCGTCGGAGGACGCGGCCTACCGGCAGCAGTTGCGTCAGGCCTTCTTCGGTGACGTGGATCCGGACCTCGCCGACGCCGTCCTCGGCCTGCTGTCACCCGATGCCCCGGTCGGTATCGCTGCCGGTGCCACCACTCTGACCCGGGACGGCTGGGGATCGATTCCGCGAACCTATGTCACCTGCGCGCAGGACATGGCGGTACGCCCGGCGGTGCAACGCAGATTCATCACGGAAGCGGACGCCGCTTTCCCGGACAACCTGACATCCGTGGTGGCGCTGGACGCCTCGCACTCGCCGTTCCTGTCGGTGCCGGACCAGGTCGCAGACATCGTCACGAAGCTGGGCTGACGTCCGGACGCCATCGCCCATGAGGCCGAGCAAGAAACGTCCTCCGCAGCGAACTCAAGGCAGGCCACGCCCGCGTCGACCCCGGCGACACACTCGTCGTCACCTCACTCGATCGCTACGGCCGCAGCTTCCAGGGCCTCATCACCACGGTCGCCGAACCGCGCGAACTGTGCGCTGGCGCCGTGCCCCGACAGCTGCGAGCCCCCCCCGTTATGTTTTCCG
>NZ_JAEQAZ010000176.1 GCF_016654115.1 Streptomyces sp. MBT53
TCGATCGGTCATCGACGGGCCATTGCATCAACGGGCCCTTACTTCGTGATGCCGTGCTGCTTCGCGTACGCGTTCGCCACGTCCTCCGGATCCTTCTTGTCCTTGTCCACCTGGCGGTTCAGCTCGGTGAGTTGGGCCGTGGTGAGCAGATTGCCGAGGCTCGCGAGAGCCTTGCGGACCGTGGGGTCGGCGACCCGGTCGGCGATCAGCGGCACGATGTGCTGACTGGGGATCAGGGTCTTGGGGTCGGTCAGGACGACCCAGTCGTTGGCCTTGATGTCGGTGTCGGTGGTGAACAGGTTCGCCACGTCCACATCGCCCTTCTTCAGCGCGCCCTTCACCAACGGCCCGTCGGAATCAAGGGACTTGAACTCCTTGAACTCGACGCCGTAGACGTCCTTCAGTCCTACGACGCCCACCTGACGGGTCTTCACCTCGGCGGAGGCGCCGAGCGTCAGCTTGCCGTTGTGCTTCGCCAGGTCGGCCAGCGTGACGAGGCCGTACTTCCTCGCGGTCTCGCGGGTGACGACGAAGCAGTCCGCGTCCTCGGCGATGCCGTAGGGCAGGACCTGGAGGCCCGAGGGGAGGGCGAGGGTGAGGGCGTTCTGCATCTCGCCCGCCTCCGCGACCTTGGACTTGGGCTGGAGGTAGGTGAGCAGGGAGCCCTGGTACTCGGGGAGGAGGTCGATGTCGCCGCTCTTGAGGGCGGGGAAGACGATCTCACGGGTGCCGAGGTTGGGGCGGACCTTGACCTTCACTCCGGCCGCTTCGAGGGCGGCGGCGTACAGGTAGCCGAGCACCTGGTTCTCGGTGAAGTTGGCGGTGCCGATGGTGACGCCGTTCTTGCTGGAGGCGCTGCCGCCGCCGGCCGAGCCCCCGCCGTCGAGCGAGGTGACACCGCTGGAGCAGGCGGAGAGGACGGGGACGGCGACGGCTGTTCCGGCGAGGGCGCCGAGGAGGGTACGACGGTTCATGACGTTGATATCCCTAGGCGGTGCGGTGGCGGAAGAGGAAGCGCTGGAGGCCGGAGAGGCCCAGGTCGAGGACGATGGCGACGACGGCGACGAGCACCGCCCCGCCGAGCACCTGCACGAGGTCGCGCTGGGCGAGTCCGTCGAAGACGAAGCGGCCGAGGCCCCCGAAGGAGACGTACGCGGCGACGGTGGCCGTGGAGACCACCTGGATGAGCGCGAGCCGCAGGCCGGTCATGATCAGGGGGAGCGCGAGCGGCAGTTCGACCTGGAAGAGGACCTGGTGGCCGCGCATGCCCTGCCCGCGTGCCGCGTCCTTCACGTCCGGGTCGACGGCGGTCATCCCGGCGTAGGTGTTCGTCACGATCGACGGGACCGCGAGGGCGACCAGCGCGATGTACACCGGCCACATGGACAGGCCGCTGGCCAGGAAGACCAGGACGACCAGGCCGACGGTCGGCAGCGCGCGGCCGAAGGAGGCCAGGTTGATCGCGAGGAACGCGCCCTTGCCGGTGTGCCCGATCAGCAGGCCCAGCGGGAGGCCGATCGCGGCCGCGATGAGGGTCGCGAGCAGCGAGTACTGGAGGTGCTCGGCGAGTCGGTGCGCGATGCCGTCCGTGCCGGCCCACTGGGAGCCGCTGGTAAGCCACTTGCCGAGGTTCTTGAAGAGTTCGTACATCAGGCTCGCCGCCTCGTCCACGGGGTGAGTACGTACTGGAGGCCGACCAGGGCCGCGTCCGCGACCACCGCGAGCAGCAGGGTGAGGACCACGCCCACGATCACCGGCGTCGGGAAGTCGCGCTGGAAGCCGTCGGTGAAGAGCTGGCCGAGGCCGCCGTCGCCGATGTAGGTCGCCACGGAGACGAGCGAGATCGACATGACCGTGGCGATGCGGACGCCCGCCATGATCACCGGGAGCGCGAGCGGGAGTTCGACGGTGAGGAGCGTGCGCAGGGGGCGCGTGCCCATCGCCTTCGCGGCCTCCTTCGTCTTCGCGGGGACCGAGTCCAGGCCCTCGACCGTGTTCCGCAGCAGCACGACCAGCGTGTAGACCGTCAGGCCGATGACCGTGGTGGTGCGGGTCAGGCCGCTGATCGGGAGCAGGAGCACGAAGATCGCGATCGACGGGATCGTGAAGAGCACGTTCGACAGGCCGAGCAGGAAGCCCCGGAGCGGGCGGACCCGGTGGGCGACCACGGCCAGCGGGAGCGAGATCAGCAGGCCGAGGAAGACGGCGGTCATCGCGGCCTGGAGGTGCGAGAACGTGAGGCTGGTCAGGTCGTCGGTGTGGTCGCCGATCCACGACCAGTCGACGCTCATGCCGCCACCCGCGCTTCGGCGTGCGCCTGGCCCGCGTGGGTGTGGATGTCGTCGCGGGACGAGACGCCGGTGAGGATCCCGTCGGCGTCGACGCGGGCGATCAGGCCGTTGGGGGAGGCGACGGACTCGTTGAGGGCCGCGAGGAGCGAGTCGCCGTCCTGGAGGGGACGTACGGGGATCTCGGCGTCCTTCCCGGCCCAGTGCAGGGGCTTGCGGGCCTCGTCCAGGACCAGGGTCCAGGCGGTGCCCTCGGGCGCCGGGCCTTGCGGGACGTCGGCGAGGGTCTTCAGGGAGAGCAGCTTGAGGCCGCGCTCGGCGCCGAGGAAGTCGGCCACGAAGTCGTCGGCCGGGCGGGCGAGGAGTTCGGCGGGGGCCGCGCACTGGACGAGGTGGCCGCCGGTGCGGAAGATCGCGATGCGGTCGCCGAGCCGTACGGCCTCGTCGATGTCGTGCGTGACGAAGACGATGGTCTTGTTCAACTCCTTCTGCAGGCGCAGGAGTTCGTCCTGGAGTTGAGTGCGGACCACCGGGTCGACGGCGCCGAAGGGCTCGTCCATCAGGAGGACCGGCGGGTCGGCGGCGAGCGCGCGGGCCACGCCGACGCGCTGCTGCTGGCCGCCGGAGAGCTGGTGCGGGTACCGCTTGCCGGCGTCGGCGGCGAGGCCGACGGTCTCCAGGAGTTCGGCCGCGCGGGCCCTGGCCTTCTTCCGGCCGTGGCCCAGGAGCAGCGGCACGGTGGCGATGTTGTCGAGGACCGTGCGGTGCGGGAAGAGCCCCGACTGCTGGATGACGTACCCGATGGAGCGGCGCAGTTCGGCCGCGTCCTGCTGGGTGACGTCCTTGCCGCCGACCTTGATGACGCCCGAGGTGGGGTCGATCATCCGGTTGATCATCCGAAGGGTGGTCGTCTTGCCGCAACCGGAGGAACCGACCAGTACGGTGACCCCGCCTTCCGGCATCTCCAGGGAGAGGTCGTGAACTGCTGTCGTGCCGTTGGGGAAGCGCTTGTGGACCGCGTCGAACTGGATCATGAGTTGTCCCTTGCCCGGCTGTATAACGTCATGCAGAGTTCTCGGTGTCTGAATAGTTTGTCAATGTCTCCGCGTTAATCCGAGGTAACGGATGCTCGGCAGGCAAGATCGAGTGTCCTGATTGAGGGGAGTTTGGGGCCTTATGTCGTCTCGGATCGTGGACGCCGCCGATGCGATGGTGTCCGGGAGCTCCGATCTCGTCGTCCTCGACGGGGTCGGCTTCGGGGTCGCCGATGTCGTCCGGCTCGCCGACGGGGACGCCCGGCCGGTCCCCGGCACCGACGCGATGAAGCGCGCGACCGAGTCCTGGGACGCGGCCCGCCAGATCGCCGCGACGGGTCGTGTCTACGGCCGCTCGACGGGCGTCGGCGCCAACCGGAACGAGGACGTGCCCACGGAGGCGGCGGCCGAGCACGGGTTGCGCCTGCTGCGCAGCCACGCCGGCGCGATCGGCGACGAACTCCCGGCCCGGGAAGTGCGGGCGATGCTCGCCGTCCGCGCCAACCAGCTGCTCGCGGGCGGCGCGGGACTGCGGCCGACGGTCGTCACCGCGCTGTGCGAGGCGCTGGAGAGCGGGGTGCATCCGGCCGTCAACGAGTTCGGCTCGGTGGGCACCGGGGACATCGCCGCGCTGGCCCAGGTGGGTCTCGCGCTGGTGGGGGAGCGGCCCTGGCGCGGTGCCGAAGACAGTCTCTCCGGCGCCCCCGAACCCCAACCCCTCGACAACAACGACGCGTTGGCGCTCATCAGCAGCAACGCCCTCACCCTCGGGCAGTCCGCCCTCGCGCTGCACGAGTTGCGCGGGCTCATCGGTGCCACCCAGGTCGTGGGCGCGCTCTCACTGCTCGCCGTGGACGGGTCGCACGAGCCGTTCGCCGCGCCCGTGCACGCCGCCCGGCCGCACCGGGGGTCGACCGAAGTCGCCCGCAGAATGCGGGAGTTGATCGGTGCCGCCGACCGGCCCACCCCTCCGCTCGGGCGGATCCAGGACCCGTACGGCTTCCGGTGTCTGCCGCAGATCCACGGGCCCGCGCACGACGCCGCGGACGCCCTGGAGGACGTCCTAGCGATCGAGATCAACGCCGCCGCCGAGAACCCGTTCATCTCCGCCGAGGACATGACCGCCTACCACCACGGCGGCTTCTACCAGGCCCAACTCGTCCTCGCCCTGGACCACTTCAGACTCGCGCTCACCCAGGTGGCCCGGCTGTCGACGTCCCGGCTCTCCTCCCTCAACGAGCCCTCGTTCACCCGCCTCAAGCCCTTCCTCGCCGACAACGAGCCCGCCTCCTCCGGCGTGATGATCCTGGAGTACGCCGCCGCGGCCGCCCTCGGCGACCTGCGCGCGTTCTCTGCTCCCGCCTCGCTCGGGCACGCTGTACTCTCCCGGGGCGTCGAGGAACAGGCCAGCTTCGCCTCGCTCGCCGCCCGTCAGACACTGCGCGCCTGCCGCGCGTACCGTCTCGTCGTCGGCTGCGAACTCGTCGCCGCCGTACGGGCGTTGCGCCAGCGCGACCTGCGGCCCGAGCCGGAACTCCCGGTCGGCCGCGCGCTGGAACTCGCCGAGGCGGTGCTCGACGACGACCCGGCGGACCGGCCGCTCACAGATGATGTGACGGCGGCGGCCGGACTGCTGGACCGGTTCACCGAGATCTGGAGGGGGAACACGTGATGACCGTGGATGGGAGCCTGGAAGAGACGGTGGACGCAAGCCTGGAGGGGACCTTGGACAGGAGTACCGGTGTGACCGACAGCCCGGCCGCACGGCTGCAGACGCTCTTCGAGGGGCACCGGCTCACGCCGACCCAGCGGCGCATCGCGCACAGCATGGTGCGGCGCGCCGCCGAGGTGCCGTTCCTGTCCAGCGTGGAACTCGCCGAACTCGCCGGTGTCAGCCAGCCCTCCGTGACCCGCTTCGCGGTCGCCCTCGGTTTCGACGGCTACCCGGCGCTGCGCAAACACCTCCGCGAGGTCGCGCCCGCCGAGTCGGCCCCGGACACGGCGTCCTACAACGAGTACCAGCAGGCCGTAGAGGCCGAGATCGAGAACCTCAAGCACCTCGCCGAGATACTGGCCGACCCCCGCCCGGTCGCCAAGGCCGGCCGCCTGCTCGCCAACTCCCGCCCGCTGCCCGTCCTCGGCCTGCGCGCGGCGGCCTCCCAGGCGTACGGCTTCGCGTACTTCGCCGCCAAGGTCCATCCGGACGTACGGCTGCTCAACGAGGGCGGCACGATGATCCACGACCGGATCGACGCGGCCGTCCGGGCCGGTGCCACCGCCCTGCTGTGCTTCGCGCTGCCCCGGCATCCGCGCGAGGTCGTCGACACGCTGGCGTACGCGCGGGAGGCGGGCCTGACCGTCGTCACCGTCGCGGACTCGGCGTTCGCGCCGGTCGCCAAGGTGTCCGACCTGCTGATCCCGGCCGCCGTCGGCACCGGCCTCGCCTTCGACACGGCGTGCGCGCCGATGCTGCTGGGCCGGGTGCTCCTGGAGGCGATGTGCGACGACCTGCCGGACGCGCAGGCCCGGCTGGAGGAGTTCGACGCGCGGGCGGCCGCGCGGGGGCTGTTCGTGGAGTGACGGGGCGTCAAGTGCCGTGTGTGGGCGGCTAGTTACGTGTCGGGGCCGCCCGGGGTGTGGTCGCCGGGCGGCCCCTTCGCGTCAGGTGACGCGGCGCAGGATCTTCTGCGTCAGCGGCAGCAGCGCCCAGCACAGGGACGCCCAGTGCGTGACCAGCGCGACGGGGATCGAGACGGTGAAGGTCACGATCGTCGCGTCCGCCCAGGCCAGGGTCTCCGCGATCACCGAGCGCGGGGCGTCCGGGCGCAGCAGCCCGGACCTGCGCAGATCCGCGACGGTCAGCCGGAAGGCCAGGCTGGTCAGGGCCTGGCTGGCCGCGTACACGATGAACTGGATCCGGAACGCGTCCGCCTCGCTGGTCAGCAGTTTCGTCGTGAACGGCGTGACGACGATCAGCAGCAGCCACAGCAGGTTCCAGCGGATCGCCCCGCCGGACAGCCCGCTCACGTACCGGAAGACGCGCTGGTGCAGCATCCACTGCATGGCGATGGCGACGAAGCTGACGAGGAACGCGACGTACTCCGTCAGGTGCTCGCGCAGGAAGTGCTGCACACCCGAGTCGCCGTGGGCTTCCGCACCCGGGACCGGCAGTTCGAGGGCGAGCAGGGTGATGGCGATGGCCACCACCGCGTCCGAGAAGTAGATCAGCCGCTCCGGACTCGCCGGTGCGATCCGCTCGGCGGGCTCGGCGGACTCGGCCGGTTCGGTCGTGGTGTCGTGCGTGCTCATGCGATCGCCTGTCCGGCCGCGGTGGTGGCCTTGGCCTTGGCTCGGGCGGCGTAACGGCCGGAGAGGACGAACGGGACGACGAACGCGAGCACTTGGGCGGTGACCAGTGGCGCGGTCGAGGAGTGGTCGTACTGGACCACGGAGGCGCAGGCGAGCGCGCCGAGGGTGAACGCGGCTGCCCATATCGACGTCAGGACCATGTTGACCCGGATGAACCGGGGCGAGTGCCAGAACTCCTGCGGCACCTCGGCCCGGGCGAAGGCCAGGGTGAAGGGACGGCGCACGGCGAGCGAGGTCAGGGCGGTGGCCGCCAGGGTGGCGTTCGCCAGCGCGCAGATCCAGTTCCGCAGTCCCGAGGACGGGTCCGCGAGCGCGACGACGGCCATGACCACGAAGAAGGCGCAGGTGGCCGCGCCCAGCAGGTCGACGCTCCGGGCGCGGAGCTGCCCGGCGAGTAACCAGAGCGCGGCCAGTGCGGCGGCGCCCGTGCCCAGTCGCCAGTCGACCGGGCTCAGGGCCGCGTAACACAGCCAGGGTGCGAAACCGCGGACGTAGTTCACCGGTGTCTTCCTCCACGCATCCAAGAGCCAAACCGGGGAGTCCAATATTGGACGGTAGGATTATGACCGTCCAACTCTCGACCGTCCAGTCAGGATGGGGTAAATACCGGAAAGGTAGGGTGAGTTCATGAGCCTGCCCCACGCCCTCCTCGGGCTCCTCTCCGAACAGCCCGCCAGCGGCTACGACTTGCTCAAGCGGTTCGACGAGGGGCTGTCGGCCGTGTGGCCCGCCCAGAAGAGCCAGGTCTACAGCGAACTGGCCAAGCTCGACGAGAACGGTCTGATCGAGATCACCGGCACCGGCGCCCGCCAGCGCCGCGAGTACGGCATCACTGAGGCGGGCCGCGCCGAACTGCGCCGCTGGCTCACCGAACCCGACCTCGACCTCGCCTTCCGCAGCGCGGCCCTGCTCCGCGTCTTCTTCCTGTGGACCCTCAACAGCGGTGAAGGCGCTGCCTACTTGGAGAAGTTCGCCGACCACAACCACGCGCGGCTCACCGCGCTGCAGGCCATCCACGACAACGCGAAGTGGGTGGGCGACCCCGTCCAGGTCTGCGGCTGGCTCATGCTCGAATACGGCCTGCGGGGTTCCGAGACCGCCGAACAGTGGGCCCGCTGGGCCGCCGGAGAACTCACCGAGCGCCTGGACACCCCCTCCTCCTGACCCTGGGCAAGGACTCCTGATCCGGGGCGAGGGCGAAAAAGCCCGTTCTCAGACTCGTCTCACGTTCGCTCACTAGTCTCACGGCCCGACGGAACTGTGCCCAGGCGACCAGGAGGCAGGACGTGGCACGCGGAGATCGCAGAGTCCAGGGGCTGGCCCGAGTGGCCGTCGTCGTACGGGCCGGAGCCGCCCCGCTGTGGTGGTTCGGGGTACTGGCGGCGGGTGTCGGAGTGCTGCCTTCGGGCATCACCGGGCGCCGGATCGGGGTGATGGCCGGGGCCGCCCTGTTCATCATCGCGGTGGCCGTGGTGGCGTACTCGCGCCGCAGGCGCTACATCGCCCTCGCCCGTGGCGCCGCCCGGGCCGGCAAGCACGATGTGCTCCAGGACCGCGCGGTGTCCGTACGCAACTGGCGCCGCGCGCACCGTTGGTGGATCGTGCTCGCCTTCGCGCTCGCGCTGGGCAGCTCGTTCGCGGTGCCGGCGGCGGGCGGCATGCTGCTCGCCGGGGCCGGCACGGGACTGCGGCTGAAGGCCGCCTGGCTGGGGCGCCGGGAACGGGCCGACGACGTCCTGCTGTGGATCCGCGTGGACTGGCTGGACAAGCGGGGCGGCGCCCCCGCCGGCAAGCCGGTCAAGGGCTACCGCTCCACCGGTATCGCCGCGGGCGACGCCACCCCGGGCGGGGCGCGCCGCCGCGGCGACGTCTACGCGTGACCGGGCTCCGGGCCCGGGCCCGGTTCCGGACCTCCGGGTCCTAGACCTCCAGGTCCGCTTCGATCCGCTTCAGCTGGTGGCGGGCCATCGCCAGGTTGCTGCGGTTGGCGTCCAGCACCAGGTACAGGAACAGCCCGTTGCCGCCGCGGCCCTTGATCAGCCGGATCAGGTGGTACTGGCTCGACAGGGTGATCAGGATGTCCTCGATGTCGCCCTTCAGACCGAGGTGCTCCATGGTGCGCATCTTGGCGCGCACCACGTCGGTGTTGCCTGCGGCGGCGACGCCGAGGTCGAAGGTCTTGCTGCCGCCCATCGTGCCGAGCGCCATACCGCTGGTGTAGTCGACGAGCGCGACTCCGGTCGCGCCCTCGATGGAGGTCAGCGCCTCTTTGAGCGAGGTTTCGGTGTTGGCCATGACAGTGCTCCCTTGGGTCCGTTCAACTTTCCGTGGTGGTGCGCGCGTTGGTCGTTGCGGTGGTGCGTGGTGCGCGCGCCGTTCTCGTTCGTGCGGTGGTGGCTTTGGTGGGCGCCTTGACCGGCGCCGGGTCGGCCCGCTCCTCGGCCTCGGCCGTCGCCGCCGCCTCGGCGTCGACCAGTTCCCCGATCCGGGCCCCCGCGCGGCGGCCCTCCAGCAGCAGCCGGCCGAGGTTCACGCGGTCCTGGGCGAGCACGGTCAGCACGGCGCCCCGGCCCGCCGCGTAGGTCGCGACATAGCCGTAGACCCCGCGCACGATCAGCTCGCGGAAGTCGCCCTGCCCGGTCGCGTCCGCCATCCGTACGGCCACGCCCAGCGCCGTCACGGTGAGCGCCGCGACCCGCTCCGGCTCGACGCCCGGGGTGTCCTGCGCCAGTACGAGACCGTCGACGCCCGCCGCGAGCGCCCCCGTCAGCTGCGGCACCCGGGCTCTCAACCGGCGCAGCTCGTCCAGGATTTCGGCCTCGGAGGCCATCGGCTCTCTCCTCTCGGCGCGTGCTCGCTGCCACTCAAAGGGCCTCCAGCGCATCCCTGAGCCTCTTCAGCAATGTGATGTCGGGGTCGGTGACGTCGGGCGGGGGCAGGACGGCGGGCGGTGCGGGCGGCCGGGGCGAGACGAGCCCCGCCGACACCAGCCGCCGGACGTCCAGCAGCGTGGGGTAGGCCCGCCGGCCCAGCAGCCGCGCGATCTCCGGCGCCGTCCGTACCCCGTCCACCCGCGCCAGTACGGCGGCCTGCCGGGGTGTGATCGGCGGGTGCGCGACGGGATCGGCCCGCAGCAGCGGCGCGCCGTCCGTCGCCGCGTCCGGCCAGACGCGGTGCAGCAGTTCGCGGCGGCGCTGCGTCTCGCGCTCCAGTGCGGCCACCGGAACCGGCCGCACGGAACCCAGTGGATGCGTGACCCCGTACCGGAAACGCCCCGGGGTGCTGCTCGGCGCGAGCACGAAGTACGCCGCGTCGTACAGCGCCCCGAGCTGGCACAGCTCCAGCGCGCCCGGGCCGATCAGGCCGCCGTCGAGCAGCAGCCGGGTGGTGGCGTGCCGGTCGTCGGTCGCACTGGCGGCCGCTTCCCAGGCCTCGGCGCGCAGGGTGCCGTGGGCGGTGAGGAGCAGGTCGAGACCGGGCGCGGACGGGCTCTCGGCGTGCACCACATGGCCCGCGACCAGGTGCAGACTGCCGCGCTCGCGGACGAGGACACCGGTGGCCTCCTCGGCCGCGAGCCGGGTCAGCATCGGCGAGACCCCGCCCCAGGCCCGGTCGACGGCGGCGGCCTTGTCCCGCACCGGCAGCCGCGGCGGCGGGGTGGTCGGCGTGGTCCTGAGGGCGGTCATCCCAGCACCAGCCGTCCCGCCATCTCGCCGAGCCGGATCCGGGCCAGCGCGAGATTGCCCTCCGTGCGGGCCAGCCACAGATGCAGGAACACACTGCTGTCGAACGACGTCCGCACGAACCGCAGCACGTGATAGCTGTCCCGGTTGCTGACGATCAGATCCTCCAGCGGAGGATCGTCGGCCTCCTCCCCCTCCTCCGGGTCGGACGCGAACGCCCGGTGCTCGGCCGCCAGCCGCGCCAGCTCCGCGGCCTCGGCCGCACTGGCCTCCTGGTCACCCCCTGGCGACTCTCCTACGACGCCCAGGGCCAGGCCGCTGGTCCAGTCGACCAGCGCGGCGCCCCGGGCACCGGGCAGTCGCATGGCCTCCAGTAAGCACTCGTCGATTCCGGGCACCGTGGCTCCCCTCCCGCCTGCGGTTCGGCTGAGTGACGACGAAGCTACGCACCGTGTGGCCGGAGGGTGAGGGATCTGGCATTTTCCGGTGGAACATGCCCGGAGTGACTAAGGTGGGTCAACTGACCCTGTTTCCCCACCAGTTCAACCGCATGTTCACGGGGGTGAGTCAACGGCGCCCGGGTGCCCGCAGGGTGGTGAGCGCGGCGGCGTGCGCCCCTCCGGATTCGGCCACGATCTCCGCCACCGTCTGCGGCTTCCGCACGGTCGCGAACGCCACGCCCCCGGCACCGTCCGGTACGAAGCCGTAAATGCCGGGCCTGGCAAGGGAGTTGTAGGCGTAGTGCGCCGCGAAGTAGTACGCCCCGGTGTCCAGCGCCGCCGCATGATCGCCCTGCTCCAGCAACGGCAACACGCATCCCTCCGCCAGCAGATCACCCGCGAAACAGGCCGGCCCGGCGACGTCCTGCACCACTGCGGGCCCCGACTTGGGCCGCCCCTTCTCGTCGTAGGCGGCGATCCGCAGCGGCCACGACTGCGGCGCGTACACCGTCCGCGTCGCCACCTGCACCCCCGCGTGCGTGACCGCGATCGGCCGCCCGCCGGCACTCTTGGCGTACTCGACCCGGGCCACCACCGTCCCCTGCTTGGCCAGCATCGACCGCCCGAACTCGGTCACCAGCCCGTACCGCCCGTCGAACAGCCCCGGCACCGCCTCCTTGAGCAGCCGCGCGTACTCCGCGTACGTCGGACTCGTCGCGTCCGTACCGAAGTTGACGCCCAGCCCACCGCCGATGTCGAGCGTGTCGATCTGCCGGCGCCCGAGCCGCGCGTTGATCTCCTCCGCCAGCGCGTAGGTCTCCGCGACGCCCCGCGCCAGCAGTTCCAGCGGGATGCCCTGCGACCCGGTGTGCGCGTGCAGCCGGGTCAGCCACGGCCGCTCGGCGAACGCCCGCACCACCCACTCGCGCGCCCCCTCGTCCCGCAGCGCCACCCCGAACTTCGAGGTCGCCGTGGCGGTCGACAGCGCGGCGATCGACCCGCCGCCGATCTGCGGATTGACCCGGATCCCGAGCGGCGAACGACTGCTGGCCGACCGCATCAGCCCGTCGACCCGCTCCAGCTCCTGCGGATTGTCGATGTTCACCGCGATCCCCAGCGCCAGCGCCTCCCGCAGCTCCGCCGGCGTCTTCGCGGGCGCGTCGAGCACGGTCCGCTCCGGCCGTACGCCCGCCGCCCGCGCCAGCGCCAGCTCACCCGGGCTCGCCACCTCGGCCCCGACGCCCTCGTCGCGCAGCAGCCGCAGCACCGGCACGAGGGGGCTCGCCTTGACGGCGAAGGCGTGCAGCACCGGTGTCCCGGGCGCCGTCACCTCGTCGAACGCCGCCCGCAGTGCCGCCGCCGACTCCTGGACGCCGGTGACGTCCAGCAACGCGACGATGGGGGAGTCCGGCCCCAGCAGCCCCTGTTCGACGGCGGCCCGCACCGCCTGGTCCCGGCGCGCGGTCCGCTCGGCGCCGTCCGTGTGACCCTGGTGTACGTCGTCCACCGCGTCCCCCGTCGTGTCGTTGCCCGTGGTCGTTACATCCAGCCAAACACTCAGAGCCTGCCCACAGAGACGCCCCCATGTATTGACTAGTTCTATTCACGAAGCCAGGATGTGAATAGCTACAGTTAAAAATCCGCTGACCGCAGTCCGCTAGGAGGCAGACCATGTCAGGACCCCGCCCCGTACGAGCACCGCGCGGTACGGAACTGAGCGCCCTGGGATGGCAGCAGGAAGCCGCCCTGCGGATGCTGCAGAACAACCTGGACCCCGAGGTCGCCGAACACCCCGACAAGCTCGTCGTCTACGGCGGCACCGGCAAGGCCGCCCGCGACTGGCGCTCCTTCGACGCCATGGTCCGCACCCTGCGCACCCTCAAGCAGGACGAGACGATGCTCGTCCAGTCCGGCCGCCCCGTCGGCGTCATGCAGACCCACGAGTGGGCGCCGCGCGTCCTCATCGCCAACTCCAACCTCGTCGGCGACTGGGCCAACTGGGAGGAGTTCCGCCGCCTGGAGGCCCTCGGCCTCACCATGTACGGCCAGATGACCGCCGGTTCCTGGATCTACATCGGCACCCAGGGCATCCTCCAGGGCACCTACGAGACCTTCGCCGCCGTCGCCGCGAAGAAGTTCAACGGCACCCTCGCCGGGACGATCACGCTGACGGCCGGCCTCGGCGGCATGGGCGGCGCCCAGCCGCTGGCCGTCACCATGAACGACGGCGTCGCGATCTGCATCGACGTCGACCCGCGCGCCATCGAACGCCGCATCGAGCACCGCTACCTGGACGTCCGCGCGGACTCCCTCGGGCACGCCCTGCAACTCGCCGTCGAGGCCCGCGACGCCCGCCGCCCGCTCTCCATCGGCCTCCTCGGCAACGCCGCCGAACTGCTCCCGCAGATGCTCGCCGAGGGCGCCCCCATCGACATCGTGACCGACCAGACCTCGGCCCACGACCCGCTGGCGTACCTCCCCGTGGGCATCGCCTTCGAGGACATGGCCGACGCCGCCGCGAAGGACCCGGCGGGCTTCACCGTCCGCGCCCGTGAGTCCATGGCCAAGCACGTCGAGGCGATGGTCGGCTTCATGGACGCCGGTGCCGAGGTCTTCGACTACGGCAACTCGATCCGCGGCGAGGCCCAACTCGCCGGTTACGAGCGGGCGTTCGCCTTCCCCGGCTTCGTCCCCGCCTACATCCGCCCCCTCTTCTCCGAGGGCAAGGGCCCCTTCCGCTGGGCCGCCCTGTCCGGCGAGGCCTCCGACATCCACAAGACGGACAAGGCGATCCTCGACCTCTTCCCGGAGAACGAGTCCCTCCACCGCTGGATCAAGCTCGCCGGTGAGCGCGTCCACTTCCAGGGCCTCCCGGCCCGCATCTGCTGGCTCGGCTACGGCGAGCGCGACAAGGCCGGCGAGCGCTTCAACGACATGGTCGCGAGCGGTGAGTTGGCCGCCCCGCTGGCCATCGGGCGCGACCACCTCGACTGCGGCTCCGTCGCCTCCCCGTACCGCGAGACCGAGGCCATGCTCGACGGCTCCGACGCGATCGCGGACTGGCCGCTGCTGAACGCGATGGTCAACGTGGCCTCGGGTGCGTCCTGGGTGTCCATCCACCACGGCGGCGGCGTCGGCATGGGGCGCTCCATCCACGCGGGCCAGGTCTCGGTGGCCGACGGCACGAAGCTCGCCGGCGAGAAGATCCGCCGAGTGCTGACGAACGACCCGGGCATGGGCGTCATCCGGCACGTCGACGCCGGGTACGACATCGCGGAGCGGGTCGCCGACGAGCGGGGCGTGCGGGTGCCGATGCGCGAGGGTGACGACGCGTGACCCTTCCGGGAGACGAGCGGGGCGGCGACTCCTCGGTGGGGACAGGAAGTCGGGCGTTGGCTGTGCCGACCGGTGATTCCTTCCACTCGATGTGGCGCGAGCTGCTCCCCATCGGCCGGCACCCCGACTCCGGCGGCTACCGCCGCTTCGCGTGGACCGGTGCCGACGCCGAATGCCGGGCCTGGTTCAAGGCGCAGGCCGAGTCCCGGGGGCTCACCTACGAACTCGACCGCAACGGCAACCAGTGGGCCTGGCTCGGTGATCCCGCCGCCGGGGACGCCGTCGTCACCGGGTCGCATCTCGACTCGGTGCCGGACGGTGGGGCCTTCGACGGGCCCCTCGGGGTCGTGTCGTCCTTTGCCGCGCTCGACGAACTGCGGGGCAGGGGCGCGGAGTTCACCAAGCCCCTCGCCATTGTCAACTTCGGGGACGAGGAAGGTGCCCGCTTCGGGCTCGCCTGTGTCGGGTCGCGGCTGGCCGCCGGGCAGCTCGGCGTCGAGCAGGCGCATCGGCTGACCGACGGGGACGGCGTCACGCTGCCGCAGGCCATGGCGGCGGCCGGTTACGACGCCGACGCCATCGGTCCCGACCCTGAACGGCTCGCCCGTATCGGCGCGTTCGTCGAACTCCACGTCGAGCAGGGCCGCGCGCTGGACCTGTCCGGCGACCGGGTCGGCATCGCCAGCGCCATCTGGCCGCACGGCAGGTGGCGGTTCGACTTCCGGGGCGAGGCCAACCACGCCGGTACGACGAGGCTGGTGGACCGGCGGGACCCCATGCTGTCCTATGCCGAGACCGTGCTCGCCGCCCGCCGTGAGGCCCAACTCGCCGGTGCCGTCGCCACGTTCGGGAAGATCGCCGTCGAGCCGAACGGCGTCAACGCCATCCCCTCCCTGGTGCGCGGGTGGCTCGACTCCCGCGCCGCCGACCAGGACACCCTGGACACGGTGGTCACCGGTGTCGAGAAGGCGGCCCGCGAGTACGCGGAGGCGCACGGCGTCGACCTCGACGTCGTCCGTGAGTCCTTCACGCCGGTCGTCGAGTTCGACCACGCCCTGCGCGACGAACTCGCCCGCGTGCTCGGCAAGGACACCGACCTCAGGGTCCCCGTCCTCGGCACCGGTGCCGGACACGACGCCGGAATCCTCTCCGGGAGCATTCCGACCGCCATGCTGTTCGTGCGCAACCCCACGGGCGTCTCGCACTCCCCGGCCGAGTTCGCGGCCGAGGACGACTGCGTGGCCGGGGTGACCGCACTCGCCGACGTACTGGAAGGGCTGGCCTGCAGGTGACGGACCCCACCACGCACCCCACCACGCGGACGTACTGGCTGGAACACGCCTGGCTCGACACCAACGTCGAGCCGGGCGTCGCCCTGGAGGTGAGCGGCGGACGGATCACCGCCGTCCGTACCGGGGTCGACACCCCGCCCCCGGGCGCCGAGATCCTGCGCGGACTCACCCTCCCCGGGCTCGCCAACGCCCACAGCCACGCCTTCCACCGGGCGCTGCGCGGCACCGTCCAGGTCGGCTCCGGCACCTTCTGGACCTGGCGGGAGTTCATGTACTCCTTCGCCGACCAGCTCACCCCGGACACGTATCACGCGCTGGCCCGCGCGGTGTACGCCGAGATGGCGCTGGCCGGGATCACGGCGGTCGGCGAGTTCCACTACGTGCACCACGCCCACGGCGGCACCCCCTACGCCGACCCCAACGCCATGGGCGAGGCGCTCATCGCCGCCGCCTCCGAAGCCGGTGTCCGCATCACCCTCCTCGACACCGCCTACCTCTCCTCCGGCTTCGGACAGCCCCCCAACCACCACCAGCTCCGCTTCTCCGACGGAAGCGCGGACGCCTGGGCGGAACGCTGTTCACTTCTCAAGGAACGGGATCACGCGCGGATCGGTGCCGCCATCCACTCCGTACGAGCCGTGCCCGCAAGGGAGTTGGCGACCGTGGCCCGCTGGGCCGAGGAGCGGCGGGCCCCGCTCCATGTGCATCTCTCCGAGCAGACCGCCGAGAACGACGCCTGCCGCGCCGCCCACGACCGCACGCCGACCCAACTGCTCGCCGATCACGGCGTGTTGGGCCCGCGCACCACCGGCGTCCACAACACGCACCTCACGGACGAGGACATCGCGCTGCTGGGGCGCTCGGGCACCGGCACCTGCATGTGCCCGACGACCGAACGCGACCTCGCCGACGGCATCGGCCCCGCCGTGGCCCTCCAGCGAGCCGGCTCACCGCTCTCCCTCGGCTCCGACAGCCACGCCGTCATCGACCTGCTCGAAGAGGCCCGCGCGATGGAGCTGAACGAGCGCCTGCGCACCCGCACCCGGGGTCACTGGACGGCGGCGGCCCTGCTCCGCGCGGCCTCCGCCGACGGCCACGCGGCCCTCGGCTGGGACGAGGCGGGCAGCCTCACGGCAGGCGCCCTCGCCGACTTCACGACGATCGCGCTCGACTCGGTCAGAACAGCGGGGCCGGTGCCCAGGCTCGGCGCCGAGACGGCCGTATTCGCGGCGACGGCGGCGGACGTACGGCACACCGTCGTGGGCGGGCGGCACGTCGTACGCGACGGAGTGCACGCGCTCGTACCGGATGTGCCGCAAGCGCTCGCGCAGGCCGTCGAAGCCCTGCGCGCCTGACCACCACCCACGAGGACACGATGAGCAGCAGCACCGTCATCACCAACATCGCCACACTCGTCACCAACGACCCCTCCCTCGGTGATGGTTCGCCGCTCGGTCTGATCCAGGACGCGGCCGTCGTCATCGACGGCGACCGCATCGCGTGGACCGGTGAAACAAGCAAAGCACCCGCCACTGACAATCGGGTCGATGCCGCTGGGAGGGCGGTCCTGCCGGGCTTCGTGGACTCCCACTCGCACCTCGTCTTCGCGGGCGACCGCACGCAGGAGTTCAACGCCCGCATGTCCGGGCGGGCCTACAGCGCGGGCGGCATCCGTACGACGGTCGCGGCGACGCGCGCCGCGAGCGACGCGGAACTGGAGGCGAACCTCACCCGCTACCTCGACGAGGCCCTCCGCCAGGGCACGACCACCTTCGAGACGAAGTCCGGCTACGGCCTGACGGTCGCCGACGAGTCCCGCGCCCTGCGCATCGCCGCCGCGCACACCGACGAGGTGACGTATCTCGGCGCGCACATCGTCTCGCCGGACTACGCCGACGACCCGGCCGCGTACGTGGCCCTCGTCACCGGCGAGATGCTCGACGCCTGTGCCCCGTACGCCCGTTGGATCGACGTCTTCTGCGAGAAGGGCGCCTTCGACGGCGACCAGGCGCGCGCCATCCTGAGCGCGGGCAAGGCGAAGGGCCTGCACCCGCGCATCCACGCCAACCAGCTCTCCTACGGCCCCGGCGTCCAACTCGCCGTCGAACTGGACGCGGCCAGCGCGGACCACTGCACGCATCTCACGGACGCGGACGTGGACGCGCTGGCGAGCGGCCGTACCGTCGCGACCCTGCTGCCCGGCGCCGAGTTCTCGACGCGGGCCCAGTGGCCGGACGCGCGCCGGCTCCTGGACGCCGGGGTCACCGTCGCGCTGTCCACCGACTGCAACCCGGGCTCGTCCTTCACGTCCTCCGTGCCCTTCTGCGTCGCGCTCGCGGTGCGGGACATGGGGATGACTCCGGACGAGGCGGTGTGGTCGGCCACGGCGGGCGGGGCGGCGGCGTTGCGACGGGACGACGTGGGCCGGATCGCAGCTGGTGCCCGCGCCGACCTGATCCTGCTGGACGCGCCCAGCCATGTGCACCTGGCCTACCGGCCGGGCGTGCCGCTGGTCAGCGGGGTGTGGCGGCGGGGAACGCGGACCGTCTGACGGCGGTGCCAGGGCTCACCGCTCCGTCGTGTCGAGACGGTCGTGGAGGAACCCGGTGATGACGCCCATGGTGGCGGCCGAGGTCCAGGGCAGTCCGGTGCCCGGGCGTCCGAGGAACCCGACGTCTCCGTGGTTGGCGCCCTTCAGGACGTAGCGGGTGCTGTCGGCCCCGGCGGCGCGCAGCGCCTGGTGCACATGCTGTGTCTGCGAGGACGAGACGAGCATGTCCTCGCTGCCGTGCAGGAACAGGAACGGTGGCGCCGAGGCGGTCGCGTAGGTTGCCGGGTCCGCGGCGCGCACCGCGTCGGGGATCTCCGGGAAGGGTGCGCCCGGCCTGCCCAGATACGCCGAGAAGTGCGTGGCCTCCCGCTGGTAGTGCAGCCGGGCCGCCTCGTCGAAGTCGGCGGCGATGGCGGAGAGTTCGGAGCTGCCGTAGGCGTCGATCACGGCCCGCAGTTGTCCCGGCGGGGCCGCCTCCGAGGCGTCCGAGAACTCGGGCAGACCGTACGTGACACCCGTCAGCGCGGCCACATGACCGCCGGCCGACTCGCCCCACAGGGCGACCGCGCGGGGGTCGATGCCGAAGTCGTCGGCGTGCGACCGGAGATACGCGAGGGCCGCGCGGACATCGCGGACGGAGTCGTGGAAGGCGGCGCCGTCGGAGGTGACGCGGTACTCGACACTGGCGACGACGAAACCGGACTCGGCGACATGCCGGCGCGCTTCGAACGCCATGGCCTTGTTGCAGCGGAGAAACGCGCCCCCCGGAAGGTAGACGACGAGCGGAAGCCGTTCGTCGCCGGCCGGCCGCAGGACGTCGGCCTTCAGCTCGCGCCGCGCCCCGCCGGGCAGTTCGGCGGTCGCGTAGACGACATCGCTACGGCTGTCCACGGCGACGGCACCGAAGGACATCTGCGCGTCCGGGTCGACGTCCAGGAGTGTGCTGTCGGTGAGGTCGGGCGGCGCGACGGTGGTGGCGGCGGGGACGGGCAGGGCGAAAGAAGGCTTGGCGGGTGTGGCGGGCATGGTCTCTCCGATCGTCGTGGAACGTGCGGTGAGAGGAAAGTTCCAGCGCGCGCCGACAGGCGGCCGACAACGGACCGACACCCCCGACAGGCATCCGACATCGCGGCCTACGACGATCCCGTTCAGTCGCTGTTGTCGATGCTCCACGCGCGGAACGCGCCCTTGGTGATGCGTCCCAGAAGGGTGTTGAAGTCGGCCTTGACGGCCTCCGGGGTCTTCTCCGGGGGGAACAGGGGCTTGATGGGCTGCCGTTCCTCGGAGAGGTCGTCGGCGAGGCGGGACTTGTAGGCGTTGTAGACGGACGCGATGTCCTGGCGGATCGCCGGTCCCTCGTTGTTGCCCAGGAGGGGCATTCCGCGCAGGCGGTTGTCGTTCGTCGCGGCGATCGAGGCCACGTCCATGAGGAAGCAGTCGAGGAGGTCGGTGACGTCCTGTTCCCGGGCACCCGGCGCCTTGTTGCGCGCGTCGCGCAGCAGCAGGTCCGCCATCTCCAGGGTGACGTTGCGGTAGATCGTGTACCGCGGGCTCCCGGGGATGACACCGAGCACATGGTCGGCCTGCTTGGCGGCGTCGGTGTTCATCGACGCGAACCCGTCGGGATGCGGCTTGTGCTCCAGCCCCGGCACCGGGAACGGCACACCCCGGAAGGCCTCTTCCTCGTCGCGCGTATGGGGGGCGGCGGCCGCCATCGGATGGATGCCGAACTCGTGGCAGAGCATGCCCACGATGTAGCCGATGTCGTAGTTCTCCAGGTAGTACGCCGCCATCGTCACGAAGACGCCGTCGGCCCCCTTGTCCACGACGTCCGCCGGGGCCTGTGACGTCCGCTTCTCCAGGGTGATCCGGCAGGACCGGTTGTTGAGGAAGGACTTGATCGCGGTGTTGGCGGACAGGAGTTGCAGCACCCGGGTGGCCTTGTCCTGCGATTCCGGGTACTTGAGGGACACGTTGGTGAACGAGATGTTCCCGTTCAGCAGCTTGTTCCGCTGGACCACTGGGGCCCGCTGCACGGCCGGTGCGGGGCGACCCTCCGCGCCGAGCATCCGTGCGACGTTGGCGTTGCCCGCCCTCGACTGGAGCGACAGCAACGCGTGCGCCGGCCGGGTGGCGGTGTCTGCTGCGGGGCCGCTCAGCGGGGCACGCCGGGCTACGGCGTCGTCCCGCGCGCGGGATTCGTCTCGGGCGTGCACGTCCTCACCTCTGGCCTGGAGTCGCGATCTTCGTTGTCTACACGTCGGCCGGACGCCCCGACGAGGTACTACGGGGCAACGAATCCGCGCCCGACAACCGCTCCACCTGCCCACAAGGGCAGGACCGGCGCCGGTGGACACGGCCGTAGGGTGCTCGGCATGAGCATCATCGGGGTTGGTATCGACGTGGCCGAGATCGACCGGTTCGCGGCGTCGCTGGCGCGTACGCCCGGGATGGCCCGACGCCTCTTCCTGGACAGCGAGTTGCTGCTGCCGAGCGGGGAGCGCCGTGGGGCCGCCTCCCTCGCCGCCCGCTTCGCCGCCAAGGAGGCCCTGGCGAAGGCCCTGGGCGCACCGGCCGGGCTGCACTGGACGGACGCCGAGGTCTACGTCGAGGACAGCGGGCAGCCGAGGCTGCGGGTGACGGGCACGGTCGCCGCGCGGGCGGCCGAACTGGGCGTCCGCTCCTGGCACGTGTCGTTGAGCCACGACGCGGGGGTGGCCTCGGCGGTGGTGATCGCGGAGGGGTGACGGGGAGCCCGGCCCGCCCGGGTGCGTTGTGCGCCCCTCCCGGGGCAGACTCGACCGCATGCGTACTGCGTACAGCGTGGAGACGGTAAGAGCGGCCGAACGGCGGCTGATGGCACGGCTTCCCGAGGGCGCGCTCATGCAGCGCGCCGCGGCCGGACTGGCCGTCGCCTGCGCCCAGTTGACGGGCCGGGTCTACGGCAGCCGGGTCGCGCTGCTGGTCGGCAGCGCGACCCGGCTGCCGT
>NZ_JAEQAZ010000177.1 GCF_016654115.1 Streptomyces sp. MBT53
CGGGGGCGGCGGGGGTGTGCTTCGAGGGCGAGGGGCTCGGCTTGGCCTTCGGTGAGGGTGAGGGGGACTTGCTGGGGGTCGGCGAGGGTGTGGGGCTCGGCGTGACACTGACCACGGGGGTGGGAGACGGCGATGCCACCGCCGTCGTAGGGGAGGTACCGCCCGTCAGCCGGGGTGCGACCAGCGCGGCCACGACGGCGACGGCGACCGCCGCCGAACCGCCCACGAGTTGCTTGCCGCCGATACGGGCGGAGCGGCTCCCGAGTCGCCGGTGTGTTCCACCGTGCCCTGGGGAAGCGGGAGTCGGGGCCGCGTCCAGCAGCCGGGACACGTCGAAGTGGGCCGGTACGGCCAGCAGCGGCAGCCCGCTGAGCAGCCGGTCCATCGGGAGGAGGCCCTCGTCCAGTCCCTGGCAGACCCCGCAGTCACGGATGTGCCGGGCAAATCGCTTGCGCCACAGGGCACTTGGTGTGCCGTCCCACGTCGAGGCCGTCAGGTCCAGTTCCAGGCAGCGCGGCGCGGCGACCAGTGCCCGCACCACGACCCGGGAGACCTCCATCTGCTTCTTCATGCGCTGCACCCGGACGGAGGCATGCCGGTCGGAGAGCCCCAACGCACCTGCCAGATCGGCCCGTTCGAGTTCGCCGGTCTCCTCCAGCCACCACAGGGACAGCAGTTCCTGGTCGTCCGGATCGAGCCAGCGGGTGGCCTCGACGACCTCGCGGCGCTGCTCGGTCAGCCCGAGGCGCAGGATGGTCAGCCCGGCGAAGTCGAGGGCGGGGTCAGTGATCGTCTCCGCGTCCTCAAGGTGCGCCCTGCGGTCGCGGTCGGTGGCCCGCGCCTGCTCACGGTCCCGTACCTGTCTGATCGTGATGGCCACCAGCCAGGACCGGAACGCGGAGGGATCCCGCAGCTTCGGCAGCCCCCGCACCATGCGCAACAGCGTCTCCTGTACGACGTCATCGACGTCGGCGTGACCGTTCAGGGCCCGGCCGACGATGTTGTAGACCAGCGGCAGGCACTGCGTCAGCAGGTGATCCAGGGCCTGCCGGTCGCCCGCGCACGCGGCCGTCACCACGCCCGCGTCGGGGCCGCTTCTGGGCTTCTTGCGCATCTGGGTTCGTTCCTCCGCGTGTGGTCCGGCCGTGGCATCTCTCTGCTTCGGAGACCGCCGACGCGCGCAAGGACTACAGAAAACAGGACAACAAAAGAAATCAGCCGGTCGGGTCCGAATTTATGTTGTCGAGCCGCCGCCGAACAGGTCACCGATAGGCAGGACCGCATCCGGACCGCAGCCGAAGAGCATCAGGAAGGCCCGAGGACGATGGCACGAGGACGCAGAAGACACAGTGCGAGCCCACGGCGGGACGGCCGACGCCGGTGGTACGTGGCGGCGGCCGCCCTCGCCACGGCCGCCACCGCGCTGATCGCCTACAGCGTGTGGACGCCGTCGTCCGGAGCGGGCGGCACGCGCACGACGGCCCACCAGGACACGGCCGCGCGCCCGACCGCGTCCCGCAGCGCCTCGCCCTCCCCCTCGGTGAGCGACAGCACCTCGGCCTCCCCGTCGCCCTCGGCCTCGCCCTCCCCCAAGGCCAGCGCGTCGAAGAAGAGCACGCCCAAGCCGACCACCAGGACGGACGCACCCGCGGCGAACCAGCCTTCGACCGCCCCCGCCGGCAAGCGGCTGATCACGGTCGTCAACCGCACCCCGAAGACGGTCTGGGCGATCGTCACCAACACCGCCGTCTACCCGAAGGGCCGCGAACTCGCCCCGGGCCAGAGCCTGTCGGTGACCGTGGCGAACAACTGGGGCGGCCGGATCTGGGGTCGGACCGGATGCACGTCGACGGCCGCCGGTCACTGTGCGACCGGCGACTGCACCAGCGTCTGCGAAGGCGCCAACCCGCCCACCACACTGGGTGAGTTCACGTTCGACGCGTACGCGGGGATGGACTTCTACGACGTGAGCATGGTCGACGGTTCGAACCTGCCGATGTGGATCAACATCTCGCACACCACGACCGTCGACCCGGTCAGCTCCGGTGGCTGCTACAAGGGCGTCTGCACCTCGGACGTGAACTGCCCCACCGCGATGCGGGCGGTGTCGGGCGGGCAGGTCGTCGGCTGCAAGCCGCCCTGCGCGGCCTTCGGCGGTGACACGTACTGCTGTCGCGGCGCGTGGGCGGGCCGCGAGAACTGCGTCCCGTCGAAGTGGCCGGTCGACTACACCCAGGTCTTCAAGAAGGCGGCCCCCTACGCGTATTCGTACGCCTTCGACGACGGGGCGACGATGCCGTGCAAGGGGGCCTGCTACTACCGGATCACCTTCGGGACGACCGGGTCGTAGCCCGGTGAACGTTTCGGGCCCGCGACCTCGTGTTCAGGGCGGACACCACACGTTGGACAGCGGAAAAGGTGGAAGCTGACCGATGAGCACCGCACAGCGCTTTCTGCTGGACGTCCCGGACTCCTGGGAGCCGGTCGACCTGGGCGGCGAGGAACTGGCCAGGACTCGGGCTCAGGCCCTGGCCTCGACCGACGACGCCTTCGAGAGGGCCCGCATCGACGACATGTTCCGGCAGGGCCGGGAGGTGACCGTGTCGGCCCGCCGCCACGGTGCGCTGCTCGCCGCGTGCACGGCGACGATGTACACCGAGGGCCTCTTCATGGCGTACGGCATGGTCTTCGCCGTCGACACATCCGAGGGCGAGGAGCTCGCCCTCCCCGTGCTGTCCGCGGGGCTCGGTGTCTCCTCGGCGAACGGTGTGGCGCCCAGGGACCGGGTCGTCACCTCGGCGACGGTGCCCCACGTCGGCACGGTGGTCCGTGTCACCGGCACCGAGGTGACCCGGCTGACCGGGGACGTCGACGTCAAGCTGCTGACGATGCACACGATGATGCCGGTGCCCGGCAGCACGGCGGACTTCCTCGTGGTGACCCTCGCCAGCCCCAACCTGCCGTTGAGGCACGAGGTGTACGACCTCTTCGACGCCATCACGTGCACGTTCCGCTTCGTGACGGACGACGGTGTCCAGGTCTCCCCCGAGGGCAGCGAGGGCGTCGCCGCCTGAGTTCCGCGCCGACGGCGGGCGGGGAGGAGGTGCACCCCGAAGGGGGGACTCGGGGGTGCACCTCCGGCTTCTAGAGTGCCGCTTCCAGCAGCGGCACCCGGACCGGGCGCAGTGTGCCGTCGCCCAGGTGCAGGAGGCCCCGGCCGGGCTGCGGGGAGAGCAGCATGCCGGTGCGGTTGCGCTTCACCCCTCCCATCCAGCCGGTCCGGTCCGGCGCCGGGGACTCCGCGTCGCCGACCGCGAGGACGCCCCAGCCGGTTCCGGAGCCGCCGCGGGCGAGCCGTGCGAGGTCGGAGTCGATCTCGGTGCCCGTGAACAGTTCGGCGTCGTCCACGACGATCACGCCGTACTCCTCGGGCACGCTGCCCAGGATCTGCCGGAACTCGTCGGCCGTCACCTCGGCGTCGGTGATGAGGGCGGCCACGCCGGGCCTTCCGCGCAGTCGGCGCAGCGGCGAGCGCCGGGGCGCGAGGACGACGAGGCCGGAGCCCGCGGCGAGCAGCGACTCCGCCGCGACGAGCAGGGCGGTGCTGCGTCCGGTGCGGGGCGGTCCGGCGATCACGAAGGCCGGTACGTCCGTCAGGTCGGGGCCGAGCGGGGTGAGGACGTCACCGCCCACGGCGACCAGCGGGCGCATCGGCCCGCCCCTGGTGTGCAGGGCGAGCGCCTCCTCGTAGGAGACCGCCTTCTCCTCGGGTCTGGAGTGCCGACGTGCCATTGCGTTCCCCCGGTGCGCTGCCTGTGACGTGTGGTCGGCAGGTACACGGGGTCGGTGTCGTAAAGGGTTCAACCGAGTTCGCCTGTCCCGTCCTCGCCAAGTCCCGGAAGGTTCAGGCGACTTCGCGTCGAACGGTCTCGCCGGCCTCGGCGCGCAGGATGTTGAGGGCGTAGTGCCGGCGGGACTTGACGGTGCCCGCGGGTATGCCGAGGACGCGCGCCGTCTCCTGGACGGTCCGGCCGCACAGGTAGGTGTGCAGCAGGACCTCCCGGTGCTCGTAGGACAGTCGGCGCAGCAGGCCGATCGCGACCACGGAGGCCAGTACGGCGCCGGTGTGGTCGGGCAGGGGGATGTCCTTGTCCTCGGCGCCGACGGTCTCGTGGCGGGCGACGGCGCTGCGCATCCGGTCGACGACGAGGTTGCGGGTCACGGTGAGGAGCCAGCCGCGTACCGATCCCTCGGTGCTGTAGAGGCGTTCCGCGTGCGGCCAGGCACGGATGAGGGTCTCCTGGACGATGTCCTCCGCCATGTGACGGTCGTTCAGCAGCTTGTCGGCGTAGGCGAGCAGGGCCTTCGCGTGCTCGGACATCATCGTGCGCAGCAGTTGGTTGCGGTGCGCGGTGGTGGGGGGTTCCGCGGAAGTCGTGGGGGTCATTTTCCAGTCCTGAAGGGGAATGCCGTACGCGCTTCCGGCTCCGGGTGGAGCGGAGCGGGGAGCGTAGGCAGGGTCCGCTTTCGGGACGCTGACGTTTTACTGTCGTGGGGGCCGATCGGGTTCGGCGAGGTCGTCGAGCCGGTGGCGGACCTGCTCGGCTTCCGGGTGGCCGATCTCGTCGAGGATGCCGAGTGCCGCACGCCAGGCGAGGGCGGCCCGCGTGTCCTGGTGGGCGGCGCGGTGGGTGTCGCCGATGTGCAGCAGGGTGTCGGCCTCCAGGTAGCGGTCGCGGGTCTCCCGGTACAGGCTCAGCGCCTGCCCGTAGCAGTCGAGCGCCCGCTCGTGGTCGTGCAGATGGTGGTGGGCGTAGCCGAGGCTGTCCAGGGCGGCGGCCTCGCCGTTGCGGTCGCCCGTCTCCCGGTGGGTCGCGATCGCCAGCTCGCACTCGGTCAGGGCGTCCTCGTACTTGCCCATCAGGATGTACGTCCAGCCGATCTCGTTGGCGATGCCGCCCTCGTCGTTGCGCCGCCCGGTCGCACGGCACAAGGCGCTCGCCTCGGCGTAGTGGTCGAGGGCCGCTTCGTGCCGTCCGCGCCCGTTGGCCAGGAAGGCGAGTCTGCGGAGGGTTCTGCTCCGGCCCGCCCGGTCGCCGGTCTCGCCGAACAGCTCCAGGGCGCGCGCCAGATGGGCGTCGGCCTCGTCCGGCCGGTCGAGGCGGCCGCTGACGAAGCCGAGCGCGAGGTGGGCGAACGCCTGGCCGCGGATGTCGCCCAGGCGCTGGGCGGCCTCAACTGCCGTTGTCTGCGCCTCGAGTTGCTCGGGCCAGCGGCCGTTCCGGTCGAGGTACAGCTCCAGGACCGAGGCCAGTCGCCAGCTGTGCTCGCCGCCGCCGTGCCGGGCGTCCTCCTTGATCGCCGCGAGCACAGCGGAGCGGTTGCCCGCCAGCCAGTCGACGGCCGCCGCCCGGTCGGGCAGCCTCGGGACGGTCACCCCGGTCGCGTGGGGCCGCAACCGGACGCGGTCGCGGCTGGGCATCAGCAGGCTGTCGGCCGCGTGCGCGCTGTGCAGATAGTGGTCGAGCATCCGGCGCCGGGCCGTGTCGAGTTCCTGCGCGGTGTCGTGGGCCCGGGCCAGCTCGGCGGCGTAGGCGCGCAGCAGTTCATGACAGCCGTAACGGCCCGGCAGGGGTTCGGAGATGAGATGGGCCCGGGCCAACTCCCCCATGACCGGACGGACTTGGCCGGGCCGCTGTCCGGCGAGGCTCGCGACGGCGGCGAGTGAGCAGTCGGGTCCCGGGTGCAGGGCGAACAGGCGGAACACCCGGGCGGCGGCGGGGCTGAGGAGTTGGTACGACCAGGAGAACGCGCTGCGGGCGTCGGCGGCGGGGGCCTCTCCGGCGAACGCGTCGAGACTGTCCTCGCTGTCGGAGAGTTCGGCGGCGATGGAGGCGAGCGGAAAGGTCGGGTTGACGACCGCGCGGGCGCTGACGACGGCCAGCGCCAGGGGGAGCCGGCCGCACAGGGTGATGATCTCCGCGACGGCGTCGGGTTCGGCCGCGATCCGTTCGGCACCGAGCCGGCGGGACAGGAACTCGCGGGCCTCCGCCGCGGTGAGCACGTCGAGCGTGAGCGAGTGCGCGCCCTCGCCGGCGACCAGGCCGTAGAGCTGGTTGCGGCTGGTGACGACGACCAGGCAGCCGGGGGCGCCGGGCAGCAGGGGGCGGACGTGCTCGGTGTCGCGGGCGTTGTCCAGCACGATGAGGACGCGCCGGTCGGCGAGGAGGCTGCGGTACAGCGCGGCCTGTGCGTCGAGCCCGGCGGGGATGCGCCGGCCGGGGACGCCGAACGCGTCGAGGAAGGACCGTATGGCCTCGGCCGCGCTCATGATCGAGCCGCTGGGGTGGAAGCCGCGCAGATTGACGTAGAGCTGGCCGTCGGGGAAGCGGTCGGCGACGCTGTGCGCCCAGTGCACCGCCAGGGTCGTCTTGCCGACGCCGGCCATGCCGCCGATGGCGCTGATCACCACGGTCCGTGTCGACGCCTCGGACCCGGGCAACAGCTCCCGGACATGGGCGAGTTCACTGCGCCGGCCGGTGAAGGCGGGCAGGTCCACGGGGAGTTGGGCGGGGCGGATGGTGGCGACGGTGTCCGGCTCCGGCGCCTCTTCCGCGTCCTCGCCGGGTTCGGCCGGCCGCGCTCCCCGGGCGGGCGGGACGGCAGCCGGGGTGCGGGTGCGCCCGAGGACCCGCTGCAGGGCGGCCTGCAGTTCGGGGCCGGGCTGTACGCCCAACTCGTCGGCGAGCCGGGTGCGTACGGTCCGGTGGACGTCAAGTGCCTCCGCCTGATGGCCGGTTGCCGCGAGCACCAGGATCAGTCTGGCCTGCAGCCCTTCGTCCAGGGGGTGTTGGGCCGCGGCCTGCCGGAGCGTCACCAACACCCGTGCGCCCAGGCCGGGTCCGGCTTCCAGGGCGAGTTCAGCGGCCTCCTTGACGGCGGCCAGGTGTTCGCCGTCGAGGGCGGCGAAGGCCGGGTGGGACCGCACCTCGGGCGCGATCCCGGAGGCGGCCGGTCCTCGCCACAGGGCCAGCGCCTCGATCAACAGGCCGGTGGCGGTGGGCGGTTGGCCGTCCCGGGCGGCCCGCTGTCGCAGGGCCCGGAAGCGCAGCAAGTCGAGATCGTCGGGGTCGACGTCGAGGCGGTAGCCGCCCGAGCCGCGCACCAGCCACCGTGACCGGTCGCCGGCCGGGAGTTCGGGTTCGAGCAGTCGCCGCAGTGCTCCGACGTGCCGCTGGACGACGTTGACGGCGCTGTCCGGCGGGTCCTGTCCCCACAGCGCGTCGACGATCTCGTGGACGGCGACGGGATGCCCCGCCTCGGTCAGCAGCAGCGCGAGCAGGGCGCGCTGCTTGGGGGGTCCCAGCGCCAGTTCCGTGTCGCCGCGCCAGGCCCTGACCGGTCCGAGTACGGCGAAGCGTGTACGCACCGAGCCCCCTGTGCCGACAGCGACGACATGTGCGGCCGGTCCGCCCGGTCCTCGGGGCGCTCGGCCGCGACGAGCATAGAGTCCGCGCGAACTTCGCGGCGAGGGGTTGCCCGGGCACGGGGCGTCGTCGGGCGTCAGGCGTGACGCGAGGGAGTCGACACGGGGCGGCTCGACCGCGTCGGTGCCTTCGGGTCGCGGAAGGACGGCCGGCCGCTCAGGTGGCCGTCGCCTGCTGTGTGCCCGGCTCCGACCGGGCATCGGCCGCGACCTTGGTGGCCGCGCGGACGAAGGCGGCTACGGCCGGGGAGCGGGAGTGCTGCGGCCATGCCACGGACAGGGCGGCGGGGGCCAGATCCTCGACCGGCCGGTAGGCGATCTCCGGTCGCACGTACCGCCGGGTGAGGGAGGCCGGGAAGAAGCAGACGATGCTGCCCAGTTCGACCAGTCTGAAGATCTCCGGCAGGCCCGAGGCGTCCTGTGGCGTGCCGACCGCGGGCGATTCGCTGTCGCCCGGGCCGAGTTGACGAGTGTGCGCACCGCCGACCCTGTGTCCGCCCGGAGCAGGGCCCTGATCCGCGGGCGATCCGTCGGGCAGCCGTCGGCCCGCCAGGTCGGCCAGGCGCAGGGAGGTGCGTGCGGCCAGGGGGTCGTCGGCCGCCATGGCGAGCAGGAACGGCTCGGTGAGCAGCGGCTCGGAGTCCAGGCCGCGGTCGTCGAAGGGGCCGAGGAGCACGGCGGCGTCGGCGTGGCCGTTCCGTACCGCCCGCGCCTGTTCGCCGAATCGGCCGAGGACGAGCTCGACCGGCAGGGACTCCTCCCGGGCGTAGGTGTCGAGGATGCGCTGGAGCAGGCCGCCGTCGTTGTCGGCCTTGAGTGCGAGGCGCAGGGTCGGTGCGGGCTCGGCGGCGTGCCGGGCCCGGCGGCCGGCGGCGCCGACCGCGTCGAGTGCGAATCGCGCGTCTGACAGCAGGACCTCACCGGCGGGTGTGAGCGACACCTGGCGCGTGGTGCGCTCCAGGAGCCGGACGCCGAGCTGGTGCTCCAGTTCCTGGATGGCGCGCGTCAGCGGCGGCTGCGCCATGCCGAGCCGCTTGGCCGCACGCCCGAAGTGCAGTTCTTCCGCCACCGCGACGAAGTACCGGAGCTGCCGCGTCTCCAGCTCATTCATACCTCCAGGGTATCGGCGGCTACCGGATCGGTACTTCAGGTCCGCTGCCCGGCCGGTTTGACTGGCAGGTGCCCGGCGTGATCGGCCCGGCCCGGGCCGGGCGGGCGGCGGACCGAGGAACTGGAGAATAGCCATGCGTGCAGTCGCGGTGCGGAAGACCGGTGGCAAGCCCGAACTGATGGAGCTCCCGGAACCACGCCCGGCACCGGGAGAGGTGCTGGTCGAGCTGACGGCGGCGTCGGTGAACCCGATCGACATGGCGATCGCCGCAGGCGCCTTCGAGGGCCGAATGCCGCATGTGTACCCGCTCGTTCTCGGCGTCGACGGAGCGGGGCGGGTCGCGGAGGTGGGCGAAGGGGTGAGCGGGCTCGGGCCCGGCGATGTCGTGCACGGCCAGTTCCTCCGCGCGCCGCTGGGCAACGGCACGTTCGCCGACTACGCGGTCGTCACGGAATTCCCGGACGGCGGGGCGCTGCAGCGGGTGCCCGACGGTATGCCCGCCGAGATCGCGGCGGCGCTGCCGACCGCGGGGATGACCGCGCTCGGCGCGCTCGAAGCCATGGGCCTGCGGGAGGGGCAGTCGATTCTGGTCGTGGGCGCCACGGGCGGGGTGGGCGTCTTCGCCGTCCAGCTGGCCGCCGCGAAGGGCGCGGAGGTCATCGCGACCGCGCGGCCGGACGCCGACCTGTGGATCCGACAGCTCGGTGCCGCCCGGACAGCCGACTACACCGTGGGCGGCGTGGCCGAACAGGTGCGCAGGACCCATCCCGGCGGGGTGGACGCCGTCCTCGACCTCACCCGTGATCCGGCCCGCTTCGGTGAATACGCCGGGCTCGTCCGGGACGGCGGCGCGGCGGTGTCGGTGAGCCTGACCGCGTCACCTGAACTGCTTGCCTCCGAACGGATCGCCGTCAGCAATTTCATGATGGCGGACAAGCCTGACCTGCTCGCCCGGATCACCGCCGAGGCTTCGTCCGGCAGGATCCGGGTCCCCGTCCACCGCACCATCACCTTGGACCGGGTTCCCGAGGCACTGACGGGCAACGCCGCGGGCGGCGCGCGCGGCAAGACGACGGTACGCATCTGACGCGGCAGCCTGGCGGCAGCGCCGCTCCTCGCCGTGGGGTCAGGCCCCGATGTCGATGACGATCTTGGCGTGGGCCGAGCCGTCCTCGACGGCCCCGTGCGCCTCGGCGACCGTGTCCAGGGTGTAGCGGCGGGGGTCCAGCAGCGGCTCGAGCAGGCCCGCGTCGGCCAGGGCGGCGGCCTCGCGCAGGATCTCGCCGTGGTGTTCGCGGCCCTTGCCGGTGAGCATGGGCAGCAGGGTGAAGACCCCGGAGTAGGTGGCACCGCGGAAGGAGAGCGGGGCCAGGCTGTGGCTGCCCCAGCCCAGGGCGCTGAGGACGTGACCGGTGTAAGTGCGCACCGCGGCGAAGGAGTTGTCCAGGACGGTGCCCCCGACGGTGTCGAAGACGATGTCGAAGCCTTCGCCGCCGGTGTGGGCGGCGACGTACTCCTCGACCTCGGTGGTGGCATAGTCGATCGCGGTGGCACCCAGCCCGCGGACGGTCTCGGCGTGGGCGGCCGAGGCGGTGGCGAAGACCTCGGCGCCACGGGCGCGGGCGATCTGTACCGCGACGTGGCCGATGCCGCCCGCGCCACCGTGCACCAGAACCTTGTGCCCGGCACCGACCCCGGCCCGGTCGACCAGCCCCTCCCACGCGGTGACGACCGACAGCGGCAGCGCCGCGGCCTGCCGCATGGTCAAGGACGCGGGCTTGTGGGCGAGCAGGCGGGCGTCGGCGGCGGCGTACTCGGCGAGTGATCCCTGCAGATCGCCGACGCCGCCGCTCAGCCCGTAGACCTCGTCGCCGACGGCGAAGCCCGTCACCTGCGGCCCGACCTCCTCGACCGTGCCGGCCAGGTCCAGGCCCAGCACCGCGGGCAGTACGGCACGGGCGTGCGCGGCCAGACCGGCACGGATCTTGGTGTCCAGGGGGTTCACCCCGGCGGCGGCGATCCTGACCAGGACCTGGCCGGCGCCGAGCACCGGCCTGGCGATGTCGGCGAGTTCCAGCGGGGTGGCGAATTGTCTGAGCACGGCTGCGCGCATGGTCACTGTCCTTCGGTGGGTCCTGGTGGTGGCCGTCGTCATGAGGGGCGGTGGGGCTGAGGGGGCGGTCGGCGGCCCGGGCCAGGAGGAGGCAGCCCGTCCTGGGGTCCTGACGGCCCGATGCGAGGGAGTGGCCGGCCGCGTAGTTCTCCTCCAGCCAGGCGTTGTGGGCTTCCAGGTGGCGGTCGGTCTCTTCGAGTGGAGCGGTGCGGTCGACACCTCTGCAACGTGTTCCCGAAACGTGGCATCACCACCCGCGCCGGCCTGCGCGACACACTCACCGCCCTCACAGCGGACGAGTAACCGCGTCTCGTCGAAGTCTCCCCCCAACCGTCCAGGACTGCCCCGGCCCGGTACGGCCGTGACCGTACCCCCCGCCCGTCGTACGGCGGTTGCCGTACGGCCCAGTGACGGTGACCGGGGGATGTGCGGGTGGGCCGCGGACGACACCTTTGGCACGTCGGACTCGACGCCATTTCATGACGCTTCGTCTTTCGCCCTGCCACATCCCATTGCGCGCGAACCGGCCGGACCATTTCGGTGCGGTTCGCGGGAGGACAGACCATGCAACGCCTATTCGTCGGCATCGCCGCCGCCTCACTTCTGTTCGCGGCCACCGCCTGTGGATCGTCCGGGAATTCCGGCGGCTCCGCTTCGGAAAGCGGCGGTACCACCAAAGTCAAGGTCGGGGTCATTCCGATCGTCGACGTGGCCCCCATTTATCTCGGCGAGAAACAGGGGATCTACGAGAAGTACGGTCTCGATGTCTCGATGACCGCGGCGCAGGGCGGCTCGGCCATTGTCCCGGGCGTGGTCAGCGGCCAGTTCCAGTTCGGTTTCAGCAACACGACCTCGCTGATGATCGCGCAGAGCAACGGCGTGCAGGTGAAGGCGGTCTCCAACGGGGTGGCGACCACCGGCGTGGACGGCAAGGACTACGGCGCGCTCGTCGTCAAGAAGGGCAGTTCCCTCAAGTCGGCGAAGGATCTCGAGGGAAAGACGGTCGCCGTCAACACGCTGAAGAACATCCTGGAGACCTCGGTCCGCGAGTCCGTGCGCAAGGCCGGCGGGGACCCGGCGAAGGTGAAGTTCGTGGAGCTGGCCTTCGACCAGATGCCCGCCGCCCTGGCGAAGGGCCAGGTGGACGCCGCGATGGCGGTCGAGCCCGCGCTGACCAGCATCCTGGACGCGGGGGGTGTGGAGATCGCGTCCCCGTATGTGGACGTGGCCAAGGATCTGACGGTCGCCATGTACTTCACCTCGCAGACGTACGCGGCGAAGCACCCCGACGTGGTGAAGAAGTTCCAGCAGGCCACCACCGAGGCGCTGGCCTACGCCGACAGCCACCCCGACGAGGTCCGCGACGTCGTCGCCACGTACACCCAGATCCCGGCCTCCGTCCTGTCGAAGGTGACGCTGCCGAAGTGGCCGCGGGACATCAGCCGGTCCTCGGTCGAGACGCTGGAGCGACTCGGCGAGCAGGACGGTCTGTTCAAGACCGCCCCCGACCTGGACAAGCTGCTGCCGTGAGGACAGCGAACACCGTGCTCGGCGCGGCGGGCCTCGCGACCTTCCTCGCCCTCGGCGAGGCCGTCCCGCGACTGGGCCTGGTCAGCGCGGACTACTTCCCGCCGCCGACCAGGATCGCGGGCGCGCTGGGTGACGAACTCGGCGACGGCGCCTTCTGGTCGGCGCTCGGCGACACCCTGACCGGCTGGGTGATCGGCCTGGGGATCGCGTCCGCCGCGGGCATCCTCTGCGGCCTGCTCATCACCGTCGTACCGTTCCTGCGCCAACTGACGTCCTCGACCGTCGAGTTCCTCCGCCCCATCCCGTCCGTGGCCCTGATCCCCCTGGCGGTACTGCTCTACGGCAGCGAACTGCGCTCGGTGCTCCTGCTCGTGGTCTACGCGTCGTTCTGGCAGGTGCTCGTCCAGGTGCTGTACGGCGTCCAGGACGTCGACCCCGTCGCCGACGAGACGGCACGGTCGTACGGTCTCGGGACCTGGGCGCGCGTCCGGCACGTGATGTGGCCGACCGCCCTGCCGTACGTCATGACCGGGATCCGGCTCGCGGCGGCGGTGGCCCTGGTGCTGGCCATCACGGCCGAACTGGTCATCGGCGCACCGGGACTCGGCTCGCTGATCGCGGTCGCCCAGGCCTCGCAGGCCGTACCGCACATGTACGCGCTGATCACGGTGACCGGGGTGCTGGGTCTGCTGATCAACCTGGGGGCCCGCGCGGTGGAGCGACGGGCCCTGGCCTGGCATCAGTCCGTACGCGGGGAGGCCGTGCTGTGAAGGCGCTGACACGGCAGGTGCTGTTCGCGGTGGGTCTGCCCGCGGTGCTGCTGGGGCTGTGGTGGGCCGCGTCGGACGGGAGCACCGACCCGTTCTGGCCGCCGCTGCGCACGATCCTCCGTACCTTCCCCTCGGTGTGGACCGGCGAGCGACTGCGCTCGGACGTGGTGCCCAGCGTGCTCCGCCTGGCCGCGGGTTACGCGCTCGCGGGTCTGGTGGGCGTCGGCCTGGGCACCCTCATCGGTTCGTATCGAGGTGTGCGTGCGTTCTGCGAGCCCGTGCTGGAGTTCCTGCGGGCCGTGCCGCCGCCGGTGCTGGTGCCGGTGATCATGCTGTTCGCGGGCATCGGCGACACGATGAAGGTCGTGGTGATCGCGAGCGGCTGTGTCTGGCCGGTCCTGCTCAACACGGTGGAGGGCGTGCGCGCGGTCGACTCGGTGATGCTGGAGACGGCGCGTTCGTATCAGATCAGCGGTGTCGGGCGGCTGCGCCGCCTGGTGCTGCCCGCGGCGAGTCCGCAGATCGTCGCCGGTCTGCGGCAGGCGCTCTCCATCGGGATCATCCTCATGGTCATCAGCGAGATGTTCGCGGCGAACAACGGCATCGGCTTCACCGTCGTCCAGTTCCAGCGCAGCTTCGCCATCCCCGACATGTGGACCGGAATCCTGCTCCTGGGCCTGCTCGGCTTCCTGCTCTCCGTCGCCTTCCACTTCGCCGAGCGCCGGGTGCTCGGCTGGTACCACGGCCTGCGCGCGTCCACCCGGCGGTCGTGAATGAACATCGTGAAAGGGCGAACCATGCTCGACGTACGCGGTCTCGGGAAGACCTACCAGGGATCCGGCCGGCAGGTGGAGGCGGTCCGTGACCTCACCTTCACCGTGAAGGCCGGTGAACTCGTCTGTCTGGTGGGCCCGTCGGGCTGCGGCAAGACGACCCTGCTGAAGTGCATGGGCGGCCTGCTCGCCCCGACCTCGGGAGAGGTGCTCCTCGACGGCGTACCGGTGACCGGCCCGCCGCCCGGGATGGCGATCGTCTTCCAGGAGTACGGGCGCAGTCTCTTCCCCTGGATGAGGGTCGCCGACAACGTCGAACTCCCTCTGAAGGAGAAGGGGTTGCCGAAGGCGAAACGCCTCAGGCTCGTCACCGACGCCCTGCGGTCGGTGGGGCTGCCGGATGCCGCCGACGCCTATCCCTGGCAGTTGTCCGGGGGCATGCAGCAACGGGTGGCGATCGCACGGGCGTTGGCCTACGAGCCCCAGGTCCTGCTGATGGACGAGCCGTTCGCGGCCGTCGACGCGCAGACCCGCGCCGACCTGGAGGATCTGGTGCGGGTCCTGTGGCAGGAGCGCGGGATCACCGTCCTGTTCGTCACCCACGACATCGACGAGGCGGTCTACCTCGGCGAGCGGGTCGTCGTCCTCTCCGCCTCGCCGACGGTCGTACAGGACGAGCTGCACATCGACCTGCCCGACGAACGGGACCAGCTGCACACCCGGGTCTCCCCTCGGTTCACCGAACTGCGGACGCATGTCTACGAGCAGATCCAGGCGGCGAAGCGGGCGGCCCGGGCGGACAGGTCCGCGGTGTCGGCCGCATCGGACGGCGAGGGGAGCGCGGCCGGCTGAGCCGGGTCCACGACCTTCCGGATCGCGGCCACCGTAACGGAGACGCAATCTCCGTTTTGCCGTAGGGTGGCGGCATGAAGGACGCCGCGATCCGGGTCGTCATCGCCGACGATCAAGCTCTGCTGCGGGGTGGATTCCGCATTCTGATCGACTCGGCCGACGACCTGGAGGTGGTCGGCGAGGCGGAGACCGGCCGCGAGGCCATCGAGATCGTCCGCCGCACCACACCGGACATCGTGCTGATGGACATCCGCATGCCGGAACTGGACGGTCTCGCGGCCACCCGGGAGATCGCCTCGGACCCGGAGCTGGACGGCGTCCGCATCGTCATCCTCACCACCTACGAGGTCGACGAGTACGTCCTGCAGGCCCTTCGCGCCGGGGCGTGCGGCTTCCTGGGAAAGGGCATGCGGCCCGCGGAGCTGCCGGAGGCCATCCGGATCGCGGCGCGCGGCGAGGCCCTGCTGTCGCCCAAGGCCACCCAGACCCTGATCACGCGATACCTCTCCCTGCCCGACGGGCCGCCGACGGCCCTCTCCGGCGAACTGGCCGAACTCACCGACCGGGAGCGGGAGATCGTGGCGCTGGTGGCCGAGGGCATGTCCAACCAGGCGATCGCCGAGTATCTGGTCATCTCCCGGCAGACCGTCCGCACCCATGTGCACCGGGCGATGGCCAAACTGGGAGCCCGGGACCGGGCCCAGCTCGTAGTGGTCGCCTACCGGGCGGGGCTCGTCCGCCCGGCCGCCGCCGGACGCTGACCGGAACCGGCGTTCACGGCTTCGTGGGCAGTGCGGGCAGGCGGGCGTCCACACTGAACTCCGCGCCGCCCGCCACGATGTCGACGCGACCTCCGACGGAAGCGGCCCGCTCGCGCAGACCCACCAGGCCCCGCCCGGTGCCCCACGAGGAATGCCGCTGATCCGCGGTGCGGGTCACCGGATTGACCACCGAGACCCGGAGCCGGTGCGCGGCGAAGGACAGCCGGACCGTCGCGGTCCGGGGAGTCGCGTACTTGAAGGCGTTCGTCAGCGACTCCTGGATGATGCGGTAGCCGGCCATGCTGACGGCCGGACTCAGACCGAACGTCCTGTCGTCGCGCCGCAGGTCGACCGCCAGGCCGGCGGCCCGGAAGCCGTCGAGGAGATCGTCGAGGCGGTCCAGGGTGGGCATGGGCTCCGGCAGTGCCGTCTCACCGTCGGGCTGACGCAGGACGGTCAGCATGGTGCCGAGTTCCGCGAGCGTACTGCCGCTCGCCGTGATCACGTGCTCGATGGCCGCCTCGGCCGCCTCGGGCTCCCGGCGCAGCAGATGGGCGGCGGCCCCGGCCTGGAAGTTGATCACCGTGATGCTGTGCGCGACGATGTCGTGCAGGTCGCGGGCGAGCCGCAGCCGCTCCTCGACCACCCGCCGTGACGCCTCCGCCTCCCGGGTCCGCTCGGCGCGCAGGGCACGGTCCTTGATGGCCTGGATGTAGGCACGGCGGTTCCTGGTGGCGTCGCCGACGGCGATGGCCGCGCCGAGCCACGCGATCAGCATGAGGTTGGCCGGATCGAAGACACGCACCCCCGTCACGATCAGGGTGAAGACCTGGACCATGGTTCCGGCGATCGCACCGGTGACCAGGGCGCGGGTACGCGGCGCGGACACGGCCTCGGAGTACAGGGCCACCAGACAGCACACGATTCCCGGGCCAGGCTCCGCCATCCACAGCAGGGCGACGAGGTAGCCGACGGTCGTTCCCGCGAGCGCGACCGCCGGCATGCTCCGTCGCACCGTCAGCGGCGCCGCCGACAACAGCGTGAACAGCGTGGCGGGCCACACCGAGACGCCCTCCCGGAAGAATGCCGGGACGATGAGGGCGGCCCAGAGAAGGGCGAGCAACCCGTCGACGAGGAACGGATTGTCGAGCACCCGGCCACGCATTCCGTCCAGCACACTCACCATCCCCTCGCCGTTTCGCACCGACGATGGTTCAACCTACCCCGGCCCGCGTATACCGCGAGGCGCGGTACGGCGGTCACCGTACGCGCGAGAGACGGCATTCAGGGGACGCGGGAAATGACGTTCCGAAGGAAGTTGGAATCCATCACTTCCCCCATTTGGTCACACAAACCCGCACCCCGACAAGGATGTTGATGTGAAGCGCCGAATATTCCTTTCCGGCATGGCAGCCACCGCCGCGGGAGCGACCGCCGTCCTGAACTACGGCGGATCGCAGAGCGCGGCGGCCTCGACCGGAGGCACCCTGACGTTCCCCAAGGACTCCTACACCACGGCGACCAAGACGATCACGACGGCCGACGGTGCCGAGAAGAACGTCACGTACCGGTTCTGGGAGAACATCGTCTACGTCGCCAACCCCGTGGACCCGACCTACCAGTGCCTCGACGTCCAGCAGCCGGTCGAGATCGACGGGCGGGCCGTCGACGCCACCCACGCTCCGATCTTCTTCTCCATCCCGCTCGGCGGCTTCCTCTCCGGCACGCCCGGCGGCACCAATCCCGGCGGCGGCTTCCCCGGTGCGAGCCCGTCCCCGAGCGACAGCACCTCGGCCGACCCCAGCGCCTCCCCCACCGCGTCCCCCACGACCAGGCC
>NZ_JAEQAZ010000178.1 GCF_016654115.1 Streptomyces sp. MBT53
CCGGACCGCCTCGGCGCCGCGGCCATCCCGGTCGAGAACACCGACGCCGACCTGGTGCTGGTCGCGGGCGGCGCCGACCAGATGTGGCCGTCCCTGCGGTTCGCCCGCGCACTCGCCGACCGGCGCACCGCGGCCGGACGCGACACGACTGTGATCACCCACCCCGGCGCGGGCCACCGCATCACCTTCCCCGACGAGATACCACCACCCCCCTCCACCCGCTACACCCACGGCGGCACCCCCCACGCCGGCACCGCACCGGGAACAGCCGCCTGGCCCCACGTCATGACCGCCCTCCACGGAAACTGAACACCCCCGGACACCACCGGCCAGCAACCCGCACCGCCCGCAGACCGGCATCCGGCACGGCGATCCGCGCCCTCGACATCACCCCGGACGACGAGTGGTTCGTCGCCCCGGACGACGACGTCGCCGCTTTCCCGGGACGGTCCAGGGGCCGATGAGCGCCCCCACCGCGTCAGGCAGATCTCCTCGAACTCGGCGTCCGGCACGCGGTCCTTCCACTCTTCCCGGGCGGGACCGCCGCGCGCGCCCCGGCAAGCCGCATGTCGAGTCCCGGCGCGCACAGGACCCGCCCGTCGGCCACTGGGTCCCAGACGAAGACGAACTCGACCCGGACCAGCAGAAGTTGCGCAACGAGGTCATCGACCAACACCACCCCGGCGCGCCACAGTTGCGTGAGGCGGCGGCTGTCCGGTCGAGGTCACACAACCGCAGGCGATACAGCGCCCGGTCCGCTCAGCGTCTCGGCCACCCCCACCGGCCGGCGCCCCCACCTCGTCGTCCACCGCAGCACCGTAGCCCCGCCCGCCACCACACCAGGCCGGCAATCGGCGATCCGCCACAACCATCCACCCGACCAGCCGCTCCCCCACCACACACCGGCCGCCGACAACGGACGAAGCGGAGCGAGGAGGGGGTGGAGACGAGGCGGCGCGGGAGGAGGCCGGAGGAGGCGGGGGTGTAGGGCATGGCATGCAGTGGGTAGTAGAGGCGTTCGTCGGCCCAGCAGGTGGTCACCGTGACCACCCCACGGTCGATCTTCCCGACCGAGCCCAGGTACTGCTTGCCCACGTGAGCGGTCGCGCTGCCGTCCTTGCGGTCCCCGGAATCGTCGATGACCAGCACCCCGCCGTCATGCGGTGCGGTCGCCGGGTCGGCCAGCAGCAACTTCAGGCGGCGGGCATTGACCTGCTCGCCGTCCCAGGTCGACTCGGACAGGAAGAACTGCAGGCGCTGCGCCGCCGCATGCTGGGCACCCACCACGGGCCCCGTGCCGGCCAGGCAGGTCAGCGTCTTGTTGCGGTCTCGCGGCAGCAACAGGCCGGCCAGGTACTCACGAAACCCACGTGAACCCGTACGGTCGGTTCGAGCTGGACATGAACCGCCACCTGCACCTCGGTCCGCTCCTGCCGCAGCAGCGCACCCCGCAGGACCACTCCACGCGAACCTCGGACGCGCAGGCACCTTGATCCTTTCGGTTCCGTGCCGGTTCAATCAGAGGCGGCCCTGCACCATGTATCCGCGAGGTGGACGTCGATGTACCAGGTGAGGGCCAGGGCGTCCTGAGGGCTGTCCGCCTGAAAGGTGATGCGCCGAAGCAGGCTGACCCCGTTGAGCGCGATGTTCTCACGGGCGAGGACGAAGAGCAGGGCGAGGAATGCAGACCGGGCATTGCCGTCGTCGAAGGGGTGGAAGAAGTAGACGTCGAGGTAGGGGGTCGGCCGAGATACGGCCGAAAGGGATAGCAGAGCCTCTTGACGTGCGTTCAGGGCTGTTCGTTAGGGGAACCCCCAACGAACAATGATGATCTTGCTCGACGTGAGAGATCGACCTGCGCTGACGGCGTCTCATTTAGGGTGTCCGGTGATCTGTACGCTGAGCGGGGGCTTACCGTACGCTCCGGGCATGAGTGAACGCGTCGGCTACGCGAGATGCAGTCTGGACAAGCAGGACCTCACCGCCCAGCGCGAGATTCTGATCAGCCTGGACGTCCCTGAGAACCGGATCTACCTGGACCACGGGCTGACCGGAACCAACCGCGACCGGCCCGGCCTGGCCCAGGCCCTCGCAGCCGTGCGCGCCGGCGACACCCTCGTCGTACCCAAGCTCGACCGCCTCGCACGCTCGGTACCCGACGCCCGCGACATCGGCGACTCCCTCACCGCCCGCGGCGTCAAGCTCTCGCTCAGCGGCACCCTCTACGACCCCGCCGACCCGATGGGCAAGATGTTCTTCAACATCCTGGCTACCTTCGCCGAGTTCGAGGTCGACCTCCTGCGCATGCGCACCCGCGAAGGCATGGCGGTGGCGCGGGCCAAGGGCAAGCTCAAGGGGAAGCAGCCCAAGCTCACCACCCGTCAGCAGACCCACCTGGTCCAGCAGCACCAGTCCGGCGAGCACACCATCGCCGACCTCGCCGAGCTCTTCTCCGTCAGCCGCGCCACCGTCTACCGCGTCCTTGAACGCCACCAGAACGCATCCGTGCCGTCGACCTCCGGCGGACAGTGACGTGCTGCCCTACGTCTACCGGGTCACCAAGTACGACCCCGCCGACCGCGATCAGCACGGCAGCTACACCGGTGCCGAGCTATCAGTCAGCGACCACGGACCGGTCGAAGCCGCCTACCTGCACGCCGTCGCCGCCTTCGCCGAGGACACCGGCGTCGACAAGCTGGCCATCCGCGAGCCGCAACTCGGCGGCTTCGCCCACTTCGGCCTGGAGCCACCGATCGACGGCTACGGCCTGGCCGAGCTGTTCCCGGCCGGCCCCGCCGGGTTCCACGACGGCGCTCTGGTGCCGATGGCCGTCGGCCAGGAACTCGTCCGGGCCATGCTCCGCGACAACGGCGCCTGGTGCCGGCTGGAGGCGGAGGGAGCGTTCACGGTGCACGTCGGCTGGGACCAGTACCTCTACATCGGCAGCAACCGCCGGGAGAACAGATCGATGACGGTGGCGAGGTAGAGCTTGCCTTCGCCGGTGTCGATCTCGGTCATGTCGCCCGCCCAGACAAGGTCCGGTTCCGCGGCGGTGAAGTCCCGGCGCACGAAGTCCGGGGCCGCCTCCCTCTTCCCGGGCCGGGTCAGGCCCTGGCGCCTTCGGATCTTCCGTCCGGCCACGCCGAGTTCGGCCATGAGCTTGGCGACTGTGTTCACCGACACCCGCCAGCCCCGGCGGATCAGCTCGATGAACACCTTGGGCGAGCCGTAGGTGCCGCCCGAGCCGCGGAAGATCTCCTCGACCTCCTCCGCCAGACGCTGCCGGCGCATCTCCCGGGCCGTGGACGGGCGGTCGCGCCACTTGTAGAACCAGGACTCCGACACCCCACGTGCCCGACATGCGGTGCGGTACGGAATCTTCAGCTCGGCCTTGCACCTGCTGATCACCCCGACCGCCACGGCCGGGTCCGCGTCAGCTACTTCACCCACAAGGCGAGGGACCTCGACAAGCCGTACCTGATGTCCATCGAGGAGGTCTTCACCATCACAGACCGCGGCACCGTCGTCACCGGCCGGATCGAGCGCGGCGTACTCAAGGTCAACGAGACCGTCGACATCATCGGCATCAAGACCGAGAAGGAAACTGCCCCGGTCACCGGCATCGAGATGTTCCGCAAACAACTCGACGAGGGCCAGGCCGGCGAGACCGTCACTCTGATGCTGCGCGGCATCAGGCGCGAAGACGTGGAGCGCGGACAGTGCGTCATCAAGCCCGGCTCGGCCACCGCACACACCGAGTTCGAAGCGACCGCCCACATCGTCTCGAAGGACGAAGGCGGCCGTGACACCCCGTTCGTCGACAACTGCCGCCCGCAGTTCTACATCCGCACCGCGGACGTGACCGGCGTCGTGACCCTCAAGAAAGGCACGGAAAGTGTCACGCCAGGGAACAACGCCAAGATGTCCGTCAGCCTGATCCAGCCAGTTGCACTGGAGGAGGGCATGCGCTTCACCATGTGCGAGGCAGGCCACACGGTCGGCGTCGGCCAGATCACCAGAATCAACAAGTAGGACCGGAGCCAAGCCGGGTATCCCGGGCGACGACACACCGGACGAGGTCGCCCAGTCCGGCCGCCGCCAGACCGGCCCGGACGATACATCGGGCCGGCCCCGGCCATTGCGCGCGCCAGGGCGACAGTGGGCAGGATCTTCTCCAGATGGTTTAAGTAAGGACGACAAATCCAGTGCTGCCACGGCCGCGAAACCCTGGACCGTGAGCCTGTAGCACCAGCCAACGCCACTCAACACGCGAACTTGAAGGGGAACAGACCCGGTCGGTGTACAGCTTCGTGGTCAGCTGAAGGCCGCAGCCTCCGAGCAGCAGCCCGCACCAGAACGAGTCGTGCTCGTGACGACGGCGGAAGGCGTCCAGTTCGACCGCCTCCAGCGGCAGCATCAGCGGCTCCTCCGAGTCCGCGCCGCCCAGGACCGCCGTCTGAATCTGCCACCTGTCACCCCGCACGAAACCCCGCCTTCCGTCCCAACTCATCGTGCCATCAACTGCGTTGGCCTCACAGACGATCGACGTACTCACGCTGTTGGCCGCCGCCCGCAGCACGACCCGGGACACGTCGACGCCCGATACCTCGCCTCCGCTTACGACCGCGCCCGAGTGCTGTAGCCGAGGTTCAGGTGCCCGAGGCGGGACAGGCTCTGCACGTCCGCGCCGAAGGACCTGGTGAACAGCCTCTTTGCCTTCGCCGCCGTTCCAGTTGGGCGCCCGCGGGAACAGGTGACGCCCTGCCCCGGCAGTCGGGGCAGGGCGTCACAGGTGGGCCGTACAGCAGGAGGTGGCCGTGCCGTCGAGTTCGTTCAGGTCATGTCGAGCTGGAACCTGCAGGTGAGGGTCTGGTGGTAGGTCTTCCCGGCCTGGGTGTAGTCAGCCTCGCAGCCGGAGATGGGCTTGGTCACCTTTCCGGTGACCTTGAGCCTTGCCACCGCGTACTTGTCGCTGAGCGCCCCCGGCTTGATGGTGTACGGATGCCCGGCGTAGTTCGGGTACTTGTCGAGGTCCACGTCGCCGGCGGTGGGGTGCGCGGTCTCCTGGTAGCCCAGCCGGTAGCCGGGCGTGTCCTTCACGGAGTAGACGGCATAGCCAAGGACCTTGGCGCCCGCCGGCACGTTGAGGAGCTTGACCTTGGTGACGGAGACGGGCTTCTTGGACGTGTTCCTCGTCAGCGGGAAGGCCATGCGGTAGACGTCGCCGACCTTCACGTCCGAGAAGCCGAGGGAACCGGATGTTCCCGGCCCCTCCGCCTGCAGCGCCGTCCCCGCGGCGACCCCGCCGCCGGTGGAGCCTGCGCAGCCCGTCGCGAGGGCCACCAGGGCTGTCACGGCGAGAGCCCGGGCGCGGCCTCGGCCGCTAGAACGAGTAGATGACACCGGGGTTCCCCGAAATCTTGCCCTTGGCACCCCAGATGTCGTGCTCCGAGCTACCCGACCCCGCGGTGATTTTCTGGAAGTGCGCATTGCCGTACTCGGTGTCGAGGCTGATCGTCACTCCGAACACCTTGGCGGCATAACCGATGGTGATGGATGTTCCGGAGGTGATCGTCACGTACTGCTTCTTGCCGAGGACCGCACGGTAGGACGGATTGGAGTTGCGGTACGCGCTCGCTCCGTCCTTGTTGCTCACATCGCCGCCGTACCTCGACACCGCGCCCCCGGCAGGAATGTCGTACTTGACCGGCAGGATGGAGTACGAGTGCGTGACCTTAGTGTTGGGGCAGACGACCCGATGGTCGACGTCCTGGTATTCGACCGGGATCTGGAATCGCTTGGCCCAGTACGGACCCTGGTTCGCGAAGCCCACGGCGTGGCCGGTGCTGCTCTTGCGCGAGACCTTTCCGGTGATGGACCAGTGCTCGCCGTCGACGCTGGTTGCCACGCCCCAGGTGCTGGAGAGGGTGTTGTTGTACTCGAAGGCGGCGGTGGTGTCGTAGTAGGCGTGCGCCTCACCGATAGAGGTGTAGTAGTCGTTCTGCTTGATCACGTGCTTGCTCGGCACACAGTACCCACCTCCGATCTTCGGCTTCACGGCGCTGTAGTCCACGCCGTCTGCGACGTTCGGATCGAAGGCGGCGGCCGACGTGCCGTCCGCGGACTGCCAGGTGTTCATGGCCGTGTCGGAGGGGGTATCGGCAGTGTCGGCCAGGGTCGAGTCCGCCGGAGTCACCTGCGTCTCATCCGTATCCGGGTGGATCGCCACGGTGTCCGACGCCTCGGCACGGGCCGCGGCCGAGCCCTCCGTGGTCGCGGAACCGGTGGCCACACCCGCGTCCACGTAGTCGCTACCGGTCAGCACAGTGCCGTCCGGGGCCTGGCCGTAGAAGGACGCTTCCAGGGAGAGTACGCCTCCGTTGTCGTCGGCGTAGGTCTGCAGGCTGCTGGGGAGCGTCGCGGGCAGCGTGAACGACCAGCTGCCGTCCGCGGCTGTGGTCGCTGTGCCCACGGTCGTCGGCGTGATGGTGCTGCCGTCCGCCGGCAACGCCTCGTCCACCGGGGTCAGAGTCACCGTGGCGCCGGCCAGCGGCGAGCCGTTACCCAGGGTGAAGACACCCTTGACCGTGGCGGCGCCGGACACCGGGGTCAGGGTGCTCGGGCTGGGCGCCGCGGTGATCGTCGGTCCGCTGGTGGGCAGCGCTGCGCCGTCCGTCGGCTTGACGTCGGTGGCCGACGGCGAGGGCGAAGTGCTGGGGGACGGGCTGCTGGTGCTGCCGCAGCCCGGTGAGTCGCTGGTGCTCTGTGTGCAGACGGCACTGGCCGGCGACGACAGTCCCAGGCCGATCACCGCCGATGCGGCGACGACACTCACCGCGGTGGCCAGAGACAGACGTCTGCCAGATATCTTGGTCACGAAAGAAATCCCCGATTCCCCGATTCCACCGGCGTTCCCCAAATTTCTGAGTCGCTCGGCGGGTCTAGTGAAGCCGCATGAAGTGCGGCTGTGAAATTCGGCGGAGACATGGCTGATCGCCTTTGATTTCGCCCCCCGCTTGCGCCGAGCTGGTCTGGTCGTTCACGGCGCGAGTGGAAGCTAGCGCGGCGAAACTTGAAAGGTCAATGATCTTGAGGATTGCTTTACCATCCAGGCCGACTCACATCACCGCAAAGCTCAAGTCGGGCTCAAGTCTTACGAAAGCCGCCGAATTTCGGAGCAGCCTCAGGCGCTCTCCCGGGGGGGGTATGAAGGGTTGTCCGGCAAGTCCCCTCCCGCACCCCGGCAACATTTGGACCGTCAATTGGTAATCGTCGCAAGGGAGTTGGTCGTTCTGTCCCGCTACTGCTCAACTGCATGCCGCGTGCGCGCTCACCGCGCCGCGAAGGCGAGTGCCTGACCTGCGCCGATAAGTCGTTGTCAGTGGCGCCGTTCACCATAACGTCACCAGCTGTTGGCCCGGCTGCTGAAGAGAAACACCTCAGTTCAACACGCTGGACTTGCCAGGGAACGCACCTGGTCCGACCACACCACCCACGCCATCCACGAGGACCAGACCCTGCGGATCCAGCGGGAGCACGAAGCCGGCCCCCGCGACACCGCCTGGACCGTGGCCGCCTACGAGACACCCGTCTCGGAGCGCATGTGGCACCTCACCGCGACCGGCGCCACACCCAAACCCGTACTCCAAGACCCTCCTCACCCATCTCGCCGACGGCGACGGCCGGGACACCGCCCTCGGCAGTCCCATCAACAACCAGACCGTGACCGCTGCCACCAACCCCCTCACGGAGGCCGGCTGGACGCATACCGTCGACGGACGCTGGATCCGGTGGACAAATTCCTCCGAGGACGCGGGAGTCCAGTTCGACGCCTTCGCCGCCCAGAACCCCAACAGTCCCCTCGACACCTGGACCACCTGGGCCGGCACCGACATCAACAACGCCACCTGGACCATCCGGGCCTCCGTCTACACCCCGGCCGCTCTCCTCGCTGACCTCGCCGAGGAGCTCGCCCACGGAACCGGCACCAGAAGGGCCGACCGTCACCAAGTCGTCCAGAGAGCGAGCGTAGTCACGTCCTCACCCCCATGCTCAGCGCCGCCTCGACAGCTCACGCCCAACCTTCGACGCTGACTCCAGGCTTCACCAGCCTGTACCTCAGCGCGCGACACTGCGAACGCACGGGTGCGGTTTCCGTTCCTCGGGCCGCTGCAGGTCGGAGCATCATCCGGTCGGGGTGCGCGGTGAATCCCGACCTGGATGTCGACGACGCTCGAACCCTTTTGAGGCGTCGTCGACAGTTACGATCCTCGGTCGCCACAAAGAGCGACCGCCACATCCACGAGGCCCAGGCATACGGCGAGCGCCGCCACATTGCGATCCTCGGTCGGAACCTGTCCCCGAGTGGTGGACACCTCTGAGCCCGGCCCCGGCAGGGGCCGGGTAGGAGGCATCTTTTATGGTGATGAAGGTCTACTCGCCCGAGTTCAAGGCGGACGCCGTCGCGCTGTACCTGTCGGACCCGGGCCACGCCTCCGAGGGCATCGGCAAGGACCTGGGGATCAGCCGGGAGACGCTGCGTAACTGGGTACGGACCGAACGGGCCCGCCACGGCGGGGGCAGCACGACGAGTACGAGCACGGAGAAGAACACGGTGGATTCCCCGCCGAGGGCCGAAGAGCTTCAGGCCGAGAACGAGGCCCTGCGCCGTGAGCTGGCGACGGTGCGCAAGGAGAACCAGAAACTGGCCACTGAGCGTGACATCTTGCGCAAGGCCACGAAGTTTTTCGCACAAGAGATGACCTGGTGACCAGCCGCTTCCAGTTCGTCGAGGACCACCACCACGCCTGGGGCGTGAAGCGGTTGTGTCAGGTGCTGGAGGTCGCCCGCTCCAGCTTCTGCAAATGGCGGGCCGGACGCGCCACCCGCGCCGCCCGCGAGCGGGCCGATGGTGCTCTCGCCGAGCGGATCCGGGCCGTGCACACCGAGTGGGACGGCACCTACGGCCGCCCCCGCATCACCGCCGAACTGCGCGACGAAGGCGAGCTGGTGAACCACAAGCGCGTCGGACGGGTCATGCGCAAGTACGGCATCGCCGGCCTGCGACTGCGCAGGCGCCAGGTCACCACCGTGCCCGAACCGTCCGCCACCCCGGTGCCGGACCTGTTCCGGCGCGACTTCACCGCGAGCGCCCCGAACCTGAAGTACGTCGGGGACATCACCTACCTGCCGGTGGGCGACGGCGAGTTCCTGTATCTGGCGACAGTGATCGACTGCTTCTCGCGCCGCCTGGTGGGCTGGTCGATCGCTGACCACATGCGCACCTCACTGGTCGCCGACGCACTCCGGGCGGCCGCCCGGGTCCGCGGCAGCCTGACCGGATCCGTCTTCCACAGGGATCACGGAGCCCAGTACACCTCCCGCCAATTCGCCGATGTCTGCGCCGAGTTGGGAGTACGGCAGTCGATGGGCGCGGTCGGCACGAGCGCGGACGACGCACTCGCTGAGAGCTTCAACGCCGCCCTCAAACGCGAGACGCTCCACGGCGCCCGCCGCTTCGACGGGACGCACGCCTGCCGCCTGACGGTCTTCCGCTGGACCACGCGATACAACACCCGCCGACGGCACTCCGCGAACGGCCAGCAGGCACCGATCGCCTACGAACAGCAGTCAGCTACCCTGACACTCGCCGCATAACAACACGAACAGGTGTCCACTCCTCGGGGACAAGGCCCCCGCTTCCTCTGCCGGACACGGCCGCCGGGAGTCCCGCTCGATCAACACCTGCGGCATCGCCGACGAACTCGGCGGGATCGCCTTCCCCCACGGCCGCCTCGCCCTCCGCGTCCACCGACGCCGCAAACAGACCGGCGAGCGCGAGAGCCGCGAGACCATCTACGCCGTCACCAGCCTCGACGCCCACCAGACCACCCCGGCCGAACTCGCCGCCGCCGTCCGCGGCCACTGGGCCGTCGAGGCCCTGCACCACGTGAGAGACGTGACCTACGCCGAGGACGCCTCCACCCTCCACACCGGCACCGCACCCCGCGCCATGGCCACCTTCCGCAACCTCGCCATCGGCCTGCTCAAAACCCTCGGAGCCGTCAACATCGCCAAGACCACCCGCGCAATCCGCGATCAGCCCGAACGAACCCTCCCGCTCCTGGGCATCACCAACAACCCGGACGCTCAGGGAACTTGATCAAGCCCTGCCGGGGGCTCCGAGCGCCCTATCAGGGAGGTGGCCACATCAGCAGGGCTTGATGAAATAGATGTCGGTCCAGTCGATGTACCCAGCGTGTTGCGCTTCGATCCAGCCCCCGATCTTGCCGTTCACGTCGTACAGAAGCGCCACGGTCCCCGGGGTCTGGTTGTTGTTGTAGGCGCCGGGGCCGTACAGGTCGATGGCCGACGTGATTCCGCACTTGTAGTAGTCGAAGCTGTTCCCGCGGCCGTCCTCGCCGCAGATATGTCCGTACGCGCACGGAATCGCCTGGGGCTTCGCCTCCGCAGCGGTGGCGAAACTGAGGCTCGATCCGACGGCGAACAGGCCCGCAGCCATCACGCCGATAAGCCGTTTGTCGAGTTTCATGCAGGCGTCCCCCTCGCTCGATCGCTGACCAACCTTTTCGGCAACGTAGGTGCTGTCAGAGGGCAGACGCCAGCAATTCGAGCTCCATCGAAATGTTCCCCGCAGTGGGCCGTCCCGCCTTGGCCCGGGGGCCTGCGGAGCAGAGCAGCACGTGCAGGCAGGCGCGTCTCACTGCTGCTTTAGGGCCGTGTCTCCTTGATCCCTAGGAGACACCGGGGGACGCCGTAGGTGCTCAGCGCCAGCGCGGGTCATGCCCGACCAGTTCGAGCTTCCCGAAGACCTCAGCGCCTTGGCCGACGGACATCTTGCTGCCGCCCTCGACCGCGCCGACCAGGCGGGTTCCCGGCCGGAGGCTCCGGTCTCTGCCAGTGCTCCTTTCGGATCGTGCGGTTGGCCTCTGCCGGCGAGCGGAGGATGGGTGAAGGAAATTCGTCAGGCAAGGACGCCGCTGCGTGCGGCGAGTCCGCGCAGTTCCATCGACGTGGGACCGGAGACCAGCAGACTGGAGATGAGTGACTTGGTCGCCGGGCGGGCGTGGGCCTCTTGGGAAGCACATTGCTCGGCGGCGAGCAGGGTGCGGACGCAGTCCGTGCGGCGGCCGAGACGGTCGTAGGTGACGGCGATGTCGCCCAGGGCACGGGAGCGGCGCTCGACGCTGGGCAGGGCCGTGAGCGAGATCGAGCGGGCGGCGGCGAGCGCGGCCTGGGGGTCCCCGGCGTGGTTCTCGGCGCTGATTCTGTGAAGGGTCACGGTGAGCGGGCTGAAGCCGCCGCCGTGGTCGCGCAGGAAGGTGAGGCCGCCGAGTTCCTTGGTGATGGCTGCGGCCTCGTCGGTCAGCTCCCGCATCCCGTCCCGGTCGCCTCTGCGCGCGAGGGTGCAGCTGGCGCTCTGCACGAGAAGGCCGCGTACCGCGGACCCGGCCCGCCCGGCGCGGCGCAGATCCGGATGGCCGGCGGCGGACAGCGCGATCGAGAGTGCCTCGGAGTGCCACCCGGCTTTCCTGGCCAGAACAGCCCGTTGGCGGGCGGATTCGGCGACCGCGAGGACGTCGTGCGCGGCCTCGGCGAGCTGCCGTGCGCGGCCGGCCGCCACCTCTCACGCGCCCGGCCGGGAGGTCTCGTCCGGCACCTCCGACACATGGGCGCTGACAATGCGCCAGCCTACGGGGAAGCGTGTCCACGACTGCGTCTGGCGGCCGACGGCGTTACCCCCGGGGTAGACGAACAGGGTGGTGACCACCGCGTAGTCGGTCCCGAACGTGCTGATTCTGGTGTCGAAGAGTTTTCTGCCCGGGGGAAACGGCGGCTGTTGCCGTCGCCAGTCCCGGATTTCCTCGATCCCGGCCTGACGGTCGGCGATGCCGAAGCGGACCGTGTCGGGTGAGGTCCAGAAGTACCCGGTGACGCCTTCGTGGTCGTCGGTGACCAGCGCCTCCTCGTAGCCGGCGAAGGCCGCCGTCACTTCGGCGACCGTCTGTGGCAGGTCCACATCCATCCGCTCTCCGTTCGTCATGGGGCCGATCCGTCCTCGCGCGGCCGTGCAGCCAGGTGGTCACCCGGCCGCACGGGAGGCGCCTTCATCGTCGTCGGTTGTCTCTGCCACGTCAGTCGGTGGCCGCCGACTTGTCCGGCTCGGCGGTCTCGGTGGTCGCGTCCGGCAGGACGCCGACGCCGGCCGGCGCGGTTTCCGGGACCGGGTCAGGTTCCTGCTCGTCCTCCGGCTCCCGCTCTGCTTCCGCAGCCGCCGAGGAGCCGCCGCCGTGCAGCCGCTCGAGTGCCAGTTCCTCGGCGTCCGGCTCGCGGGGCGTCGGCCGGGTCAGGGCGAAGGCTCCGCACAGGACGGCGGCGAAAAGGTAACCGAGGCTGACGCTGCCGCTGGCGTTCCAGTCGATCTTCGGGGCGTGGATGAGGCCGATGAAGGAGAGCGCCGCTCCGGCCAGGGCCACCGCTGCCGCCGGGACGAACCGTTTGTCGATGACGAACGCGACGAGCGCGCCCAGGATCAGGCCCGCCAGGATCGCGCCCTGGCCGAGGACCATCAGCCCGTGGTAGACGACACCTGACGACTCCAGACCCGCTTCCCCGACCTTGGACGCGTTGGTGCCGGCGGCCGCGAGGGCGTTGTCGATCTGGCCGACGGCCCAGGAGGCCAGGTTCGGCACGAGTGCGGCGACGACGGCAGCGGCGTGTGCCTTGGGTGACAGTTGGAAGGCCTGGGCGCCGATGAGCAGGCCGATGTACAGCAGGATGGGCACGATCGCGGCGACCGGGAAGATCGCACCCAACAGGCTGAACATGCCCAGGAAGCACATCAGGGCGATGACCGCGCCGGTGGCCAGCGAGTAGCCGGTGCGTCCGCCGGCCTTCTTCCACCCGGGGTGACCGACGTACACGGCGGGTGGGAAGGGAGAGCCGAGCGCCGAGCCGATGACGGCGCCCGCGCCGTCGGCCAGCAGTACCGAACGCAGGTTGTAGTTGTCACCGGCGGCAGCGGCGCTCTCGACGTTGCTCATGCCCTCGGTGAAGTTGTAGACGCCCAGCGGGATGGCGGTGGCGAGCAGCGGTGCGACGTCCGAGAGACCGGAGAACAGCGTGTCCAGGTGGAGGCCCGGGAGGGCGAAGGTGATGTCGTCGGCCGCCGCCGAGACCGCGGAGCCGTCCATCGCTCCGCCGGCCCAGCCGATCGCGGTGCCCACCAGGAGTGCGGCGAGTCCGATGGGGATGTTGCCGGGCAGCTTCAGATCGGTCATGAGGCCGATGAGGAGCAGCAGGAAGACCGGCAGGGCGATCCACAGGTGGTCCCACATCTGGCCGGCGGGCCGCATGGAGATGAAGGAGACGGAGATACCGGCGAGGGTGCCGAGCAGGGCGGCTCTGGGTGCGTACCGGCGTATGTACGGGCCCACGAAGGCCCCGATGAGGACGATGACACCGATGATGAAGGCCCAGGCGATACCGGCCTTCCACGCCAGCAGCGGATCCTTGGTCTTGAGGTAGATCGGCAGCATGATGACGAACACGACGATGAACATGTGCGGCACGCTCGGCCCGTAGGGCATCGCGGTGACGTCTTGCCGGCCTTCCCGCCGTGCGAGTCTGCGGCCGAGGTAGGCGTAGTAGATGTTACCGGCGATCAGGGCGATGCCCAGCGCCGGCAGGATGGTGTGGAAGACGTCGTCGCCCGGAATCTTGACGACGCCCAGGCACAACCCGGTCAACGTCAGCACATTGACCAGGACGTTGACGGCCAGCCCGAAGAATGCGTTGGTGTCGCCCCGTACCCACAGCGGGAGGGGCGTGGGTCTGGTCTCGGCGGGGGCGGTGCGGCGGAGTGACAGCATGGCGGGATCACCCTTCGTCGGGTGGAGCGGTGGATTGCGGCGCGGGGTACGCCGGGTGACGGGGCACTGGTGGACAGTGGGCACCGTCGAGGTGGCGGTGCGGTCGGGGCGGCCGGGGCGCGGCGACCGGGCGCTGGTGGCCCTGTCAGCGCGGCTGCGGCGCCGGTTCGCGGGCGGTTTCCGGAGCGTCGGGGCCGACGGGCGAGGCGGTTGCCAGTGCCGCCAGGAACGCGGCCGACTCCGCGGTCCAGCCGAAGATGCCGCCCTGCGCGGCCACCATCTCCAGGCCCGCCTGCTGGAACTGGGGGAAGTAACTGCCGACGCAGTCCGACAGCACCAGGCACTCGTATCCACGGTCGTTGGCTTCGCGGACCGTCGTGTGCACACACACTTCGGTGGTGACGCCGGTGACTACGAGACGGCGGATGCCGCGGGCGGTGAGCAGCTCACCGAACCCGGTGGCGTAGAAGGCGCCTTTGCCCGGCTTGTCGATCACCGGCTCACCGGCCACCGGGTAGAGCTCCTCGATGATGTCGTGGCCCTCCTCACCGCGGATCAGTATCCGGCCCTTGGGGCCCGGGTCGCCGATGCGCATGCTGGGGTTTCCTCGCAGCAGCTTGCTGGGGGGACAGTCGGACAGGTCCGGCAGGTGTCCCTCGCGGGTGTGCATGACCGCCATGCCCGCGGCGCGGCAGGCGTCGAGTACGGCCCGCAGCGGCGCGATGGTTTTCCGCAGTTGTTCCACGTCGTTGCCCAGGCTCGCGCCGAATCCGCCGGGTTCGAGGAAGTCCCGCTGCATGTCGATGAGAACGAGTGCCGTCTCGGCGGGGTCGAAGGAGAACGCGTACGGGGCGGCCTCGACACTGAGGGATTCCGCGATTGCCATGGCGGTTCCTGCTTTCGTCGATGGGAAGGGGAGTCGACGCGGTCGGCTCGGGCGGATTCGGACCGTGCGCCCGGATGTGCGGGACTGTTCGAACGGTGCAGGGGCCCGTGCGGTGGGTCGGCTCAGGAGGTGGCCGCAGTCGTGGCGGTGATCAGGTCGTCGGCGGTGGAGACGCATCCGAAGACGCCGCCCTGCATGGTCACCATGTGCAGCGCGGCTTCATGGTTCGAAGGGTCCGTCGCGCCGGTGCAGTCGGAGAGGATCAGACATTCGTAGCCGCGGTCGTTGGCCTCGCGCATGGTGGTGTGGACGCACACGTCCGTGGTGATGCCGGTGAGGACCAGGTGTGTGATGCCCCGGGTGCGCAGTACGAGGTCGAGGTTGGTGGCGTAGAACGCTCCCTTGCCCGGTTTGTCCACGATCACCTCGCCGGGAAGCGGGGCCACTTCGGGCACGATCTCCCAGCCGGGTTCTCCCCGGACCAGAATGCGGCCGCACGGTCCGGCGGCGCCGATCTCGGCGCCGATCTGCGCGGACCGCCAGCGCTTGTTGGCCGGCAGGTCCGCCAGATCGGGGGCGTGCCCCTCACGGGTGTGGACCACGAGCATGCCCGTGCTGCGGGCGTGCGCGAGCAGCTTCTGCGTCGCCGGGAGCCCGGCGCGGGTCAGCGAGATGTCGTATCCCATGGTGTCCACGTAACCGCCGGGTCCGCAGAAGTCCGTCTGCCAGTCGATGCAGAGCACGGCCACACGGTCGGCGGGCACGGATGTGTCGTACGGCCATGCGTAGGGCTTCGCGGTGACCGGGCCGACGATTACTGTCGGATTTTGCGGACTTATGAGCGTACTGTCAGCCATTGACACCCCAAGCCAGGTGAAGTGGTGTATGGGAAAGTAGCCGCAATAGTTCTGGCATTCCGTACATGGTGATTATGTGGAAATTAGTTTCGGCCAGACGATCGCCGCGTTACGCAGGAATGACGCGGCCGCGGGTGGCCGCAGGGCCCAGGGCCGGGCTCCTTTACGGGACGACGCCCGAGGGCTGGCCGATGCCGATGATCACGTTGTACCCGGAGGGCGAGGCGCGGCCGGGGCCAGGGCCGGGTCAACGTTGCGGGCGGGGTCTGCTTCCGTCCCGGCCACCGTGCGCGTCTGGTGTACCGGCTGCACGTGTACCACGGCCGCGCGGGCGAGCCGAAGACCTTCGCCGGGCGCGACTACTGTGACCCGATCATCACCGTTCACCGGCAGTTGGACGCCCCACTGGTGTGGTGCCGGGACAACCCGAGCCAGCATCCGGCGGGGGGCGGCGGACTTCGCCGAGGCGAACAGAGCGTGGCTGCGGGTGTTCCAACTGCTCGCTCGTGCGCCGGAGTTGAACCCGACGTCGGGGGTGTCGTCGCTGCTTCGGCGGGCCATGGCGAACTGCGTTGCGGCCAACCTGCCCGCGCGCTGGTCCGCAACCTCAGACACAAGCTGAAGGGGATCCACACCGCCCGCACCTGCTCGACGGTTGTCTCGCCCGTGTGGATGCGGCTGGGCCCCGGTGGCAGACGGAGCGAGGAGGCCTATCCGGTCCTGGTCGGTCAGGGCGACTCCTCGTCGAGTCGGTGCGGGTCGGTTCGTGCCAGTGTGAGTCGCTTCGCGTCCGAAGGACGGTCGTACCGGGCGGCGGACGCATCGTCCATGTTGGCCATGGCGGCCGCACCAGGCGCCTCGCCGATGCCTGCACGGCCTGCGCGAGGGCGACCAGTCATACCTCCGTGGTGCCGGACACCCTGCTCGGCACCCTCCGGCCGCGCCCCTCCCCCGGACCTCCGCCCCCTGCCCGCGTCGGGCTCTGCCCGGAATCCGACGAGCAGGTATGCGTACGGGAGATGCTCACCTATCTCGGCGCCGCACTGCCCCGGTTCACCTCCCCCGCCGCCCGGCTGCTGGGCCTGCAGTGCGCGCTGCGCGCCGATACCCGTGGCCATGTCCGACTGCAGGCGGGGCTGTTGCGCGGCATGCGCCTGCGCGGGCACCGGGACCTGTGGCAGGAACTGGCCCATGCCGGCCGGCTGGAGCCGCCGGATGCCAGATCTGCTCCGGTGCAGCTGCGGCTGCTCGATGCCGCGGTCCTGGACCAGGCGCCCGGTCGCCGCACCCGCCGGCGCGCCGCTCACCGGGCGCTGCACCCCGCCCCACTGGCCCTGCCCGCGGCACCGCCCGCCCTGCGCCTGACCGCCCTGGCCGCACACACCTCCGCCAACACCGAACACAGCACCGGCCTGGACGCCCTCGCCCGCATCTGCGGGCATTCCCCGCAGCAGCCGGAGAACTCCTCGACCGGCTGGTGACAACAGGCACCCTGAGTGCGTTGTGGCAAAGGG
>NZ_JAEQAZ010000179.1 GCF_016654115.1 Streptomyces sp. MBT53
CGGAGACGGTGATCGAACCGCCCGTTCCCGCCTGGGACTTGGAGAGCGTCACCTTCGGTCCGTCGGCCGCCGCGACCGGCGTCGCCCCCGCCAACGGCAGCAGAAGCAGCGCGCACGCCGCCACCAGCGCCGAGATCCGCACCTTGCCGCTCACATCACCGCTCCCGTCAACTCGACTTCCGCACACGGGGGTTCGGCCACCCGACCGTCGTCGTCCCTACGCCGCGGCGGACGCGCGGGGCTGTCAACGGCGGGCGCGGGCCGTCTGGTTGCGCCGGGTCAGCCACAGGGTGCCCGCCGCGCCCGCGAGCAGCACCGTGCCGCCGAGCGTGCCGAGGGCGACGACCGAGTTCGACGGGGCCGGTCTTGGAGGAGACGCCCTTCTGCCAGGACATGGTGAGCTTGTAGCCGCTGCCGCTCTTGACGCCCTTGATGTCGATCGGTGAGACGGCGGTCTTGACGCCGATCGGTGTCTGGCATTTGTAGTTGACGTCGACGACGTCGGCCCGGGCTGCGGGGGCGGCCATGAATACCGCCGAGCCGGCCAGGGCCGCGACGGACGCGAGCGCTGCGGTTCGTTTCTGGTACGACACGGTCCCCTCATTCCTGACGGCACATCAGATCGGCCGTCAAGGTACGCCGGGGGTCGTGAGGAAGGAAGACAAGGCGCACGTCGGAGTTGTGACGATCCGGCGTGCGTCGGTTTTCGGGGAAAGGATTCTCCCGGGGGTGCGGCGACCGCGTTACGCCGGTGCTCCCAGCTCCGCCCACACGGTTTTTCCGGTGACCCCGGGAGTCCGTACGACTCCCCAGTCCAGGCAGAGCCGCTGCACGATGAACATGCCGTGGCCGCCGGGGCGGCCGGCGCGGTGCGGGGTTCTGGGGGCGGGCTGGCCGCTGCCGCGGTCGGAGACCTCGACGCGGATCACCTTGTTCTCGCAGGTGATCCACATCTCGTCCGGTCCTTCGGCGTGCAGACAGGCGTTGGTGACCAGTTCGGAGACGACGAGGAGGACGTCCTCGGCGGCGGCGCGCCGGTCGGCGCTCTCGGCGGGCAGCCAGCCCCAGGCGTAGAGGGCCTGGCGGGCGAAGTCGCGGGCGAGCGGGACGACCCCGCTCTCACCCGCGAAAGCGAGTCTGCGGATCTGCCGGCCCGCGGCCGGTTCGGTGTCGTCCCCGGCGGACGGCACGGAAGCGCCCCCCGCGGGCGCCCCCGTAGCGCCACCGGGCTCCGGGCGGTCGCCCGGCGGGTAGGGCCGGGTGGTGCTCATCAGCGCTTCACCTCACCGATTCACCGGTTCACGATTCAAGACTCGGTACGTGTTCAAGGGGCGGTACGGGTCCAACAGTCAGTAGTACGTGGGTCGGGGGTGTTTTCGTCGCTCCGGTCGCTGACAGGTTCAGATGTTCTCCTGCCCGGGCGAACCGGCAAAACACCCCTTATTCGTCGGCGAGAGCGGCTTCGAGGGTGTCGTGGACCGTGAAGACCGCATCCGCCCCCGTGATCTCGAAGACGCGCGCCACCGCGGGCTTCATCCCCACGAGGTGCACTCCGCCGTCTGCGGCCTCCGCCTTCAGGCGCGCGCCGAGCAGTACGTTCAGGCCCGTGGAGTCGCAGAACTCCAGCCGTGAGCAGTCCACGACGAGCCGTGCGTACCCGTGGGCGAGCAGGTCCTCCAGCGGTTCGCGCAACAGCTCGGCGGTGTGGTGATCCAACTCACCCGCCGGTGTCACGACGGCGCTGAGGCCCTGTTTCCGCACCTCGACCAGAAGCCGGCCAGACTGTGCGCTGCCGACCGTGCCGCGGTCCATGCCGTCTCTCTCTCCCGAGGTCGTGGCTGTTGACGTTCGCCCTGGAACACTACGCCTTCCTCACACTCTCCGACACCCGAACAACCGCCCACAAATGGACATATGGGTACACAGCGCACTTGCGGCGGGCTCCGGAAAACGGGTAGGGCTAGTAGGGACAACAGTTTGCACATCCGAAACGACCGACCGACACGACCGGCTTTGGAGGCGCCGCACTCCGCAGTGCACGCACCGGCTTCGGCAGCCATATGCCGAGAACGATGGAGGACACCATGTCACCCCGGCTCGACGCATCGCCTACCCCGGCAGCGACGTCGACACCCCCACCGGCACAACTGGATCCCAATCCCATCATCGAGGGGCTCCCCGAGATCCCCCCGTACGACGAGATCGGCGCCGTGGACGCACGGGCCCTCTCCAAGACTCTCTTCGAGCGGCTGGAGTCCCTCGAAGAAGGGACGCACGCCTACTCGTACGTCCGCAACACGCTCGTCGAACTCAACCTCGCGCTGGTCAAGTTCGCCGCCTCCCGCTTCCGCTCGCGCAGCGAGCCGATGGAGGACATCATCCAGGTCGGCACGATCGGCCTGATCAAGGCGATCGACCGCTTCGAACTCAGCCGCGGCGTCGAGTTTCCCACCTTCGCGATGCCCACCATCGTCGGCGAGATCAAGCGCTTCTTCCGCGACACCTCGTGGTCCGTGCGCGTCCCGCGCCGGCTGCAGGAACTCCGGCTCGACCTGGCCAAGGCCGGCGACGAACTGGCCCAGCAACTCGACCGCGCCCCCACCGTGGCCGAACTCGCCGAGCGCCTGAAGCTCTCCCGCGACGAGGTCGTCGAGGGCATGGCGGCGTCGAACGCCTACACCGCCAGCTCACTCGACGCCCAGCCCGAGGACGACGACTCCGAGGGCGCGCTCGCGGACCGCATCGGCTACGAGGACCACGGCCTCGAAGGCATCGAGTACGTCGAGTCGTTGAAGCCGCTGATCGCCGAACTCCCGCAACGGGACCGGCAGATCCTCTCCCTGCGCTTCGTCGCCAACATGACGCAGTCGGAGATCGGCGACGAACTGGGCATCTCGCAGATGCATGTGTCGCGGCTGCTGTCGCGGACGCTGGTGAAGCTGCGAAAGGGCCTGACGGTCGAGGAGTAGCCCTCGGCCCGTCCCCCTGCCCGCCACTGAGCGCGGCGCGCGTGTGCGTGCGCCGCGCTCAGGCGTTCCCCGGCCCCGGCAGGACCGGGTTACCCACAGAAACCTCTTTCCCCACCGGTCGCCTTCCACCACTATGGTCACCCGACAAACTGGCTGGTACGTCAGGACGGGCGCGAGGAGGCGGGTGAATGGTTCACTCCGAGGAGTACGGCGGCGCACACGCCGACGCTTCCGACGCGCGGCTCACGGAACTGCTGCGCGCCGGCACCTCCACGGTCTATCCGGCGCTCCAGGAACTCCGCGCCCGGCACCAGCCGTCCGTGCTGTCCTACGCCCGCCTGTGCACCACCAGCGAGTCGGCGGCACGGCAGCTGGCGGCCCAGGCGTTCACCCTCGCGGCCCGCGAGACGGCTCGCGGAGTCGACCCGGGAGTCCCCTGGCGGCACCAACTCCTGCTGCTGACAGGGCAGGTGGCCACCTCGTGGTCCCTGGACGACCGCTCGGCCGGCCTGGATTCCGGCCTCCTCCTGCTCCTGAACACCGCGGCCCCGAAGCCCACCATGCTCCCGGCCTTCCAGTCCCTCCCCGCCCGCACCCAGGGCCTGGTCTGGTACGGCGTCGTCGAACGGGAACCGGAAGCCGTGACCGCGGCCTTCCTCGGCCTCACCCACGAGGACGTCGTCCACGGCACCGAACGGGCCCTGCAGGCCATGGCCCAGGCCTGTCTGAAGTCCCGCCTGGCCGCCTCCGACGACCCGCGCTGCGGTGACTTCCGACGCCTGATCGAGGAGTCGGTACGCCCCGACAACCCCCGCGACAGCGCCGACCTGCACGCCCACATGGCGCACTGCGCCCACTGCACGGGCGCGTACGAGGAACTGACGGCCCTGCGGGACGCTCCGCGGGCGACGCTGGCGGAGGGGTTGCTGCCGTGGGCGGGGTCGTCGTACGCGATGAGCGGTCGCGAGGAGGTGAGGGGCAACTCCCGTACGACTCCCTCGACTTGGTGGCCCTCGCGCCGCCTGGTGCTGGCCTCGGCGGCGCTGGGCGTGGCGTTGGTGCCGCTGCTGTTCTTCCTGCTGAGGCCGGGTGGATCGACGCCGCGTCCGGGAGCGGCGGCGGGCACGGCGGCGATCCCGTCGACTCCGTCCGAGGTCACGGTGACGGCGACGGTCCCGGTGACACCGTCGTCCACGTCTCCCTCCAAGTCACCGTCTCCGACGAGGAGTTCGAAGCCGACGCGCTCGGCGAGCCCCACCCCCTCGCCCACCACCCACGCGCCGAACGGCACGTACGCCCAGGTCGTGAACGTCTCCACGGGCCGATGCCTGGACATCCGGGACGGCGACCTGACGGAGGGCACGGATGTGATCACGGCCCCCTGCACCTCCTCCGACACCCAGCTGTGGCGCGTGGATGCCACCCGCGGGGTGGTGCAGTCGTCCGCCGACTCCGATCTGTGCCTGGACAGCCGGGGGTCCGTGGACAAGGGGGTCGGCATCTGGGAGTGCGATTCGGTGGACGGGAGTCACGGCGAGAACCTGAGGTTCACGGTGGACCCGGACGGGGTGATCCGCCCGGCGATCGCGATCCTGACGGGGATGACCCCGGAGGACGGGGACGGGGTCTCGCTGGTGCCGTTGACCGGAGGCACGGAGCAGCGGTGGCGCGCGGGGTGAAGCACGCACGGGCGTGGGAGCCGTACCGGAGGCGTCGGTATCGGTGAGACTGGGCAGTCCGAACTGTGGCTCCGACAAAGGGAGTTGGACATGGCGGCAGCACGGAACATCGACGAAGTGGTGGACGGTCTCGCCGAGATCGTGCGGGAGGCGACCCGCACCGGTGACCGGATCGGGTACTTCGCGGCCCTGTACCGGCAGGTGACCGTCGAGATCCGCAAGGCCATCCACGAGGGGCGGTTCGAGGACGGCCCCCGCATGGACCGTTTCGACACGCTCTTCGGCAACCGCTACTTCGAGGCCCACGACGCCTGGCTCCGCGACCGCGGCGGACCGCGCTGCTGGCGCGAGACGTTCGGCCTGCTGGACGACCGCGACACCGTCATCGTCCAGCACCTGATCCTCGGCGTGAACGCGCACATCAACCTGGACCTGGCCGTCGCCGCCGCGCGGACCGACCCCGGCACCGACGTCCACGCCCTGCAGCACGACTACCTGCTGATCAACGACATCCTCGCGCGCGTGGTGCTGGCGGTGCAGGACTCGGTCGACGCCCTGTCCCCGCTCCTGTCGCTCCTGGACAAGGTCGGCGGCCGCACCGACGAACAGATCCTCGACTTCAGCATCGTCCAGTCCCGCGCGGAGGCCTGGCACAACACCGTCCTCCTCGCCGCCCAGACGGAAGCGGAACAAGAGGCCACCATCGACCGCCTCGACATCCGAGCGGCCGTACTCGCCCGCCTGATCGCCCGCCCGGGCGCCCTGGTCCGCCCGGCCCTGGAACTGATCCGCCACACGGAGAGCGACGACGTGGCGGCGGTCATCACGCATCTGGACGGCGCGATGGAGCGGGCTTCCCGCAGCGAAGGATGATCGGGTTGCTCAGGGCCGCCATGCTCCCCCCGGGACGACGCACCTCGACACGGATGAACGGCGACTCCCGCGCACCGGTCCGCCACTCCACCTCGCCCGCTCCCCCGGCGGACAGCGAAGCGGCGTGGACCTCCCCCTGCCCGGTGTGCAGACCGACCACCCCCGAAGGCACACCGCGCACACCCACCCGAGCCACCACCGGCCCGTCACCGCTCTCCAACTGCCCGCCGACACATACCCGTTGAGCACCGGCGGACACGGTGAACGACAGCTCGACAGCAGCCGATCCGGCGATCCGACTCCGCCCGGCGCGCATGCCCGCCAGCACCGCGCCGGTGCTCAACTCCTCGGCCCGCACGACCGTGTGCGGAACACCGATCTGCCCCGACAGATGCGTGTCACTGTTCCCCATCACCGGCCGCCACCGGCCCTGACTTCCACACCTCCACCACGTCGAACCCTCCGGTACGGGTACATGAACGTGCCGGAGTCGTACGGCGCGTGCGGATGCGCCACCACACACAGCCCACCGCCCCGACGGACTTCGTCCAGCTGCCGGTCGACCACGTCGTCCCGCACGCCGTACCGCCGGTCGACCACCTGCCCCGGAACCACCGGCAGACCGTCTCCGGCGCACCGGCCCCAAGCGCCCTACGTGTCCGCGTTGTTGTGCTCGGTGGCCGCCAGAAAATCCAGCACGGCCGCACGGGCCTCGTCGGCAAGACGTTCCGGCGTCAGCTCACCGCCGTTCGAGGACACCGAGTGCACATGGCAGTCACCTCGGTACCAGCCGTCCTCCCGACCGGCCGGCCGCATCGCACTCGGCATCCTTCTCCTTGTCCGGCCCGATCACCCCGCGTCGAGGGCCGCGGTGATCTTGCGGATCATCTCGGTCATGACAGGCCCGGGTTCGCCCTTGACGGTCCGTACGGACTCTTCCACGGCGACGAGGACGGTGGCACGGAAGTTGTCCGCCTCGGACGGATCCTGCCGGCCGAGCAGACGCATGGTCTCCGTCAGGGCCGGCAGCACGCGGTCGGCGAGTTCGGCCACGGACCTGCCGTCCAGGCCCCCGATCTTCGACCTCTCGGCGAGGACGTAACCGACCTGACCCGTCGCGGAGCACAGTGCGATGCTGCCCCGGGTCGCGATCCGGTGCGGTGAACCGGCCGCACCGGCCGCCGCCATGAGCGACACGGCGCCGTACGCGGCGGTCCGCAGGGTGGCCTTGTCCTGGTCGGTGAGGGCGGAGGTGATGGTGATGGCCATGATGGTCTGCTCCTTGGAGTCGGTGGGCCTTCCTTCTGGAACAGAGCCTGCGCCCGGCCGGTTTCACCACGGCCTCACCCCGCTTTCAGCGCACGAAAACCCGTGTCGCCGCAGACGGTGTGCGCCTAGCCTGTGGGGCATGCATCAGGGTCGACGGCGCGACCGGCGTCCGGTTCATCACGCGGAACCAGCCCGGCACGAGGCTCCGGTTCCGGTCGCCGCCGGGGCCGATGTCGTGATCGTCGGCTGTTTCTCCGGCCGGCAGAAGGACTCCGCCGCGCTGATGGACTCCGCGGCGCGGGAGATCGAGACGCGCGGTGCGCGCGTCGTGGGACGGATCGTGCAACGGCGCGGTGTCTCGGACGGCGGTGTCCGGAAGATGGCGCTGCCCTTCTCCGCACGGACCCTCCTGACCTACGGGAAGGTCCGGGAAGCAGCGCTGCTCTGTGAGAGGACCGCCGCCGGGGCGGCGGTCTTCGTGACTCCTCTGACGCCTCGTCAGCGCCGCACGCTGACCGGCATGCTCGGCTGTCCGGCCGTAGGTCTCGCCGAAATCCTGGCAGTTGACTGAAGGCGACCGCTCACTCCACCGTCACCGACTTCGCCAGGTTCCGCGGCTGGTCCACCTCGTTGCCGCGTGCCGTGGCCAGCTCGCAGGCGAACACCTGCAACGGGACGGTGGCGACGAGGGGTTGCAGGAGCGTCGGCGTAGCCGGAATCCGGATCAGGTGGTCGGCGTAGGGGACGACCGTCTCGTCGCCCTCCTCCGCGATCACGATGGTCATCGCACCCCGCGCCCGGATCTCCTGGATGTTGGACACGATCTTGTCGTGGAGGACGGAACGGCCGCGCGGGGAGGGCACGACGACCACGACCGGCATGCCCTCCTCGATCAGCGCGATCGGCCCGTGCTTCAACTCCCCCGCCGCGAAGCCCTCGGCGTGCATGTACGCCAACTCCTTGAGTTTCAGGGCGCCTTCGAGAGCGACGGGGTAGCCGACATGGCGGCCGAGGAACAGCACCGTGTTCTTCGACGCCACCGAGCGCGCCAACTCCCGTACGGGCTCCATGGTTTCCAGCACCCTCTCGACCTCGCCGGAGATCTGCGAGAGGTCGCGGATGACGGCCTGGATCTCGTCGCCCCACTTGGTGCCCCGCACCTGGCCGAGGTACAGGGCGACCAGGTAGCACGCCACGAGCTGCGTCAGGAACGCCTTGGTGGAGGCCACGGCGACCTCGGGGCCGGCGTGCGTGTACAGCACCGCGTCCGACTCACGGGGAATCGTCGAGCCGTTGGTGTTGCAGATGGCCAGCACCTTCGAGCCCTGCTCACGGGCGTGCCGCAGCGCCATCAGCGTGTCCATCGTCTCGCCGGACTGCGAGATGGCGATGACCAGGGAGCGCGCGCCGAGGATCGGGTCCCGGTAGCGGAACTCGCTCGCCAGTTCCACCTCGCACGGGATGCGCGTCCAGTGCTCGATGGCGTACTTGGCGATCAGCCCGGCGTGGAAGGCCGTACCGCAGGCGACGATGACGACCTTGTCGATCTCCCTCAACTCATGGACGGGGATGCGGACTTCGTCCAGCGTCAGCAGGCCCGCCGCGTCGATCCGGCCGAGCAGGGTGTCGGCGACCGCCTTCGGCTGCTCGGCGATCTCCTTGAGCATGAAGTAGTCGTAGCCGCCCTTCTCGGCGGCGGAGGCGTCCCAGTCGACGTGATAGGAGCGGACCTCGGCCGGGGCGCCGTCGAAACCGGTGACCGTCACGCCGTCGCGGCGCAGTTCGACCACCTGGTCCTGGCCCAGTTCGATCGCGGACCGGGTGTGTGCGATGAACGCGGCGACGTCGGAGGCGAGGAAGGCCTCGCCTTCACCCACCCCCACCACCAGCGGCGAGTTGCGGCGCGCGCCGACGACCACGTCCGGCTCGTCCGCGTGTACGGCGACCAGGGTGAACGCGCCCTCCAAGCGCAGGCACACCTGCCGCATCGCCTCCGCGAGGTCCGCGCACGCCGAGAACTCCTCGGCCAGCAGATGCGCGACCACCTCGGTGTCCGTGTCGGAGGCGAGATCGTGCCCGCGCTCGGTCAACTCGGCCCGCAGACAGGCGAAGTTCTCGATGATGCCGTTGTGGACGACGGCGACCCGGCCCGCGTTGTCGAGGTGCGGATGGGCGTTGGCGTCCGTCGGGCCGCCGTGCGTGGCCCAGCGGGTGTGCCCGATGCCGGTCGACCCTGCCGGCAGCGGGCGGTCGACCAGTTCCTTCTCCAGATTGACGAGTTTCCCGGCCTTCTTGGCCGCCGCCAGCCCGCCGTCCGCGAGCACGGCGACGCCCGCCGAGTCGTAACCCCGGTACTCCAGCCGCTTCAGTCCGGCCATCACCACATCGAGCGCCGACTGCGACCCCACGTATCCCACGATTCCGCACATGCGCGGCAGCCTAGGCGCCGAAGCCCTCCCGAACACGGCACTTCGTGCCCGATTTCGGAAATTCCGGCCATGATCGGGAAGGGCGAGCAGGAGAGGATGGAGCCCATGACACGACAGCGCGAACGCTACTTCGAGCTCTACGAGGACGACTTCGGGCTCAGCGCGCTCGCCGGGAAGCTGGCCGCGGCCACCGCACCCGGCGTCGTACGGGCACTGGAGCTCGCCGCGGAGGTGGCGGAGGTGGCAGAGGGCGAAGGCGCCGTGGAACTCGGTGTGGACGTCCGCTGCCTGCTCGACGCCGGTCTGCCGGACGAGACCCTCCGCGCGGCCTGGCTCGCGGCCACGCACGAGCGCTTCGACCCGGCGGACTTCGGCATGGACCTCCACGGCTGGCTGAACCGGCTCGCGGACCTGTACCCGGCCCGGGTCCGCAGGAGACGTCAGGTGTACTGGCTGGAGCGACCGCACCCCGAGTTCCCGGAGGAGGAACTCCGCGAGGCGGTCGTCGCGGAGATACGGGTAGCCGCCTTGCCCGCAGGGCTTCCGGACGCGCTGGAGGACATCGCGGGGAAAGCCGACGCGGAGCTCGGGCTCCGCCTCCTGCTCCGCATCCTGAAGGCGTGGACCGTACCGGTCGCCAAGGACCAGTACGACCGCCTCATGGAGATCACTTCGGACGTCAACTATCCAGGACCGCTGGTCTATGACGGCCTCGACATCCAGTGGCTGCCCCTCGACCCGACCCGGCGCGAGGGCTCGGGAGACTTCGGCATCTCGGCGCTCTCGGAGCGCTTCCGCGGCGACTGGTGGCAGCCCACGGCCCGGGAGGGCGCGGAGTGGGAGGCGGCGGCCGACGACACCGCGGAAACCCCGGGCACCGCCGCCGCGCGACTGCTCGAAGACGCCACCCGCCTCCTGGATTCCCCCCTCACCTCCGACACGATCACCACCCTGTGGCTGGCCGCGTCGGGCCGGGGTCTCAACATCGACCTGCTCGGCATCGACGGCCGGGACTGGCTGCGCCTGATCGCGGACGTGAGCCGGGAACACCTGCGGAACATCGCCCCTTCCTACACACCCGTCGTAGGACCGGTACGGACCGAGCTGGCGCCCCCGGTGCTGGAGGTGATCCGCGAGGCGAGCCCCGTACCTGTCGACCCGGACCGTCAGCGCGCACCGGCTGGGCATCCCGGGCCCGGCCGTGGTCGCCGCCCTGGAGGAGACCGTCGTCCACGCCGACCCCGACCTCGGCTACCGTCTCTTCCTCCGCCTCCTCAAGGTGCTGTCCGCACCGGTCACCGCCCACCAGTACGCCGGCTACCGGGCACTGGGCGAGCGCTTCGGCTACGGCGAGGCCCATGTGCCGTGGGCCGTCGATCACCTCGCCCCCGAGATCTGACCCGAAGGACATCCGCAGAGTGAACAACGCCGTCCCCGAACACGGCTTCGCCCGCGCGTCCGACGAAGTCCTCGCCGCCCGGAACGAACTGGCCGACCAGGTGGTCCGGGCCCTCCGCCGCGCCGGCCTCCCCGCCTTCCGCGAGGGCGCCCCCTCGACAGCGGACCGGTCAGGAGCCGTGGTCCACGTCGAGCCCGACGCCGAGACGGTGCCGGCACCGGTGTCCGTGAGCTGGAGATGCGACCCCGCGATGATCGAAGCGGCCGTCGACAGCCTCACGACCGGCGACCCCACCGCGCCGGCCGTCCGTTACCCCGGAACGATCGGCCTCCACATGCAGGAGGCACTCATCAAGATCCTGCTGTCGTCGGGAGTCGTCGCGACGCCGGAGAACGACACCATGAACCCCGACCACGTCCTGGTGTCCGGGACGACGTCCGACCCGCCACCCGCACCGAGACCCACGTCCACTCCGGAGAGCCCATGACCGACCACCCCCGATTCGACCTGCCCCCGAAAGCCTCGCCGGAGATCGTCGAGGAGCGCGAGGCGCTGGCCGAGCAGGTCTGCCGGGAACTGCGAGGCGCCGGTCTTCCCGTGCGCCGACCCGATCTGACCGACGATCCGGACGTTCTGCCCGGCATCGGCGTGTACGTGACGCCGTTTCTCGACGGCGGGGTGTACGCGAGCTGGCGCACGGACGCGGAGCTGAGGGGTCCCGCGCTCGCTCTCTTCGCGCAGGGGATCGACTACGACAACCCGCCCCCGGTCCTCCGCCACTACAACACGGTGCTCGACCAGATGCAGACCGCGCTCATGGGGATCCTCGCCTCGGCGGGATTCGACGTCGAGGAACCGGACCCGCACACGTCCGGATTCATGATCAAGGTGACGGGCCGATGACGCCTCTCGAAGCGAGCCGCCAGGTCGTCGACCTGGTCCGCGGCCACCCGGACGACGCACAGCACCTGCACGGCTGCTCCCCCGAGCTGATCGCCCGTGCCGAGCGCGAGACGGGCCTGACGTTCCCGCCGTCGTACCGTCTCCTGATCGAGGAGTTCGGCAGCTGGGACGTGCCGCCGACCGAGTTCCTCGGTGTGTGGCGGAACGAACGCGCCGGAGACGTGCTCCGGGGCTCTTCGGCCGAGACCCTCGGCGCCCGGAACCTCGGCCTGCCGCCGGAGCTGATGGTGGTCCTGCTCGACGACGTGTGGACGTACGCCGTCCTCGACACCTCCCGCCCCGACCGGGACGGCGAGTACCCTGTCCTCGCCTGGAACCCGGGAGTCCCCGCCGGCGGGCTCATGGAGAAGATCGCGGACAGCTACGGAGAGTTCGCACTCACCGAGTGCCGGCAGAAGCTGGGCACACCCACGTGACGCACCCCACCCACCGGCTCGTTCAAACTCCGTTAACAATGGACTGGTGATCTCTCCGGTCTCCCCGATGCCCCGGAGCGCCCACCGGCACAAGCCGGAGGCGACTCCCTACGTCGACCTCACCCGAGCCGAGTGGAGCGCGCTGCGCGACAAGACACCGCTGCCGCTCACCGCCGACGAGGTCGAGAAGCTGCGCGGCCTGGGCGATGTCATCGACCTCGACGAGGTGCGGGACATCTACCTCCCGCTGTCCAGACTCCTCAACCTGTACGTCGGCGCCACGGACGGTCTGAGAAGCGCGCTGAACACCTTCCTGGGCGAGCAGGGCTCCCAGTCGGGCACCCCGTTCGTGATAGGCGTCGCGGGGTCGGTGGCCGTGGGCAAGTCGACCGTCGCGCGCCTCCTCCAGGCGCTGCTCTCCCGCTGGCCCGAACACCCCCGCGTCGAGTTGGTCACCACCGACGGATTCCTGCTCCCCACAAGGGAGTTGGAGGCCCGGGGACTCATGTCGCGCAAGGGCTTCCCGGAGTCGTACGACCGCCGGGCGCTGACCCGTTTCGTCGCCGACATCAAGGCCGGGAAGGACGAGGTCACCGCACCCGTCTACTCCCACCTGATCTACGACATCGTCCCCGACCAGCGGCTCACGGTCCGCCGCCCCGACATCCTGATCGTGGAGGGGCTGAACGTGCTGCAGCCCGCGCTCCCCGGCACGGACGGCCGTACCCGCGTCGGTCTCGCCGACTACTTCGACTTCAGTGTGTACGTCGACGCGAGCGCCGAGGACATCGAGCGCTGGTACCTGAACCGGTTCCGCAAGCTGCGCGCGACCGCGTTCCAGAACCCGGACTCGTACTTCCGCAAGTACACCCAGGTCTCCGAGGACGAGGCCGTCGACTACGCCCGCACCCTCTGGCGCACCATCAACAAGCCCAACCTGGTGGAGAACATCGCCCCGACGCGGGGCCGCGCCACCCTGGTCATCCGCAAGGGCGCCGACCACAAGGTACGGCGGCTCAGCCTGCGCAAGCTGTAGGGCGGCCTGATAGAAGTGCGTCATGCTGCATCTGCGCCTGATCACTCCGGCCGACCGGACCGATGACGTCGTCCGGCTGATCGGGACGACCGTCGGCACCACGCATCTCGTCGTCCTGACCGGCGCCGCCCGCAACCCGACCGGCGATGTCGTGATGTGCGATGTCGCCCGCGAGGCCGGTGACGAACTCATCGGCGGGCTGAGGGAGTTGGGGGTCGACCGGACCGGCTCGATCGCCGTCGAGAACATCGACCTGTCGTTGTCGGAGCGGGCCGACACGGCTCAGGACGAGGCGCCCGGCGAGGGCGCGGACGCCGTGCTGTGGGAGCATCTCGCGGACGCGACGCACGAGGAGTCGACGCTCACCGTCACCTACGTCGCGTTCCTCGCCGTCGCCACGATGCTCGCGGCCTGCGGTGTGATGCTGGACAACGCGATCCTGATCGTGGGCGCGATGGCGGTGGGGCCGGAGTTCGGGCCGCTCGCGGGGATCTCGACGGCGCTGGTCCGGAAGGCTCCACGGCTGGTGTGGCGGTCGCTGTGGGCGCTGCTCGCCGGATTCGCCGCGGCCATGGTGCTGACGGCGGGCTTCAGTTGGCTGCTGGACGCCTTCGGGCTGTTCGAGAAGTCGATGGTGGAGGCCGCCCGGCCCAACACCGCCTTCATCTGGAAGCCCGACTGGATGTCCTTCGTCGTGGCGTTCCTGGCCGGCATCGCGGGCACGCTGTCCCTCACGTCCGCCAAGTCCGGTGCCCTGATCGGAGTGGCGATCTCGGTGACGACGGTCCCGGCCGCCGCGAACGCCGCCGTGGCCCTCAGTTACACGGACTACTCCCAGACGTGGGGCTCCACTTGGCAGTTGCTCGCCAACCTGGGCGGGATCGTCCTGGCGGGCACGCTCACGCTGCTGGCCCAGAAGGCGTTCTGGACCTGGCAGCGCGAGCGCACGACCGCTCGACTCTCCTAGCCGAGCGCCGACTTCACGGCATCCGCCAACCGCCCCGCCACCGACCGCGCCTGGTCGATGTCGGCGGCCTCCACCATCACCCGTACCAGCGGCTCGGTACCGGACGGCCGCAGCAACACCCGCCCCGTAGCCCCGAGTTCACGCTCAGCCTCGGCAACCGCCGCCGCCAGATCCGCAGACGTACCCACCCGGGTCCGGTCCACGTCCGGCACATTGATGAGCACCTGCGGCAACCGCGTCATCACGGCCGCGAGATCCTTGAGCGTACGACCCGTGTCGGCGACCCGCGCCGCCAGCATCAGCCCGGTCAACGTGCCGTCACCCGTGGTCGCGTGGTCGAGAATGATCACGTGCCCGGACTGCTCGCCGCCGAGCGCGTAGCCGTGCTCCTTCATCTCCTCCAGGACGTAGCGGTCGCCGACCGCCGTCTGGACGAGCGTCAACCCCTCCCGCTCCATGGCCAGTTTGAAGCCGAGGTTCGACATGACGGTCGCGACGACGGTGTCGGAGCGCAGTGCGGAACGCTCCCGCATCGCCAGCGCGAGTACGGCCATGATCTGGTCCCCGTCGACCTCTTCGCCGGTGTGGTCCACGGCCAGGCAGCGGTCGGCGTCACCGTCGTGCGCGATGCCGAAGTCGGCGCCGTGCTCGACGACGGCGGCCTTGAGCAGCCCGAGGTGGGTCGAGCCGCAGCCGTCGTTGATGTTGAGGCCGTCGGGGTCGGTGCCGATGGTGATGATCTCGGCGCCGGCCCGGGAGAAGGCCTCCGGGGAGACGCGCGCGGCGGCGCCGTGCGCCTCGTCGAGGACGATCTTCAGGCCGTCGAGGCGGTTCGGGAGCACGCCGATGAGATGGGCGACGTACTGGTCGAAGCCTTCGTTGTAGTGCCGGACCCGGCCGACGCCGGAGCCGGTCGGGCGGTCCCAGGGGGCGCCGGTGCGGTGCTCCTCGTAGACCTTCTCGATCCGGTCCTCCAGCTCGTCGTCGAGCTTGTGCCCGCCGCGCGCGAGGAACTTGAGGCCGTTGTCGGGCATGGCGTTGTGGCTCGCGGAGAGCACCACACCGAGGTCGGCGCCCAGCACACCGGTGAGATACGCCACCGCGGGGGTGGGCAGCACACCGACGAGCAGTACGTCCACTCCCGAGCTGGCGAGGCCGGCGACCACCGCGGCCTCCAGGAACTCCCCGGACGCGCGCGGGTCCCGCCCGACCACGGCCGTTGCCCGGTGGCCGGCGAACGTGCCCGCCTCGGCGAGTACATGCGCCGCCGCGACGGAGAGGCCGAGGGCCAGTTCGGCCGTCAGATCCGCGTTGGCGACACCGCGCACGCCGTCCGTGCCGAAGAGTCGTCCCACTTGTCCTCCTGAGGAAGGCGAAAATCCTGCAAGTCGAAAGTCCTGCGTTCCAGGCATACGATGCCTGTTCATCCGATCACACAAGCCTTTGAGCGTCTTGTGCCGTTATACGCCCCGCGCTGTGATAAACGAACGCCCCGGCGGCACGACTGGCGTGCCGCCGGGGCGTTCGGAGTACAGACAGCAGAGCAGGCGCGATTTAGCGCTTGCTGTACTGCGGAGCCTTGCGGGCCTTCTTGAGACCGGCCTTCTTGCGCTCGACCGCACGGTCGTCGCGACGGAGGTAACCGGCCTTCTTGAGGGCGCCGCGGTTGTTGTCCACGTCGGCCTCGTTCAGCGCGCGGGCCACGCCGAGGCGCAGGGCACCGGCCTGACCGGAGACGCCGCCACCCGAGATACGGGCGATGACGTCGTAGCGGCCGTCGAGCTCGAGCACCTTGAAGGGCTCGTTGACTTCCTGCTGGTGGACCTTGTTCGGGAAGTAGTCCTCGAGCGTGCGCCCGTTGACCTTCCACTTGCCGGTGCCGGGCACGATGCGAACGCGCGCGATGGCGTTCTTGCGACGGCCCAGGCCGGCGGCCGGCTGCGGGTCGCCGAAGCGGCCGGCGAGCGACTCGGAGGTGTACTCGCCCTCGACGGGCACCTCGGACTCGGTGGTGTAGCTCTCGATGTCGACGAGCTCGGTCTCGGTGTCTTCGACCGGCTGCTCAACGGTGGTCTCGGCCACGGTTCTCCTCAGATTCTTTTCTGTTTAGGGGTGTGGCCGGAACTACTGCGCGACCTGGGTGATCTCGAACGGCACCGGCTGCTGGGCAGCGTGCGGGTGCTGGTCGCCCGAGTAGACCTTCAGCTTGCTGATCATCTGACGGCCCAGGGTGTTCTTGGGGATCATGCCCTTGATGGCCTTCTCGACGGCCTTCTCGGGGTTCTTCGCCAGCAGCTCGTCGTAGCGGACGGAGCGCAGACCACCCGGGTAGCCGGAGTGGCGGTACGCCAGCTTCTGGGTCTTCTTGTTGCCGGACAGGTGAACCTTGTCGGCGTTGATGATGATGACGAAGTCGCCCATGTCCATGTGGGGGGCATAGGTCGGCTTGTGCTTGCCGCGGAGGAGGTTCGCGGCAGTGGTAGCCAGACGGCCGAGGACGATGTCCTGGGCGTCGATGACGTGCCACTGGCGAGTCACATCGCCGGGCTTGGGGCTGTACGTACGCACTTCGCAGCCTTCTTCTTCAGTGGATGGGTGCTGACACATGGCATCACTGAAGCGATCGTGCAGCTGGGGACGACAATGGCCGGGGACGATGCCCGTATGCCGCCCACTGGTAACTGCTCCAGGGAACCTACGTAGGGGCTTCTCGTCTGAGAACGACCAAGCCGATACGCATAACAAACCGTAAGAGTACCCGCGCCCGGCCGGACGGGTCAAAACGCGGCGGGACCGACGGGAGTGCGTGCGGAAAGTGACCGCGAAAACACTTACCGCGACATCTCAACGTCAGTTCCCACAGGCCTCGTTGAGGCGCACCGGTACCCCCGTCCCCCCGTCTAGGATGCGACCCATGAGCTTCGGGCAGGGGGGACCCCAGTCCCAGTGGGATCCCTGGAAACCGCAATCGCAGCAGCCGTGGGGCGGCAACGTCGACGACGAGACCCCGGACTGGGCCGCGCTCGCCGACCGGGCGGAGACGCGCAACCGGCGCAAGAGACTGCTGCTCATAGGCGGCGGCGCGGTCGCGACGATAGCCGTCGGGACGGCCGTCGCCATGGCCGTCATGTCCGCGAACGGCGACGACACCGCGTCCGGCAAGCCGACGAACCTGCCCGCGAGCGGGTCCCTGCCGAGCGCCGGCGCCACCTCGCCGTCCTTCGCGCCGACCAGTGCGCCGCCGCCGCTGGACCCGAAGGAGTTCATCTCCAGCAAGGCCAAGGACACCGCGCCGCTCAGCGCTGAACTCCTGTTCCCCGGCACGCAGTTGACCATGGGCTCGACCGTGTACAAGAAGGGTCCGACGGCCGACACCACGAACTGCGCCTCGGCCGCCCAGTCGACCCTCCCGAAGGTGCTCACGGCCAACGGCTGCACCCGCCTGATGCGCGTCACCTACACCAAGGACGATGTCGCGGTGACGGTCGGCGTGGCCGTCTTCGACAGCGAGGCCCAGGCCGAGAAGGCCAAGACGCAGGCGGACACGAAGAGCATCATCAAGTCGCTGTCCGGCAAGGGCGTCAAGCCGTTCTGCGACGGCGCGGTGTGCCGCACGACCACCAACGCCTACGGCCGCTACGCCTACTTCACGATCGCCGGCTTCACCAACGGCACGGACGTGACGACGAAGGACACCAAGGTCTTCAGCATCGGCGACGACCTGGCCGAGTTCGCGTTCCGCCAGATCGGCAGACGCGGCGAGGCCCAGGCCTCGGCGGCGGCGCAGAACTAGGACAGAGCCGGCCGGAGCGCCCGCGCCGACCCCCTTCTCCCGTTCCGGGGCAGAATCGCCCCAGGGGCTGTCGGGGAGGGGGCGGGGA